>NZ_BAFX01000053.1 GCF_000308815.1 Nocardia concava NBRC 100430
GGTGGCGGGCAGCTTCGGAAACTCCAGCAGCACAAACGATCCCGTTCGTGAGCCGAGGCAGCCCGAGGTGGCGAAGGGAACCACGCGAATCTCGACATTGGGCAGCTGTGCGACCTCGGCGAGCCGGTGCAGTTGGTCCGCCATCACACCGGCACCCCCGATTCGATCGCGCAGCGTCATTTCCGACAAGACGACCTCCACGGCGAAGCCTGGGTCCTCGAGCCGTGCCTGTCTGCGAACGGCCATTTCGAGGCGCCGCTCCACCTGTTCGGTTGGGGCGCCAGGTGTTTCGATCCAGGCAATTGCGCGCCGATATTCGGGTGTCTGGAGCAATCCGGGGATGAGTGTGACCTTCCAGACCGAGACCTTGCGGGCAGCGTCCTCCAGACCCATGTAATGGTCGAAGCCCTCGTGCATCTCGTCCATGTATGACCGCCACCAACCGCCGCCGGACTTCTGGGTGGTTCGGATCTCGAGCGCCAAATCCAGTAGTACCCGGCGTTCTTCGTCTGTCGCGCCATAGGCGTCGCACAAGGCGTTGATGTAGAGGTCGGAAACCTTGGTCACCAACCCGTCTTCCAAGCGCCCGACGGTTTGCGGTGACACCCCGATCACCCGCGCGGTTTCCGACGGTCGCATTTTCTTGTTTTCGCGCAGCCGCTTCAATTCTCGTCCGAGGGCCCTGCGCCCCATGGTCGATCCGGTCATCTCGTTAGCCTCACTATCGGACGCTTCGAAATATGGAAGGTTCCGCCGCGGTCGAATTCGCCGTGGTGGACCCCGCAAGGGAATCACCGTATCTCCGAGGCGGATTCGAGCTTGTTTGGATTCCGAAATCCGCCTGATCAGAGTGTACTCGAGGCAGGTCGCCGACATTCGGCATTCGGTATTCGACGATTCGGGAGATGTGCTGTGGTTCAACCCATTACACACGAAGTTCCGGACTATCCGGTCCAGAATTTGGATGTGGCGAAGCGTGGCCTGGAAAGCCATCGGGAGTGCGATAAGGATTGTGAGGCGAAGCGGTATTTCGCGGGGCTTGTGCCCTATTTGGAGGTGCTGGCGCGGCGGCGGGCCGCGTCGGCGGGGTGGAATATCTGGTCCTCGGGGCCGTGAATGGTCAGGCCAGTTCGTGGGCGGTGGTGCGGAGGGTCCAGGCGGGGGAGCGGTGGTGCAGAGTTGTGGCGGTCAGCGGGGGAATGTCGATGCGCCAGAAGGATTCCGGGGGAGCGTTGAGGGTGCAGAGGATGGCGGCGCGGACTATTGCCGGGTGGGTGACGGCGGTGATGCGGTCGCCGGTGCCCGCCAGGGTGTCCAGCCAAATCCGTACGCGGGCAATCAGGTCGGTGATGGACTCGCCGCCGTGGGAGTTGTGGGTCGGGTCGGTAAGCCAGGACATCAGCTGGTCCGGGGCGATGTCGTCCATGGACTGGCCTGACCAGTTGCCGCAATTCAGGTCGCGCAGTGCGGGTTCGGGGCTGGCGGTGAGGCCGAGGGCCTTGGCGGTCTGCTCGGTGCGGAGTTCGGGGGCGCACAGGGCGCGGTCCGGGCCGGGCAGGCCGCCCGCCGCCGCGACGGACCGCTCACCCAGGGGGCTGAGCGGTTCGTCGGCGGGGAAGCGGGCGGCCTGCACCGCGTCGGTGATCGCGTGCGTGATCAGCGTGAGGCGGGTGATCGCGCTCATGCCGCCGCGGGGGCGTTCTCGGTGCGCTCGCCGAGCAGGCGCGGGGCCAGCCAGGCGAAGCCGACGCCGATGACCAGCCACAGGATCAGCTGGGCGGCAAAGGAGTACAGGCGGAAGTGGTAGAGATCCGCGGCGGGGAACCCGGGGTAGACGATGGTGCCCGACGGATCCTTCAGCGGCTCCGGCGTTTCGCCGGAGTAGCTCGGCAGGACCAGCATGACCACCGCCATCACCACCGTGAAGGCGGCGGCCGCGGCGATCGACGCATTCCAATTGCCCAGTCGCGCAGCCAGTCTGCGGCCCAGCCAGACGGCAGCCACGAGTGCGACCGCGCTGATCAGAATCATGAGCACGAACATCGCCGTGCGTTCCTTGATGGTGTCCCCGTCCGAGGATCCCGGCGGATTGGCCGGGTACTTCAGGAACGGCACCGCGTACACCGCGAGGAACATGCCACCGGAAACCAGCAGCGCCAGATTCCGCGCGCTGATCTTCCCGGCCTTGCGCAACGCCAGGAAGTACACGACCGCGAACAGCGCCCCCATGGCCGCGCCCAGCACGATCACACCGAACCCGAGGCCCACATTCGCCTGCTGACTCCGGGTGAAAAGCTCGGCGCCCATATCCATGTCCATCGGTTTCCCGGCGGCCTTGTCCAGCGCCATCTGCGCGTGGTCGCGTCCCTCTTCGTACTCGATGGCCCGATCGGTGACGGGCTCGGAGGCGATCCGAGCGAACGCGAACGCGAGTAATCCACCGAGCGCGCCCAACGCGACGCCTCGGCCGATGATCCGTTTTTCCATTGTGCTGACTCGTTCCCCGTGCCTAGTGGCAGGGGAAACCGAGAAGGTGACGGCCGTCGTGCACGAACTCGTGCACGTGCATATCGCTGCCGAAGACCGACACCGCGCCCTGATCGAACCCGATGAAGTAGATGGCCAGCAACGCCAGCACGGTAGTCCCGATCAGCCACATGGCCGTGGTCGGAAGCGCGAGCGCCCCGGACTGAACGCCGGAACGGGGAACGTAGGACGTAGCCACGTGAACTCCTAGTGTGGGAGGGGAATTCGCGCCCCTCGGCCGATACAACTGTTCGGCATCCGGGGTCTGACTCACACCCCGAGGGGCGCTCACAGTGGCGCGACCGTCCCGGACTCTCACCGGATTCCACGAATCGCCGAACCCCAACCATACGAAACCCCAAACAAACAGGTCAAACCCCGCGCCCACACTCTGGAACCCCGCCGCACATCCACCGAGCGGCACGGGCAGGTGGCGTGTTTGGGATATTTCGGGCAAACCCCTTCCGGGATGTGCCGCTCACCGGTTGAATACGCGGGGCTGACCGGCGGCGGACGCTGGTGCGAGGTGGGTTGCTTCTGCAACCGGTTGCATCGGCTGAAATCGGCCTGACCTGGATGAATCTGGTTCGGTGCCCCTAGGATTCGGGGCAATTTTCCGAATCTGCTCGGGCGCGGTTGGCGCATTTTGTACACTGCCCGCTGAAGTGAACACATGTCACTTCAGATCTGATTCGAGGTATCCATGAAGTCTGCTACACCGGGGGTTTTCGCCGTCCGTGCCGCTGCGGCTGTAATCGGCGGGGCATTGTTGTTCGCGGGGGTCACGGGATGCAGCAGCTCTAAATCATCAGACGGGTCGTCGGGTGGCACCAGCACCACGGTCGCCCCGACGACGGTCGCGAGCTCCACCGCCGCGCCCGCGCCGACGACCGCCGCGCCCGCGCCCACCACCGAGGCTCCCGCTCCGGCGCCCGCCGCCACGGAACCGGTTGCGCCGCAGCCGGCCGCGCCGGAACCCGCTCAGGTCGCGCCGAAGCCCGCGCCGCAGACGCAGGCCCCCAAGCCCGCCGCGCCGCCGACTCTCGACGCGCCCGGCTTCGAACCCCGCGCCGGGTACTGACGGGACTGGACTGGTCAAGTGCTGGGCAATGGTGGACGGTGGCTGTGCGCCACCGTGGTGGCAATCGCGGCCTCGATGACGGCCGTGGCCGCGGCGAGTGCGGATCCTTCCGCTGCGGATCCGCATCCCGCGGGCAAAGAGCTGGTGGTGCTGGGCGATTCGTTCTCCGCGAACGAATGGGACCACTTCACCGGTAAAGACGATTGCAACCTGCACGGGCGCACCGCCTGGCCGGTCCAACTGAGTCAGTTGATGGGCGTGTTCGGGACCGACCGGGTGTCCGACCCGTCGTGCCCGGGTGCGTCCATCGACAGCGGGCCCGGCTGGACCATGGCCCAGCAGGCCCAGCGGGCCGACAAGGAGGGCGCCTTCGGGCCGAACACCAAGCTGGTGACACTGCAGTTCGGGCTGAACGACAAGTGGGGCAAGTCGGATCAGACGCTGTGGAATTCCTTGCAGGCCTGCGTGTTCAACCTCGAGCTCGGCTGTGACCCGAACGCGGTCGACGAGGGCCGGATGACCGACTTCAACGGGGTGTCCGGCGCGCTGATGGCCAAGCGCATGAGCAATGCCGTCACCTACATCAAGTACTACGCGCCGAACGCGAAAATCGTATTCGTCGGGTATCCGGAGCTTTTCGTGCCGGGCAGCAGCACCGTCTGCCTCAGCATCCTCGGCGTCGCGCCGTTCATCAATCCGCGCGGGCGCGCGGTGGTGGAGTACCTCGACCGGATCGAGGTGGCGCAGCGAGAAGCCGCGCAGCTGCTGGGCATCGAGTTCCTCGATTCCCGGGCGTTGACCGCGGGGCACGGCCTCTGTTCATCGCAGCCGTGGCTGAACGGGGTCGCCGATTTCCGCACCGGCGTCGACGGCCTGCCCTTCCATCCGTCCACCCAGGGCGATTCCGTGATCGCGACCGCGATCTACGACCGATACGGACGCTGATCCCGCACAACGGATTTCGCGTTCCCGCACCCACTCGTCTCTTCACACTCCGCGCAAAACTGAAGAACTCCCATTCAATTTGCGATTCGAGGGTTACATGAAGTTCCGTATTCCAGGCGCATCGGCTTCGCTGTGCGCCGCGGTCGTGGCCATCGCAGCGGCCATGACGGGAACCGCGGGCGCACACGCCGATCCGGCTCCGGCCGGGAAAGAACCGGCCTCCGAGGGCAAAGCCCTTGTCATTCTGGGCGATTCGTTCAGTGCGAACGGGTGGGAACCGTTCTCCGACGAGAAGAAATGCGATCGCGGCGAGACCTCCTGGCCGGAGCAGTTGTCCGCCCGGATGGGCTTGCAGGGCAATGCCGATCAGGTCTGGAACCAGTCCTGTCCGGGCGCGACGATCGAGGGCGGCGACGGCTACACCCTCACGGTCCAGGCCGCCAATGCCGCCAAGGCCGGGGCGTTCGGGCCTCGAACCAAGCTGGTGACGCTGCAATTCGGCTTCAACGACCACTGGGGCGGGGCCGATCTCTCGCCGTGGGCGTCCTCGCAGAGTTGCTTCTACGACCTCGCCGGCGGTTGCGGACCCGACGCGGTGGCCGAGGGCCGGATGATCGACCCGCACAAGATCACCGGTTCGGAGTACGCTGCCCGCATCGCCAAGGTCGTGACCTACATCAGGTACTACGCACCGGCCGCGCACATCGTCATCGTCGGCTACCCGGAGTTGTTCGCCCCCAACCAGGAAACCATCTGCTTCGACATCGCGGGCCTCGCACTGCTGCAACCGCGGGGCCGCACGGTCGTCGAATACTTCAACCGGATGGACAAGGCGCAGCGTGAGGCGGCCGCGCAGACGCAGGTGGAGTTCCTCGACTCCCGTGCGCTCACCGCCGGGCACGGCCTGTGCACACCGCAGCAGTGGGTCAACGGCGTGTTCGACCCGATGATCAACCTCGGCGGCCTGCCGTTCCACCCCGCTCCCCAGGGTGACGCGGTGATCGCCAACGCTCTGTACGAGAGGTACGCACGATGACCCGTCCACCCGAAGTCCTCCCCGGGATGCGCGACGAGGCCGTCGCTCTGGAAACCCCGCCCGCCCAGTCCCATTCACCCGCATGGGCCGGCGATGCCGCGCAGGCCGTCACCACGCGTGGTGAGTTCAGCCCCGCGCGTGGTGAATCCGGGCCTGCGACACTCGCGAATGCGCCGGCCGAACCTGTTGCGGGGCAGTCCAACTCCACCGCGCAGCGCGCCGAATCTCTCACCGGGCGCACCGAATCCGCCACCGAGCGCGCGGCTTCTGCCGCCGAGCGTCGTCCCGCGCTGCCGTCGCTGACGGGGGCCCGGTGGTGGGCGGCGTTCGCGGTATTCGTGTTGCACGCCTTGGTGTTTCTGCCGGTGTACCCGTTCCAGAAGTCGGAGCTGTTCCGCCATATCCACGAGTGGATCCCCATGCAGTTGGGTGCGGCCGGGGTGACGTTCTTCTTCGTGCTGTCGGGCTTCATCATCTACTGGTCGTTCAAACCCGGTATGTCGGTGAAGGGCTTCTATCGGCGACGGGTGTTGAAGATCTGGCCGACGCATCTGCTGGCGGCGGCCGCGTTCATCGTGGTGGCGAGTGTGCCGCTGCATCGCGCGGTGGTGTGGGTTCCGAACCTGCTGCTGGTGCACACCTGGGTGCCGAAGTGGACCACGGTCGGCGGGCTGAATGTCCCGTCCTGGTCGCTGGCCGCGGAAGTGTTGTTCTACTTCAGTTTTCCGCTGGTGCTGCCCCTGGTGCAGAAGATCCCGACCCGCCACCTGCTGCTGGCCATGGGCGTGCTGATGCTCGGCATCATCGCGCTGCACACCTCCTACTTCCTGTGGGTGGACGGCCCCAAGGGCATCGCGAACGCCTTCGCGCCGCGTCTGGTGCCGGGCAACACCTCGCCGTACTACGAGCTGCACGCGTCGCCGGCGTGGTTCCAGCAGCCGAATATTCCGGTGTCCCCGGCCTATTGGCTGAGCTACACCTTCCCGCTCTCGCGGCTGCCGGAGTTCTTCCTCGGCGTCCTCGCCGCCCGCATGGTGCTCGAAGGCCGTTGGCGCAACACCAATATGGCCTGGCCGCTGCTGGCTCTGACCGCCGCGTACGCCGCCACCTGGGTGGTGCCGGTGAACTACAAGATGTCGGTGCTGCTGCTCGCCCCGATGACCGCGGTCGTGGCCACCATGGCGGCCCGCGACCTGGCCGGGATCGGCGGTATCAACAACCACCCGCGCATGGTGTGGCTGGGCAATGTGTCCTTCGCGTTCTATCTCATCCAGTTCCCGGTCATGGTCCTGATCACCCGGAACCTCATCGGCGGCAAGGAATTCGGCATTCTCGGCTGGGCCGGTTTCGCACTGCTGAGCCTGGTCGTCTCGACCGCCATCGCCGCGGTGCTCTACC
>NZ_BAFX01000052.1 GCF_000308815.1 Nocardia concava NBRC 100430
TGCCGGGGCGCGGGCGAGACCATTCCGGACCCCTGCCGCAAGTGCGGTGGCGACGGCCGCGTGCGGTCGCGCCGCGAGATCGCCGCGCCGATCCCGGCCGGTGTCGCCAACGGCATGCGCGTGCGCCTGGCCGCTCAGGGTGAGGTGGGCCCCGGCGGCGGTCCCGCCGGTGACCTGTACGTGGAGATCGTCGAGCAGCCGCACGACACCTTCGTGCGCGACGGCGACGACCTGCACTGCACCATCCGCGTCCCCATGGTCGACGCGGCCCTGGGCACCACGGTCGTCATCGACACCATCCTCGACGGCCCGGTCGAGCTGACCATCCCGCCGGGCACCCAGCCCGGCGAGGCGTCGGTGCTGCGCGGCCACGGCATGCCCAAGCTGCGCGCCAGCTCCCGCGGCGATCTGATCGCGCACCTCGACATCGTGGTGCCGACCAAGCTCGACGCCAAGCAGTCCGATCTGCTGCGCAAGTACAAGGGCATGCGCGCGGGCGAGCACACCGAGGTGATGACCGCCCAGTCCGAGCACAACTCGGGCCTGTTCGCGCGCCTGCGCGCATCCTTCAGCGGACGCTGATCCCTTGGCCGCCACCGTCTTCTACCTCGACGACATCCCCGACCCGGGTGCGACCGCGGTCCTGGACGGCCCCGAGGGCCGCCACGCCGCCACCGTCCGCCGCACCCGGGTGGGAGAGGCCATCACCCTCTCCGACGGCCACGGAACCCTCGCCGACTCGGAAGTGGTTGCGGCCCACAAGGATCGCCTCGAACTGAAGGTCCTGAACAAGCGCCTAGCGGACCCCTGGACCCCGCAGGTAACCGTGGTCCAGGCCCTCCCCAAATCCGACCGCTCCGAACTAGCAGTCGAACTCATGACAGAAGCCGGCGCCGACGCCATAGTCCCCTGGCAGGCCCTCCGCTGCGTCTCCAACTGGGAAGCCAAGGCCCGCAAGGGCGTCGAAAAATGGCGAGCCGCCGCCAAACAAGCCGCCCGCCAATCCCGCCGCGCCTACATCCCGGACGTCGCCGACCTCCACACCACCAAGGACCTCCTCGAATTGGTCCGTGCCGCCAAGTCTTCCGGCGCGATTGTCGCGGCTCTCCACGAGTCCGGCGAATCCCGTTTGACCGAACTGTCTTTCGCTGACGTCCCCGAGGTAATCCTCATAGTCGGCCCCGAAGGCGGCCTCGACGACTCCGAACTGAAGTCCCTCACCGAAGCCGGCGCCGACGTAGTCCTCCTCGGCCCCACCGTCCTGCGCACCTCCACCGCCGCCGCCGTCGCCCTCGGCGCCCTGGGCGCGCTCACTCCGCGCTGGTAGGCCCGGCGCGCCAACGGTCGAAGGCTCCGGACAACAGCAGCACCAGGCCAACGATCAAGAACTGCAGCCCCACCCGGTATGTCACATGAGTTCCGTCATGGTCACCGTGATTCGCGACCGCGATCACCAACCCTGTGACGAGATCCAGTGCTACACCGATCGTTTCGGCGAAGGTCAGCGCCAGCAGCACAGGCGCGAGCTTGACGGCCGGCATATCGATGCGGTCGGGTAGCAAGCCCAACCCCAGCAGTACGACCGCGCCCGCGATGAACAACGGCACCGCCGGTGCGCCCAAACGGCCGAGACCGAGCATCGTGAAGGTCGGTGGGTCGTAAGGGCCTCTGATGCTGACTAATGGGGTGTACATGCCGACCAGTACCGCCACCGCACCCACCGCGATTCTGATCCGACCGGCGGGAGGGTCGATCCTGTTCCCGCCTCGCCGCAGAGGTATCCAGGTTTCCGACACGACCGGAGTCTACGGTCGCGCTCCGATATCGCCTGGTTGCGGCACGGAATGGATTCGGGGGTGCGGCGGTTGCGTGACGGTGGGTTGTTTCGCCTGTTGGTAGCGGCTTATTCACTGGGCCGTGTCGGTGGGCGGCGGTAAACTTCTGTCAACGAATACGGGATCGAGACCGGGAAGCAGGCTATAGCCACTTTTGAGAAACCCAGGCGAAATCGGCGATCAGAGCACTCCCATTGCCGGCATCGGGGCCGGCGTCAACGGGTCCGGGCCGGCGGGGCGGACCGTTCGTTCCAGCATCGAATTGGCACCGGAGTCGGTGTTCGGTTTCCTGGGTTCGGCTGATGAGAACCTGCGGGAACTCGAGCGGCTGCTCGATGCCGACATCCATGTCCGTGGCAACTCGGTCACACTGACCGGCAAGCCCGCAGACGTGGCGCTGGCGGAACGTGTGGTGGCGCAGCTTGTGGCCTTGACCGCGCGCAATCGCGTGGTCAGCCCGGAGGCGGTGCGGCACACCTACTCCATGCTCACCGAGGGCTCCTCGGATTCCCCGGCGGAGGTGCTGAGCCTGGACATCCTGTCCCGGCGCGGCAAGACCATCCGGCCCAAGACGCTCAACCAGAAGCGCTATGTCGACGCTATCGACGCGCACACCATCGTCTTCGGGGTGGGCCCGGCCGGTACCGGCAAGACGTATCTGGCCATGGCCAAGGCGGTACAGGCGCTGCAGACCAAGCAGGTCAACCGCATCATCCTGACCCGGCCGGCGGTCGAGGCGGGTGAGCGGCTGGGCTTCCTGCCGGGCACGCTGAACGACAAGATCGACCCGTACCTACGTCCGCTCTACGACGCCCTGCACGACATGATGGATCCCGAGGCGATCCCGAAGCTCATGCAGGCCGGTGTCATCGAGGTCGCGCCGCTGGCGTACATGCGCGGTCGCACGCTGAATGATTCGTTCATCATTCTGGACGAGGCGCAGAACACCACGGCCGAGCAGATGAAGATGTTCCTCACCCGCCTGGGCTTCGGCTCCAAGATCGTGGTGACCGGTGACATCACCCAGGTCGATCTGCCGAACAACTCGCGTTCGGGTCTGCGGGCGGCGACGGAGATCCTGCACGGCATCGATGACATCCACATCGCTGAGCTCACCAGCGCCGACGTGGTCCGTCACCGGCTGGTCGGGGCGATCGTCGACGCCTATGACCGGTACGAGTCGGAGACCCGGCCCCCGGCCGCGGTGCACTACCCGGGCAATCGCGCGCAGCGACGTGCCGCGAGCCGGGGAGAACGACACTGACCTCGCCCTCTAGGCTGTTCGGGTGAGCATCGAGATCGCCAACGAATCGGGTATCGAGGTATCCGAAGAAGAACTGGTCAGCGTCGCGCGCTTCGTGATCGGGCAGATGGACGTCCATCCGGCGGCCGAGCTGTCGATGGTGCTGGTCGATCTCGACACCATGGCGGATCTGCACATGCGCTGGATGGACCTCCCGGGCCCGACCGACGTCATGAGCTTCCCCATGGACGAGCTGGAGCCGGGCGGACGGCCCGATGCCGCCGAGCCCGGCCCCTCCATGCTCGGCGATATCGTGCTCTGCCCCGAGTTCGCGGCCCAGCAGGCCGAGAAGGCCGGGCATTCCATGGATCACGAGCTCGCGCTGCTGACCGTGCACGGCGTCCTGCACCTCCTCGGCTACGACCATGCCGAGCCGGAGGAGGAGAAGGAGATGTTCGCGCTGCAGGCCTCCCTGCTGGAGGGCTGGTACGAGCATGTCCGCCAGGAGATGCGCCGCGCCGAACTGGCCGACCGCGATCAGCGGCTGCTGGGCAAGACCGGATTCACCGACACCACCGGTGATCCGCTGGGCCCGGCGTGAATTCATTCGTTCTGCTCCTGCTGGCGATCGTCCTGGTCCCGGCGGGCGGTGTCTTCGCGGCGCTGGATTCGGCGCTGAACACCATTTCCCCCGCCCGCGTGGAGGATCTGGTGCGCGCCGAACGCACCGGCGCCGCACGGCTATCCCGCATCATCGCGGACCGGCCGCGGTATGTGAATCTCATGGTGCTGCTGCGCCTTACGTGCGAGATCACCGCGACGGTGCTGCTGGCCGCGGTGCTCATGGACTGGCTGGGTGAGGCCACCGCGCTGTTGATCACCGCGGCGGTCATGGTGCTGGTCGACTATCTGGTGATCGGTGTCGGCCCGCGTACCCTCGGCCGCCAGCACGCGTACTCCCTGGCGCTCGGTGCGTCCCTGCCGCTGCAGGCCATCGGCTCGCTGCTGGGCCCGATCAGCCGCCTGCTGATCCTGGTCGGTAATGCGATCACCCCCGGTAAGGGATTCCGCAACGGCCCCTTCGCTTCCGAGATCGAACTGCGCGAGGTGGTGGACCTGGCCGGCGAGCGCGGTGTCGTGGACGCCGACGAGCGCCGCATGATCCAGTCGGTCTTCGAACTCGACACCACCCCCGCCCGCGAGGTCATGGTGCCGCGCACCGAGATGGTGTGGATCGAGGCGGACAAGACCGCGGCGCAGGCGATGTCGCTGGCCGTGCGGTCCGGGCACTCCCGGGTGCCGGTGATCGGCGAGAACGTCGACGACATTCTCGGCGTCGTCTACCTCAAAGACCTTGTCCCGTACGCGGATCGGAGCCGCAAGGTGAAGGTGCGGCAGGTCATGCGGCCCGCCGTGTTCATGCCCGACTCCAAGCCGCTGGACGCCCTGCTCGACGAGATGCAGCGCCGCCGCAACCATATGGCGCTGCTGGTCGACGAATACGGCGGCATCGCCGGGCTGGTCACCATCGAGGACATTCTCGAGGAGATCGTGGGCGAGATCGCCGACGAGTACGACAAGGACGAGATCGCGCCGATCGAGAAGATCGGCCACGGCCGCTACCGGGTCTCGGCCCGGCTCCCGGTCGACGATCTGGGCGAGCTGTTCGGCATGCAGATCGAGGAGGAGGACGTCGACACCGTCGGCGGCCTGCTCGCGCACGCGCTGGGCCGTGTCCCGCTGCCCGGCTCCAAGGCCGTCGTGCACGGCCTGCAACTGAAGGGGGAGGGCGGGGCCGACGCGCGGGGCCGCATGCGCATCCACACGGTGGTGGTGCGCAAGGCCCCCGAGAAGACGAAAAGCGAACCCGCCGACGGTGTTTTTCGAGACAGCGAGCCGGACGGCGGCGCACACGAGGACGGAGAGGCCGATGATTGAACTGGATGCCGAGGACAGCAAGCTGGCGGTCCTCGCCCGTGGCGCCATGGGACGGACCGGCGGCAACGGCGGTGCGGCCGTGCGGGATACCGACGGACGCACCTATGCCGCCGGGACCGTCGAGCTGTCGACGCTGCGGCTGACCGCCCTGCAGGCGGCGGTGGCGGCCGCGATCTCCAGTGGCGCAGAGGGTTTCGAGGCGGCCGTGGTGGTCGCGGGTAAGTTCTCCGATCTCGGTGTGTCCGCGGTGCGTGAGGTATCGCCTTCCGCGCGAATCATTTTCGGCGATGCCAAGGGGGCGGTGTTCGACGTGCTGGACGCGAGCGACAGCTACGGCGTCGAGAATCCCATTTCCGCGCAGCGGCCCGAGGCGGGCGAGGTACCGGCGGCGCTCGACATCGACACCGAATCGGAGGTTTTCGAATGAGCGGCCAGAACAAGGACGAATTCCGTTCCGGCTTCGTCTGTTTCGTCGGACGCCCGAACACCGGCAAGTCCACGCTGACCAATGCCATGGTGGGGCAGAAGATCGCCATCACCTCCTCGCGGCCGCAGACCACGCGGCACACCATCCGCGGCATCGTGCACCGCGAGCACGCGCAGCTCATCCTGGTCGACACCCCCGGCCTGCACCGCCCGCGCACGCTGCTCGGCCAGCGGCTCAACGACCTGGTGCGCGACACCTATTCCGAAGTCGACGTGATCGCGGTCTGCATCCCGGCCGACGAGAAGATCGGCCCCGGCGACCGCTGGATCGTCGAGCAGATCAAGACCATGGCGCCCAAGACGACCCTGCTCGGCGTGGTTACCAAGATCGACAAGGTGAGCCGCGACCAGGTCGCACATCAGCTCATGGCCGTGTCCCAGCTGCTCGGCCCCGAGGCCGAGGTGGTTCCGGTCTCCGCGGTGAAGGGTGAGCAGGTCGAGGTGCTCATCGACGTCATCGCCTCCCAGATGCCCGAGGGCCCGGCCTTCTACCCCGACGGCGAGCTCACCGACGAGCCCGAGGAAGTCCTGATGGCCGAGCTCATTCGCGAGGCGGCCCTGGAGGGCGTGCGCGACGAGCTCCCGCACTCG
>NZ_BAFX01000051.1 GCF_000308815.1 Nocardia concava NBRC 100430
TGAGCTCGCTGGTGCAGACGGCCATCAAGTTCTTCGGCCCGCTGGCCAAGATGCTGATGGGCAATACCGGAATCGCCCCGGACCTGATCAACCTGGCCTACAGCGTGGTGTCGGTGCTGAGCAGCAACATGCTGAAGACACCGACCAGCTAGAGTCCGGACAGCTCCTGGCGCCCCCGCTCCGAATTCACCGGAGCGGGGGCGCTTTTCGCTGTGCCCGCCACCGTCGGGCAATTGCCACCCGTCACATCCGAACCGTTCGGCACCTGCTATCCCGCATCCGGCGAACCGACGAAGGCGGGCAAACATTGCGCGACTCGAACACGCGCGGGCTGCTCGCCCCCAGTCGGGCTGGACAGCGCGGTTCTCGCGGCGAACCGGCGCACGTGCGGACAACCTCGTGTCCGGTGGTTGGCAAGCATCCGGCGCAGGAGTTGCATAAATGCGGGTCGGGTCAGATGGCTGGCGTGAAACGGCTCGTCAGATCGAGGTGGATGATGGCGTTCGGTGTGGGTTTGTCAATCGGCACGGTCAATACGGTCTGCTCGACGGCGGCCGATCGATCGGGAAAGAATCCCCCCGGCCGCAAGGGTGTTCCACCCTCGACCTGGCGCACCACCCTCACCTTCGACAGTTCCGGGACCGCGCGGGTCGGCCGCATTCCCCGGCACGGGCGGGTCATCACCGAATTCGCCGACCTCACCCAGCGCGGGGCGCCCGTCGCACGGGTCGGGCACCGGGCGCTCTCGGCCGCCGATCTGGTGGCGACCGTCGCCTACAGCGTGGCCGCGGAGGTGCTCGGGCAGCCCCCGACCGGACCGCTCGGGAGCGGGGAGGCCGGTATCGCGGTCACCCACCCGGCCGGATACTCCGCCAATCTGGTCGGCGATCTGCGTACCGCCCTCGACGGTGTCGGGCTCGCCGAGGCCACCCTGATGGCCGAGCCGATCGCCGCCGCGGCCTGGCTGGCGGCCGAACGCGGGCCGCTCACACCGGGTTTGGCGCTGGTCTACGACCTCGGCGGGTCCGGCCTGGACATCACGCTGCTGCGGGTGGGCATGGGCGCGCCGAGCAATCCGGTGGTCGGGCTGCCGCTGCACTCGGTCGAGTACGGCGGCCGGGCCTTCGGAGACATGGTGGCGCGCAAGCTGCGTCGCACCGCGGGCTCCCAGGTGGTGCCGCGCGGACTCTCCGACGCCGATTCGGGGGAGTTGCGCGGCGAGCACATTCGCCGCTCGCTGGCACTGGTCTACAAATGCCTGCGCATCGCGGACGTGACCATGGCCGATGTGGATCGCATCCTGGTCGTCGGCGGCGCGGCCCGCCCGCCCGAGGTCGCGCAGGTCCTGGCCAAGGAATTGGCCCGCCCGGTCGTGGTCGCCTCCGATCCCGAGCGCACGATCGCCGACGGCGCGGCCATCGCGGCCCGGCAGGCCCTGCTGGCCCAGGATTCGGGCGGGCATCGCCATCATTCGCTGACGGGTCTGTTCCGGCGTGTCACAAGAGTCGCGGCACTCTGAATTTTCGTCTCCCAGGGTGACGGCTGATCTCGTGCCGTATGGGTAACTCGTCGGGTACGTCCAAAATAGAATCGGCGCCTAACCGCTGGTACGGGTATGGGACTGTCTACGGCTCTTAGCCGCCCGCTGAAGTCTCGGGGAGGCGGGGGAGTGCTAGCTTCTGCAAGCATGCCTGCGAGCAGTTGTTGACGACTCCTCTGTTTGGTGTAACCATGGGGCACAGATAAATGCTTCCTATGGAGAGGTGACGACGATGTCTCCGACCACGACGACCGTCGACCCCGTGGTTGCCGAGGCCCAGGAGTATGCCAACAAGCTGCTCCTGCTCTCGGAAGGGTCGGTGAACAAGAACTTCGATCCCTACGAGGACATCGACTGGGAGAACCCGGACTTCGACGCCGACGCCAAGCCTGAGCGCTGGATCCTGCCCGCGTCCGCCGACCCGCTCGGCCGCCACCCGTGGTACCTGGCGCTGAGCGACGAGCAGAAGATCGCGATCGGCAAGTACCGTCAGGCCAATGTCGCCAAGGTCGGCCTCCAGTTCGAGTCGATCCTGATCAGCGGCATGGTGAACCACACCTTCTCGCTGCCCAACGGTGACGCGGAGTTCCGCTACTGCACCCACGAGATGTCCGAAGAGCTCAACCACACCCTGATGTTCCAGGAGATGGTGAACCGCATCGGCGCGGATGTGCCCGGCATGGGCCCGCTGGTCCGCCAGCTGCGCTTCCTCGGCGTGCCCGTCGCGGTCATGTTCCCCAACCTGTTCTTCATGGCCGTGCTCGCCGGTGAGGAGCCGATCGACCACATCCAGAAGGACATCCTGCGCTCGGGTGAGGAGGTGCACCCGATCATGCGCGGCGTCATGTCCATCCACGTCGCCGAGGAGGCGCGCCACATCTCCTTCGCGCACGAATTCCTCAAGCAGCATGTGCCCGAGGGCAATGTCGCCAACCGCTTCGTGCTCTCGATCGCCATGCCGATCGTCATGTTCATCCTGGGCCGCTCCATCGCGACCCCGCCGAAGAAGTTCTTCCGCGAGTTCGACATTCCGGAGAACGTGCGCAAGGAGCTGTTCTACGGCTCCAAGGAGGCCAAGCAGGTCTTCAGCGACTACTTCATCGACGTGCGCGCGCTGGCCCAGGAGATCGGCCTGATGAACCCGATCTCCAAGCGGGTGTGGAAGCTGTTCGGCATCGCCGGCACGGCCTCGCGCTACCGCTCGGAGCCGATCCGCTCCGGCAAGGCCGCGTAGGGAAGGGGAACGTCCAGTGCCGTACGTTGTCACCCAATCCTGTTGCAGCGACGCGTCCTGCGTCTACGCCTGCCCGGTCAACTGCATCCATCCCACCCCGGATGAGCCGGACTTCCTGACCGCCGAGATGCTCTACGTCGACCCGCAGGCCTGTGTGGACTGCGGGGCGTGCGCCACCGCCTGCCCGGTGGACGCCATCACTTCGTCGAAAAAGCTCACCGAGGAACAGCTTCCGTTCATCGAGATCAATGCCGACTTCTACCGGCAGGAGCGGCCGCGGCCGCTGCTGGCCAAGCCGGTTCCCGCGGCGGCGGTCAAGCCGGGACGGGAACCCTTGCGGGTGGCCGTCATCGGGTCGGGGCCCTCGGCCATGTACGCGGCCGACGAATTGCTCACGCAGCCAGGGGTTTCCGTCACCGTATTCGACAAGCTGAGCACGCCCTACGGGCTGGCCCGCTTCGGTGTCGCGCCCGATCACACCAAGACCCGCAAGGTGGGCGACCTCTTCGACGTGATCTCGGCGCAGCCGGGATTCGGGTCGTACCTGAATGTGACCGTGGGCGAACATGTTTCGCACGAGGAACTGCTGGCGCACCACCACGCGGTGATCTACGCCGTGGGCGCGTCCTCGGACCGCAAGCTCGGGATTCCGGGGGAGGGGCTGCCGGGCAGCGTCTCCGCCACCGACTTCGTCGCCTGGTACAACGGGCATCCGGAGCAGGCGGGCCGGTACTTCGACCTGTCGCAGCGGCGCGCGGTGATCGTGGGCAACGGCAATGTGGCGCTGGACGTGGCCCGCATTCTGACCACCGATCCGGAACTGCTGGCGAGCACCGACGTCTCGCAGCGGGCGCTGACGGCCTTGCGGCGCAGCAATATCGAGGAAGTGGTGATCCTCGGGCGACGCGGTCCGGCCGAATCCGCCTTCACCGTGCCGGAATTCGTGGGCCTGCTGGGCGCGGATGTCGACATCGTGGTCGAGGGTGAGATTCCGGAGATCGTCGAGGGCATGTCGCAGAAGGTCGAGCACAAGCTGAAGCTGTTGCGCGGCTTGGCCGATCGCCCTGTGGGTGGCCGCAAACGCATCGTGTTCCGGTACCTGTCCGCGCCCCAGGCCATTGCCGGGGTGGATCGGGTGACGGGGATCGAAGTGGTGCGCAACGAGCTCGTCACCGGTGACAACGGCGCGGTGCACGCGGTGCCCACCGAGGATGTCGAGACCCTGGCCGCCGGGCTGGTGCTGACCTCGGTCGGCTACCGGGGCGTGGCGCTGTCGGGGCTGCCGTTCGACGAGCGGGCCGGGATCATTCCGAACACGGACGGCCGGGTGACCGAGGAGTCCGGTGGCGCGGTGGTGCCCGGTGCGTATGTCACCGGCTGGATCAAGCGCGGGCCGACCGGGTTCATCGGCACCAACAAGTCGTGCGCGCAGCAGACCGTGCGTCAGCTGGTGGACGACTTCAATGCCGGGCGCCTGGCCCAACCGCCGCGCAGCGCAGGCGATTTCGACCGACTGGTCGGTCAGCGCCAGCCGCACGTCATTCGCGGCGGCGCCGTCAACCGCCCCCGCCGCAGGCTTCCCCTGCTGGTGCGTCGCTGAACCCACCCCTTCTCGGCGACGCCCCATAGAAGGCCGCCGCACGCCCACCCCCTGCGCGTGCGGCGGCCTTCGCAGTGTCGGGATGACGGGCGGGATGACGGACACCTCTGTGCCGGATCCGGTGACCTTTCGTGCCGGGCAAGGTATCCCATCATGGTTCGGCTGCGAATCCTCGGGGCGGGTTCGTACGCAACGTACCGATGGTGTTGTGCGAGTTGTAATGCCGCGTTTGCTCGGAGCGACATCACCGGTAGTAGAGAAGATTTCATTGCGAATCACGGACGGTGAAGCGGCCCGCGTGGGGTATTCCCGGGTAGCTACCGACCAGTGATCGGTAATCCACACTCCCAAACTGACGTTGCGGTTTTATATTTCGGACACTCATTGCAAACCGGTTGGTATGAGTTGTTTGTTCGCTGCGTTGTAACTACCGAGAAAGACTGTTCGGTTGCTTATGTCCCGCAGTTGGATTCGATCTTGCTGGGGCGATTGCCTGACCAGTAGATTCGCCAACTTCGCTACTGGACGCGAAATCTTTTCCCTCAATTCGATATTCATGTCCCGCTACCGCCAGCTAACCTGAACGCGCTGTTTGGAAAACGACCGCGACCACATGGTTGGTACGCCTGTGAGGCCGTGGTCACGGTGCGTTGACGGGATAGCGATGACAGTTGGCTTTGGCATGAGCATCGGCACAGTGAACTCCGTATGGGCGACCTCGGCCGGTGATCGGAACCGGCCCGCGGTGCGCGTCCGCCGGACCGCGGTCACCTTCGACAGCGCCGGCGGCCCGCATATCGGGGGAATTCCCCGGTTCGCCCCGGTTGTCACCGACTTCGCCGATCTCACGGCCGATCCCGACCCCGTCGTCATCGGCGGTCGCATCTGGTCCCCGGCGGATCTGGTGGCGGCCGTGGTGAACGGGCTCATCGAGGCCAATGCTCCCGAAGCCCCCGCCGTAACCACCTATCCCGCTTGCTATTCGGACAAACACGTCACGCGGCTGCGGCGCGCGCTGGACTGGTCCGGGGCCGCGGACGTGACGCTCATGCCCGAACCGGTCGCGGCGGTGGAATGGCTCGACGAGGAGTACGGCATCTCCGAATTCGGGCTGACCCTGGTCTACGACCTCGGCGGGAACAGCCTCGATATCGCGGTGGTGCGCACCGAGGCGGACCGGGACGAGCGCGGCATCCTCGGGCGCGCCGAACGCTCCACCGAATACGGCGGCCGCCCGCTGGGCACGCTGCTGGCCCGGTACGCGCGCAGCATCGCGCCCGGCGGGACGCAGCCGGTGTCGGCGGTGGTGCCCGCCTCCGATACGAATCGCCTGCGCAGCTGGCACATTCGCAATTCGCTACGGCTGGTTCGCTCGGTGGTGCACCGCGCCGGCCTGCACATGGAGGACATCGACCGCGTCCTGCTCATCGGCGGCGCGGCCCGGCCCGCCGAGGTGGCGCGGGTGCTGGCCGATCTCGGCCGCCCGGTCGTCATCTCGCCCGATCCCGCGCACACCGTCGCCGTGGGCGCGGCCATCGCCGCCTACCGCAGCATCGACACCGGGTCCGCCATCGGCCGCTACGCCCCGCGCGCGGCCGTGATCTCCGGCGCCGCAGTGGCTTCCGCGCTGGCCATGTCCGCCGCCACCGTGCTCGGCGGGCCGGTCGCCGCCCCGCCCGGCCTGCAGGCCGCCCCCGAACCCACCGAACCGCACTCGGGCACCGCGACACTCGGCAACGGTGACGTCATCCTCTTCGAGGACGCCGCCGCGCTGCCGGGCCAGCAGCGCTCCCACGCCGTCGCCACCGTGGCCGCCATCCGCGCCTACGTCCCCACCGCACCGACCGTCACCCCGAACTGGGTCAAGGGCCGCCCGGTCGATACCACCAGCGGCGGCACCCACTGCGAAACCCGCGCTCTCGCAACACCGGGCGTCACCTACGCCAACCCGGCGCAGTTCATCAACCCGCTGCCGTTCCAGAACGCGACCCTCGCCGGCTGGACCGTGGGTTCCTTCCCCGGTTCCCAGATTCCGGCGGTCAGCGTCCCGGGCTCCACCGCCCCGGCCTCCGGCACTCCCATCTCCGGGACCCTCCCGGGCGGAACCGCCCCCGGCGCAACGCAACCCGGTACCACCTTGCCGGGCGGCACCGTCCCGGGCGCGACGCAACCGGGCACCCAACCCGGTGCGACCCAGCCCGGCACCGGCCAGCCCGCCCCGGCCGATCCCGGCACAACTCAGCCGGGCACCACTCAACCCGGCACGGTCGACCCCGGGACCACCGCGCCCGGCACTGCCCAACCCGGCGGCACGACTCCCGGAACCACCGATGGCGCAACGCAACCGGGCACAACGACCCCCGGCGACACAGGCGGCACCGGAGGCGGAACCACCACGGGCGGCACCACAACGGGAGGAACTACTTCCGGTGGGACCACGACAGGTGGAACCACTTCCGGCGGCACCGGCACGGCCGCGGGTGGTGGAACCACCACCGGTGGCACAACCGGCGACCCCGCCGGATCTACCGGCGGCGGAGCCACCTCCGGCGCCGGAACCGGAACCGGCGGAACATCTCCCGGCGGTACGACCGGCGGGACGACGGCTGGCGGCACGACCGGCGGAACATCCCCTGGCGGTACGACAGGCGGGACGACGGCGGGTGGCACGACCGGCGGGACAACCGCGGGCGGCGGCACGACCGGCGGCGGTACCACGGGCGGTGGTTCCCCGGCAGGCGGCGGAACCACTTCCGGCGGAGGCTCTCCCGCAGGCGGCGGCCCGGGCGGCTCCTCGCCCGGCGGCACCCACTCCGGCGGCGGAACGGGCGGCGGCAGTGGCATGGGCGGGGGCAGCGGCATGGGTGGCGGTGGCGGTATGGGCGGTGGGGGAGGCATGGGTGGTGGTGGCGGCCATGGCGGCAACAGCGGTGGCGGCGGCAACGGAGGAGGTGGCGGCGGTGGCCACCACTGACCCGTTGCAGGCGAAGGTTTTCGGCTTTTCCCTCGGTAGGCGTGCTGTCCCACACGCCGGCGGGGGTTGCGGGGGAGGCTGGGCGGTGGGGTCCCACCATCTGTCCCCTCCCCACGGCGACGTAGGTGGGTGGCGGGCCTGACCAACCCGCCCCACCTCGTCCCCGGTGGTGAGTGAGCCGGATGGCGGCTCGCTCCTTGGACCGGCGATGGGCGAATGAGGGACCTGCACTCCCGCTCGCCCATCGTCGAAAGTGACGGCCCACCCCGCGTTTCCAGTGCCCGGACGCGGTGGTGGGCCCGTCGCGATCCGGCCGGCAGCCGGGGACGTATCGCGCGGGGCGCGGGTCAGCGGGCGGTGAAGCCGCCGTCGATGGCGAGGGCCGCACCGGTGATGAAGCTCGCCTCCGGGCTGAGCAGGTAGGCGCAGAAGGCGGCGATCTCGTCGGGGCGGGCGATGCGGCCCAGGGGGTGCAGGGCCGCGATGGCGGCCTCGCCCTCCGGGGTCGCGCCCATGGAGTTGCGGAAGGCCGGGGTGTCGACCGCGCCGGAGACCAAGGCGTTCACGCGGATCGATCGATCGGCCGCTTCCAGGGCCACCGCCCGGGTCAGGCCCACCACGCCGTGTTTGGCGGCGACATACGGCGCGACCTGGCCCATGCCGACCACGCCCAGGTTGGAGGCGTTATTGAGGATCGCGCCGCCGCCGCTGGCCGCCAGCGCCGGAACCTGGTGGCGCAGGCCGTAATACACGGCGGTCAGGTTGAGCTCCAGGTCGGCTCGCCATCCGGCCTCGTCGATGTCCTCCACATTGCCGAAGGCATTGACCGCGCCCGCATTGTTGAAAGCCGCGTCCAGCCGCCCGAATTCGGTGACGGCGGCACCGGTGAGGCGCTCCACATCGGCCTCGACGGTGACATCGGTGGGTACGAACAGCGCCCGGCCACCGGCCGCGCGGATCTCCTCCGCCATCCGGTCACCGGCCTCCTTGCCGCGTGCGCCGAGCACGACGGCCCCGCCCTCGGCGGCGATCCGCCGGGCCACGGCCGCGCCGACCCCCGAGGTGGCGCCGGTGATCAGCACGACCTTGCCTGCGAAGCGAGCATCCATGACTACATTCCCCTTGCGGTAGAGCCGATTTCGTTGACATGTCATAGTCAACGCCGCGCGAGGATCGGGCGCTGGCGGAAAACGGCCGTCACGCTTGATGTGTCATGTAAATGGACTCGGGCCGGGGCAACCCGAATTCAGGCCGGGGACAGCAGGTCCGGCAGCTCGTCGAGACCGTCGATGACCGTGGCCCGCGCCGCATCCGGCAGCTCGGCGGTGAGATAGCCCCACGGCCCGCGCCGGATCAGCACCGGCATCATGCCCGCCGCCAGCACCGGCAGCACATCGTTGTCGACCCGATCCCCGATGTAGCAGATCTCGCCGGGCTCGACCCCGGCCACCTCCGCCACCCGCGTGAAGAACTTGGGATCCGGCTTCTCCAGATCCCATTCGGCCGAGGTGTAGACCGCGTCGACCGGCAGCGCCATCCGCTCCAGCGCCGATTTCGCCTGCGGCGGTTGATTTCCGGCGATGATCACGGTGATCCCGCGCCGCCGCAGCTCGCCCAGCGCCCGCCGCACATCCGGGTACAGGTCGTCGGCGTCGAAGTTGTTGCGAAGGCTGTCCGGCTCCTCGGCCGCCCACGCGATCTGCTCGGCTTCGAGATCCAGGCCCGGCCGCACCAGTTCGAACGCGTCGGTGAGCGGCCGCCCGATGGCCGCCATGCCGCCGATCACGCCCAGGAACGCGAAGCGCGGGACGCCGAGCCGGTCGGCCCAGCGGCACCAGATGCGCGTCTCGTCGATCAGCGTCTCGCCCACATCGAATACCGCAGCCTTGATCATTCGCCCAGCGTATCGGGCGGCGGTCCGGTCCCGGTTCAGTGCCGTGGTACCCGGTTCAGCGCTGGGCGTTGAGGAAGCCGATGGCGGTCGCGCCCCACCAGCAGACCTGCGACACCAGTCCGGTGGCCGCGCCCCAGGCCAGCAGACGCGGCGTCAAGGGGATGTCGCCGCGCGCCCGCAGGCGGCGGTTCAGCGCGCAGGCCTGAATCCCGTTGAGGGTCAGCATCAGTACGAGTGCCAGCTTGGTGCGGGTCATGGTCGAGGCCAGATTCGGTTCCAGCACGCAGCCGCTGGCCACCAGCCCGGCCAGCCCGAGCCAGATCGGGACATGCAGCCGACTCACCGCCGACAGTGTCTCGGCGAGGCTGAGACGGCCTGCGGCCCAGCGCAATACGAAGGAGTCGGCCATGAGCACGCCGCCGAATCCCATCACCAGCGAGGCGAGGTGCACGAACAGTCCGCCGGTGTGCACGGCCGGGCTGGCGGTGACGTGGGCGGCGATCCAGACGGCCGCGGCCAGGCTGCCGGTGGCCAGCAGGGCGTAGGCGGCCGCGATGGGCCAGGAATCGTGCGCGATTCCCGTGGTTCCGGCGCGGTACCGGAGGCCGCTGGTCTGGAGCATGTCGAGCCACTTCTATTAGGTAAGGAAAGCCTAAATTACTAAGAAGGATGCCCCGGTGGCAAGTCGGACACGATCCCGACACGGCCTGCGGCCGGGCACACTGGTGTGAGTCGTGAACGCGGGAGGGGACACCTGATGGACGCCAGAATTCGGGGAACCGTCATGCCGGTGCTCGAGGTCGCGCTGGAACCCGGGGATCGGCTCATTGCCGAAGCGGGGCAGCTCTCGTGGATGACCGATTCGATCCGGTTGAGCACTTCCACCCGTGCCGCGGCGGGAGGCGTGCTCGGCGCGGTCCGCCGCGCGATGGCCGGAGCCGGGCTCTTCATGACCGAATACACCGCCCACCGCGATCCGGGCATGGTCTCCTTCGCCGCCAAACTGCCCGGCCAGATCCTGCCCGTCCAGGTCGCGAAGGACCGCGAGTACCTGGTGCACCGCCACGGATTCCTCTGCGCCGCAGGCGATGTGCGGATCGCGCTGAGCTTCCAGCGTCGCCTCGGCGCGGGCATCTTCGGCGGCGCGGGCTTCACCCTCCAGCGGCTCGCCGGTGACGGCTATGCCTGGGTCGAGCTCTCCGGCGAGGTCGTCCAATACGACCTGGCCCGTGGCGAAACCCTGCGTGTGCATCCCGGCCACATCGGAATGTTCGACGCCTCGGTCGATTTCGACATCACCATGATCCGCGGCGTCCGCAACCTGCTCTTCGGCGGCGACGGCCTCTTCCTGGCGGCCCTCACCGGCCCCGGCCGGGTCTGGCTCCAATCCCTGACCATCACCAATCTCGCCCACACCCTCATCCCGTATCTCCCGGCCTCGGATCCCGGCACCCAAACCCGCTGAGCTGTATCCCCATCGGCCGATCTGAATCTGTGCCGGCCGAGCCGTATCGCCATCGACCGGCGCCGCGCCCGCCCGTCCCGCACCATTGATACGGAGGTGGACTGTGGACTTCACGGACTTCGAGGTATTCGACATTCCGACGGCGGCGGGGATGATTCACGGGCGTACGGCGGGCAGCGGCCCGGCGGTGCTGCTGCTGCACGGGATTCCGGAGACGCACCTGATGTGGCATCGGGTCGCGCCGCAGCTGGCCGAGCGGTTCACCGTCGTCGCGACCGATCTGCGCGGGTACGGGGGCAGCGGGACGCCGCGCAGTACGCCCGATCACGGCCCGTACAGCATGCGGGAGATCGCGGCGGAACAGGTGGAGGTGATGGCGACGCTCGGTCATCGGCGGTTCGCGGTGATCGGGCACGACCGGGGAGCGCGGTGCGCCTATCGGATGGCGCTGGACTATCGCGGGATCATCACCCGGCTGGGGGTGCTGGACATTATTCCTACCGGTGAGGTGTTTCGTGCCGGGCTCGGCGAGGGGTTCTGGGTCTGGTCGTTCCTGGCGGCCCCGGAACCCGTTCCGGAGCGGCTGATTTCGGGCTCGCCCCACGTACTGGTCGACTACATGCTCGACAACTGGTCGAGCACGCCGGGCGCGTTCCCGCCCGATCTGCGATCCGCCTACCGGGCGCAATTCCGCGATCCGCGGACCGTCCACGCCATCTGCGAGGAGTATCGGGCCGCGGCTACCCTCGACCGCATACACGACGATCTCGACCGGGGCCGGCGCAAGATCACCTGCCCGACCCTGGTGCTCTGGGGAGAGTCCGGCGGAATCGCCGACGGCGCAACGGATCCGCTGCGCATCTGGCGTCAGTGGTGTGACACGGTGAGCGGGGAATCGCTGCCCTGCGGGCACTTTCTGCCAGAGGAGGCTCCGGAGCGCACGACGGAGCTGCTCCTGGAATTCCTGGCGTGAGGGTGGGTCAGGCCGAAAGTTCCAGTGGCAGAGCGGCGGTGGCATAGCGATCCAGCGCCACCTCCGCGAGCAGCGGGTGCGCCCCGATGGTGTCGGCGTGCGGGATCTGGGGGAGGGCTTCGCGGAGACGATCCGTGAGCAGCCCGGGCGCCAGGAACCACGGTGCCACCAGGATGCGATCCGCGCCGCGGGCACGCAGCCGGGCGAAGGCCTTGAGCAGCGTGGGTTCGGTGGTGGCGAAGCAGATCTCGGTGTCCCAGCCCGTCAGGGCGGTGAGCAGACGCGCCACATCACCGGTACGGGTGTTGGCGGTCGCGGACGAAGAGCCCACGGCGGCAACGGCAATGCCCAGTCGGGGTACGTGTATCTCCCCCGTCATCCCAGCGTGCTTTTGGCTGGGATCCATACCGGCAGTGTGGATTCCGGCCAAAAACATGCCGGAATGACGGGTGGGGTGGTCGGTCTGGAGCGCCTCGACGATGCGATCGCGCAGGGCGATGATCAGATGCGGATCGGGACCGAGCACGTCGGCCTGGGTCAGGCGCAGCTGGGGGTGCCGGGCCCGGGCCGCGTCGAGCAGGCCGGGTAGATCGACGCGCGCGTGAAAAGCGCTGCCCAGCAACAGCGGAACCACGATGGCATGCGAATGTCCGTCGGCCGCAACCGCATCCACGACCTGATCCACCGAAGGCGTGCTCAGGTCCAGGAATGCCAGCCGCACATCGAGATCCGGACGCTGGGCCGCGATCTGCGCGACCACGGCTCGCATGGTCTCCGCCGAACGCGGATCGCGGCTGCCGTGCGCTACGGCAATCAGGGCGGGCGCGTGCTCGATCCGGAAGGGGCGGGCCGCCCCGCCCGGCAGGACGGCCGGAACTGCGCCGTTGCCGGGCGAATTCATCGTCAGACCCCGGCTTCGGCGGCGAACTCGGTCTCGGTGCCGACCTCGACGGCGGTCAGCGCGTCGCCGACCAGGCCGGCCGCGAGGGTGTTGCCGCCCGCGGGATCGATCAGCAGGAACGAGCCGGTGTGGCGGTTGACGCTGTAGTCGTCGGCCACGATCGGGTCGGCCACGCGCACCGAGATGCGGCCGATGTCGTTGAGCGCCAGCGACTCCGGGTTTGGATCGGCGGACAGGTGCTGCTCGTCGAAGCGCTCGATGAGCGCGCCCACGATGGCCTGGGTGGTGCGGGTGCCGTGCTTGAGCAGCAGGCGCGCGCCCGGGCGCAGCGGCTTGTCGCCGAGCCAGCACACGGTGGCGTCGAACGAGTCGATCGGCTCGGGCGCGCCTTTGGCGGCGGCGATCACGTCACCGCGGGACACGTCCACGTCGTCGGCCAGGATCAGCGTGACGCTGCGGCCCGGCTGCGCGGAGACCAGTTCACCATTGGGGGTGTCGATGCGCTCGACGGTGGTGCGGGTGCCCGAGGGCAGCACCACGACCTCGTCGCCCTTCGAAACCACGCCCGCCGCAACCTGACCCGCGTAACCGCGGTAGTCCGGGTACTCGGCGGTGCGGGGACGGATCACGTACTGCACCGGGAAGCGCAGACCCACCTCGTGGCGGCCGTGCGCGTCCGCGTCCACCGGCACCGACTCCAGGTGCTCGATGAGCGAGGGGCCGGTGTAGTACGGGGTGTTCTCCGACCGCGAGGCCACATTGTCGCCGTGCAGCGCGGAGACCGGGATCTCCTGCACATCCTCGGCCGCCCAGCCGAGTTTCGTTGTCAGCTCGGCGAATTCGGACTTGATCCGCTCGAAGACGCCCGCCGGATCATCGACCAGGTCGATCTTGTTCACGGCCAGCACCAGCTTCGGCACGCCCAGCAGTGCCATGACGGCGGCGTGGCGGCGGGTCTGCTCGATGACGCCCTTGCGGGCATCCACCAGCAGGATCACCAGCTGCGCCGTCGACGCGCCCGACACCGTGTTACGGGTGTACTGCACGTGGCCCGGGGTGTCGGCGAGTACGAAAGACCGCTTGGGCGTGGCGAAGTAGCGGTACGCCACGTCGATGGTGATGCCCTGTTCGCGCTCGGCGCGCAGGCCGTCGACGAGCAGCGACAGGTCCGGGGTGGACAGACCCTTGTCGACCGAGGCGCGCGTGACGGCGTCGATCTGGTCCGCCAGAACGGATTTCGTGTCGTACAGCAGTCGTCCGACCAGGGTGGACTTGCCGTCGTCGACCGATCCGGCGGTGGCCAGTCTCAATAGGTCGGACATCAGAAGTAACCCTCTCGCTTGCGGTCTTCCATGGCTGCCTCGGAGACGCGGTCGTCGCCTCGGGTCGCGCCACGTTCGGTGAGCCGGGACGCGGCGACCTCGGCGAGGATCGCGTCATTGTCGGCGGCGTCGGAAATGATTGCGCCGGTGGTGGATCCGTCGCCGACGGTGCGGTAGCGCACCGACTTGGTCAGCAGCTCCTCACCCTCGGCCGGGCCGCCCCAGGTGCCGGGGGTCATCCACATGCCGTCGCGCAGGTACACCGGGCGCTCGTGGGCGTAGTAGATGGAGGCCAGCTCGACGTCCTCGCGCGCGATGTAGCGCCAGATGTCGAGTTCGGTCCAGTTGGAGATGGGGAACACGCGCACGTGCTCGCCGGGAGCGTGCTTGCCGTTGTACAGGTTCCACAGCTCCGGCCGCTGCCGCTTCGGGTCCCAGCGGCCGAACGCGTCGCGCAGCGAGAAGATCCGCTCCTTGGCCCGCGAACGCTCCTCGTCGCGGCGGCCGCCACCGAAGACCGCGTCGAAGCGGTTCTCGTTGATGGCGTCCAGCAGCGGCACGGTCTGCAGCGGGTTGCGGATGCCGTCCGGGCGCTCCTGCAACCGGCCGTCGGCGAGGTAGTCCTCCACCGACGCGACATGCAGTCGCAGCCCGTACTTCTCGACCACCTTGTCGCGGAACTCGAGCACCTCGGGCAGGTTGTGCCCGGTGTCCACGTGCAGCAGCGCGAACGGCAGCGGCGCGGGCCAGAAGGCCTTGATCGCCAGGTGCAGCAGGACGGTGGAGTCCTTGCCGCCGGAGAACAGGATCACCGGACGCTCGAATTCGCCCGCCACCTCACGGAAGATGTGGATGGACTCGGATTCGAGCGCGGCCAAGGTGTCGAACTCAGTCTCGAGAGAGGTCATGACGCGTGCAACCCGCATTCGGTCTTGGCGAGCCCGGCCCAGCGGCCGGATCGCGGATCGGATCCCGGTTCCGGCTTCCGCGTGCACGGAGCGCAACCGATGGAGGGATAGCCCTCTTCCACAAGGGGATTGACGAGAATGCCATTGGCCTCGATGTACGCGGCCATCTCGTCATCGGACCAGGCGGCGATCGGATTGATCTTCACCAGGCCGAAGCCCTCGTCGTAGGAGATGAGGGGTGCGTTGGCGCGAGTCGGCGCCTCCACTCGACGGATGCCGGTCACCCAGGCGTTGTATCCGACGAGGGACTTCTTCAGCGGGACCACCTTGCGCAGGCGGCAGCATTCGGCGGCGTCGCGGGCGAACAGATCCTTGCCCAGCAGCTGATCCTGTTCGGCCACACTGTGTTCCGGCGTCACGTTCACGATGTTCACGCCGTACACCAGCTCGACCGCGTCACGGGTGCCGATGGTCTCGGCGAAGTGGTAGCCGGTGTCGAGGAACAGCACGTCCACGCCCGGGCGGACCTGGGCGGCCAGCTGCACCAGCACCGCGTCCTGCATATTGGACGCCACAATGTAATTCGAGCCGAAGGTGTCCTCGGTCCACTGCAGCAGTTCCTGCGCGGTCGCGTTCGGACCGAGTTCGGCATTACCCTTCTCGACCAGGGCGCGCAGCTCGGATTCCGCGAGTTTCGTTGTAGTCATTGCTGATTCCCCTAACTACCGCAGGTCTGCTTCTTCGGCACGAACAGCCCACTGCGCGAAACGCTCGCCCTCATCACGGTTCTTGACGAAGTTGCGCACGACGCGCTCGATGTAGTCGCCGACTTCCTGGCCGGTGACCTTGTGCTGGCGTAACTTCCGGCCGAAGGCGGAGTCGAAACCGAGGCTGCCTCCGAGGTGAACCTGGAAGCCCTCGATCTGATTCCCGTCACCGTCGTCGACCAGCTGGCCCTTGAAGCCGATGTCGGCGATCTGCGAACGACCGCAGGAGTTCGGGCAGCCGTTGATATTGATGGTGATCGGCACGTCGAGCTCCGCATTGATGTCGGCCAGCCGCTGCTCCAGTTCCGGCGCCAGCGCCTGCGAGCGCTTGCGGGTCTCGGTGAACGACAGCTTGCAGAACTCGATGCCGCTGCAGGCCAGCAGGTTTCGCCGCCAGTGCGACGGACGGCCGTGCAGGCCCAGCGGTTCCAGCTCCTCGATCAGCTGCTCGACCTTGTCGTCGGGCACGTCGAGCACGATGAGCTTCTGGTACGGGGTGAACCGGACCCGGTCGGAACCGGCCCGCTCGATGGCCTCGGCGGCCTTGGTCAGGATGGTGCCCGACACGCGACCTGCGATGGGGGAGAAGCCGATCGCGTTCAGCCCGTTGCGCAGCTTCTGCACACCGATGTGGTCGATGGGACGCTTCGGCTGCTCCGGCGCGGGGCCGTCGATCAGCTTGCGCTTCAGGTACTCGGTCTCGAGCACCTCGCGGAACTTCTCGATGCCCCAGTCCTTCACGAGGAACTTCAGGCGCGCCTTGGTGCGCAGGCGGCGGTAACCGTAGTCGCGGAACAGCGAGACCACGGCCTCCCACACATCCGGCACCTCCTCGAGCGGCACCCACGCGCCGACGCGCTGCGCCAGCATCGGGTTGGTCGACAGGCCGCCGCCCACCCACAGGTCCAGGCCCGGACCGTGCTCGGGATGCACGACGCCGACGAAGGCGACGTCATTGATCTCGTGCACCACGTCCTGCTGGCCGGAGATGGCGGTCTTGAACTTGCGCGGCAGGTTGGAGTACTCCTTCTTGCCGATGTAGCGCTTCACGATCTCGTCGATGGCCCAGGTGGGATCGATGATCTCGGTGAGCGATTCACCGGCCAGCGGGGAGCCCAGCACCACGCGCGGGCAGTCGCCGCACGCCTCGGTGGTCTGCAGGCCGACCGATTCGAGCCGCCGCCAGATCTCCGGCACGTTCTCGATCTCGATCCAGTGGTACTGGATGTTCTCGCGGTCGGACAGGTCCGCGGTGTCGCGGCCGAACTCGGTGGAGATCTCCGCGAGGGTGCGCAGCTGCTTCAGGTTCAGCGCGCCGGCATCACACCGCACCCGCATCATGAAGTAGCGGGCCTCGAGGATGTCGATGTTCTCGTCGCCGGTCCAGGTGCCGTCGTAGCCCTGCTCGCGCTGGGTGTAGAGACCCCACCAGCGCATGCGGCCGCGCAGATCGCTCTTGTCGATGGAGTCGAAACCCTGCTTCGAGTAGATGTTCTCGATGCGCGCGCGCACATTGAGCGGGTTGTCGTCCTTCTTGGACTGCTCGTTGGCATTGAGCGGCTCGCGGTAGCCGAGCGCCCACTGCCCCTCCGACTTGCGCTTGACCGGGCGGGCTGTGCGCTCGCGCGGGGCGACGGGCGCTTCCGAGCGCGGACGGTCCGGACGCACGCGTCGTTCCGAGGCAGGCTTCTCGGGCCGGGCGGAGTGAGCGTTATCGGAAGTGGCGTCGGTGCTCGACGTCATGGGGGTCGCTCCTGAAGGTCTTGCGGGCAGGCGGGAGGGGCTGGCTCACGCCTCCGATATCAGAGAACCGGCTCTTACAGCGTCAGAAAAACGCTGGATTCCGGGGAAGGGGAGCCGATCTACCGGAGGCTTCCCGGCAGACAGCTCGCGCTGCAGACGCGCTTGAAGTCGACATGGCGACGCGCCACGAGTCGTACTCCAAGTCCAGTCATGAGGGTTATTGTGCCACGTCAGCAGGGTCGATCCGACTGCCGGATCGAATTTTCCTCAGTTTTCCGGGAAATCCCCTGGATATATGTTTCGTTTTGTGACAGGTGTCATAGATCGATCAGGTTCCGATCATCGCGGGATCAATCGGGCCTTCGCCGACTCGATTCGGTTCAGCTCATCGGCCAGCTCGGGGGAGCGGACCCAGTCGGGGCGATCGATGAAACCCGCGGGGAGGTAGGGGGAGCGGACGACGGTGCGATAGCCGAGGTCGCGGGCCCAGCAGGTCAGGGCCAGCAGGGGGAGGGAGATGACGCCCTCGGGGTCGTGACCCCAGGTTTCGGTGTCGAAGAAGGCGCGATGCAGGCGCAGGGCGTTGGCGAGCCGGCGGTCGAAGCCGTCGGAGTCGCCGTCGGCCAGGCACAGGAAGACGTCGATGGCGGGACGCAGGAGCAGGTCGGTGACCTGTTGCGCGCCGAGCTTGCTGGTGGTGTCGAGGGCCCGGACGGACTCGTAGACGCTCTTGGGTCCGAAGCGCCAGGCCCATTGGAGTAGTCGCACCCACTCGTACTGGAAGGTGTCGAACGCGCCGTCGCCGAGCTCCCACAGCCGCTCGACCGGATACTCGACCAGCTCGCCCATGGCCTCGAAGTCCCGCGCGATCAGCGCCCACCAGAACGCCGCCCGCCAACCCGCCACCTTGTCGTGCCGATCGAACCCGTACTCGATCCCGTTCGCCCGGAACCGCCGCGTGATCGTCTGCTCGGCCGACCGCGCGAAAAACCAGGTCCGCGACCGCAACCCGGCCGGATCCACCATCAGCATCCGAGCCAGCACTGCCCCATCCATCGACCGCGAGAAATTCGGCCCCGCCGCCCGCACCGGCATCCGCGCCCGGCCCACGACCGGCGCTACCGACCCCTCGTCCACTTCCCTGATCGACCTGACATCGATCTCATGCCGCGGCACCTCGATCATCGGATCCCCATCCGCTTCCGGAGCCTCCACCCGGCCCACCGAAATCCCTTGGAATGTACCCGGATTCGCCGTATCTCGCCGGTCGGGCGGGAGACCGGGCGCGGGCGGGTGAGTTGTGACGCGGGTAACCGGTCACACTGGTGGGGTGACCTCGACTGCTCCCGAACGGACCTCCGGCAATGCCGCGGCGGATGACGCCGGACTGCCGGTGCTGCGCGATTTCGGGGGCGGGGCGTTCGGGATCTATGTGCACGTGCCGTTCTGTGCGACTCGGTGCGGGTATTGCGACTTCAATACCTATACGGCGGGGGAGTTGGGGAGTTCGTCCTCGCCGGAGTCGTGGTTCGAGGCATTGCGGGGGGAATTCGCCACTGCCGCAGCGCAATTCGATGCGCTGCCGTCGGCTACGCCTGCCGTGGAGACTGTCTTCGTGGGCGGTGGGACGCCGTCGCTGCTCGGTGGGGACGGGTTGGCGGGGGTGCTCGATGCGATTCGGGAGAACTTCACGCTGGCTCCCGGCGCTGAGGTGACGACGGAGTCGAATCCGGAATCCACTTCGCCTGAATTCTTCGAGCGGATTCGGGCGGCCGGGTACACCCGGGTCTCGCTCGGCATGCAGTCGGCGGCGCAGCATGTGCTGAAGATCTTGGACCGCACCCACACTCCCGGCCGGGCTGTGGCTGCGGCTCGGGAGGCGCGTGAAGCGGGATTCGAGCATGTGAATCTCGACCTCATCTACGGCACCCCCGGCGAGACCGACGCCGATCTCGATGCCAGCCTCGATGCCGTGCTCTCCGCCGGCGTCGACCACGTCTCCGCCTACTCGCTGATCGTCGAGGACGGCACGGCGCTGGCCCGGCGGGTTCGCCGCGGCGAACTCCCCGCCCCCGACGACGACGTTCTCGCCGCCCGCTACGAGCGCATCGATTCCCGTCTCGAAGCCGCGGGCCTGCACTGGTACGAGGTCTCCAACTGGGCGGCCTCCGACGCGGGCCGCTGCCGCCACAACCTCGGCTACTGGGACGGCGGCGACTGGCTCGGCGCGGGCCCGGGCGCGCACAGCCACGTCGGCGGCACCCGCTGGTGGAACGTGAAACACCCTGCGCGCTACGCGGATCGAGTCGCCACCGGCGTCCTCCCCGCCGCAGGCTGGGAGTCCCTCACCGCCGAAGAGCGCTACACCGAACGAGTCATGCTCACCGTCCGCCTCCGCACCGGCCTCCCCCTCGAGGACCTCGACCCCGCCGGCCGCCGCGCCGCCGACCGCGTAATCGCCGACGGCCTGGCCGAACTCACCGGCGACCGCCTGGTTTTGACCGATCGCGGCCGTCTCCTCGCCGACGGTGTAGTGCGCGACCTGCTGAGCTGACCCACCGCCCCGCGCCGGTCGGTGACAATGGGTCATGGCGCTCGCATCGTTCATGGTCCCGATCGGCACGCCCGCACCGGAATTCACGCTGCCCGCGGTGGATGGCGGTGAAGTTTCGCTGGACTCGTTCAAGGAGCCGGCGCTGCTGGTGGTGTTCCTGTCGAATCACTGTCCGTACGTTCGCAAGATCGAGACGGAGCTTGGAATCGTGGCGGCCGAGCTCGCCGAGCGGGGGCTGGCAACGGTCGCGATTTGTAGCAACGACACCGTCAACTATCCCGATGACGACGCCGCGCATTTGCGAGATCAAGTGCGGCGGGCCGGGTTTGGGTTCCCGTACCTGATCGACGAGTCGCAGGAGGTGGCTTGCGCGTATCAGGCGGCGTGCACGCCGGACCTGTTCTTGTACGACAGTGAGCGGCGGCTGGCCTATCGCGGGCGGTTCGACGCGGCGACGCCCGGCAATGACGAGCCCGTCGATGGCTCGTCGCTGAGGCAGGCCGTCGATTTCGTCCTCGCCGGGCAACCCGTCCCCGAACCGCACACTCCGAGCGTCGGATGCGGCATCAAGTGGAAGCACGGTCGCACACCGGGCGGTTGGGTGACTCCGCGCAGCTGACGGGCGGTCGCACAGCAACTTGACAAGGGGTCACTAAACTAGGGTGGATAATCCTGGAAATTCGCGCGAGGAGGTGGGGCCATGTCGAGCACCGAGCAGCGCCGGCTCGAGGTCCTGCGGGCCATCGTGGCGGACTACATCGCAACCAAGGAGCCGATCGGGTCCAAGACCCTGGTCGAGCGGCACAACCTTGGCGTATCGAGTGCGACGGTCCGCAATGACATGGCCGTGCTGGAGGCCGAAGGCTATATCGCCCAGCCGCATACGTCATCGGGTCGTATTCCCACGGACAAGGGCTATCGCCAGTTCGTCGACCACATTTCCGAGGTCAAGCCGCTCTCGAATGCCGAGCGCCGGGCCATCATGGAATTCCTGGAGAGCGGCGTCGACCTCGACGATGTGCTGCGCCGCGGCGTCCGGCTGCTGGCCCAGCTGACCCGGCAGGTCGCCATGGTCCAGTACCCGACGGTGTCGGCGTCGACCGTGCGCCACATCGAGGTCGTGGCCCTCAACCCCGCGCGGCTGCTGCTGGTCGTGATCACCGACACCGGGCGCGTCGATCAGCGCCTGGTCGATCTCGGCAATCTGATCAGCGAGGAAGACCTGGCCGCCCTGCGCGGCATGCTCGGCAAGGCGATGGAGGGCAAGCGCCTCGCGGCCGCCTCCGCCTCGGTCGCCGAGCTCCCCGAACATTCCCCGCCGAAGCTGCGCGACGTACTCATCCGGGTCTCGACCGTCATGGTCGAGACCCTCGTCGAGCATCCCGAGGAACGCCTGGTCCTCGGCGGCACCGCCAACCTCACCCGCAATGCCTCCGACTTCGCCGGGAACGGATTCCCGGGTTCCCTGCGTTCTGTACTCGAGGCCCTCGAGGAGCAGGTGATCGTGTTGAAGCTGCTGGCCGCGGCGCAGGTCCCGGGTACGGTGACGGTGCAGATCGGCGAGGAGACCAAGCTCGAGCAGATGCGTGGGACGGCCGTGGTGTCAACCGGTTACGGGATGCCCGGTACGGTGCTCGGAGGTATGGGGGTATTGGGGCCGACCCGCATGGACTACCCGGGAACCATCGCCTCGGTGGCGGCTGTCGCCCGATACATCGGTGAAGTGCTCGCCGAACGGTGAGCTGGCTGAAGACGAAACAGGACTAGAGAGCGCACGTGGCACGGGACTATTACGCACTGCTCGGCGTCGCACGCAACGCGACCGACCAGGAGATCAAGCGCGCCTACCGCAAGTTGGCGCGTGAACTGCATCCCGACGTGAATCCGGAGCCGGAGGCCCAGGAGAAGTTCCGCGAGGTCTCCAGCGCCTACGAGGTGCTGTCGGATCCGGAGAAGCGACGCATCGTCGACCTCGGCGGCGACCCGCTGGAATCCGGCGGCGGCATGGGCGGCGGCTTCTCGGGCGCAGGCTTCGGTGGCCTCGGCGATGTGTTCGAGGCCTTCTTCGGCGGCATGAACGCCTCCGGCGGCGGCTCCCGCAAGCCGCGCGGACGTGTGCAGCCGGGCGCGGATTCGCTGCTGCGCACGCGACTGTCGTTGCAGGAGTGCGCGGTCGGCGTCACCAAGCATCTGACCGTCGACACCGCCATCCTCTGCGATCTGTGCCAGGGCGCGGGCACCAACGGCAACTCCAAGCCGGTGCGCTGTGAGACCTGTGGCGGTGCGGGCGAGGTGCAGACCGTGCAGCGGTCCTTC
>NZ_BAFX01000050.1 GCF_000308815.1 Nocardia concava NBRC 100430
CTCGCCGAGAAGGCGGGCCTGCCGCTGGAATCGGGCTGCCGCATGGGCGTGTGCGGCGCGGACCCCGTCGCCATCCTCGAGGGCGCGGGGCAACTCTGCGAACCCACCGGCGATGAGCAGAACACCTTGCGGCGACTGGGTTTCGCCGACAACACCCGTATGGCCTGCTGCGCCCGCGTCAATGGCGGCGGCGTCCGGGTCGCCCTCACCCCCGAGCCCGGCCACGGAATCGGCGCGCGCCCGGCCAGTTTCGACCGCTCCCTCGTGAGCCTGGTCGTCCTCGGCAACGGCATCGCGGGCGTCACCGCCGCCGACTTCCTGCGCCGTGGCCATCCGGACTGCGAAATCCATCTGGTCGGCCGCGAATCCCACGACTTCTACAACCGCATGGGCATCTCCCGCCTGATCCCCGGCCGCTCCGCCATGCAGGGCCTGCACCTGCTGCCCGAGCAGTGGTACGAGGAGCACCGCATCCACCCGTGGCTCAATACCCTTGCCACCCACCTGGATCCGCGCGCGCAGCGCGTCCACCTCGGTACCGGCGATGTGCTGCCCTACGACCGGCTGATCATCGCGACGGGAGCCTCGGCGGCGCTGCCGGAGATCGACGGACTGCACCGGCCCGGCAGCTTCGTGCTGCGCGAAGCGGGCGACGCCATTCAGATCCGCGCCTACGCCCAGCGGCACCGGTGCAGCCGCGCGGTGGTCGCGGGCGGCGGCCTGCTCGGCCTGGAAGCGGCGTATGCGCTGCACCAGTTGGGATTACATGTCACCGTGCTGGAGCGGGGTGAGCGCCTGCTGAGCAAGCAGCTCGACCGCCGCGCCTCCGCCATCGTGCTGGACCACTTCACCCGCGCGGGGATAGAGGTCCGCCACCGCGCCGAGACGGCCGCTCTGGCAGGGATTTCCGACGCCCGTGGGCACGGTCACGCCGGTGTGCCGGCTGGATCGGCGAGCCCGGCGAATGGCGTGAGCCCGGTCGCCGCCGCCATCCTGAAGGACGGCACCGCCGTTCCCTGCGAGGTCTTCCTGGCCTCCATCGGCATCCGCCCCAATACGGATCTCGCGCAGCGGGCCGGAATCCCGGTCCGCCGCGGCATTCTCGTCGACGACCGCATGCGCACCGCCGCACCGCACGTCTACGCGGCCGGTGACGTGGCCGAGCATCGCGACCGGGTGCTCGGACTCTGGCCGATCGCGGCCGAACAGGCGCAGGCGGCGGCCGTCAACGCCCTCGGCGGCGACCAGGTCCTGACCGCGGAGACGCCCGCGACCATCCTCAAGGGCGTCGGCCTGGAACTGTTCAGCATCGGCCAGGTCGAGCCGGGGCAGCGCGACGAGGTCATCGTCGTGGACCGCGCCTTCCAGAAGTCCTACCGCCGCCTGATCCTCTCCCAGGGCCGGGCGGTCGGCGCGATCGTCCTCGGCCACCACCCGACCGACGTGGCCGCCGCACAGCAGGCCGTCCGAGCCCGCAAGGAGATCAACCCGTTCTCCCGCAACGACTTACAGCGAGGAGACTGGTCGTCGCTACAGGGGTGAGGCCTCAGCCGGTGCGGTAGGTGAGTATCCGCTCGCCGATGCGCAGGCTCCAACCGATCTTCAACTCCATCGGCCGCTGGCCTACCCGAACCCAGTCCGCCGCACCGGGAGCCGCCACGAACGTGCCGCCGGGCGTGCCCGCGTCGCGGACGTAGACCAGGCCGTTCTCGATGAAAACCCGTGCGTGCACACGCGATACGTGGCGGTCGCGGGCGATGACGATGGGGGAGGCCACCGCTCGGCGCACCGCCTCGTCGATCATGGGGTCCCGGCCGATCACATACGGCCGATCGAGGGGATACACCGCACCCTCGGTGCTGGTCAGCGCGCCGCCCGCCGCGGCCATCGCCGAGGTGGTGGGCGGTGGCGGACCGGACGAGCCGCGCGGCTGGGGCTCCTCCTCGACCTCCGCGACGTAGGCGGCGGTCGGGGGCTGATCCTCCGGGTTCGGACGGTCGTCGCGGCGATTCGGCTTGCTCGAAGCGGGAACGGGCGCAGCGGTTTTCGCGGGTGATTTCGCGAGGTCCGGTCCGCCGTCGCCCGCCAATCGGGATCCGGGAGCGGGGGTCGTCGCGACGACACGCGGATTCTCCGGCTCCGCCGCGGGCTCGGGCGGCGTCGTAACCGGTTGGCCACGACCGGATTCGGCTTCCGGCGCGGCGAGCGGGCCCGAGAATCTCGTGTGCGAGGGCGTTGGCGTCGGGGCGCGGCGGGTCGGCTCGGGTGCCGGGCTGGGAGTCTGGGCGGACTCGGAAGCCTCCGCGGACTTGGGTTTGGTCTCGCTCGCGCGCGGCGCGTTCAGGCCCGACACCGGGGCGTGCAGGACGAACCCTCCGCCCACCACGACCCCGGAGCGCAGATCGGTGTGCGCGATCTCGCCGCGCGCGCCGTCGGCGGCCACGGTGAGCTGCCGCACCGGGTCCCGAACGATCTCGTCGGCCCAGGTCATGGCGCGCTCCCCGGACATGCGGTGCGCACCCTCCGGCCCATCCACCGCGGCCGTCACCGCACCCCGCAACAGCACCAGAATCCCGCCCGCGGTCGGCGCGACCACCCCGAAGGCGGGCGGCTGTGCGGAACCGCTGCTGAACACGGTCGCCGCCAGGCGCTGCGCGAGCGCGACACCGGGATCGGCGGCCGTGGCCGCGGTCTCGGCGGCTCCGATAATCCGTTCCGTGGAAGGGCTTTCGCCGACCAGGAAGATGACCACGTTCCCGAACCGGGCTACCAGCCCCGCCCCCGGTATCAACCCGACCGTCGTCGGAATTCGACCCATCCGCGCCTCCCTCTCCCGGCGCTCACAACATCGCAGCCAAGCATAGGACCGTTCCACACCGTCCCGCAGCGACACTTGATCAGCCGCGGCGACACGGATCCCGCCAGATTGCCGCAATGCCACCCATAGCCGGAAGCTACGGGTGAGGATCGAGGCATCGTGCCGGTGCTACCGGGCCCGGCATCACCGATGAGGACCGAACCATGATGGGCACGATCACCAGGACCACCACCGCGGCCGCGGTCGGTTGCGCCGCGCTCGCGACCGTCGCCGGACTGGCCGCCCCCGCCGGCGCGACGGCCACCCGGATCGGCATAGACCCGGGCATCAGCTTCGGCATGGCCAGCAACTACGGCACCGGATGCAGCTACGACCTCGACGGATACGTGGATGACCCGAGTACTCCGGTCGTCTTCTACGACAACAAGGTCCCCATCGGCGTCGCCAGGCCGTCGGGCGCACTGGCCCAGATCCGCTGGACACCCACCACCACCGGGCAGCACCGCCTACAGATCTGGCAGTACCACCCCGACCGCGAGGACGTCTTCCCCTACGTCGACATCCACGTGGGCACCGGCATCTCCACCGGCTCCGGCTGCAACGTCTTCGGCTGACCTCGGTCAGTCGAGTGCGGCGAGCGCGGCCGGTTCGGCGGCCTTGCGGTCCTCGGCGACGAGGCCGATGCGGGTGCGGCGGTCGAGGAGGTCGGACTCGTCCAGCGCGGCCTCGTGGGTGACCGCGAAGGTGAATTCGGCGGCGGTGACATCCATCCCGGGGGCGACCTCGGCGGCCAGCGACGGATGCTGGTCGGCCAGGGCGAGGACCGTCGTGGCCTCGCTGCCGTAGCGCTCGACCAGGCGCGGCGGGGCCTGGATGGCGTCGCGGGCCGCGCCGGAGACCGCGCCGACCAGGGGCAATTGGCGGGTGCGGCAGGGGGCCGCAGCCAGGTGTGCGTGGGCAACGGCGGCGTCCACGGCGTCCTCGGCCATCTTGCGGTAGGTGGTGAGCTTGCCGCCGACCACGGTGATCACGCCGGTGGGCGAGGTGAGGACCGCGTGTTCGCGGGAGATGTCGGCGGTGGAGTTGTCGCCGGTGCGCAGCAGCGGGCGCAGGCCCGCGAAGGTGCCGCGAATATCGCCGCGGCTCAGCGGCTCTCGGAGCACGGTGTTGACGGTGTCGAGGAGGAAGTCGATCTCGGCGTCGGTGGCGTGCGGGACGTCCGGCACCGGGCCGGGCGCTTCCTCGTCGGTGAGGCCCAGGTAGACCCGGTTGTGCGCGGCCGGGAACGCGAAGATGAAACGGCTGGTGCTGCCCGGGATCGGGACGGTCAGCGAGGCGGTGAGGCCGCCGAAGGCCGCCGCGTCGAAGACCAGGTGGGTGCCGCGTGAGGGGCGTAGTTCGATGCTCGGATCCACCTGATCGGCCCACACACCGGCGGCATTCACCACCGAACGCGCTGTCACGTCCAGGGTTTCGCCGGTCAGCGTGTCCCGCAGCGTGGCCGACGTACCGGTGACATTCATGGCCTCGACCCGGGTCAGCACCGACGCACCTTCCCGCGCGGCGGTGCGGGCAATGGCCACCACCAGTCGCGCGTCATCCACCAATTGCCCGTCCCATGCGAGCAATCCGCCGCGCAGTCCGGCCCGCCGCACGGTCGGGGCCAGCCGCAACGCCTCCGCCGCGGCCACCCGCCGTGAGCGCGGCAGCACCGATACCGGGGTGCCCGCCGCCCGGCGCAGCACATCGCCCGCGAGGAATCCGGTGCGCACCAACAGCTTCTGCGCCGTACCGATGCTCGGCAGCAGCGGCACCACCTGCGGCAGCGCCCGGGTCAGATGCGGTGCGGTCCGGGTCAGCAGAATGTCGCGCTCGACCGCGCTCTCATGCGCGATCCCCACCCCGCCGCTGGCCAGATACCGCAACCCGCCGTGCACCAGCTTGGAACTCCACCGGCTGGTCCCGAACGCGAAGTCGTGCTTCTCCACCAGGACCGTCCGCAGCCCGCGCGCGGCCGCGTCCAAAGCCACACCGGCACCGGTGATTCCACCGCCGATCACCAGCACATCGATATCACCGCCGTCCCCGAGCTGCCGTAACTCCCGCTGCCGCCGCCCCGCATTGAGCGCCGAGTCTCCCCGAGTCGTATTGGTAGCCATAGTCAGACCTTTCGAGTGCAGCAGCGGTAAACCTGTGGAACCAAGCGCCTCAACAGAAGTTCCGATTGTCATCCCGGCGTGCTTTTGGCCGGGATCCATGCTTGCCGGGTGGATTCCGGCCAAAACACGCCGGAATGACGAGGAGGACTTCGACCAGGCGCTCAGTCGGGGGTGAGGTAGCCGTGGAGGGCTCGGGTGAGTTCGATGTCGAGGTGGTCGGAGTCGAGGACGGGGGCGAAGGTGCCCGCTGACTGGACCGCGGACTGGGCGATGAGCAGGAGCATGGCGGCGAGCTGGTCCGGGTCGCCCGGGCGAATCGAGCTGTCGGCCTGGCCTTCTCGGATGGCGGCGGCGAACAGCTCGATCAGGGCGCGCTGGTTGCGGCCCAGGCGCTCGAAGACGTAGGTGAGCATGATGTCGGTATCGGCGCGGAAGATCTTGGCGAACAGCGGATTCCGGCGGATAGCCGCTCCGCCGCCCACGATCGCGCCGACCAGCCGCTCGCGCGCGCTGCCGGTGGAAGGCGAGGTATCGGCGATGATCTCGCGTAGCTCCCGCACCAGCAGGTCCGCCACCAGTGACCCGGTGTCGGGCCAGCGCCGGTAGACGGTCGGCCGGCTGACCCCGGCGCGCCGGGCCACCTCGGTGAGGGTGGTGCGCCGCACGCCGAATTCGGCCACGCAGGCGCGGGCCGCGTCGAGGATGGCTCGATCGACGGCGGAGGATGGTTCGGTCGAACTCATGGATGCCACCACCGGAGAGTAGTTGTCGTTACTGCTTGACATTCTATGTCAGACTGTAACGCATGGTCGACGCACAAGCAGCCTCCGCATCCACGGGCAGTGGCCTTACAGAAAACCCGGGCGAGCCGCAGGTCCGCGCGAGTATGGTGTGGGACGCCTGGGGCTCCCCAGCCGGACACAAGCCGTTGTCCGAGCAGATTCGGGGACTGCTCGCGCAGGTATTCGGGGTGTCCGGCGAGCCGGTGACCCGTCGCGATGAGGGCGACGTGCCGCTGCGCGCCTCGGCGCTCACGCCGGAACAGCACGCCGGGCTCGTCGCGGTGGTCGGAGCCGAGAATCTGTCGATCGACCACCGCGACCGCCTGCTGCGGGCGGGCGGCAAATCCACGCCGGATCTGCTGCGCCGCCGCGCCGAAGGTGAGCAGGACGCCCCCGACGCCGTCGTCTTCCCGGCCGATCACGCCGAGGTCCTCGCGCTGCTGAAGTACTGCTCCGCCAAGGGAATCGCGGTCGTTCCGTTCGGCGGCGGCACCAGCGTCGTCGGCGGACTCGATCCCGCGCGCGGCCGCTTCCCGGCCGTCATCGCCATCGATCTCGGCCGCCTCGACACCCTCACCGACCTCGACCCGGTCAGCGGCACCGTCACCCTGGGCGCGGGCCTGTCCGGCCCGCAGGCCGAGGAACTGCTTGCCCGCCACGGCCTTTCGCTGGGCCACTTCCCGCAGAGCTTCGAATTCGCCACCATCGGCGGCTTCGCGGCCACCCGCTCCTCGGGGCAGGCCTCGGCCGGATACGGGCGCTTCGACGACATGATCCAGCGCCTCCGAATCGCCACCCCCGCGGGCGAACTCGACCTGGGTCGCGCCCCCGCCTCCGCCGCCGGGCCCGACCTGCGCGAGCTGTTCTCCGGCTCGGAGGGCACCCTCGGCATCATCACCGCGGTCACCCTGCGCGTGCACCCGATCCCGGAGACCACCGGCTACCAGGCCTGGTCGTTCCCCGACTTCGCCACCGGCGCGGCCGCCCTGCGCACCGTCATCCAGGCCGGGGCCGCCCCTACCGTCATGCGCCTGTCCGACGAGGCAGAGACCGGACTGAACCTGGCCCGCGCCGGGGACATCGGCGGCGCGGCCGTCGGCGGCTGCCTGGCCGTCACCACCTTCGAGGGCACGGCCGCTCACGTCGCCGCCCGTCAGGCCGAGGCGAGCGAACTGCTCACCGCCGCCGGCGGCACCGCCCTCGGCGAGGGCCCGGCCCAGGAATGGGAGCACGGCCGCTTCGCCGCCCCCTACCTACGCGACGCGCTGCTCGACGTCGGCGTGCTGTGCGAAACCCTCGAAACCGCCACCAGCTGGGCCAATCTCGCCAACCTTAAAGCGAAAGTGACCGCCGCGCTGACCGATACGCTCACCGCGCAGGGCACCCCGGCACTGGTCATGTGCCACATCTCGCACACCTACCCGACCGGCGCGTCGCTGTACTTCACCGTGGTCGGCAAGCAGGCCGCGGACCCGATCGCGCAGTGGGCCAAGGCCAAACAGGCCGCGGGCGACGCCATCGTGGCCGCGGGCGGCACCATCACCCACCACCACGCCATCGGCGCCGACCACAAGCCGTGGATGACCGACGAGATCGGCGATCTCGGCGTCCAGGTGCTGCGCGCGGTGAAGAACGCGGTCGACCCGTCCGGAATCCTCAACCCTGGGAAGCTGATTCCGTGAGAACCATCCGCTCCATCGCCCTGGTGACCAACCCGCTCTCCGGTCACGGCAAGGGCGCACTGGTCGCCGTCGAAGCCGCGAACCTGTTCGCCGGGCACGACGTCCGGGTCACCACGATCCAAGGCGACTCCGCCGCCGACACCGAGCGGCTGGTCCGCAAGGCCCTCGCCGACCCGGACAACCGGCCCGACGCCGTCGTGGCCGCGGGCGGCGACGGCCTGACCTGCGTGGTGCTGCAGGCCCTCGTCGGCACCGGCGTCCCCCTGGGCCTGGTCCCCGGCGGCACCGGCAACGACCTGGCCCGCGAACTGGGCATCCCGGACGACACCGCCGCGGCGGTGACCACGGTGCTCGGCGGCAAGACCCGCGCCATCGACCTCGGCACCGTCGAGACCGAGGAATCCGGTCGCTCCATCTGGTTCGCCACCGTCACGGGCACCGGCCTCGATGCGCGAGTCACCCTGCGCGCCAACGCCTTGCGCTGGCCCAACGGCCCGATGCGCTACACGGTCGCCGCGCTGATCGAACTCGTCGGCAAACTGGCCGTGCCCTACCGCATCGAACTCACCGGCTCACCGGACCACCCGGACGGCACGGTCATCGACCTCGACGCGGTCATGGTCGCCGTCGGCAACACCCGCACCTACGGCGGCGGCATGCTCGTCGCCCCGGACGCGATCATCGACGACGGCCTGCTCGACCTGACCGTCGTGGGGGCAATGTCCCGGCTGGAGATGATCCGCCTGCTCCCGGCCCTGTCCTCCGGCAAGCGCGTCGACCACCCGGCCATGGTCCAGTACAAGGCCCGCGAATTCCGCCTCACGGCCCCCGGCGCACCCGCCACCGCCGACGGCGATCCGGTGGGCTTGCTCCCGGCCCTGTTCCGCGCCCACCCGGACGCACTGGACGTGCTCGTTCCCTGATCATCACCCCGTCATCCCGGCGTGCTTTTGGCCGGGATCCACAGTGAAAACCGCTGGTGCGCAGTTGGTGTGGATCCCGGCCAAGAACGTGCCGGGATGACGGGGGAGGGCTACCAGACCTGGACGACCGCCAGTCCCTCCGAGTCGACGACCAGATCCACCGAACCGTTCGGGTGCGCCGCGGCCTCCCCGACGATCGTGGGCATATCCGCGTAGATGTAGTCCTCGTCCTGCGGCAGCTTCGAATCCGGTTCGAGCAGGACGGTCACGGCCCCGGGCGGCGCGAATCGATCGACCAACGCCGGAGCCGGGCTGTTCGCCAGGGACTGCGTCTCGCCGGGAGAGAGCTCCACACCGGCCGCGCCGATCTGCGGGATGACGAAGGGGGTTGCGGCGGAAGCGGTTCCGCTCACGGCCAGTCCGGCAATGGCGAAGCCGGTCAGCAGGGCGGCGGATGCGGCAAGGGTTCGAACTCGCATGGTGACTCGCTTTCCAGCGGTGGGACGGTGTCCCTCGGGGAGCTGTCTCGGTACTGCGATGAACTGGAGACGACTGGCGCCAGCCGGATAGCCAGAACACATCACCGCAGGTAGCCGTGGCAAGAGCTAAGCGAGTCACCTCACTCGAGCAGAGAGGAGTGGCCTTCGACACGTGCCCTGACCGGGCAAACGGGACAGGCTGCTACGCGGGCATCACAGGCCGCTACGCGGGGCGGCCGATCAGCAGATGGCCGGGAATCGGCTTGTTCGGCACGTCCCGGTGATCGACGGTGAGACCGGCGCGCTTCAGGGCGTCGGTCACCTCGGCCACCGGGCGGAGGGTGAAACCGTATGGGGCGAAAGGCATCTTGGTCATGACATCCGGATCGCCGATGCCGATCACCAGGCGGCCGCCGGGCTTCAGAACCCGGGCCATCTCCGCACAGGCCCGGTCCAGTTCCGGCACGAAATAGATGGTGTTGCAGGTGATTACGGCATCGAGGGAGGCGTCGGGGAGGGGTAGTTCGGTCAGCGATCCCTCGATCAGCTTCAGGCGACCCTCGGCGACGTCGGAGGCGAAGGCCGAGCGGGCCCGGGTGAGCATGTCCGGGGACAGCTCCACGCCGGTCACCGTGCCGGTCGCGCCGACGCGCTCGAGCAGCAGGGTCAGGCCGATGCCGCCACCGAAGCCGAGGTCCGCCGCGGCGTCGACGGCGCTGACCTCCGCCGCGGCGACGGCGGCCTCGATCATGGGGCGATTGCCGCGGTTGAGCGAATAGGCCACGACCTTGCCCAGCAGGCCGTGCGGGTTGCCCAGCTGGCCGACGACGGTCGACATCACCCGCGCGACAATCGGATTCATGGACCACAGGCTACCCGCGGCCCGTCCCGCAATGGCGCTATTGCGACGCGGAAACGGTGCGGCGGACGCAACGTAGATGCAACGAATCCTGGTCTACCCTGGCCGATTTGGGCCAGAACCTGAGAACTTCCTTTGGATCCGGGAGCCGGGCCGGAAACGGCGGTAGTCTGGCCAATGAGGGCGAGGCTTCCAGCGTCCCTCATCCGCCGGAAGCCTCGCCCTTCGGCTTGCCTCTGGCAGGTCTCGGCCCCTCCGCCGCGGCCCACCCGGAGCCCGCCTCGGCCCCGCGAATTGGGCCTACTAAAAACCCGGTCGTTGGGTGATAATCCCAGCCCTTAGAATCGACCGGTGACCAGCGCAGCCTCTGAGAACCCGCGTAATCGTGCCGATGCCCTCCCCAAGAGCTGGAACCCCAGCGATGTAGAGGCCGACCTGTACGAGCGCTGGGTAGCCGCCGGTTACTTCACCGCCGATCCGAGCAGCGCCAAGCCCGCCTACTCGATCGTGCTGCCCCCGCCGAACGTCACCGGCACCCTGCACATGGGCCACGCCCTCGACCACACCCTCATGGACCTGCTCACCCGCCGCAAGCGCATGCAGGGCTTCGAGGTGCTGTGGCTGCCGGGCATGGACCACGCGGGCATCGCCACCCAGACCGTGGTGGAGAAGCAGCTCGCCGTGGACGGCAAGACCAAGGAAGACTTCGGCCGCGAACTGTTCGTGGACAAGGTCTGGGACTGGAAGCGCGAGTCCGGCGGCCAGATCCAGGGCCAGATGCGCCGCCTCGGCGACGGCGTCGACTGGAGCCGCGACCGCTTCACCATGGACGACGGGCTGTCCCGCGCCGTGCAGACCATCTTCAAGCGCCTCTTCGACGCGGGCCTTATCTACCGCGCCGAGCGCCTGGTGAACTGGTCGCCGGTGCTGCAGACCGGCATCTCCGACCTCGAGGTGGACCACAAGGAGGTCGAGGGCGAGCTCGTCTCGCTGCGCTACGGCTCGCTGAACGACGATGAGCCGCACGTGATCGTGGCCACCACCCGTGTGGAGACCATGCTCGGCGACACCGCGGTGGCCGTGCACCCCGACGACGAGCGCTACAAGCATCTGGTCGGCACCACGCTCTACCACCCGATCACCGGCCGCCAGATCCCGATCGTCGCCGACGACTACGTGGATCCCGAATTCGGTTCCGGCGCGGTCAAGATCACTCCCGCGCACGACCCCAACGACTTCGAGCTCGGCCTGCGCCACAACCTGCCCATGCCGACGATCATGGACAAGACCGGCAAGATCGCCGACAGCGGAACCGAATTCGACGGTATGGACCGCTTCGAGGCCCGCCTCAAGATCCGCGAGCGGCTCGAGGCCGAGGGCCGCGTGGTCGGCCGCAAGTACCCCTACCTGCATCAGGTCGGCCACTCCGAGCGCTCCGGCGAGCCCATCGAACCCCGCCTGTCCATGCAGTGGTGGGTGAAGGTCGAGGGCATCGCCAAGGCCGCCGGCGACGCGGTCCGCAACGGCGACGTCAAGATTCACCCGGCCAGCCAGGAACCGCGCTGGTTCGAGTGGGTCGACAACATGCACGACTGGAACATCTCGCGCCAGCTGTGGTGGGGTCACCGCATCCCGATCTGGTACGGCCCCGAGGGCGAGATCGTCTGCGTCGGCCCGGACGAGCAGGCCCCCGAGGGCTACGTCCAGGACCCGGACGTGCTCGACACCTGGTTCTCCTCGGGCCTGTGGCCGTTCTCCACCATGGGCTGGCCCGACGCCACCCCCGAACTGGCCAAGTTCTATCCGACCAGCGTGCTGGTGACCGGCTACGACATCCTCTTCTTCTGGGTCGCCCGGATGATGATGTTCGGCATGTTCGTCTCCGACGACGCGGTGCTCACCGCGGGCAAGGACCCGAACCAGAAGCAGGTCCCGTTCCAGGATGTGTTCCTGCACGGCCTGATTCGCGACGAGTTCGGCAAGAAGATGTCCAAGTCGCGCGGCAACGGCATCGACCCGCTGGACTGGATCAACGAATACGGCGCGGACGCCACCCGATTCACCCTCGCGCGCGGCGCGCAGCCCGGCGGCGACCTGTCGGTCGGCACCCCGCACGTGACGGCCTCGCGCAGCTTCATCACCAAGCTGTTCAACGCCACCAAGTTCGCGCTCATGAACGGTGCGCAGCCGGGTGAGCTGCCCGCGCGCGAGACCCTCACCGACACCGACCGCTGGATCCTGGACCGTCTCGACGAGGTCATCGCCGAGGTCGACGGCGCTCTGGACCGCTACGAGTTCAGCAAGGCACTCGAGGGCCTGTACCACTTCGCGTGGGACGAATTCTGCAGCTGGTACCTGGAATTGGCGAAGGTCCAGTTCGCCGAGTCCGAGGAGCGCGCCGCCAACACCCGCATCGTGCTCGGCAATGTGCTCGACGCCGTGCTGCGCCTGCTGCACCCGGCCGTCCCGTTCGTCACCGAAACCCTGTGGCAGGCACTGACCGAGGGCGCGGCGGGCGAGTCCATCGTGGTCTCGGCCTGGCCCGCCGTCTCCGGTGCTGACGCCGATGAGGTTGCGGCCCGCCGCATCTCGGACACCCAGAAGCTGATCACCGAGATCCGCCGCTTCCGCGCCGACCAGGGCCTGGCCGACAGCCAGAAGGTGGCCGCCAAGCTGGTCGGCATCGACGCCGCCGACCTGCCCGGCCAGGAGCCGAGCATCGCCAACCTGGCCCGGCTCACCGCGGCGGGCGACGACTTCGCCGTCACCGCCTCGCTCGAGGTGCGCCTGACCAATGCCACGGTGACCGTCGAGATCGACACCTCCGGCACGGTCGACCTCGACGCCGAGCGCCGCCGCCTGGAGAAGGACCTCGCCGCCGCGCAGAAGGAGCTCGCGGGCACCAACGGCAAGCTCGGCAACGAGGCCTTCCTGGCCAAGGCCCCCGACGCGGTGGTCGAGAAGATCAAGGCGCGCAAGGAGATCGCCGAGAGCGATGTCGAGCGCATCACCGCCCGCCTCGCCGAGATCACCAAGCTGGCCGCCAAGTGAACGACGAACCGGAGCGCCAGTACGCGGAGGGCTCGCTGAGCCCGATGGGCACCTCGCCGGTGGATCTCGCCGAAATGGCGCTGGTCGAGGCCGAACTCGACAAGCGCTGGCCGGAGACCAAGATCGAGCCGTCGCTGGTTCGCATCTCCACGCTGATGGATCTGCTGGGCTCGCCCCAGCAGTCCTACCCGGCCATCCATATCGCGGGCACCAATGGCAAGACCTCGGTCACCCGCATGATCGACGCGCTGCTCACCGCGCTGCACCGGCGCACCGGGCGCATCACCAGCCCGCACCTGCAGCTGGCCACCGAGCGCATCGCCATCGACAACGCGCCCATCACACCCGGCCGCTACGTCGAGGTGTACCGGGAACTGCTGCCCTATATCGAGTTGGTGGACAAGCAGTCCCAGGCCGCGGGCGGCCCGGCCATGTCCAAGTTCGAGGTGCTCACCGGCATGGCCTACGCCGCCTTCGCCGAGGCGCCGGTCGACGTGGCCGTGGTCGAGACCGGCATGGGCGGGCGCTGGGACGCCACCAATGTGATCGACGGCCAGGTCGCCGTCATCACCCCGATCGGGTTGGACCACACCGACTATCTGGGCCCCGACCTCACCTCCATCGCGGGGGAGAAGGCCGGAATCATCAAGCGGGCACCGGAAGACGAACTGTCGCCGCGCGACACCGTCGCCATCATCGCCCAGCAGGAACCCGAGGTCATGGACGTCCTGCTGCGCCGCGCCGTCGAGGTCGACGCCGCGGTCGCGCGCGAAGGCTCGGAGTTCCAGGTGGTCTCGCGCCGCGTCGCCATCGGCGGCCAGATGCTCGAACTCCAGGGCCTCGGCGGCGTCTACGACGACATCTTCCTGCCCATGCACGGTGAGCACCAGGCCCGCAACGCGGTGCTGGCGCTGGCCGCGGTCGAGGCGTTCTTCGGCGCGGGCGCGTCCCGGCAGCTCGACATCGACGCTGTCCGAGCCGGTTTCGCCAATGCCGTCAGCCCCGGCCGGATGGAGCGCATGCGCAGCGCGCCCACCATCTTCATCGACGCCGCGCACAATCCGCACGGCGCGCAGGCACTGGCGGCCACGCTGACAAGCGAATTCGATTTCCGCAAACTGGTAGGCGTGATCGCGGTACTGGGAGACAAGGACGCCGGCGGCATCCTCGACGCCCTGGAACCCATCTTCGACGAGATCGTCGTCACCGAGAACGGTTCCCCGCGCGCCCTGCCCGTCGAGGATCTGGCCAACCTGGCCGTGCAGCGGTTCGGCGACGAACGCGTGGCCGTGGCCAACGATCTGGCCGACGCCATCGAAACCGCCATCGCACTCGCCGAGGGCGGGGAGGACGGCGAATTGGTCTCGGGCGCGGGCATAGTCATCACCGGCTCGGTGGTCACCGCCGGGTCCGCCCGCAGCCTGTTCGGAAAGGATCCCGCATGACCGAGGACGCCAAGGCCCAGGTTCCGGAGGGCGACGGCGGGGTTCCGGACGGCCAGGTGCCGCCGCCCGCGACCGACCCGTGGAAGGGCCTGCGCGGCGTCATGGCCGGGACCCTGGTCCTGGAGGCCATCACCGTGCTGCTCGCGCTGCCGGTGATCAGCGCGGTCGGCGGCGGCCTGCGCTGGTGGTCGATCCTCTACGTCGTCGGCCTGGCCGTGATCATGTTCCTGGGCGCGGGCGTGCAGCGCCGTCCCTGGGCCATCCCGTTCAACCTGGCTCTCCAGGTGGCGCTGCTGCTCGGCGGGTTCATCCACCTGTCGATCCTGATCATCGGCGTGGTCTTCGTCGCCGTCTGGGCTTTCGTCCTGTTCCTGCGCGCCGATGTGAAGAAGCGCATGGAGGCGGGTCAACTGCCCAGCCAGCGCATGTCCCAGGCTTGATCGACTCGTATATTCAGGGCAGACCGGGCCATCCGTCCGGTCTGCGTTTTTCCTGGTGAGCTACCGGCGGTTAGAGTTGCGCCGTGACTGAGCAGACGTTGGTACTCATCAAGCCCGACGGCGTGGCCCGCGGCCTCGTTGGCGAGATCATCACTCGCATCGAGCGCAAGGGCCTCAAGATCGCGGCCCTGAAGCAGGTGAACGTCTCCGAGGAGATCGCGGTCCAGCACTACGCCGAGCACCGCGAGCGCCCGTTCTTCGGCTCCCTGATCGAATTCATCACCTCCGGCCCGGTCATCGCGATCGTGCTCGAGGGTGAGCGCGCCGTCCCCGCCTTCCGTCAGATCGCCGGCGGCACCGACCCGGTCGAGAAGGCCGTTCCCGGCTCCATCCGCGGCGACTACGCCCTCGAGACCCAGTACAACCTGGTGCACGGCTCCGACTCGCCCGAGTCCGCCAAGCGCGAGATCGACATCTGGTTCCCCGGCTTCGCCCACTGATCTTCGGGGGTTGTTTGCCCCCACTCTCTCCACCGATAGGTCCGGGGGCCCACCCCCGGACCCCGGAATCAGCGGCCGCCCGCGAGACTCGCGAGGCCCGCTCCGGGCCGCGTGGGCACGACGCCCCGACGTGGTGTGGGATACTGGCTCTGGAAGTGACCGACGCGGGCCGTTTGCGGCGCGCGTCAGCCACCTTCGAATTGACACCGCGGAGCGACGGACGATCATCGCTGCCGCCGACGGCTACCAAGACTCGGCCGCCGGCAGGCACGCTGGATGAACGCTCGTGACACGGAGTTGAGCCAACCAACCAGGCGCCACGTGACCAGTTAGCCCGAACGACGAGATACCGGTGATAACGGGCCACACGGCGCGAAGACTTACGATCTCATGCCCGCGGGCGTGAGGCCGACAAGACAGCGCCCCCGCGACGGCCGCGTCACTCCTGAGAGGAGCGCGCCCGGGGGCCCCGAGGAGATTTCGTGGCCGATCAAGAGCCGCTGGAAGCATCGCAGAGCAATGGCGAAGGGGAGGACGCTCAGCTCACCCCGGCCGCCGAACAGTTGCCGGAACGGATCCGAGTGCACGCACTGGCGAAGCTGCTGGGCACCACCAGCAAACGAATCCTGGCCCACCTGACCGAGATGGGCGCGCAGGCGCGAAGCCCGCAATCGAGCCTGGACCGCACCGTCGCCGAAACCGTGCGCGACGCCTTCGGCCCGCGTGACGTCGAGGCCGACCCCAGCCCCGCCGGGCCGGCGCCGATCGCCGAGACCACCGTCGACGCCGCCATCGCCGCGGGTGACGACCGGGCCGCCGACGAGATCGCGGCCGAAGAGGTGGAGGCGGCCGAGACCGCCGAGGCGGCTGTCCCGGCGACCAAGCAGACCACCCTGTTCGCCAGCCCGTTCCAGAGCACCCCGCAGGTCGAGGAGCCGGTGCAGTACCAGGCGCCGGCCGCCCCCGTCTTCGCGGCGCCGCTGTTCCAGGCGCCGGACGCCGCGGCCGCCGAGGAGGCCCGCCGCCAGCGCCGCACCGAGCGCGCCGAGCGCAAGGCCGCCCGCGAGGAGCAGGCCGAGCAGAAGCCGGTCGAGGCGAAGCTGGCCGAGGCCAAGCCGACCAAGACCGTGACCGCCAAGGCCGTCACCGAGGAGACCGCGTCCGAGGACACCGAGGACGAGGGCGACTGGGACGGCGAGGACCGCGAGCAGCGCGGTGAGGGCACCTCGCGGCGTCGCCGCCGGGGCCGCCGCGGCCGCGGCCGTGGTCGCGGCGAACAACACGGCGAGAACGACACCGACGATCTCGACGGTGACGAGCAGGCCGAGGGCGAGGACGAGTCGGCCGAATCCGCCGACACCGAGACCGACGACGAGGACGATTCGGCCGCCGTGCCGGAGGGTTCGAGCAGCCGTCGCCGCCGTCGCCGTCGTCGCCGCAAGGGTGGCGAGGACAACGAGCCCGAGGTCGCCGACGACGATCCGCCGAACACCGTCGTGCACGAGCGCGAGCCGCGCAGCAAGCGCCGCGCCGCCGCCAAGGACGTCGACGAGGTGCAGGGCATCAGCGGTTCGACCCGCCTGGAGGCCAAGCGCCAGCGCCGCCGCGACGGTCGCGAGGCCGGCCGCCGCCGCCCGCCGATCCTGACCGAGTCGGAGTTCCTGGCCCGCCGTGAGGCGGTGGACCGGGTGATGGTGGTGCGCGAGAAGCACTTCGCCGAACACCCGACCTCCACCACCCAGGTCGCGGTGCTAGAGGACAACATCCTGGTCGAGCACTTCGTGACCTCGACCGGTTCCGCGTCCATGGTCGGCAACGTCTACCTGGGCAAGGTGCAGAACGTGCTGCCCTCGATGGAGGCGGCGTTCGTCGACATCGGCCGCGGCCGCAACGGCGTGCTGTACGCGGGCGAGGTGAACTGGGAGGCCGCCGGTCTGGGCGGCAAGGAGCGCAAGATCGAGCAGGCGCTCAAGCCCGGTGACACCGTGCTGGTGCAGGTTTCGAAGGATCCGGTGGGCCACAAGGGCGCCCGCCTGACCACGCAGATCAGTCTGGCCGGTCGCTTCCTGGTGTACGTGCCGGGCGGCACCTCCACCGGCATCTCCCGCAAGCTGCCCGACACCGAGCGCAAGCGGCTCAAGGAGATCCTGCGCGACATCGTCCCGCAGGACGCGGGCGTCATCATCCGCACCGCGTCGGAGGGCGTCTCCGAGCCGGAGCTGGCCCGCGATGTCGAACGGCTGCAGGCGACCTGGCGCACCATCGAGGATCAGTCCAAGCAGGGTTCCGGTGCGCCGAAGACCCTGTACGAGGAGCCGGACCTGTTGGTCAAGGTCGTGCGCGACCTGTTCAACGAGGACTTCTCCAAGCTGATCATCGAGGGCGAGCGCGCCTGGACGACGGTCGAGAACTACGTCCGCACCGTTGCCCCCGACATGCTGGCCCGCGTCGAGCGCTACGAGGGCGCCGGCGTCGACGTGTTCGGCAGCCTGCGCATCGACGAGCAGTTGGCCAAGGCGCTCGACCGCAAGGTGTGGCTGCCCTCCGGCGGCACCCTGGTGATCGACCGCACCGAGGCCATGACCGTCATCGACGTCAACACCGGCAAGTTCACCGGGTCGGGCGGGTCCAATCTCGAAGAGACCGTGACCCGCAACAACCTGGAGGCGGCCGAGGAGATCGTGCGCCAGATGCGGTTGCGCGATATCGGCGGCATGATCGTCGTCGACTTCATCGACATGGTGCTCGAGTCCAACCGCGATCTGGTGCTGCGCCGCCTGACCGAGGCTCTGGGCCGCGACCGCACCCGCCACCAGGTCTCCGAGGTCACCTCGCTGGGCCTGGTCCAGATGACCCGCAAGAAGCTGGGCACCGGCCTGGTCGAGGCGTTCTCCACCACGTGTGAGACCTGCCACGGCCGCGGCATCCTGGTGCACAACTACCCCGTCGAGTCGTCGGCTCCGGCCGGGGACAGCGGTGAGGGCGTGGGCCGTCGCGAGGGTTCGCGTCGCCGTCGCAAGGACCGCAATGCCGCCGCCGAGGCCCCGGCCGTCGAGCCGGTGGTCGAGGAGAAGGCCGACAAGCACGAGAACCACGAGCAGCAGGCGGAGAAGGCCGCTGCCAAGCGTGCCCACCCGGTCGCCATGGCCATGGCCGCGCACGCCACCGAGGAGGCTGCGCACGCGGCCGAGGAGGATGCGGTCGCCGCGGCCGATGCCGCGAATACGGTGCTGGCCGAGGGTGAGTCGGCGAGCGTGGCCGAGGTCGCGGCCGCCGAGTCCACCATCGTGCGGGAGGCCGAGAACGCCGCCGCCGAGGCCGCCATCGCGGCCGATGCGGCGACCGAGGTCGAGGACGCCGCGGAAAGCGCTGCGCCCCAGGGTGCGCCGCACACCAACGGCACCTCCCAGCCGACCGCTGCCGCATCGGCGGCCGCCGACGAACTGGCCGCCACCGACGCTCTGGCCGCCGCGGCCGAGGCCGCGGTGACGGTGGAGGAGGCGCAGGCCGCCTCCGGTGCGCAGACGGCCCCGGCGGGTCGTCGTCCGGCTCGCCGCCGGGTGGCGCGCACGGTGACCGCTCCGGCCGCCGACAGCTCGAGCGCCGTGTTCGTGCTCTCCAGCTCGGACCAGGCCCAGAAGCCCGCCTTCAACCTCGATGAGCTGGCCCCGGCCGCGGTCCCGCCGCGGTCGCGCCCGCGCCGCCGGGCCGCCGGTCGCCCGGCCGGTGCGCCGGAGGGCGAGAACTAGCCCGCTCGCACGAGACGACCGTGGCCCCGCCGGAATCCGGCGGGGCCACGGGTCTTTTCGAGTAGGGACAGGTCAGGGCAGCTGGTACTCGAACCAGATGCGGTGGGTGCCGTCGGCGTCGATGGTCAGGTCACCGGTGCCGGTGATGCCCGCCAGCTCGCCGGTGCCGCTGCCCGCGACGATCGAGAAGAAGACGTCGGTGCGTTCGGTCCCGTCGGTGGCGGCCGAGTGCACGAAGTTGAACGCGCCCGCCCGCCCGTTGAGCGCACCCTCGAACGATTCCATGGCCACATAGGTCCCGACCCCCGACGCCTGGTCGAAGGCGGACGTGAAAATGGTCGCCGAGCGCCCGGTGATCTCGCCCTCGTACTGCTTCTCCAGCTTGGCCAGCCCGACCGGGAGTCCGGTGGCGATGGCGGGTTCGGGGGTGACCTCGGTGGGGAGGAAAGACTTGACGTCGAAGGTTCCGGTCGCACGCATGGCCCTATCGTGCCGCAGGCCGTTTCCGGAGATCTTGTAAGAACGCGACAGCTCGAGGTGAGAGCTGGGCAACCCGGTTTGGAGGGGGTCGCGCATGTCCTGTAGTCTTGGTCAGTCGCTGCCCCCTGCGACGGCACTCTGTTGTGACTAGTGCTGTGAGTGGGCCAGGTTCGGTTCAGTAGAACCAACGGCCCGAGGCGGCGGTGAAACCACCAGACCAGTCTGCGGCGGTTTCCGGTGCGAACCGGATGCCGGCCGTGTGAGCAGAGTGCCGAGTACTTCGAGCACTTGAACAGAAAGAAGGGCAGCCGACCGATGGCAACGTACGCGATCGTCAAGACCGGCGGAAAGCAGTACAAGGTCGCGGTCGGTGACCTGGTGAAGGTCGAGAAGATCGAGGGTGAGCCGGGCACTTCGGTGTCGCTGTCGCCGGTGCTGGTCGTTGACGGCGCCGAGCTGACCACCGATGCTGACAAGCTGGCGAAGGTCTCCGTGTCCGCCGAGGTCGTCGAACAGACCAAGGGCCCGAAGATCCGCATCCACAAGTTCAAGAACAAGACCGGCTACCACAAGCGTCAGGGCCACCGTCAGAAGCTGACGGTCCTGAAGGTCACCGGCATCAAGTAATCCGACTTGGGGTTCGTCACCCCGGCACGAGGAGTTCTGAAATGGCACATAAGAAGGGTGCATCCAGCTCGCGCAATGGTCGCGATTCGAATGCCCAGCGGCTCGGTGTGAAGCGCTTCGGCGGTCAGACCGTCAAGGCCGGCGAGATCCTGGTTCGCCAGCGCGGCACGCACTTCCACCCCGGCGTCAACGTCGGCCGTGGCGGCGACGACACGCTGTTCGCTCTCGAGGCGGGCGCGGTGCAGTTCGGCACCAAGCGTGGTCGCAAGACCGTCAACATCGTGGTGCCGGAGCCGGTGAACGCCTGACCGGCGCACCGGAGTTCCTACTCCACTAGCTTTCGAGCGGGTCAGGGTACTGAATGCCCTGGCCCGCTTTGCTGTTTTCAACACGAAGACGTGCAACATCAACGACTGAGTCCTGAAGGAGGATGATCACCGATATGTCCAAATTCATCGACCGTGTTGTTTTGCACGTTCGTGCGGGCAAGGGTGGGCACGGCTGTGCCTCGGTGCGCCGCGAGAAGTTCATGCCGTTGGGCGGACCCGATGGCGGTAACGGCGGCAATGGCGGGGATGTGATCCTCGAGGTCGACCCGAACGTCCACACCCTGCTGGACTTCCACTTCCACCCGCATGCCAAGGGCGGCAACGGCAAGCCCGGCGAGGGCGGCAACCGCAATGGCAAGCAGGGCGAGGGGCTGCTGCTGAAGGTGCCGTCCGGCACCGTCGTGATGAGCACCGACGGCGAGATCCTGGCCGATCTGGTCGGGGCGGGCTCGACCTTCGTGGCGGCCCAGGGCGGCCGCGGCGGTCTGGGCAATGCCGCGCTGGTGTCCAAGGCGCGCAAGGCCCCCGGTTTCGCGCTGGTCGGTGTGGACGGCGAAGAGCGCGATCTGGTGCTCGAACTGAAGTCGGTGGCGGATGTGGGCCTGGTGGGCTTCCCGTCGGCCGGCAAGTCCTCGCTGGTCTCGGTGCTCTCGGCGGCCAAGCCGAAGATCGCCGACTACCCGTTCACCACGCTGGTGCCGAATCTCGGTGTGGTGCAAGCGGGTGACACCACTTTCACCGTGGCCGACGTGCCCGGCCTGATTCCGGGCGCGAGCGAGGGCCGCGGCCTGGGTCTGGATTTCCTTCGGCACATCGAGCGGTGCGCCGTGCTCGCCCATGTGGTGGACTGCGCCACGCTGGAACCCGGGCGTGACCCGATCTCCGATGTGGACGCGCTCGAGGCCGAGCTGGCCGCGTACCAGCCCGCGCTGGTCGGCGACGCCGGTCTGGGTGATCTGGCGGATCGACCGCGCGTGGTCGTGCTCAACAAGGCCGATATCCCCGATGCCGACGAGCTGGCCGAGTTCGTGCTGCCCGAGTTCGAGAAGCGCGGCTGGCCGGTCTTCAAGATCTCGGCGGTGAGCCGGGAAGGCTTGCGGCCGTTGACCTTCGCGCTCGCCGAGATGGTCGAGGAGTACCGCAAGGCGCATCCCGAGCCGGAGCCGAAGCGGCAGATCATCCGCCCGGTCGCCAAGGGCGACAGCGGATTCCGCGTGCTGCCCGATCCCGAGGTGGAGGGCGGCTTCATCGTCGTCGGCGAGCGGCCCGAGCGCTGGGTCAAGCAGACCCAGTTCGACAACGACGAGGCCGTGGGCTACCTGGCCGACCGCCTGGCACGCCTGGGCGTCGAGGAAGAACTGGTCAAGCTGGGCGCCGAGCCGGGCTGCTCGGTGACCATCGCGGATTACTGCTTCGATTGGGAGCCTTCGATTTCCGCCGGTGTGGAGACGCTGATGACCCGTCGCGGTGTGGACCCGCGTCTGGATCAGACCGAGCGCATCGGCGCGGCCGAGCGCAAGCACGCCTCGCGCGTGCGCCGCGGTCTGGTGACCGAGGACGGCGAGTAAAACAGGATTCGGGTGCGACGGCGCTGCGGCGCCGCGGGCGAATTGAGGTGTGGTGCAAGTGAGTTCGGGTGGCACTCGGGTGACGGAGCTCGAAGCCGGTTCCGGTTCGGGTGAACCGAGCGCGGCGCGGCAGGCGATCGCGTCGGCGCGCAGTGTGGTCGTGAAGATCGGCTCGTCGGCGCTGACCAGCCTGGAGGGCGGGCTCGACACCGGGCGGCTGGACAAGCTGGCCGACGCGGTCGAGGCCCGCATGCGGGCGGGTTCGGATCTGGTCGTGGTGTCCTCGGGCGCTATCGGCGCGGGTATGGCTCCGCTCGGATTGTCCAAGCGCCCAAAGGATCTCGCCACCAAGCAGGCCGCCGCGAGCGTAGGCCAGCTGGCCCTGGCGCACGCCTGGGGCACCTCCTTCGCCCGCTACGATCGCGTCGTCGGCCAGGTTCTGTTGAGCGCCGGTGACTTCGGCCGCCGTGAGCCGCACCGCAACGCCCAGCGCACCCTCGACCGCCTGCGCTCGCTGCACGCCATCGCGGTGGTGAACGAAAACGACACGGTCGCAACGGAAGAGATCCGTTTCGGCGACAACGACCGGCTCGCCGCGCTGGTCGCGCACCTGGTCGGCGCGGACGCGCTGATCCTGCTGTCGGATGTCGACGGCCTCTACGACGGCGACCCGCGCAAGGGCGACGCCAACTTCATTCCCGAGGTCCGCGGCAGCGCCGACCTGGACGGCGTGATCGCCGGTTCCGGTGGCGCGCTCGGCACCGGTGGCATGGCCTCCAAGCTCTCCGCCGCCCGCCTGGCCGCTGACGCCGGCGTGCCCGTGCTGCTGGCGGCGGCTTCCGATGCGGCCGCGGCCCTTTCGGGCGCGACGGTGGGCACCGCCTTCGCGGCCCGCCCGGTGCGGCTGTCGGCCCGCAAGTTCTGGGTTCGCCATGCCGCGGACTCCCGGGGCGCGGTGCATCTGGACGCGGGCGCGGTGGCCGCGGTGGCCGAGCGCCGCCATTCGCTGCTGGCCGCGGGCATCACCGCGGTGGCGGGCCACTTCTTCGGCGGTGACGTGATCGACCTCTTCGCACCCGACGGTCGCCTGGTGGCCCGCGGTGTGGCCGCGTACGACAGTGACGAGCTGGAAACCATGAAGGGCCGCTCCACCTCCGACCTTCCGGACAGCATGCAGCGACCGGTCGTGCACGCCGACGACCTCGTCAAGGTGTAGCGCGGGCGAGCAGTCGGTTACGGCTGAATTGCGTTGGGGGAGAGGCGGAGTAACAGGGGAAACTGGGCGGTTTGGTTGACCCGCCGAGGGGCAGTCGGAGGGCGGGGGAAGGGCAGTGGGCGGGACGGCCCGAGCGGTCATTCTGGAAGTGCACCCGGTGCCGCATCGAGATGTGCCCTTCGCCGATAGCGGTTGCCTGGATCCGGCGCGGTCCGCCCTTGCCGCGCCGGGCTCGCGGTCCGGTGACCGCCGCGGGACCGGGTGCGCCCGCACCGCCTGGAGGTAGGTATGTACGTACCCCAACCTGATAACACCCGGTTGAGGCGGGCGAGTGGTCGTGCTGGAACGTCGAGAACCGAGATATCGAAAGCCGAATCTCCGAAAGACGCGAGTTTCGAAGTCAATCGCCCGCTGCTACCCGACTGGCACGAACTGCTGGCCGCCTTCTGCGGTCACATCGGCGATCAGCCCGACGACCATCCCGTCACCCGCTGGGCCCGGGCGCTGGCCGAACTGCACCTGCAGCGCCGGGAGCAGCCCGGCGACACCGGCGGCATCGATGAGCTACGGACCCAACTGGTCACCTTCATCGACGAGTGGGTGGCGAGCCGGGCGCTGCCGAGGGGTGCAGCGCGGGCCGAATCCCTCGGGGTCGTGGTGGATGCCATGGCCGCGGCGCATGTGCGCGCCGTACATCTGCTGAGAACGGCCGAGAAGGTCTCGGACGAACAAGTACACGCCGCCTGGTTCCTGTTGGCGCAGATGGCGGACGGCTGGACCGATCGGGCCGCAGGGGTTGTCGGCCCTAGGATCCGCCGATCCGCCTGAAGTCACTGCGCGACAGTCGAATCAGGGGGTAGCAGGCCCGTGGCGGGCGTGTGGGTTGCGCCGCGCACGCCCCGCGGGCGGCGTCGACGGGCCCGGGTGTGGATCGGTGCAGGGGGCCGACCACCACCCGGGCCGTCGTCGGCTTCGGGTGGCTGTCGGTTTCAGGCGGCAAGGGTCACCAGGCCGGGTGGGCCTCGATCACACTGTCGGGAGCGGCCGTGGGCGTCACCTTGGTGAGGGTGAAACCACTGCGGGAGAGCAGGTTTCCGAATTCGGTCTGGGTGCGTTCCCGGCCGCCGTCGGTATTGATCAGCATCTCCAGATCGAGCAGCTTGCCCATGTGCGGTCGCCGGTTCTCCGGCAGCACGATATCGATGATGAGCAGGCGCGCTTCGGATTCCATGGACGCGCGCACCGTGCGCAGAATCCGTTCGGCGGCCTCGTCGGACCAGTCGTGGATGATGTGTTTGAGCAGGTAGGCGTCGCCGCCCTTGGGCACCGATTCGAAGAAGTCGCCGGACTCGACGGTGAGCCGCCCGGTCAGCCCGGGCGCGGACAGTTCCTCGGCCAGACCCTCCGCGATGCGCGGCATCTCGAAGATGGTGCCCCGCATGGACGGATGCCGCCGCAGGATGTCGACGAGCAGGCTGCCACGGCCGCCGCCGATATCCACGATCGACCCGTACCGCCCGAAATCGTAGGCCGCCTGCAGCGGTTCCACCGCGAGGGTGCTGACGCTGGTCATGGCGGCGTCGAAGACCTGCCCGACCTCCGGATGCGCCTCGGCGTATTCGAAGAACGGCATGCCCTCGACCTCGGGCCAGCGCCAGTGCCCGGTGCGCACGCAGTCGGCCAGTCCCGACCAGTGTTTGCGGTGCAGGTCGGAGCCCAAGAGCAGGAACAGGTCTCGCAGTGAGACCTCGGCGTCGCCGCGCAGGCTCTCCGACACCCGGGTCAGCCGGTAGCCGCCGTCGCCCCGTTGCCCGAAGACGTCGAAGCTGATCAGGAATCGCATGAGCCGTCGCAACGCGGCCTCGTCGACATTCAGCGCCCGCGCGAGTTCGGGCGGCTGTTTGGGTCCGTCGGCGAGGGCGTCGGCGATGCCGAGTTCCGCGGCGGCCGCGACCGCCTGGGTGAGGTAGCCGATGGTGGAGATATCGAGCAGTGCGATGTGCCCCGGCACCAGGCGGCGCTGGAAGGCGGACAGTCCGTCGCGAATCCGGGAGATGGTGCGCAGGATCGGGAGCGGTGGAGCCTTGGGTGATGCCGACGATTTGCGAGCTGCGGACGCCATGGTGACCTCCCCGGGACCTTCGGCGAGTGCGGAATCCGTTCGAGCCTACGCGCCGCGCCGCTGGTGGACAGCGGTTTCCGCGACGGCCGGGCATCCTGCCCCGGCGGGTCCGCAAACGCTGCGGGCGGGTCTCAGGCAGTGGTGAAGGCGGCGGCGTTCTCGCGGGCCCACTGCTCGAAGGTGCGGGCGGGAATGCCGAGCAACGTCTCGGTGGTGTCGGCGGGCGTCTCGGGGTGCTCGGAGGTGATGGCCCAGATGGTGAGCAGGGTGTCGACGATGTACGGCGGCATCGTGCGGGAGAGCTGCGCCTCGGCCTCGTCGCGGGAGATCTGGACGATGGGGATCTCCCGGCCGATGGCGTCGGACAGGTGGCCGATCTGCGCGCGGAAGCTGATGGCCTCCGGTCCGGTGAGACTGACCGTGCGCCCGCGCAATTCGGTGCCGGTCAGGGCGGCGACCGCGATATCGGCGATGTCGAGCGGGTGGATCATGGCCAGGCTGGCCTCGGGGTAGGCGTGCTCGATGGGCTCGCCCGCGGCCACGGCCTTGATCCAGCCGAAGGCATTGCTGTCGAAACCGCCCGGCCGCAGCACGGTGGTGGTGAGAGATGAAGCAGCTAGGGACTTTTCGACCGCCAGATGCATGGCGCCGATGGGATTGGACGCGGCATTGGGGTCGTTCACCGCCGAAGAGGACAGCAGCACAACGTGTTCCACACCGGCCTTCTCGGCGGCCGCGACGAAGGCGTCGGCGAGATCGGCCTTGGCGTAGAGGAAGACCTGTTTCACGTCTTCCAGTGCGGTGGACAGGGTTTCGGGATCATCGGTGAGTGGAACGGCCCGGACTCCGGCGGGCAGGTCGAGGTCATCGGGCTGGGCGCTGGCGGCGCGCACCGGCAGACCCTGGGCGTGGAGGCCGGCGATGACGGCGCGGCCGATCTGGCCGCGGGCGCCGGTGACGAGGATGGTCATGGGGGAACTCCGATCGAGTGAGAATCCATGTTCATGGACAAATGCATGCTGTCATGCACACATTTGCGAGTCAACACATATGTTCGTTGATGCATGAAGATACGATGACCCCATGACCGAGGACTCCCGTACGACCGACGAGCTGCTCGATGCCATCGGACCGGCATTCGGCAAGTTGCGGCGGGGTGTCCTGCAGGAGGTCGAGAATCCCATCTCCACCAAGGATTCGACGCGGGCACTGGTGCTGGGATTCGTCCTGGGCTGCAACCGAGACAAGGGTGAGGAGATGTCGGTGGGCGGCATCGCGGCCGCCATGTGCGTCGATCCGTCGGTGGCCAGCCGCATGGTCACCGACAACATCAAGGCGGGTTACCTGGTGCGCGTCCCGTCGCAGCTGGACGGCCGTCGTGCGGTGCTCGAACTCAGCCCGCAGGGGCTCGAATTCATGCGTGACTTCCGTCGGCAGCAGCGCGCGGCCTTCGAATACATCACCGCCGACTGGCCGGAGCGGGATCGTCTCGACTTCGCCCGGCTCATGCTGCGCTACGTCGATGCGATCGACAATCTCAAGAACCGGGCCTCCGGCGACGGCGTGTGAGCCTGTCTCAGGGCATGCCGCCGGTTCCGTGCAGGTAGATATCGCGGTACGCCGGTGATCACGACGGGGTGGCGAGAGCGAAGGGGAGGACGGCGTCGGCTCCAGCGGCACGCAGGGTGCGGGCGGCCATGGTGAAGGTCCAGCCGGTGTCGGTGAGGGCGTCGACCAGCAGGATCGGCCCTTCGACACCGCTGAGATCCGGTGTCTCCCAGGCATTGTCGAGGGCCGCCACGCGGTGCGCGGAGTTGGCGGCGGATACGGGCGGGAGATCGGGGCGGAGGTGCAGGACGCCGAGGTCCTCGAGGCGGCCGACCTGGGCCAGGCGCGCGGCGAGGGAGCGGGTCAGGGTCGGGCGATTGCCGGAGTCCAGGGCCATGACCGCCGTCGGTCGCCGGGCCCAATCCCATTCGCGCAAAACCGTTGTGCAGAAACGGAAGACCTCGTCCGGGATGGGCGCGTCGGGGCCGTCGAGCAGGGGCCGCAGGCGCTGGCCCCAGCCCAGATCGCTGAGCCGGCCCAGCACGCGGCCGGTCTCGGGACCGTCGGTGATTTTGCCGGACAGTGAGATTCCGAGTTTCGCCAGGCCGGTCGGCCACTGCTTGCGGGGTGCCAGGTCGATGCCCGGACGGTCCAGGCGGGTGCGGATCTCGGCGAGGGCGGCCGCGTCGACGGTGGTGTCCTGGCGGGTGCCGGTGCAGTTGTCGCAGCGGCCGCAGTGGGTGCCCAGCGCCAGGCCCGGATCGTCGAGTTGGCTGCGCAGGAACGTCATTCGGCAGCCGGTCGTCGACTCGTAGTCGATCATGGCCTGCTGCTCGGCCTCACGGGCGATGCTCAACCGCTCGTAACGTTCGGTGTCGTAGACCCAGGGCTGTCCGGTGCCGAGCCAGCCGCCGCGCACCCGTCGCACCGCGCCGTCCACGTCGAGGACCTTGAGCACCATTTCGAGGCGGGAACGGTTGAGTTCCACCAGGGGTTCGAGGGCGGCGGTGGAGAGCGGGCGGTCGGTGTCGAGGGCGGCCAGCACCGAGCGGACGATGTGCTCGCGCGGGAAGGCCACCGAGGCGAAGTAACTCCAGATCTGGCGGTCCTCGCGGCCGGGCAGCAGGATCACCTCGGCGCGTTCGGTGCCGCGGCCCGCGCGGCCCACCTGCTGGTAGTAGGAGATGGGGGAGGAGGGCGCACCCAGGTGCACGACGAACCCGAGATCGGGCTTGTCGAAACCCATTCCGAGTGCCGAGGTGGCGATGAGCGCCTTCACCTCGTTGTTCAGCAGCGCGGCCTCGAGGTGCTCACGCTCGGTGGGATCGGTCTGCCCGGTGTAGGCCGCGACCGTGTGCCCGTGGGAATTCAGCACATCGGCGAGATCATGCGCGGCGGCCACCGTCAGCGTGTAGACGATGCCCGATCCGGGCAGCTCGTGCAGCCGCTTGCTCAGCCACGCCGTCCGCTCGACCGCGTCGGCGATCCGCACCACCGACAGGTGCAGCGACTCCCGATCCAGACTTCCCCGCAAAACCAGTGTGTCCGTACCGATCTGGGTCGCCACATCGGTCACCACCCGGTCATTCGCGGTCGCCGTGGTGGCCAGCACCGGCACTTCGGAGCCGAGATCGGCGATGAGTGTTCGGATCCGCCGATAGTCCGGCCGGAAGTCGTGCCCCCAGTCCGACACACAGTGCGCCTCGTCGATCACCACCAGCCCTGCATCCGCGGCCAGCTTCGGCAGCACCGAATCCCGGAAGTCCGGATTGTTCAACCGCTCCGGACTCACCAGCAGCACATCCACCTCGCCGGAAGCCACCCGCGCATGAATGTCGTCCCACTCGGTGACATTCCCCGAATTGATCGTCGCCGCAACGACTCCCGCCCGCTCGGCCGACGCAACCTGGTTCCGCATCAATGCCAACAACGGCGACACGATCACCGTCGGCCCCCGCCCCTGTGCCCGCAACAGCTTCGCCGAAATGAAGTACACCGCCGACTTACCCCACCCGGTCCGCTGCACCACCAGCGCCCGCCGCCGCTGCACCACCAATGCCTCGATCGCGACCCACTGATCCTCCCGCAACCGCGCCGACGGCCCGGCCAACTCCCGCAGCAGCGCCTCGGCATCCTCGCGCAGGTCACCTGCGCTGGACGGGGTCGTGGCATTGACGAGGTCGGAGGCGTTCGAGTCGGCTGAGGTCACGCCGACCATGGTGCCTCACCCCACCGACAGCAATGGCTCGCCCCGTCATTCCGGCGCGCTTTTGGCCGGAATCCAACCCAGCCGCTGTAGATCCCGGCCAAAAGCATGCCGGGATGACGGGCTAGGCCTATCGACTGGTGCTCAAATGGGCTTTGACCAGGTTGTTGACCAATTGGTCCAGGGGGAGCCAGGGAAAGCTGGGCCGGTCCTGACGCAGGGTGATCAGGCCATGCATGCCCGCCCACAGGCATTGGGCGGTGGCGGTGGGGTCGGGGGCGCCTGCTGCGGAGGCGGTGTCGACCATGAGTCGCATGGTGGGGAGGCCGGGGAGTTGGCCCTCGGTGGGTTCCCAGCCGGGGGTGCCGGCGGTGCCGAAGAGGACGCGGTAGTGGCCGGGGTTGGCGATGCCGTAGGCGACGAAGGCGTGGCAGAGGGCTGAAAGGCGTTCGGCGGGAGCGGTTTCGGGGATGGGGGTGAGGGCTGCCAGGAGGGCTTCGCGGAGTTCGCCGAAGCGGAGTTGGTAGACGGCGGTCAGGAGTTCGCGTTTGTCGGCGAATTGCAGGTAGACGCTTTGCGGGGCCACTCCGGCGGCGCGGGCTACGGCGCGCAACGAGAGGGCCTCCTGGCCGTCGAGGTCTTCGAGGAGGCCGCTGGCGGCGGCCACGAGTTCGTCGCGCAGTAGTGCCCCTTGGCCGCGGCGGTTGCGGCTGCGGGTGGGTTGGTCCGGCACGTTGACAGGATAACAAGACAGGCGTCTACTTACTTTTGACTTTAAGTAGACGCCTGTCTTGTTAGGAAAACCGCCATGCTCACCGTGACCCGCGTCGTCCATGCCAGCGCCCTCATCGATTTCGGCGGAGCTCGAATCCTCACCGACCCGTGGCTGTCGGAGACCCGCTTCTATCGCCAGGGCGAGCCGCGCGCCTTCGACACCGCGGCCGATCTGCCGGAGCTCTCCGGCATCGTGATCAGCCACGGCCACTACGACCATTGCGATCTCGACGCCCTGGTCCTGTATCCCGACAAGTCGGTACCGTTCGCGGTGGTCCCCGGGCTGGCCAAGAAGGTCCGCGCCGCGGGCTTCACCAATGTGGTCGAGTTGGCCCCCTGGCAATCCACCCATCTCGGCCCCGTCGAGGTGACGGCAGCGCCCGCCAGCCACGGCGTCCCCGAGGTGACCTTCGTGCTGCGCGCCGACGGCCACACCGTCTTCTTCGGCGCGGACACCCTCCGCATCGCCGAACTCGACGAAATCGCCCGGCGTTTCCCGGATCTGGACCTGGCCCTGCTCCCCGTCAACGGCCTGCGCATCCGCCCGGCCCTGAACAAGCAGGTGGTCATGGATGCCGTCGAGGCCGCCGACCTGACCCGCGCGCTACGCCCCCGGGTGGCCGTCCCCATTCACTACGCCTTCTCCAGCGGACCCCTCGGCGATCGGATCATGACCAAGGGTGATCGCGCCGGGGCCGACCACTTCCGTGCCGCCGCAGCCGATCTGGCGCCCGAGACAACCGTGCAAATACTCCCAACCGGACACGCATTCGCGCTGTAAAACACCGCTGAACAGCGCCTTGATTGCGGACCGGTCAAGATCGCGCGGAATCCCGTGCCCGGGCGGACAATAGGATTCCGGGCACGAAGGGCGTCCGGGGGTGCGCAGGGAGACGCAGATGCCGGAGAAGTTTCCGTCGCCCGCGGGGTGGACTCCGCCCGGGGCGCAGTTTCGCAGTAGCGGCGGAGTTTCGCGCACGGTGACCGGCACGCTGGTGGGGTTGATCATCACCCCCGTCGGCATCGCCTTCGCCGCCCGCGGGGCCGCCGGAACCAGGCAGTGGACGATCCTCGGGGACTTCGCCGATCGGTTGGGCTCGACCTTGGAAATCATTGTCGCCGCAGGCCTGTTCCTGATCGTGGCGGCGCTGGCCGCCTACGCCCCGGCGGGCACGATCATCGCCGGACTGGTCTGGGGCGTGCTGCCCGGGATCATCCACTTCATCTTCCCGGACGACACCTTCCGCCTGATCGGCGATCTACCCCTGTCCGACGATATGCATGTCGCGCTGTTCCAGTGGCTGCAAACGGGATTCCCGCTCATCGTGGGCATCCTGCTGGTGGGTGCGGGTGCAGCGGCGACCTTCCGCCGCCGCTGACCCGGCTCAACCCTTCACACACAGCACCTGCCGCAGCGTGGCGACAATGTCGACCAGGTCGCCCTGCGCGGCGATGACCTGATCGATGTCCTTGTATGCCGCCGGAATCTCATCGATCACCCCGGCGTCCTTGCGCGACTCCACACCCTCGGTCTGCGCGACCAGATCCGCGACGGTGAACTGCCGCTTGGCCGCATTACGGCTCATCCGCCGCCCCGCACCGTGCGAAGCCGACTGGAACGAGGCCGGATTCCCCTTACCCCGAACCACATACGACCGCGTACCCATCGACCCCGGAATCAACGCGAGATCCCCCGCGCCCGCCCGCACCGCACCCTTACGGGTGACCAGCATCGGCATCCCGTCGATGACCTCCTCCGCCACATAGTTGTGGTGGCACGAGATCGGATCATCGAAATGCACTGCCAGCCCGTCGAATTCATCGCGCACGGCCTTGCAGACCAGGGCCAGCATGACGGCGCGATTACGCGCCGCGTACTCCTGCGCCCAGGTCAGGTCACGACGGTAGGCATCCATTTCCGGTGTCCCGGAAAGGAATACCGCCAGATCGCGATCCGGCAGATCGGCATTGTGCGGCAGCTGACGCGCGACGGCCATGTGCCGCTCGGCGAGTTCCTTACCGATATTGCGGCTTCCGGAGTGCAGCAGGATCCAGACGCGATCCTCGGTATCGATGCACAGTTCCTGGAAGTGGTTGCCGCTGCCTAGCGTTCCCATCTGCTTGTGCGCCTTGGATTCTCGCGCCTGGACGGCCGGATCCAGCGAATCGAACGCCTTCCAGAAGCGGTCCCACCCTGCCCGCATCGTGGTGCCCGCCGCGCGCTGGCCGAACACCTCCGCGTTGAGCCGGTTCACGTTGACCGGATCATTGTGCGCCGCAAAGCCCACCGGCACCGCCGCCTCGATCCGGGACCGCAGCGAGTGCAGATTGTCCGGCAGATCGGCCGCCGTCAGCGAGGTCAGCACCGCCTCCATCCCGCACCCGATATCGACCCCGACCGCCGCGGGCGCGACCGCGTCCTTCATGGCGATCACGGATCCGACCGTCGCCCCCTTGCCCAGGTGCACGTCCGGCATGACTCGCACGCCGTACACCCACTCCAGTTGCGCGATGTTCCGCAACTGCTGCAGCGCGGCCGGTTCGACCTCGTGCTCGTGGGCCCACATGAGCGTCTGCGCCCGAGTACCGCGCAGCTCGACGGGAAACATTGGCCTGTCCTTCCTCTTGACTGCCGTCGAGGGTAGGTGCTCGGCCCGTGCGGGCGCACCGCATTATTCGGGCGTTCGAGGACCGGTTCAGGGTTCGACGAAGTCGGCGGCGAGGGAGCAGAGTTTCCAGGAGCCGTTGCGGCGGACCATGGTCGCGGTGTAGTCGATGTCCTTGAAGTAGCTGCGGTATTTGTCGGGGACGTTTGTGAACGTTTCGTGGAATGCGAAGGTCGCGGAGTTCGGGTCGGTTTGGGTGACGCCGGTGACGGTGTTGGTGTAGCCCGCGTTCTTTACTTCCGAGCCGAGGGTTTTGTCGTATTGCGGGGTGTATTGGAAAACGATTTCATCAATGGCGTCGGCGGTTTCGGGGCACACCAGTGAGCGGAAGCCTTCCCAATCCCGGGCATTGGAGGTGGCGGCGACGGCCTTGGCGGCATTCACGAGTTCCGGGTCGAGGGTGGTGGGATCGCCGGGTTCGAGGTCTTTGTCGGGCGCGTTGAACACCACCGGCGCGGGCATCGGCTTGTAGCCGCTCGCCGCGAGATCGGTCTCCATGGCGCGTCGCCAACTGCCGTCGTCGATCATCAGGCGGATGGCGGACGTGACGCGACTCTGCAGGTCGAGATCGCCCTTGCGGACGCCGACCCCGTAGCGCTCGCGGGTGAACCGCTTGCCGACCACGCGCAGTGTGCCCGGGTGTTCGTGGGCGTAGCCGGCGAGGATGACGTCGTCGGTGGTGACGGCGTCGACGGTGCCCGCGATCAGGTCGGATACGCACTGCGCGTAGGTATCCCGGGTCGTGAGCTTCACATTGTGGGCGAAGCTGCGCCGGATCTTCTCCGCCGAGGTGGAGCCCTCGGCGGTGCACACGGTGCGCCCGTCCAGGTCCTCGGGCTGGTCGATGGCGCGCTCGCTCTGCCGCACCAGCAGGTCCTGCCCGGCCATCAGATACGGGCCCGCGAAGGAGACCAGCTGCTGGCGGGCGGCGGTGATGGAGTAGGAGGCGACGACGAAATCGACTGCGCCGGAGTTCAACAGGTCTTCGCGCTGTTCGGAGCGCGCCTCGCGCCAGGTGATGTGCTCGGGCGTGACGCCCAGTTTCCCGGCGATGTAGACGGCGGTGTCCACATCGAATCCGCGGGGTTTGCCGTCGGGTCCCTGCACCGACAGTCCGGGCTGATCGAATTTGATCCCGATGGTCAGCGTGCGCGGCGGCGGCTCCTGCGGCGCGGCGTCCGGTTTCGGGGTGTTACCGCAAGCTGCCACGGTCAGACCAGCCGTAACGGCGACGGCGCGGAACGCACGCTTCATCGAATCTGATCTCCTGTCCTCAACTCATGCGGATGAAACACGAAGAACAGCCCCGGGCCGAGGTGCCTGAGAGGGCAACCGATCAGCACATGGTGCATCAAATCATCCGAGTTGCAAAAACGTGCGGACATTGCGGAACTATGCGGGCGATTCGCCCATGTTTCAGTTAATTCCGCAATATTTCAGCGACTTATAGCTAATGGTTTGCGAATGGCCTCGAAGGGGTACCGGTCAGCGCGTGCGGAGGCCGTCGGCGATCACCGCGAAGGTGCGCTCGCGCAGGCCCGGGGCGGCCCCGGCCTCGTGGACGGCGAGGAAGACGCCCTTGATGATGGTCAGCAGGTCGTCGACGCTGATGTCGGGCCGGACCGCGCCCGCCTGCTGGGCCCGCGAAAGCAATACCGCCAGTGCCTCTTTGAGGTCGTGGGAGACCGTCCGCGGGTATTCCCCGCCCTGGGTCCGCAGCGCGTCGGCGAGGTCCCGCTTCACGCCGCCCTGCAGGACCAGCATCTCCAGGAATTCGAAGAACACCGTCGCCGGGTCCTCGTGCTCGGTCAGCTCGCGCGCGTGCGCGGTGATCCGCTCGACCTGATCCAGGATGGCGGCCTCGAAAAGCGCCTCCTTGGTGGGGAAGTGGCGGTAGACGGTGCCCGCCCCGACTCCGGCCCGGCGCGCGATCTCGTCGAGCGGCACCGAAATGCCCTCGGCGGCAAAGGCTTCCTGGGCAGCGGCCAGTACCCGCTCGCGATTGCGGCGGGCATCGGCGCGCAGGGGTCGATCCGTCACGTCGGATAGCCTACCGACCCGTTGACAAGCGGGGCGTGCGCCCCGAATACTAACCGGGTCCAGCGTTCCGCTTTTGGAGGTAGTTGTGTCCACGTCTGTAGAAACCCCTCGTGACCTTGTCGAACGGCTCTTCCTGGGTCTGCCGTCACGCGATGCCGATCGGTTCGCCGCGCTGCTCGATCCGGAGGTGGTGTTCGAGATCCCGTTCCCGATTCCCGGCGAGCCGACCCGCATCGAAGGCCGTGAGCAGGTTCGCGCTTACCTCGTGTCGCGGTGGTCGGCCATGCCCGGCGTCGAGGTGCATGGCATCCGGCCGGACATCCACGAGACCACCGATCCGGAGTTGTTCGTGGTCGAGAACGATGTCGACGTCACTCGGCCAAGCGGTGAGCGCGGCTGGTTCCGCAGTTCCGTCAACGTGGTTCGGGTGCGGAACGGCCTGGTCACGCTGTTCCGCGACTACATGGATACCGGCCGCATCCTGGCGATCCGGCAGGCGATGCAGGGCTGAGTGTGACCGCTATTACCCATCGAATCGTCGACTAACAGTTAGTGCGTTAACTATTGTTGCCCTAACCAAAGACGAGCGTGGAGGGCAGAGCGGTGGCAGTGTCCGATCAGGACAAGGCGGTGTCCGAACTGGACGATCCGCTGCGGCTGGACCGGCAGGTGTGTTTCGCACTGGCGGTGGCCAACCGGGCGGTGCTGGCGGTGTACCGGCCGCTGCTCGAGCCCATGGGTCTGACGCATCCGCAGTATCTGGTGATGCTGGCGCTGTGGGGTGAGGCGCCGATGTCGGTCAAGGACATCGGCGAGGCCATTCAGCTCGATTCGCCGACGCTCTCGCCGCTGCTCAAGCGGCTGGAGGCGGCGGGGCTCATCACCCGGCGGCGCGACGCCAGCAATGAACGCAACCTGGTGGTGGATCTGACCGAGGCCGGGTGGGCGCTGCGCAAGGAAGCCGAGAAGATTCCGCCCGCGGTGGTGGCGCGGCTGGGCGTGAGCCTGGCCGATCTCGAGGAATTGCGCGATGTGCTCAATCGAGTCAATGAGGCGGCGCGGAAATGAAGCGCCCCAACCCGATTCAGTGGCTCGGCTACTCCTGCGGTCGTGTGCTCCCCGACGATCTGCGCGAGTGGGTGCGCAACGATCTCACCGGCACCTGGGCGGTGCCGCGCCATATCGTGCGCCAATTGGTGCCGCTGGTACCGATTTTCGCGCTGGCGTTCCTGCTGCCGGGTGAGCTGTGGCTGCAGCTGGCGGTGATCCTGCTGGGCCTGCTGCTCGCGATGTTCTACATCGTGGCCTACATGCCGATGAACCGGGCACACCGACTCATGAAGCACGGATTCCCGCAGGATTTGGAGAATCCGACCAGGGCCGCCCGGCGCGCCGCCGAACGCGCGGCCTACGAGGCCCAGCACCCGCACTGAGCCTCTGGCGCGACCTCACCTCGTCATTCCGGCGTGCTTTTGGCCGGAATCTACGCGGCGGGTGTGGATCCCGGCCAAAAGCATGCCGGGATGACCGGGGATCGCGTTGCTACTCCACGTTTTTGGTGCAGGCGCTGGCGACCACGCGCGCCGCGCGGGGCTGGGCGCTGCCGAGGTCCGGGAACGGGGGAGCGCTCTGGCCCAGGCCGGCGACCGCGCTCTGCTCGGCTTCCTCGAGGCTGGCGCCCGCGGCCCAGCCCCAGGTGCCGTCCGCGCCCTGGGCGACCGCGCCGCAGCCGTCGGCGAAGCGCAGCACGATCTCGCAGTCGTAGCTGGCGCAGTCGCGGATCGCGGCGGCGTCGGCGGTGACCTTGTTGGAGTCGGTATTGGCGACGGCGGTGTTCTTCAGGCGCGACACCGCCAGGGTGCCGTAGTACTGGGGCGCGGCATCGGCCGTTCCGGCCAGTGCGGCGGCGAGGGTCAGGGCCGCGAGGGCGGTCCCGGACACGGACGAGAGTTGGCGTGCGACCGACAAGAGACTTCCTGACGTTTCAAACGGATGAACGCAGGTGATGCTAACCCGTCGGCTTGTGAACCCACTGAGAATTTCAGATGACCGGTGTCCGGGCCAGGGCCCGGCGCAGCGCGGTGAACGCGGTGGTATTGGCGCGCTGGGTTTCTCGCAGCTGGAAGGCCATGGACATGAAGCCGTGGACGGTGCCGTTCCAGCGGTGGATCTCGGTCTCGACGCCGGCCTCGCGCAGCCGCTGCCCGTAGGCCTCGCCCTCGTCGCGCAGGGGGTCGAATTCGGCGGTGGCGATGTGGGCGGGCGGGAGGCCGGTGAGGTCGGCGATGGTCGGATTCGCGTAAGGATCCGACCGGTCGGCGTCGGAGCGCAGGTATTGCTGCCAGTACCAGCGCAAATGGGCCGCCGTCGTGAAGTAGCCCTCGGCATTGTCGGTGTAGGAACCGGTGTCGCAGGCCGGATCCAGCATCGGGTACATGAGCAGCTGGAACGCGATATCCGGGCCGCCGTCGTCGCGCGCGGCGATCGCGGCGACGGTGGCGAGATTCCCGCCCGCGCTGTCCCCGGCGACGGCGATCCGGTCCGGGTCGCCGCCCAGGGATTCCGCGTGGTCGGCGACCCAGCGCAGCACGGCGTAGGCGTCGTCGGCCGCGGCGGGGAAGCGGGCGTCGGGGGCGAGGCGGTAGTCGACCGAGATCACGATGACCCCGGCCGCATTGGCCATGGTGCGGCAGAAGCGATCGTGAGAATCCAAGCCGCACAGCACGAATCCGCCGCCGTGATAGAAGACGACCACGCCGGGAACGGGTTCGGCGTCCAGGGGACGGTACAGGCGCACCGGTACCTCCGGTGCTCCCTCGGGCCCGGGTACCAGCCATTCCTCCACTCCCGCAACGGGAATCGGCTCGACGGTCGGTGCCTTGCGGGCGGCCAGGAAGGCCCGCGCTTCGGCGGCGTCGAGCACCTCGGTGCCCAGCGCCGGGAACGCCGCGGTGGCGGCGTCGACGAAGGTCTGCCATTCGGGGGACAGGGTCATTGCGGGCCTTCCTGGATGATGCTGTCTTACTGCATGTTTCGCGGAATGAACTTGCCCGCGGCGAGACCGCCGTCGACCGTCACCTCCGCGCCGGTGATGTAGGCCGAGGCGTCCGAGGCCAGGAAGGCGACCAGTTCGGCGACCTCCTCGGGCAGGCCGGTGCGCTCCAGCGGCAGGGTCGGGAAGCTGCCCGGGCCGGTGGTCAGGTACGGCACCATCGGGGTGGCGATGGGGCCCGGATGCACCGAGTTGACCCGGATCTGGGCCGGGCCCAGCTCCAGGGCGGAAATCTTGGACAGGCCGCGCAGGCCCCACTTGGAGGAACCGTAGGCGCTGTGGTTCATCAGGCCCTCGAGCCCGGCCTGCGAGGAGATGTTCACGATGGAACCGCCGCCGGCCGCGGTCATCGCGGGCAGCACGGCCTTGATGCCGCGGAACGCGCCGACCAGGTTCACCTGCAGAATCCGTTCCAGCTCTTCGGGAGTGGTCTCGGTGATCGGCTTCATGATGTAGATGGCCGCGTTGTTGACCAGCACGTCGAGCTTGCCGAAGGTGTCGACGGCGACCTTGACGGCGGCGTCCCAGCTGTCGGCGTCGGTGACGTCGTGGCGCACGAAACGCGCTGCCTCGCCGAGGGAGTCGGCGAGTTCCTTGCCTTCGGCCTCGAGCACGTCGGTGATGACCACCTTGGCGCCGCGCTCGACGAACAGGCGGGCCTCGGCGGCGCCCTGGCCGCGGGCGGCGCCGGTGATCAGGGCGACTTTGCCTGTCAGATCAGCCATTTCGACTTCCTTCTACTTGTTCCGAAAATGAGGGATGACCTTCTCGCCCCACTGGCGGATGGTCTCCATGCATGCGGCTTGCGGCACGGTGCCCATCTGGATGAGGCACAGGATCTCGTCGGCTCCGGCCTCGGCCAGCCGCTCGACATACGCGATGGCGTCGTCGGCATTGCCGTAGGCGTGCTCGGTATTGAAGATCGCGGTGGACCCGGACTTCACCGGAATCTTGGCCTCGTGCAGGTAGGCGACGTGTTCGTCGGCGACCTCGCGCATCTTCGCGACCTCGTCCACGGCCGGGTCCACGGCCTCGTCGGGCACCGGGCCCGCGCCGTAGTAGTACTTGATGGACTGGGCGAAGAAGCGCTGCCCGCGCGCGCCGATCTGCTGGGCCTGCTCGCGGTCGTCGAGGACGATGGTCGGGCACAGCGCCGCGAAATGATCGTTGACGACGGTGGAGACGAAGCGCTCCCCGGTGCGTTCGGCGATGGCCGTGTCGTAGATGCCGCGCAGTTCCGCGATCTCCTCGATGCCAGCGAAACCCAGTACCAGCGCGCCGATTCCGTACTCGGCGGCCAGTTTCAGGGTGTCCTTCTTGGTGCACGCCATGAACAGGGGCGGGTGCGGGCGCTGCAGCGGGCGCGGCAGCAGGTGGTGCGGGTCGATATCCAAAAGCTCACCGTGATACTCGAATTCGCCCTCGGGGTCCTGCCAGGCGGTGGCGATCATCCGCAGCGATTCCTCGACCTCCTGATACGTGCGGTCGGGATCGACTCCGCACATGGAGGTTTCGACAGCGGTGGCACCGCGGCCCGCGCCGAGATTCAGGCGGCCGCCGGAGAGTACGTCGAGCATGGCGGCGCGTTCGGCCGTGCGCACCGGGTGATTGAAGCCGAAAGGCATGCACACCACGCCGTGTCCGATGCGGACCCGGGAGGTCTTGGCCGCCACATAGGTCAGGAAGATCTCCGGCGCGCTCATGTGGGCATACCACTTGAGCCCGTGATGCTCGACGGCCCAGACCGCGTCGAAACCCATCTCGTCGGCGAGCACCGCCTGCTCCACGCAATCGCGTAGCACCTGCGCCTCGTGGGCGGCGGTCGGATCGGTCATCTGCGCCTCGAAGATCATCGAGAACTTCATCCGGACTCCCTTGCCGCATCACACCGGGCCTTTATGCCTAAACGGAATACTTCTGCACCCATAGCCTCAGGTCATCGCCTTGTCTCAGTGGTCGGGACCACACCGTGCCGGGCTCGAGCATCCGGACTTAGCGTCGGGAGACGAGCAGAGGAAGGCAGGATTCGGTGGGACAGCTGGACGGCAAGGTGGCGCTGGTGACCGGTGGCGCGCGCGGTATGGGAGCGGAGCATGTGCGCCGTTTCGTGGCCGAGGGCGCGAAGGTCGTGTTCGGCGATGTGCTGGACGACGAGGGCAAGGCCCTGGCGGCCGAGCTGGGCGACGCCGTCCACTACGTGCACCACGACGTCACCAGCGAATCCGACTGGCAGACAGTGGTTTCCGAGGCCACCACCAAGTTCGGCAAGCTGGATGTGCTCATCAACAATGCCGGGATCCTGCGGTTCAAGCGCATTGTCGAGATGAGCCTGGACGAGTTCAACACCATCATGAACATCAACGTCACCGGCGCCTTCCTCGGCATCAAGACGGCCGCGCCCGCGCTCACCACCGCCGGTGGCGGGTCCATCGTGAATGTCTCCTCGGTCGAGGGCTTCGTCGGTGCGGCCGGGCTCTCCGCCTACAGCGCCAGCAAATTCGCGCTGCGCGGGCTCACCAAGTCCGCCGCCCGGGAGCTGGGGCACTCGGGTATCCGGGTGAACTCGATTCATCCCGGCGGCATCGCCACCCCCATGACCGCGTCCGTCGCGGGTGCGTCCGGGGTGGACGGCAACAGTTTCTTCTCCGAACTGCCCATTCCGCGCTGGGGTCGGCCGGTCGAGGTCTCCGAGGTGGCGTTGTTCCTGGCCTCCGATGCCTCGAGCTATTGCACCGGCGGCGAATTCGTCGTCGACGGCGGCATGTTGACCAGCTGCGGCTACTAAGGACTCATTTCATGGAATTCGAATTCGACGTCGTTGTCGTGGGCTCCGGTGCGGCGGGCATGACCGCCGCGCTGACCGCCGCCTACCGTGGGCTGTCGGTGACCCTGATCGAGAAGAGCCGCCTGTTCGGCGGCTCCACCGCGCGCTCGGGCGGCGGCATCTGGGTGCCCAACAACCCAGTGCTGCAGGCCGCGGGTGTGCCGGACTCGCCGGAGATGGCCCGCACCTATCTGAAAGCCGTTGTCGGCGATCGGGTTCCGGAGGCCAAGCAGCGGGCGTTCCTGGATCACGGCCCGGAGATGTTCCGCTACATCGGGGCTCGCTCGAAGTATTGGGAGTTCGCCTACGACCGTGGCTATTCCGATTACCACCCCGAGTTCCCGGGTGGTCTGGCGCAGGGCCGCAGCATCGAGCCCAAGCCGATCGACGGGCGACTGCTCGGCGGCGACCTGCACAAGATCAACCAGCCGACCATGTCCGCGCCCAAGGGCATCGCCATCACGGTCAAGGACTTCCACGACCTGAACATGATCGCGCGCACCTGGACCGGCAAGAAGACCGCCATGAAGGTCGGCGCGCAGACCGCGCTCAACCTGATCAAGGGTGCGAAGCCGCTGAGCCTGGGCAAGGCGCTGGCCGCGCGGCTGTGGCTGTCGCTGCGGGACGCCGGTGTGCCGGTGTGGCTGAACACGCCGCTCACCGACCTCGTCATGGAGGGCGATTCCGTGGTCGGCGTGCGCGTCGAGCACGAGGGGCGTCCGGTCACCATCAAGGCGCGGCGCGGTGTCGTGCTGGCCGCGGGCGGCTTCGAGCACAACCTCGAGATGCGCGAGCAGTACATCGACGGCCCGCAGAACACCGGCTGGACCGTGGGCGCGACCGAGAATGTCGGCGAGGGCATCGTGGCGGGCCAGAAGGCCGGTGCGGCAGTCGATCTCATGGACGACGCCTGGTGGGGCCCGTCCGTGCGCAACCCCGACGGTCCGCCGTTCTTCATGCTGGCCGAGCGCTCGCAGCCGGGCGCGATAGTGGTCAATGCCAAGGGCGAGCGCTTCGTGAACGAGTCCGCGCCGTACGTGAACGTCGTGCACACCATGTACGAGGAGGAGAAGAAGGTGCCGGGCAGCATTCCCGCGCACTTCATCTTCGACCAGAACTTCCGCGACCGGTACCTGTTCCTGGGCAACTTCCCCAAGCGGCCGCTGCCTCAGAAGTACTTCGACGCGGGAATCATCAAGCAGGCCAACACTCTTGCCGAGCTGGCCGACAAGCTGGGCGTGTCCGCCAAGACCCTCGAAGCCACCGTGGAGCGGTTCAACGGCTTCGCGCGCAAGGGCCGCGACGAGGACTTCCTGCGCGGCGATTCGGCCTACGACCGCTACTACGGCGACCCGACCGTCAAGCCCAACCCGACCCTGGCCCCGCTCGAGCGCGGCCCGTTCTACGCGGTCGAGATGGTGCCGGGCGACCTGGGCACCAAGGGCGGACTGGTCACCGACGAGCACGCCCGCGTGCTCAACGATCAGGGCGAGGTCATTCGCGGCCTGTACGCGGCGGGCAACAACTCCGCCGCCGTCATGGGCAACGACTACGCCGGCGCGGGCGCGACCATCGGACCCGCCATGGTGTTCGGCTACATCGCGGCCAACCACCTCGCCGACATGGAATCCGAAGCGGCACAGGAGAACTGATATGGGACGGGTTGATTCCAAGGTCGTCATCGTCACCGGCGGCGCGCGCGGCATGGGGGCGGCCTTCGCCCGCAAACTCGCCGCCGAGGGCGCGAAGGTGGTGATCACCGATGTGCTGACCGAGGCCGGGCGGGCCGTCGCGGCCGAGATCGGTGACGCGGCACGGTTTTTCCCGCTCGACGTCACCGACGAGGCGGCGTGGAACGAGGTCGTGGCGCAGGCCGAGGCGGCCTTCGGGCCGGTCTCCGGGCTGGTCAACAATGCGGGCATCGTGCACGTCGATCCGATCGAGAAGCTCTCGGAAGCCGACTACCGCAAGGTGATCGACGTCAATCAGGTCGGTGTATTCCTGGGCATGAAAGCCGTCATCGGGTCCATGCGTAAGGCCGGGGTCGGTTCCATCGTGAACATCTCCTCGACCGGCGGACTCATCGGCTACTCGAACATCCTCGGCTACGTCGCCTCCAAATGGGCCGTGCGCGGCATGAGCAAAACGGCCGCACAGGAATTCGCGCCCGACAATGTCCGGGTCAACTCCGTGCACCCGGGCATTGTCGCCACCGAGATGGTCGCGACCTCCGACCGCTCGGCGAATATCGCGGCCAACCAGCCCATCGCCCGCCCGGCCACCCCCGAGGAGCTCGCCAACCTGGTGCTGTTCCTCATCTCCGACGACTCCTCCTACAGCACCGGCTCCGAATTCGTGGCCGACGGCGGCTTCACCTCTCAGTAGGGCCCGGTGGCCCTACTCCTCGGGGTTCTCAGGGGATGCCCCTGAGAACCCCAAATAGAGTAATCGCGCAGCGAGACAAGGAAACACCCATGAAGGACTTCCACGGCAAGGTCGCCGTCATCACCGGTGCGGGAGCGGGCATCGGCCGGGCGCTGGCCCTGGAACTGGCTCGCAACGGCGCGCAGCTCGCGCTGTCCGGGCGCAATCTCGAGAACGTCGCCGAGACCGCGGCGCTGTGCGAGAAGGAGGGCGCCAAGGCCCGCGCCTACAAGCTGGACGTGGCCGACCGGGCCGCCGTCTACGCGCACGCCGATGAGGTGGTGGCCGACTTCGGCAAGGTCAATATCGTCATCAACAATGCCGGTGTCTCGCTGACCGCCAATATCGAGGAAGTCTCCTGGGAAGACCTGGAGTGGATCTTCGGCATCAACTACTGGGGCACCCTGCACGGCGTGAAGGCGTTCCTGCCGCACGTGATCGCTTCCGGTGATGGGCATTTCGCCAATGTGTCCAGCATGTTCGGCCTGGTGGCCTGCCCGAGCCAGGGCGGCTACAGCTCGTCGAAGTACGCCATGCACGCCATCAGTGACGCGCTACGGCAGGAGATGATCATCGCCGGGTACAACGTGGGCGTCTCCAGCGTGCATCCGGGCATGATCAAGACCGAAATCGCTTGGAAGGCAAGGGCGGCCGCGAACCGCTCGCGTGACGACCTGGCCGCCAACTTCGACCGGCTGGCCCAGACCAGCCCCGAGGACTGCGCCAAGGTCATCGTGAACGGCATCCGAAAGAACAAGCCGCTCATCCTGATCGGCAAGGACGCCAAGGCCATGAACGTCATGCGCCGCCTGCTGGGCTCGGGCTACATGAAGCCACTGACCGCGCAGATGCGGAAAGAGATCTAGATCCCCGTCATCCCGGCGTGCTTTTGGCCGGGATCCACAGCCACGGGTGGATTCCGGCCAAAAGCACGCCGGAATGACGAGAGCCGTCAGCCCCGCATCATTCGGTGCGGGGCCGGTGGTCGTTCAGACAATTGATGCCTCCGAACTGCCATTATTCGGGATCTCGCTGACCGGGATCCCCAGGATTTGTGACCCCGATAACACGCCACCATCGAGGTGTGGCCCAATGACGGGCCGTTCCCGGAAGGACGGAGGCGGCCGATGCGCATCGGCATGCTCATGCCATATCTCGACGGCTTGGTGACCGACGGAGGGTTCCTGCGGGAATTCGCCGCGGCGGCGGAGGAATGCGGACTGGATTCGATCTGGACCGTGGAACACGTTGTGGTCGCGGAGAATTACGAGCCGCTGTACCCCTATTCGCCGGACGGGAAGATGCCGGGCGGGGATCTCGGAGTCCCCATGACCGATCCGCTGGAGACGCTCGCCTTCGTGGCGGCCGCCTCGAGCACTTTGAAGCTGGGCACCGCCATGGTGGTGGCTCCGCTGCACAGCCCGTTGGTGCTGGCCAAGCGGGCGGCGACACTGGATCGGCAGTCGGGCGGCCGGGTGCTGCTCGGGCTCGGAATCGGGTGGCAGAAGGAGGAATACGCCGCCATCGGAGTGCCGTTCGAGGAGCGCGGGGCGCGGCTGGACGACTGCATCGGCGCCATGCGGGCGCTGTGGACGGAATCCCCGGCGACGTACCACGGCAAGCACGTGTCGTTCGACAAGCAGTTCTGCCTACCGCAGCCCGAGCGCTCGATCCCGATCGTGTTGGGCGGCAACAGCGCCCCGGCCGTCCGGCGCGCTGCCAAGGTCGGCGACGGGTGGTTCCCGTACACCATCTCGTCGGAGGATTTCGCGCGCGGTGCGGACAAGATTCGTGAGATCGGTGCGGCGGCAGGGCGTTCCGAGGATGCGGTCGAGATGACCATCTGGCCGGGATCGTTCGACTTCATGCGTGAGTTCGACGCCGATTACGTGCGGCCGTACCTCACCGCGGGTGCGAGCCGGGTGGTGCTCACCCCGCCCATGTTCGGCCCGGAATCCCTGCTCAACGGTGTGGAAAACCTTGCGACGTACGTGGATCGGTACCGCAACGAGGTAGAGGCGAAGCTGTGAACCCCGCAACGGCGGTCCGTGTTCTCGACCGCATCGTCCTGCCCGCCGATCACGCCGAGGATTGGCTCAGCCGTTGGCGCGGTGAATACCTGCCCGGGGCCACCGCGCGAGGGCTGCGTTCGCCGCAGATTCTGCGCGAGCACACCGGGGCGGATTCGGTTGCCGTGCAGATCGTCTGGGAACTGCCCGGCATCTACGACTTCTACGGCATGCGCGGCGCGGCGGCGGCCGATCCGGCGGTCGCGGCCTTCTGGTCGGAGACCGACGCCGTCGCCCTGACCCGGGAGCGGCATGTGCTGGCGGTACAGGAGGAAATCGCATGAGCCGCTGGGTGATTCTCACCGTGTCGCCCACCGGCGAGGACGCGGACGAACGGCTGAAGGAGCTGGCCATGACGGCCGCCGCGACCGCCGGGGTCGCGCACTGCTCGGCGGGAGTCGATCTGCCGGGCAGCCAGGGTGGTCAGGGCGCGGTGTGGGATGTGGCGGGGGAGGCCGCGCCCGCCACCGTGCTGCCGGACCTGCCCGGAGCAGATGCGGTGCCGCTGGCCCCGGTGAATGCCCGTGTGGTGCGGCTGGATTCGCTGCGGCGGATCAAGCGCACCCTGCTGCTCACCGTGCGCCACGGCACGCCGTCGGAGACCGTGGCCCGCTTCGAGGCCGATCTGATGGCCATGCCCGCGCACATCTCCGCCATCAGATCCTGGTCGCTGAGCCGGGTGCCGGGCCACGGTCGCTGGACTCACGTGTGGGAGCAGGAATTCGCCGACCCCGACGGGCTCAATGGCGACTACCTGCTGCATCCGTACCACTGGACGCACGTGGACCGCTGGTTCGACGCGGAGATACCGGGATCGATCGTGGAACCCGCCATCGCGCACCTGTACCGGTGGGCGGACGGGCCGGTGCTGGGGAATTGATCAGCTGGGTCTGAACTGATCACGCTGGGTCGCGCAGTTGCTGTTTGAGCACCTTGCCGCCCGCGTTGCGCGGGAGGTCGTCGATGAAGACGACCTCCCGTGGCACCTTGTAACTGGCCAGCTGGGTCCGCGACCACGCGATGATGGTGGCCGGATCGGTGGTCGCGCCGTCGGCGGGCACCACCACCGCGCGCCCGACCTCGCCGAGGCGGGCATCCGGAACACCGACGACCGCGACATCGCGAATGTCGGGGTGTTTCAAGAGGACTCGCTCGATCTCGGCCGGGTAGGCGTTGAAGCCGCCGACGATGAACATGTCCTTGAGCCGGTCGGTGATGCGCAGATAGCCGTCGTGGTCGAGGCTGCCGATATCGCCGGTGTGCAGGAAGCCGTCCGCGTCGATGGCGGCGGCGGTGGCCTCGGGGTCGTCGAGGTAGCCGAGCATGACATTCGGGCCTTTGACGGTGATCTCGCCCGGCTCGCCCGTTTCCACCGGCTTGCCGTCGCGGTCCACGATGTGGATCTCGCTGCCTTTCAAGGTCTTTCCGACGGTCCCGGCCACCAGTTCGGCGGGGGCGTCGGGCGGGCAGATGGAGACGACGCCGACGGATTCGGTGAGTCCGTAGGCGGTGAACACGTAGGGGACGCGCAGTTCGTCGCGAATGCGGCGGACGAGTTCGGTGGGGACGGGCGCGCCGCCGGTGCCCGCCAGGCGTAGCGAACCGAGCATGTAGTTGTCATGGTCGGCGGCCAGCAGATCGGTGAAAAGCGTTGGGGGACCGGCCAGGACCGTGATGCGCTCATTCTCTATGAGCCGCAGCGCGGCGGTGGTGTCGAAGCGCTCCATCGGCACCATGGTGGCGGTGCGCAGCAGGCAGGCCAGAATGCCGGCCTTGTATCCGAAAGTATGCGAGAACGGATTCACCAGTAGGTACCGGTCGCGCGGGCGCAGGGTGACCGCATCGGCCCACTGCGAGAACACTTCCAGGGTCTGGCGGTGGGTGGCGAGCACGCCCTTGGGCGCGCCGGTGGTGCCGGAGGTGAACAGGATGTCGGAGACCGAATCCGGCTCGACCTCGGCGGTGCGGTCGCGGGCCGACTGCGCGTCGATCACGCTGCCCGGGGCCAGGAATCCCTCCCACGAGCTGATGTCCCAGTCCGCGTCGCCCTCGCCGCGGGCGTCGTCGAGCAGGATCAGGTGCTCGAGATCCGGTAGCGCACGGCCGGATTCGGCCAGCATGCGCGGATAGTCCTGTCCGAGAAACTCTTGCACCGTACACACGGTTTTGGCGTGGCTGCGGGTCAGCACGTCCGCGGTTTCCGGGCCGCGGAGGCGGGTGCTGATCGGGACCAGAGTCGCACCCGCGCCGAGCATTCCGAGTGCGGTCACGATCCATCGGATGCTGTTGGGCGCCCAGATCCCGACCCGGTCCCCGACCTCGATTCCGGAGGCCATGGCCGCCCGGGTGACCGCGGCGACCTCCTCGGCCAGCTCGGCGAATGTCAGCCGCCCGGCCGGTCCGGCAATGGCCACCGCCTCGGGATACCGCTTCGCCCGATCCGCCACGAGCGCCGGAATGGTTGTCACGGGTCCAGCCGCGGAGCTCCCGCCCGAGTGCCGCCGATCCATCCGCCCATCCTGCCCCACCACTGCCCACGTGTTGACCCTTTTCGCCGTGCCATCCCGCTGACCGGGCGTGCCAGGGGCGCGGTCGCCGGGTTCCGGTGATCGGGATGGGAGTTGGGTGTGTGGGCGGTCACGCGGCACCCTCGATGTAGTGGTCCCGTGGGGGACGGGATATTGCCCGGCAGGTCGCTCTAGCAGCGGCGGAGCGCTGGAGTGCGAATGAAATCAGGATCTCGGAGGAGTGACATGACGGCGGGAACGGAGCTTGCGCGGCGTGTGGAAACTGCGGTGACCGTGGTCGAACTCGATGGCGCGTGCGGGCTGTCGCGGGAGCGGATCGGTGGGAAGGCGTGGAGCATCGATCACATGCGGGCGCTCGGTCTGCCGGTGCCGCCCGCCTTCGTGATCACCACCGACGGCTGGGCGGACTACACGCGCCGCGGCGTCATCGCCGACGAGATCTGGGCTCAGGTGCGCGAGGGCATCGCCATGATCGAGCGGGGGACCGGGCGGCGCTTCGGGTCCGCGGATCGGCCGCTGCTGGTGTCGGTGCGTTCGGGTGCGGCGATCTCCATGCCGGGCATGATGGATACCGTTCTCAACCTCGGCATGACCGATGCGGTACAGCAGGCGCTGGCCGCCGAGACCCGCAATCCGAGCTACGCCGAGGACACCCGGCAGCGGTTCGTGCACCAGTACCGCGAGACGGTGCTCGGTGATGCGGCCGGTGCGGTTCCGGCCGATCCGTGGGAGCAGCTGCGCGGTGCGGTCGAGGCGGTGTTCCGCTCCTGGGATTCCCCGCGCGCCAAGACCTATCGCGCCCATCGCGGCGTGGCCGACGATCTCGGCACCGCGGTTACCGTGCAGGCCATGGTGTTCGGCAATCTCGATGAATTGTCCGGCACGGGAGTGCTTTTCAGCCGCAATCCGAACACCGGCGACGGGCCCGTCTATGGCGAGTGGCTGGTCGGCGGGCAGGGTGAGGACGTGGTGTCCGGGCGGCTGACTCCGCGGCCGCTCGAGGATCTGGCCGCGACGCAGCCCGCGGTGCACGAGCGGCTCATCGCGGCCGCCGAGCTGCTGGAGCGCGACGGCCGGGACCTGCAGGATGTGGAGTTCACGGTCGAATCGGGAACTTTGTGGCTTTTGCAGTCGCGCCCGGCCAAGCGTTCGGCGCGGGCGGCCGTGCGCGCCGCGGTCGCCATGGTCGAGGAGGGGCTGATCAGCGCCGACGAGGCCCTGGATCGCGTGACCGCCGATCAGGTGCGCGAGGTGCTGCGCCCGGCCTCCGGTGACACCGGTGGCCAGGAACCGCTCGCCCGCGGCGAATCCGCTTGCCCCGGACTGGCTTCCGGTGTGGTCGTGACCGATCCGGATGAGGCTGAGGCGCGGGCGGAGGCGGGGGAGGACGTCATTCTGGTGCGTCCGACCACCAGCCCAGACGATCTGCACGGCATGATCGCCGCGCGTGCCATCGTCACCGAATTGGGCGGCACCACTTCGCATGCCGCGCTGGTGAGCCGCGAACTGGGCCGCCCGTGCGTGGTCGGTTGTGGGCCCGGTGTGGTTGCCGCGCTCACCGGCAAGACCGTGACCGTCGACGGCGGTGCCGGGCTGGTGCTGCCCGGTGAGGTTGTCGCCAAGCCGGTCGAGCAGTCCGTGCTCGACGACATCCGGCAGCTCGCCCAGTGGGCGGGTGTGGACGGCGAGGGACTGGCCGACCGCCTCGAACGTCGTGCGCCCGAAAGCGTTGAGCAGGAAGAGGTTTCCGTGGACGTTCCCGTCACCGAGCTGGCCGTGCTGCGCCTGGTCGGCATCAAGGGCCGGGTGAATGCCGACAACCTGGCCGCCAGCCTGTTCGCCGACGCCGGTGAAATCGCCGCCTGCTGTGAGGGTTTGGTGACGGCGGGCTACTGCGCCACCACCCCCGCCGGTTTCCGCATCACCCCCGAAGGCCGCCCCCGCCTGGAGCAACTCCTCGCCGAGGAGCGCGAAACCGTCGACGCGGCCGCCATGACCGCCGCCTACGACGAGTTCTGCGTCTACAACGCCGACCTCAAGATCATCATCACCGACTGGCAGATGAAGGACGCGGCGACCGTCAACGACCACGCCGACGCGGACTATGACGCCTCGGTCCTGGCCCGCCTCAACGACACTCACCAGCGGCTGCGCCCGCTCATCGCGCGCCTCGGCAGCCTGGCGCCGCGCCTGTCGCGCTATCTCGACCGCCTGGATCGCGCGGTGGAGCGCATCGCCGAAGGCGACCACACTTATGTGGCGCGGCCGATCATGGACAGCTACCACACCGTCTGGTTCGAGCTGCACGAGGATTTGATCGGCCTGTGCGGCCTGACCCGCGCGGAAGAGGCGGCGGCCGGCCGTGCCCACTGATCAGATGCCGAACCGCTGGATCGACTTCGCCCAGATCGACAATGTCCGCGACCTGGGCGGCCTGCCCGTAACCGGCGGCGGCACAACCCGTTTCGGCATCGTGTTGCGCTCCTCCACCCTGCAGCAGGCTACCTGTGACGACCTGTCCGTCTTGGTCGAGAAGCTGGGCCTGCGCACGGTCATCGACCTGCGCCTGCCCGACGAGGTGGAACGCGAGGGCTACGGCCTCATCGCCGACGCCGACCTGACCATCGCGAACCTCCCGATCCGCAAGTCGCCGCAATCGTCCTTGGCCGCAAGGGATCTGGTGCCCGACAAGACCCGCGTCGACCTCACCGAACTCTACGGCCAACTCCTGAACGGCAGCGGCGAACACATCGTCGAGGCTGTCCGCCTGATCATCGATCCGGCCCGCCACTCTCTCCTGTTCCACTGCGCCGCAGGCAAAGACCGCACCGGCGTCCTGGCCGCCATCCTCCTCGACGCGGTCGGCGTCCCCGCCGAAGCCATCGCCCACGACTACGCCCTCACCAACGAGCGCATCCAAAAGGTCCGCGACCGCCTCGACGCCCTGCCCTCCTACGAGGGCCTGCCCCAAACCAACACCGGCATCCTCGCCGTCTCCCCGGAAGTCATGACCCGCTTCCTGGAGAACCTGTACGCCGACCACGGCGGCGCCGCCAAATGGCTCCTGGCCCAGGGTCTCTCGGAGGCGGAACTCCACCTCCTCCGGGACGCGCTGGTCGGTTAGTCCTTCGGCAGTAGCGACTCGACCCCGGCCGGGAGGCCGCCGCTGGCGGCCGCTTCGCGCACGAAGGTCTCCAAGGTCGAGCGGAACGCCCCGGCAGCATGGGTCGGGGCGACATCCTTGCGATGGGCGAGCGCGACCGTCCGATGCAATCGGTGTTCGGCCCGGCCATGCGCCGCGCCCTCGCCCGACAGCGGAATCCCTTGCAGCCCGGGCCGTCCGGCCAGCACCGTGCTCGGCACCACCGCGATCCCGAGTCCGACCTCCACAAAGCGCAGGACGGCGTCCATCTCACCGCCCTCGACCGCGAAACGCGGTTCGAAACCGGCCTGGCGGCATGCGGCGAGCGTGGCTTCGCGCAGGTCGTAGCCCTGCCGGAACATCACCAGCGGCCGGTCCCGCAGGTCGGTGACGCGCAGGCGGGTTCGGCTGAGCAGGGAGGTGTCGTCGCGCCGGGCGGCGACCACCAGGTCCTCGCGCAGGAGCGGGGTGGTGGCCAGCGGGGTGTCCTCGGACAGCGGCAGGATCACCAGCGCCAGATCCAGTTCGCCCCTGGTCAATTCGCGCACCAGGTCGCGAGAACCACCCTCCTCCACCAGCAATCGGATGCCGGGATAGGCGTCGTGGTAGCGGCGCAGCGCATCGGCCAGCAGGCCCGAACACAGCGAGGGTGTTGCCCCGATCCGTACGCGGCCGCGTCGCAGCCCGGCGAGCTCCTGGACCTCGAGCCGGGCGGTGTCCACATCCGCGAGAATCCGATTGGCCAGCGGCAGCAGCGCCTCACCGGCCGGGGTGAGGGTGATATTGCCGCGGGCCCGGCTGAACAGTTCCGCGCCCAGTTCGGTCTCGAGGACCCGGATCTGCTTGGACAGCGAGGGCTGGGCGACCCCGAGGGCGTCGGCGGCCCGGGTGAAGTGCTGGGCCCGCGCCACCGCCAGGAAGTACGACAACTGCTGCAACTGCACAGTCGATAGCCTAGGACTATGGACTGCGGGATCTCGATTCCGAGTCGATGATCACATCCGGGCGCGGCGTCCGCGTGTGACATCGTTCACGCCCGAATTCACTACTCCGAGTAGTAATTCCGGTCGCAGCTCGGTGCATAGACGGCGGCCATGGACACCAGATCCAAGCGGACTTGGACCGGCCGCAGCGGGCGGGCCTACCTTCCGCTCATGGCTGTCGCATTACCTCAGTGCTACCGCACGACGGTAGGCAAGAAGGCCGTGATGGCGGTGACCGGGGGCATTCTGGTGCTGTTCCTCATCGCCCACATGGCCGGAAATCTGAAAGTGTTCCTGGGCGCGTCCGAGTTCAACCACTATGCCGAGTGGCTGCGGACGGTCGGTGCGCCCGCGGTGCCGCGGCGGGGGTTGCTGACGGTCGCGGAGGTTTTGCTCGGGGTGAGCGTGATCCTGCACATGTGGTCGGCGGTCTCGCTCGCTCGGACCGCGCGGCGGGCTCGGCCCGTCGGGTATGCGGCCAAGAAGAGATCGCATGCGCAGGGTTATGCCGTGCGCACCATGCGGTGGGGCGGGGTCATCATCGCGCTGTATCTGGTCTGGCATCTGCTGGATCTCACCTTCGGGGCGGTGAATCCAGAGGGCGGCGGTGCGACTCCCTACGCGAAGGTGGTCGCCGACTTCGCGCCCTCGCACTGGTACGTGACGGTCTTCTACGTCGTCGCCGTGATCATGGTCGGGCTGCACCTGCGCCACGGCATTCGCAGTGCCGCCCAGACCCTGGGCCTGACCGCCGGGCGAGGCGTGCGCAGCTACGACCTGCTCGCGGCCACCGTCTCGATCCTGCTGGTGGCCGGTTTCCTGGCCGTCCCGATCGCCGTCTCTCTCGGATGGGTGAAATAGTCATGAATGACAGTCTTTTCAATATCGGCGAGCCGATCGCTGACACCCGGGCGCCGGGCGGGCCGATCGCCGACCGCTGGACCACCCGCAAGTTCGAGGCCAAGCTGGTCAATCCCGCCAATAAGCGCAAGAAGACGGTCATCGTCATCGGCACCGGTCTAGCCGGCGGGTCGGCCGCGGCGGCGCTGGGGGAGCAGGGATATCGGGTCATCCAGTTCTGTTTCCAGGATTCCCCGCGCCGGGCCCATTCGATTGCCGCGCAGGGCGGGATCAATGCCGCCAAGAACTATCGCAATGACGGGGACAGCGTGCACCGGCTGTTCTACGACACCGTCAAGGGCGGCGACTACCGTTCGCGGGAGTCGAATGTGCACCGCCTGGCGGAGATCTCGACTCAGATCATCGATCAGTGTGTGGCGCAGGGTGTTCCGTTCGCGCGGGAGTACGGCGGACTGCTCGACAATCGGTCCTTCGGTGGGGCGCAGGTCTCGCGGACGTTCTACGCGCGCGGGCAGACGGGGCAGCAGTTGCTGCTGGGCGCGTATCAGGCGCTCATGCGGCAGGTCGACGCCGGAACCGTGGAACTGCATGCGCGGCACGAGATGCTCGATCTGATCCTGGTCGACGGGGTGGCGCGCGGCGTGGTGGTGCGGGATCTGATCACCGGCGCTATCCGGTCCTATACCGGGGACGCGGTGGTGCTTGCCTCCGGCGGATACGGGAATGTCTACTTCCTCTCGACAAATGCGATGGGATCGAATGTCACCGCCTCCTGGCGGGCGCACAAGCATGGCGCCTACTTCGCCAATCCGTGCTTCACGCAAATCCATCCGACCTGTATCCCGGTGTCGGGGGAGCATCAGTCGAAGCTGACGCTGATGTCGGAGTCGCTGCGCAACGACGGGCGGGTGTGGGTGCCGAAAAGAGTTGGTGACCAACGTAATCCCGGCGATATCCCCGAGGATGAACGGGATTACTACCTCGAGCGGATCTATCCGGCCTTCGGAAATCTGGTTCCGCGCGATATCGCCTCGCGGGCGGCCAAGAACGTCTGCGACGAAGGCCGCGGCGTCGGGCCGGGCGGGCTCGGCGTCTATCTCGACTTCGCCGACGCGGTCGCGCGGCTCGGGGCGGATGCGGTGGAAGCCAAGTACGGCAACCTCTTCACGATGTACGAGCGGATCACCGGGGAGAATCCGTACGAGCGGCCCATGCGCATCTCCCCGGCCGTGCACTACACCATGGGCGGGCTGTGGGTGGATTACGACCTTCGCTCCACCATTCCCGGACTGTTCGTGATCGGGGAGGCCAATTTCTCTGATCACGGCGCCAATCGGCTCGGGGCGTCGGCGCTCATGCAGGGTTTGGCCGACGGGTATTTCGTGCTGCCGACCACGCTCGGGGATTACCTGGCGCGGGGACCGGTCGGCGAGGTGCCCGCCGCGGCGGTGGAAGCCGCTGAGGCGCGGGTGATTTCGATGATCGACCGGCTGTTGTCGATCAAGGGCGACCGTACGGTGGACTCGTTCCATCGCGAGCTCGGGCAGATCATGTGGGAGTACTGCGGCATGGAGCGGACCGAGGAGGGGCTGCGCAAGGCGCTGGCGCTCATCCCCGCGCTGCGGGCCGAGTTCTGGGAGCGGGTCAATGTTCCAGGTTCCGGGGACGATCTCAATCAGTCGCTGGAGCGGGCGGGCCGGGTGGCCGATTTTCTCGAACTGGCCGAGCTCATGGTCATCGACGCGCTGCATCGCACCGAATCGGCAGGCGGGCACTTTCGCGCCGAATCGCAGACCGAGGACGGTGAGGCTCGTCGCGATGACGAGAACTTCTCCTACGTCGCCGCCTGGGAATGGACCGGCGCCGCACCGCCGACCCTGCACCGCGAGGCCTTGTGCTTCGAGTACGTCGAGCCCAGCACCCGGTCCTACAAGTGAGAGAGGCACCGAAAATGAAACTCACTCTGCGTATCTGGCGGCAGCGGAATGCCCGTGACCGGGGCGGGCTGGTCGATTATCCGGTCGAGATCTCTCCGGACGCGTCGTTCCTGGAGATGCTAGACGTCCTCAACGAGCGGCTCACCGCCGAAGGCGACGAACCGGTGGCCTTCGACCACGATTGTCGCGAGGGCATCTGCGGAATGTGCTCGCTCGTCATCGACGGCACGCCACACGGTCCCGAAAAAGCCACCACCACTTGCCAACTCCACATGCGCAAGTTCTCCGACGGCGAGACGATCACGGTAGAACCTTGGCGTGCCAAGGCTTTTCCGGTCGTCAAGGACCTCGTTGTCGACCGTTCCGCCTTCGACAAGATCATCCAGGCCGGTGGCTACATCACCGCCCCCACCGGCACCGCGCCCGAAGCCCACTCCATCCCGGTCCCGAAACCGGACGCGGACTTGGCTTTCCAGGCCGCGGAGTGCATCGGCTGCGGCGCCTGCGTAGCCGCCTGCCCCAACGGCTCGGCCATGCTCTTCACCGCGGCCAAGGTGACCCACCTAGGCCTGCTCCCGCAGGGCCAGCCGGAACGCTCTTCACGCGTCATGGACATGCTCCGAACCCACGACGACGAAGGCTTCGGCGGCTGCACCAACACCGGCGAATGCACCATGGCCTGCCCCAAGGAGATTCCGCAGGACGTGATCGGCCGCCTCAACAAGGATTTGCTGCGCGCCGCTCGAAAGTCCTCCGCTGAGAGCCGATGAATTCCGGGTGGCCACGTCGTCTACCCGTCATGAGGAGACTTATCTACGGGATCGGCGCGTCCCTGGACGGCTACATCAACGACCGTGACGGCGGCATCGACTGGACCGACCCGGACGAGGAACTGCACCGGTTCCACAACGACCGGTTCCGCGAGCTCGAGGTCTCGCTGCACGGCCGCCGCCTGTACGAGCTGATGGCCGAGTACTGGCCGCACGTGCCCGCCGACGCGTCGCCCGTCGAACTCGACTTCGCCGAACTCTGGACGAAGAAGCCCAAGGTGGTGTTCTCCCGCACGCTCACCGAGGTGCACTGGAACAGCACCCTGGTCCGCGAGAACGCCGTCGAGGAGGTCCGCAAACTCAAGGCGACGGGCGACGGCGTCATGGAGGTCGGCGGCGCAACCCTCGCCGCCGAGCTGATCCCCCACGGCCTCATCGACGAATACCAGCTCTTCATCTCACCCGTACTGCTCGGCGGCGGCACCCCGCTCTTCCCGCTGCTGGACAAGCGCCTCCAGCTCCGCCTGGTCGAAACGAGAAACTTCGCCACCGCGGTCATGCTCCGCTACCTCGTCGACTAGCGATGAGTTTCGCGCCGCGCTCGCCTCTGTATTTGCAGGACCGAACAGAGGAGTGAATTGATGAACGATCTACTGGCGAGCGCGGTCGCCGCACACGGCGGTTTGGAGCGCTGGAACCAGATCCGGGCGATCCGGGTCGAGGCATCCATCTCCGGCGCCTTCTGGGAGATGAAGGGAAAGAGCGACCTGCTGAAGGACGTCCGATTCGAGGTGGACACCACCCGGCAACGGATGGCCATGGACTACGTCGGTCACGACCGCCGCTCACTGTTCGAACCCGACCGTGTCGTCCTGCAACAAGCCGACGGCACCGTCCTCACCCGCGACAACCCGGACCGCTCCTTCGCCGGCCACACCCTCGAAACCCCCTGGGATGACCTACATCTCGCCTACTTCACCGGCGAAGCCCTCTGGACCTACCTCACCACCCCCTTCCTCCTCACCCGGCCAGGTTTCATCTGCGAGGAGATCACCCCGCTCGATGCCGAAGGCGAGCCCTGGCGCCGCCTGCACGTAACCTTCCCCGACCACATCAAAACCCACACCCGCAAACAGATCTTCTGCTTCGGCCCCGACAACCTCCTCCGCCGCCACGACTTCACCATCGACATAGTCGACCCCACCACCGAATCCCACCTCTATGCCACCAACTACCGCAACATCAACGGCATCCTCATCCCCGCCACCCGCCGCGCCTACACCACCCTCGGCGACACCCGAATCCCCCTGGTATCCATCGACATGACCCGCCTCGAGACGTAATCTGTCCTGTTCACCGGAACAAGGAGGCCGTCATGGTCCGGAAGACTCCCCAGGAGAAAAAGCTCCTCAGCTACACCAAAGACCGCCGCAACAACTACGGCGAAAACGACAAAAGCTCCCGAAAAGCCATCCGCCAAAACAAACGCCTCCCCAACCGAGCCGACCGCCGCAACAGCCGCCAACTCATGGCAACAGCCACCGGCCCCGTCGACCCAGAGGCCTCCGAATCCGCCGAAACCACTCTCCGCGCAACCAGATCGACATTCGCGAAACGAGGTTGGCGTAAGGACCCCGACACCCCTCTGGCCGACATGGTGATCCAAAAACTGCGCCGCCGGGCCGCCCGCGACCTCAACTCCCCAACCATCACAGCAGCCATATCCCGCATCCACCGCACCACCCACTGATCGGTCAGCCGCTACCGGATTGCCCGGGGCTCTATCGATTTCGGTCGTGGTGTAGGCGGTCGATGGCTCTGCGGATCAATTCGTGGCGTGGGGCTCGGGGCGATTGTTGTCGCTCGAATTCGATCAGGTCGTCGGCCGTGGAGCGGTTGCCCATCACCAAGGTGAGCAGGTACGCGTAGTTGCCCGAAGGAATCGGGGCGGTGGGGTGGCTGGATTGGAAGGGCGCAAGAGGGCCGATGGGTAGCTTGCTCAGGTTGCGCATGGCGGCGCTGCTGCCTGCTCGAGCGGCGCGAGTCCACCACTGCCTGGCCCCGGCGTGATCGCCGCGGCTGTACAGCAGCAGGCCGAGATTGTTCATGGCACTGTCCTCACCGCCCGTGATCGCCTGCCGATACCAATACTCGGCCTCGCGCCCTTCCCCCTGTTCATCGAGCAGCGCCCCCAGCGCGGCCATCGCCTGCGGATTACCCGCGGTGGCGGCCATCCGCAGCAACATGTTTGCCTCGAGGCGCGCATCCCGGTTCCGAGCCCGGTTGCGCCACCGTTCGAGCCGACCTTGAACCGCGATCCGATCGTGCAGCAGCCGCGCCAGCCGATCCATCGCCGTCGTACTGCCGAGGGCCACACCCTGTCGATAGCACTGCTCGGCCGCGGCAAGCTCGCCCCGCAACTCATAAGTCCGACCGATTTCCGCCAGAGACTCCCCTTGCGGAGAGTCCTGTGGTCCGGGCTGCTGTTCGAACCCCATTGCATCCCGCACCCTTCCACCAGCCAATAACGCTGGCCCCCAATCAAATCAACAACCAACCCCAACCGCAGCTCGAATCCCCAATTCGCCCGACCGGCAATCAGGATCGGCCGGAGCCCGGTCGATCACTAGCCGAGTACGTCGCCGCGCCGTATGCGCAGGACGGCGGTGTCGGAGGACAGTTCGGTCCGCAGTTCGGGGTGCTGCCAGTAGAAGCGGATCGTGTAGTACAGCAGCCCGGCATCGATCGGATAGGCGGTGGGCTGCACCGAGATTGCGGTGAGGAACGTGCGCTGGCTGAACCAGCGGAATCGCCAGAGTATGGCGATATCGGAGGGGCTCGTCGGGCGGAGCAGGATCATGGGTATGCGGCGGCGGGAGCGTCCCTCGGTGGGGTCGGCCTCGACCGCGTCGACGGCGGCGATGGACTGCCACGGCAGATACTGGTCCAGCGCACCGTTGTTCTGGTGAATTCCATGCTCGGACAGAACAAGTCGACGCGGTACCCGGGTGGTCGCGATCATCAACGGAGCCAACGCAACACAGGCGATCGCGACGATGATGAAGAAGACTCCGGACATGACCTGCAGTGGCTGCACCTGGTCGCCCGTCATACGCATCAGTGCGAGCGCCACCAGGAATACCGCGCCGCCCAGGAACGCCGCCGCCAGGGACACAGTGACGGATCGATCCATCGAAATCGCCACCGAGGTACCGGGGTTCGCTCGTTCCAGAGTGACAGCGCCGGCGGTGAGCGGTTTACGCAGGCGCAGCCGATGGGACAGCGCCAAGGCGCCAGCGGCCCCGAACACCATTCCGCCACTGCCGAGAACGAACCGCAGCAAATCACCATTCGCCACGGCCACGACGGCGATCAGCGCGAAGGCCACTGCCGCGACCGCGAACATCACGGTCGCCACCGCCGGGAACACCGGTCTCCAGCGACCGAATCCGGGAGGCCAGGGCACCGGGTTGGTGCCGCCGTCGTTTCGTGAGTACTCACCTGGTGTGCTCGTCATTTGAAAGGTTGCTCCGCCGCCCATCCGCCTGCTGATCCACCGAGATATCCGAAAATGACCGCACCCGCTACCGCCCCGAGCGGGACCGTTAACTCCATGAACGGGCCGCCCAAAGTGCCGAGTTCCGCGCCCATCGCGGCCCCGGCCCAGGCGCCACCGATATCGCCCGCCGTGGTGCCGACTGTATTGGCAATCGCCGCCGGAGCGGGTTTGCCATGCTCCCAGTCCTGCCAATTGATATAAGCGGCGAGGCCTGCGGTGGCTGCCGGGCCACCGAACTTGCCCACCTTCGCGAGGGTTTCGGTCTTCGACGCCAGTGCTGCCGCATCATCCGCGGCGGTGACGGCGGTGACCGCACTGCGGCCCGCGCCGGGGTCTCCGGCCTGCAACTGGGTGACCATGCGGGCCAGAGCGTCGTCCGAGGTCTGTGAAAGCACTTGGGCACGTTGGGCCATGGAGGCTTTCGACAGGTCGATCTGTGCGCCCGCCCCGTCAGCGGCCATTCCGGAAAGAATGGCTCCGGGGTGTTCCTTGAAGGTGCCTGTTGTCGACTCCCAGAAGTCCCCGGTTTGCTTGCCGGTCCACGCCTTCACTGAATCCCAAGCGGAAACGCCGGGCTGTCCGGGCGCGGGCGGGGCGGAGCCTAGTACGGATCCGTCGCTGAACTTCGTGACCACTCGGCCGTCGGGCTGGGTGGTGGTCATGGCGGAGCGACCGTCGGCGTACTGGGTGTAGATGGATCCGTCAGGTTCCAGGGTCGAGCGGGTGCCGCTGGAGTCGGCGGTCGCGATCAGTTGCTGTTTGCCGTCGGGTCCGATGGCGAAGGTCTGGGTATTCGTGGAGCCGTCGGGGCGGGTGAGCATGTTCGTCACGGATTTGCCGTCGGCGCTGGGGATTTCGGTGAGAGTCCCGCCATTGCCGAGCGGACTGGACAGGGTTTCGGGGCCGAGGGTGCCGTCGGCCGCGACCGTGCGGGTCCCGATTCGGCCGTCGCCCTTGGGAGTTGAGACCGTGCGGGTTTGGGTGCCGTCTGGGGCGGTTGTGACGGTGTCGATGATGCCGGTGCCGTCGTTGCGTGGGGTTGCGACCGAGGTGGTTTCGGGGCCGGGGCCGGTGTGGGTTTTGGTGACGATGGTGCCGTCGGGTTGGAGGGCGGATTGGGCGGTGGTGATGGTGCCGTCGGGGTTGGGGGTGAGGGTGATGCGGCCGTCGGGGGTGTCGGTGGAGACGGGGATGCCGTCGTGGAGTTTCCCGGCTGCGAGGGCGGGGTTGAAGATGTCGGCTTGGGGTTGGGGGAGGGCGGTGCCGCCGGTCAGGAGGTTGATGAGGGGGTTGTTGACCTTGGTTATCGGGGCCAGTTTTTCGATCTCGCCGATGGCGGTGGTGACCTTTCCGGCCCAGGTATCGTCGCTCTCGCCGAGGGACTTGGCCAGGTTCTGGAGGCGGATGGTGTCGTTGGCGGCGTCGTCGGCACGCTTGTTGTCGCTGCGGGCGTCCTTGACGGTGAAGTCCTGGTCGACGGTGAAGCCGTCGGCTTCCAAGGCCTTGACGCTCGACTTCAGATCCGAGATGACGGGCTGCATGGCGGCGTAGGCCTGCGAGCAGGCGTCGGCCAGGTTGAAGTAGGCGGTGGCGACGGCCTTTATCTGGGTGTACTCGTGGTCGGCGCGGCCCAGGGCGGCGGTGGCGGCGGCGCCGGACCATTGGAGGTTGTGGATGGTCCGCTGGACGGTTTCGGCGGTGTCATCGATGGTGATGACGATGCCGTTGGCCGACGAGGCGACGTCGGCGAGGGACTGGGGGTTCCAGGCGAGCACCTGGTCCTTGGACGGGGTGCCCATCAGAGCTGTCCGTCGTTGAGCTCACCGATGGCCCATAGTCGGTTGGCGGCGTCGGTGTCGGTGTCGTGGAATGTCTTCGCGGAACTCGACAGGGCCGTCGAGAACTGCTGGAAGCGGCCGGACAGGACCTGCTTGGCCACGGTGCTGGCCGGGTCGGCCTTGCCCAGGGCGGCGGCGATGGCCGAGCCCTTCAGACCGTCGACGCCGCGGCTCGCACCGAGGTGCGGGGTGACCTTGGTGTCCGTGACGTTGTCCGCGAGTTTTCCGACTGTGGTGGCCGCGTCGTTCAGCGTGGCCGGGGTGACCTCGAGGCCCATGGATCCCCTCCCAGGTAATCGGGGGTCACCGTACCATTGCCGGAACTTTGCTGACGAGCTGAAGAGGGGGTCTGATCAGCGGGTTTCGATGATGATCTTGCCGGGCTCGTTGGGGGTGATCAGTGGCAGGAGGTGTTCGGCTTCGGCGCGGACTGCTGCTTCGTTGGACTTCGAGAGGGGGTGCCAGGGGGTTACTCGGATCGTGGAGCCTTCCAGGTCCCAGCGGCCGTGGACGAAACCGTCTACCAGGTAGAAGGGGACGCCGCCCGAGGCGATTTTGGCGATGCGGGCTCGGTCTTCATTGCTGATGATTCGGGTGCGGTCGCGGTGGCCGAGGCAGGAGTTGTCGAAGGCGGGGAGAAAGCGGACCGGGGCCGGGAGGTCGGGGTCGGCCAGTGGGGCGTCGGGGAGGTCGAAGAGTTCGCGGCCGGAATCGTCGTGCAGGACACGGAGTTCGGGGCGGAGGCGGGTCATGATCGGGGCCAGGCGGGTTATGCCGGCGAATTCTTGGATGTCGGCGGTGGTGGCGGGGCCGTAGGCGGCCAGGTATCGGCGGATCAGGGTTTCGGGTTGGGGAGCGGAGGCCAGGGGTGCGCCGAGCCATTCTTCGGCGGGGGAGACCGAGACGAAGCGGCCGCGCCAGGCGCCCCAGGTGCCCGCGTCGGCGTCGTGGATCAGGGGGTGGATTACGCCGAGGGCGTGGACCAGCGCTCGGGGCTCGCGGCCGGGAAAGCGGGCGGCCAGTTGCTTGCCGAGGTCGCGGCGGGGGACGGTCTTGCCGGTGAGCAATTCCATTCCGGCCGTGGCGAATTCGTCGATATCGAGGCCCTCGACCGCATCGCGGAGGTAGATCGAGCGGAGCGTCGGCTCGACCGCCGGGCGGACGGTGGGGTAGAGCCAGCGGTAGTCGGCGGCGTCGGCGAGGTGGACGGTGCGGCGAATCATGGTGGCGCGGACCACTGTTCGGTCGCGTAGGAGAGCGGCCAGGTCGTCGGGGTGGAAATCGGTGAGGCGGGTCCACAGGCCGATGTAGGGCCAGTTGGGTTCCTGGGCCTGGACCGCTACGAGGTGGCGGATCAGGTCGGCGGGGGACGTGGTCACGCGTTCGTTCAACCGCTGACGGAGCAGCAGGGTGCGGTTTAGGGTTCGCAGCGAGATCGCGGGCATGAATACAGTGTCGGAGGGAAATAGGACTGATTAGGTCCTAGTTGGAAGGGGTGGGATGAGCGGTGTGCGGGCGGGGGAGTTCAGGCATATCTATGACCCGGGGCAGCCGGGGCGGCGGTGGTACATCAATGACCACACTGTGATCCGCGACGCAGAGGGGCGTTGGCATCTGTTCGGGATCACCCATCCGGAACCGGCCGATCCGTGGGACGAAATCGAGTTCGCGCACGCGACCGCCGAGGAGCTGCACGGGCCGTGGACCAAGCATCCGTCCGTCCTGGAGGTGGATCCGGCGCGCGGGGAGACGCACCTGTGGGCTCCGTTCGTCGTCCATGACGGCAGCCGGTACCTCATGTTCTATGACGGTGGCGGGACCGACCGCACCGCAACGGGTATGGGGCTGGCCACCTCCACCGACCTGTTCCAGTGGACCCGGCATCCGGCGAGTCCGGTGTTCCGCGATGGATACGACGCCCGCGATCCGATGGTCCTGCGTCTGGACGGCCGGTGGGTCATGTACTACTGCGCCACGAGCGCTCCGGAGGGCGGGAATCATGTCGTCGCCTATCGCACCAGCAGCGATCTGCTGCATTGGAGTGGCCGCCGGATCGCCTACCAGGACCCGACCGTCGGCACCGGCGCGGGCAATACCGAATCGCCGTTCGTCTTCCATCACGACGGTGCCTGGTATCTCCTGATCGGCCCCCGCCCCGACTACGTCGGCACCGAGATCTTCCGCAGTGACAACCCTTTTCACTTCGACACGTCCGACCGCGTGGGGCACATTCGCGCGCATGCCGCCGAGGTGATCGCCCACGACGGCACCCTCTGGATCACCCACGCGGGCTGGGCGCAAGGCGGAGTCGCGCTGGCCCCCTTGGTGTTCCCAACCTGAACGAGTTCCCCGCCGACCCGGCCGATAATCCGATTTCGGGCGTGGCGTGCAATCTGAACTGGGATTCTGGATGGGAGTCGAGAGTCCACCCATCGTGGGGAGGCAGGCAATGGCCCGCATCGGCGTGATCAGTTTCTCCGACGGCCGCGACTATGTGCACGGCGGAATTGTCGGATTCATTCGGACCGCGGAGGATCGGCTCGTCGCCGAACTGACCGCGGCCGGGCACACCGTGATTCGCGGCAGGGAACCCGTCGGCGGCAATGACGTGGCGGTGGCCGTGGCCCGGAAGGTGGCCGCGGCCGGGGTGGATTTGACCGTCCTGCACTACGCGGTGTGGGCGTTCCCGCACTTCACCATGCTGGCGGCGGGCGCGCTGAACAGCCCGTTGCTGCTGCTGTCCAATATGGATCCGGTGCAGCCGGGCATGGTCGGCATGCTGGCCGCGGGCGGCGCGCTCGATCAGATCGGCCGCGAACACGCCCGACTGTGGGGCGATCCCGCCGATCCGGAACTCATCGCCGCCATCGGGGAGCGCGCCGTGGCCGCCGCCGCGGTGGCGAGCCTGCGCGGCAGCACCTTCGGCCGCATCGGCGGTCGGCCCATGGGTATGAACACCGCCGTCGCCAATACCGATCAATGGCAGCGCGTGTTCGGCATCGACGTCGAGGAGATCGACCAGTGGGAGATCGTCCGCCGCGCCGAACTCGCCGACGCCGGTGAGGCCAAGGCCGCGCGAGAGTGGTTGGAGCGCAATGCCGCCGGCGTCCACTATGACGGCCGCAAGCTCACCCCCGAGCTGCTGGAACGCCAGATCCGCTCCTACCTGGCCATGCGCGATCTGATCGCGGAATGGCACCTGGACTTCTCCGGCATCAAGGGCCAGCCGGAGCTGACCCAGTACTTCGCGACCATGGACATCACCGAGGCCTTCCTCAACGACCCCTACGACTGGAACGGCCCCAAACAGCCGCACATCTGCGCCACCGAGGCCGATATGGACGGCGCGCTCACCATGCGCCTGCTGCACGGAATCACCGACACCCCGGTGCTTTTCGCCGATGTCCGCCACTATCACGCCGACCGCGACATCTGGGACCTGTGCAACTCCGGCCAGCACGCCACCTGGTTCGCGGCCCGCAGCGACGACCCGGCCGAGAACCTGTCCCGCGTCCACCTGTACCCCGAGGTGTTCTTCTTCCCCGCCGGCGGCGCGTCCGTGCATCACCTGGCCGCCCCCGGGCAGATGACCTTCGCCCGCCTCACCCGCCGAAACGGCTCCTACCGAATGCAATTGATGCTCGGCGAGTTCGAGACCTACGACGACGCCACCAACGAATCCCTCATGAAGCAGTCGACCTGGGAGTGGCCGCACGCCTTCACCAGACTCGACGCCGACGCCGGGGACTTCCTGTCCCGCTTCGGCGCCAACCACATTCACGCCGTACCGGGTGATCACCGCGCCACCGTTCGCGCGGCCTGCGAGCTGCTCGGCGTCACCCTGGACGAATTCACCAGGGCGAGTTGACATGCTATTAGGCATCGATATCGGCACCTCGGGATCCAAGGGCGTCCTGGTCGACCACGAGGGCATGGTCGCCATGAGAGCCGAACGCCCGCACCGGGTTTCGACCCCGCGACCCGGTTGGGTGGAGCACGACGCGGAGAAGGTGTGGTGGGCCGATTTCCTGGCCATCGCCCGCGAACTCGTCGCCGCCGCCGACGGCGATCCCATCGACGCCCTCGCGGTCAGCGGCATCGGCCCGTGCCTGCTGCCCGCCGACGCCGACGGCACCCCGCTGCGCCCCGCCATCCTCTACGGCGTCGATACCCGCGCGGGCGTCCAAATCGACGAACTGAACGCGGAATTGGGTCCCCTCACCGTCCTGGAGCGTTGCGGCTCGCCGCTCACCAGCCAAGCCGTCGGCCCGAAGCTACGCTGGCTCATCCGACATGAGCCACAGGTCTGGCGGTCCACCCGAATGCTGTTGATGGCCAGCTCTTTCCTGGTCCACCGCCTCACCGGCCGCTACGTCCTCGACCACCAGTCGGCCAGCCAGTGCGTCCCCATGTACGACCTGCTGGCCCGCGACTGGGCCCTCGACTGGGCCGAATCCGTCGCCCCCGGCCTGCGCCTCCCCGAATTGTCCTGGCCCACAGAGATAGTCGGCCACGTCACCCCCGCCGCTGCGGCCGCCACCGGCCTGCCCGCCGGACTACCCGTCACCACCGGCACCATCGACGCCTGGGCCGAGGCCGCCGGAGTCGGCGTCCGCGCCCCTGGCGACTGCATGATCATGTACGGCACCACCATGTTCCTCACCCAGGTGCTCACCGCCCCCAACCCCCAGCCCGGCCTGTGGACCACCTGCGGAACCTGGCCCGGCACATACACTTCCGCCGCCGGCATGGCCACCTCCGGCGCGGTCACCGACTGGCTGCGCGGCCTCACCGGCAGCGACTTCATCGACCTGCTCGACGAGGCCGCCCACGTGCCGCCCGGCAGCCGCGGCCTGCTCGTCCTGCCCTACTTCGCCGGCGAACGCACCCCGCTGTTCGACCCCGACGCCCGCGGCATCATCGCCGGCCTCACCCTCACCCATGAACGCGCCGACCTCTACCGCGCCATCCTCGAAGGCATCGGCTACGGCGTCCGCCACAACCTCGAGGCCATGTCCGCCGCCGGAGCCCCCGCCACCCGCCTGGTCGCCGTCGGCGGCGGTACCAAGGGCGGCCTCTGGACCCGCATAGTCTCCGACATCACCGGTCTGCCCCAACAACTTCCGGCCGACACGGTCGGCGCGGCCCTGGGCGACGCCCTCCTCGCCGCCGAGGCACTAGGCATCGACACCTCGGGATGGAACCCGATCATCGCCACCGTCGACCCCGACCTCCTGCGCACCGCCCACTACGACCCCTACTACCGCCACTACCGAGCCCTCTACGACTCCACGAAGTCCACCGCCCACTTCCTGGCCCGCGAACAACACCGCGCCGCCTCGCAGTGAAAACGTTGCCCCGGAGGCGATTTGCAGTCGGCCCGCCAGCTATTCGAAGTCGCCGTTCCGCACCCGGCTGGTGAACGCGTCCCATGCTGAAGGCGCGAACATCAGCGCGGGCCCGCCAGCATCCTTCGAATCCCGAACCCCGACAACCCCGCCGTCGAGGAATGCCACCTCGACGCATTCCCCGCCTGCTTGGCTGTAGCTGCTCTTGAACCATCGCATATCGGTTGGCTGCACGTTCACGGTGCGTACTCCCTTGCTATCCGTCTCAATAGAATTCGCGAAGCTGTCTCGTCCAGGGCTTCCCGACGGAGGGCGTGGTGCGCGGAGTGGAAGAACCGCACATCATCGGGATCCTCGAGGTACATACTGCCCACTATGCCCTCGAGGTAGACGACGGGCGGCTCGGTGGGCTCGCCGCGAGGCGGTGTGCCGAAGTCCAGAATTACGTAGGGCGGCAGCGATATTCCGTCCGGGAAGCCGGCGTGGGACGGCAGGATGCGGAGAGCGATGTTGTCCCGCGTCGAGAAGTCCGCGAGATGCCGTAGTTGTGCTGCCATCACCTTGGGTCCGCCCACGAGACGGTGCAGCGCGGCTTGCCCGATGACGACATCGAGGTCCAGTGGCTGATGCTTGCGCGTGATCGTCAGCTGTCGATGCTGTTTGATCTGTACGCGCCGATCGCGTTCGTCCGCAGGATCATCGGGCCACCGTTTGCTGAGCAGAGCGCGATCGTAGGCTTCGGTTTGAAGCAGACCGGGGATCAGCTCAGGCTGGTAGGTGACGCAACCGTTGGCTGCGGCTTCCAGCCCGACGTAGACATCGAGGCTTCGGGGCATGAGATCCGCGTACGAGTGCCACCAGTTCTTGACCTTGGCCTGCTGTGCGAGCCGCACCATGCCCTCGGCGATATCGGCAGGCACACCGTAGATCCCGCACGCTTCCTTGATCACACCGGTTCTGACCCGCGTGATCTCGGCCTTCTCAATGCGCGCCAGGCTCGTTGCGCCCATTTCGAGCAACTCGGCCGCGTGCGCCTGGCTCAGTCCGGAGCGGTTTCGCCACTCCAGCATCAGCCGTCCGAGCTGCCGCAACGGCACCGTCGAACCGACCCCACCCTCAGTCATGACCGCGTCCTCCGTTTCGAGTGGTCACCCGCACCCACTTCGGACAGTTCTCATCACCGCTTCGGTGTAAGCGTCCCACCGAATCCGGTGGTCGTGCAGGTGATTCGGCGAATCCGGATCGGAGTCCCCGGTTCGGGGTCTTGTTCCGGCGTCGATGCGTCCAATTGAAGTGCGCCCGGCCGGAGGCCCCACTCCGACACCCTCCCGGGCGCACCCCACCCGCCACGATCGAGAAGGTTGTCATGAATCTGCTTGATTGCCAGGCCGATCCCGGCCCACTGACCAGCGACGACGCCAACCTCGCCTGGCACCTCCACCGCTACTGCGACCGGACCACCTGCCAGGTGCGCGAGCGCGCCCGCGCCACCCTGCGCGCCCTCGTCACCCACAAACCGGAGACCGAGGCGAACTCGTGATGACCGCCCCCGCCTGGATCGACGACCACTGCCGCAACCCCCGCATAGTCCCGCTCACCCGCCAGCGGGCCGAAGGCATCCAATCCCTCCACGCCACCTGCACTCCACCCTGTCCCCGTCGCATCACCGCCCGCGACTACCTCGCCACCCTTCCCGAAGGCCGCCCATGTACCTCGAAATCTGCCTGATCACAGCCCTTCTGGCCATCATGACCCGCGTCGCCCTTCCCCATCTCCAAGCGTCGCTGGCCCCGCCCCCGTCGCCGGCCCGTCACCGTCGCGATCGCTATTCCGTCGAGGCGATCCGCACCCGCATCGAACGCGAGACCCACGCCCTACCAAACCGCCGTCCAGCCAGACGGGTCGCCTGATCACCGAGTGACCGAAGCCGGATCGCCCAGCGTTCTGGTATTCGCGATCCCTATGGCATCGATCGATAATATTCAGATCGCGAAGGGATTATCGGTTGCCGATGCGACGCTGAAGCAGGCATGACAACACTGCAAGACAAGACGAGGCGCGCGACCGGCATGAGCGTCCGAACAGCTCTCTTCGCCTGTGCCGCATTGATACTCGCGGGCTGCTCGACTCAGACCGACCACCCCACCGATCCCGTGGATCGCTCCGGCGACCTGGTCGTCCCGCAGGCCGTGCACATCGACGGCGGCTTGAGCCCCGACCAGGCTGCTCGTGAAGTCCATCTGGCGCAGATCCTGTACACGTTCTGGAACACCGGCAACACCGACTACCTCGACCGCGCGATCGCCCCCTCCTTCCGCGACAACACCCTCCCGCCCGGCCGCCCCCAAGGCCCCGACGGCCCCGCCGCAGCATCGAAGAACTTCCGCGCCGCCGTCCCCGACCTCACCTGCGAACTGTCCGACCTCTACGTCACCGGCGACACCCTCACCGCCCGACTGATCTTCCGAGGCCATTTCACCGGCACCTACAACGGCGCCCAGGGCACCGGCCAACCAGTCGAATTCAACGCCATCGACCTACAACACATCGCCCCCGACCGCACCCTCATCAGCGAAGACTGGCACATCGAAGACAACCTCTCCTTCCTCCACCAAATCGGCCAGGCACCCTGACCGCCCCACCCCACACGGAGCGCACACAATCGCCCCGCCCCGCCCACCCCGTCGGCCCGTCAGTGCATTCGGCAGGCCGAGATGCCCTCGGCCCAGTGATCATTCTGTGGCCACCCCACCCTGGTTCGAACCGCGCTCAATGCGGCATGTGCGGATATCGGCGGACCATCCGACCGTCGGCCTCTCCGCGCCGCTCGGCCAGCGTTGGGTTGCGTGTGTGCACAAGAAGTCGGTGGCGTGCTCGCACAGCACACGCGGGTAGGTCTGAGCAAAGTCATCGACCTCGGGTCGAATCGGCAACGCAATACTTGGTACTCATTCGGCGTAGGGATCGGTCCACCCATAATCTGGCAGTTCTTCACGGATCGGCTGTTCAGGGATCGGCGGCTCGTCTGGTGCTGGCCGAAACCGCAAGCCATGCTGGGATGCGATCTCGAGGCCGAGTTGGTTCGCCAGCTGGGACACTTCTTTCAAGGGCTCCCGGCCGTCGTGGTCGACCTCGCCGATCTCGTGCCGAAAGTGGTTGAGAATCGCGATGATTCTGACGGACCTACAGCCCGCGCAAGGGTTCCAAGCCCACTCGGCCTCGATCCAGCCGAACGTAAACGTATGAGCTGCGAACTCTGCGGCGATGCTTACGCGCATGGACTCGACAGGGTCCCGTGTCACAGATGCAGGATAGGCGACTACGGCCATTTGTTGCAGCGAAAGGGGGTGCCAGATGAGTGCACCGGTAGGCATCCGGCCTCAGCCAACATTTGTCGCGAAACTTCTGCCGGTTCTGGCAATACCTGCTGAATAGTGTTGGAGTAGGCCGGATCCGGTTCACCGCGCGTCATAGAGCCCTACCGGATCGCATGCGCGCTGACCTGAACAACCGGTCGAAACCGACCTGACATCGGCAGAAGCGAACGTTTGCGGGCGGGTCCACGGGCGTCCTGAATCGAGCGATCAGCGGCTATTAGTGCGCACTCTGGCTCACTGGAGCGAGTGCCGCTGGTGTGATGGGTGAGGCTGAGATGCTATCCGTAGGAACCGGTTTCGGTGAGGGAGGTCCTTTTGATGTTGTAAACCTGGCCGAACCAGTCAAATTCGGGGTTGTGTTGGTAGCTGGAGAATGATCGGGTGACGTATCGCTCGTTGGTCGGCCACGGATCGCCGTAGGTGATGGTTTGTGCTTCGGTGTCGTAGCCGAAGATCACGTGGTTGTGGCCGCCGTTGCCGTCGGTCCATTGGATGTTCGTCTCGATCGGCTGGTTGGCGTCGATCTGTTGTTGCACGCTGGACAGCTGGGTGAACGCTCGCGAGATCTGAGCGCTGAATCCGGTCTGGGCGTATCCGTGCGCCACCATCGCCAGGTTGGCCGGGTGGTTCGGGCACTCGCCGACCGGGAACATATCGTGCGCGGCCAGGCAGAAACCGTTCTGGCTGATGGGTTTTCCGAGAAATGCCTCGATCGATGCCCCGGTCGCGGCCCAGCACCATTCGTCCCGCTGCTGTACTTGCTGTCCGAAGGGCAGCGTCTTCGCACCCGGGATTTCCGAGCCTGCTTCCGACGGCTCTGGAATGCCGAATGTCGGCATCACGCCCTGTGGGCGATGGCCGACGGGCTGCGATGGCGGTACGGGTGCGGGGGGTTGTGCCGCTGTCGCTGCGACACTCGCCGCCGAGAACGCCACAACGGCAGCCACACAGAACGCTTTGGTCATGATCAAGGGCGTTCCTTCCGTAGTCGGTGGAGCAAAGGTCGTCAGCCGGCGAGCGCTGCTCGTAATTGGGTGGGGTTCAACGGCTTACCGATCAGATCGCGCCGCAGTTGTGATGCGATCGCCTGCGCTCCGGTCGCGGTCCAGGCGAACCAGGTGTTGGTGTGATGATCCAGCAGCAGCCGGTCCCCGGGGCCGAGGTGAGTCGCCATCTCGCCCTCCTGATTGCCCGAAGCAACCGCGTCGGGGACCTGCGATCCATCCGGGCCTACGGTGATCTCCAGGGTGTCGAGGGCATCGCGGTCGTCGAAACGAACCGGGACCGCGAAATACGAGAATCGCCCGAGATGGTCGACCGCGTCATCACCCGCGAAGAACGCGGGAGCGATCACGTACACGGGCACGGTGCGCGAAGGATCCGGATGCGCCGCCAATTGGGCAGACCCCAATTGCGCTGCCGCGAACGACGACAGCAGCTTCGCGCACCGAGTGCTCGTCACGGTGTCCGCGACAGCGGCCGCCTCCGCGGTAGACAGGCGCGAATCCGCACCCTGGGGTCGGGATGAACACCCGCCGACAGCCAACAACCCTGCCAGGACAATGCCTGTCGCCCCTCGCACCAGACCCCTCGACGCATTCTGCTGACGGATCACAGGCGGATGCTAATCCATATTGCAGCCTGCACTTATCCGCCATCGCCATCGCCGAGTTCGCTGCGGCGAGTCGGACAATTGCCATCGGACGCCTGCCGCGATCGATCACGCGCCAACCCATCAACGACCGAATAGCACAATGTCGACCAACACTGGAATCGGCAATGCAGGACGTTCTGCCGACTGCGGGCCGACACCGCCACTTGATCTTCCGCTGCGACCCGCTGGCCGGTTCGGTCAGCGCGTCAGCGGCAGGAGCGGATGTTGGTATGAGCAGCTTGCAGCAAGATCATCCGGGCTAATCTCGCACTATTGCAGCGGAATTGGCCTTTTGACATCGTACGGCGGCGGAAAGTGCGGGATGAGGCCGGTTTCCGGGGACCGGCAGTGCAGTGCGTTCACCAGCGCTGCGGCTGTGTTGAACCGCGCGGGGCGCGGTAACTGCGGATGGTATGGGTGTGGCGTTGGGTTGGGGCGGTCAGCGTGCTGCTGCGCAGCGGCTCAGGGGCGACTGGCGTCGGACCGAGCCGCGGCGGCTTCGTAGGCGGCGGTGAGGTCGGCGAGGACGCCGTCGGTGGGGGAGGGTTTGCGGTGTAGGTGGGTGTTGCGGAGTTCGGCCATGAAACGGTCCCACATTGGGGGGCCGCCTGCGGCTAGGAGTTCGGCGCGGATGGTCAGTTCGGGGGTGGTGTCGAGCCAGCGTGCGCCCCAGGCGCCGAGTTGGGCCAGGACCGGGACGAGCTGGATCGCTGCCTCGGTGAGGTGGTATTCGACCTTTTGGCGGTGGCTGGGGTCGTCGTCGCGGGTGAGCAGGCCGGCCTCGACGAGTTTGGACAGGCGGGCGGAGAGGATGTTGGAGGCTATGCCCTCCATGGATCCGGCGAGTAGTTCGCGGAAGTGGGTCCAGCCGCCGAACATGATGTCGCGCAGCACGATCAGGCTCCAGCGGTCGCCGAGTAGTTCGACCGTCATGTTGATCGGGCAGCCCGACTTGCCGCGCGGCACCGGCAGCTTGTCGGTGACAACTGGTTGCAGCACAAGATCAGTCTAGGTAGCTTCGAAACTGATTGCATGTTGCAACCAGAAGGAGTGTCGATGACGCAGATGGTGCGAGTTCACAACTTCAATATCTCCAGCGACGGATACGGGGCCGGGAAGAATCAGAGCCTCGAACGCCCCTTCGGCGACGGGGATCCGACCGCTTTGTTCGCCTGGTCGGGCGCGACGGCCCACGCCCCCACTCGCACCGAACCCGGCGGCAGCTGGGGCTTCGACGACTACTGCACCCGCGAATGGCATCGCAATATCGGCGCGGAGATCATGGGCCGCAATAAATTCGGCCCTCAGCGCGGTCCGTGGGAGAACTACGACTGGGAGGGCTGGTGGGGTGACGAACCCCCGTTCGGCACACCGGTATTCGTTTTGACCCATCACGTGCGCCCCTCGATCACGCGCGGCCGCACCACATTCCACTTCCTGAATGCCTCCCCGAAGGAAGCCCTGGCCCAGGCCCTCGAAGCCGCCGACGGCAAGGATGTCCGCATCGGCGGTGGCGTGGCCACCATCCGCGCCTTCCTCGAAGCCGACCTCATCGACACCCTTCACGTCGCGGTAGCCCCGGTCGCCTTCGGTCAGGGCGAGCGCTTGTGGACCACCCCCGAAGAACTCACCGACCGCTTCCACCTCGAACAAATCCCCAGCCCCAGCGGCGTAACCCACCACTTCCTCTGGCGTAAATAACCACCCGCGTCCACGGGCGGCACACTGTGAAAGCGTCATATTTCAGAGTTGTGTCGCTTGTGGACACCTCGAGGTGGTATGACTTCCCGGTGGCATGGACTTTGCGGCTCAGCGAGGACGAAGAAGCTGCGCTGAGTGCGCAGGCGGCGATGGAAGGGCGATCGAAACAGGAGATCGCCCGGGATGCCATCCGTAACTACATCACTCGGCACAAGACGTGGGATGACTATCTGTCGGATGGGCCGGTTGTCTATGGGAAGGCCGGTTAGGGGTAGTAGGTGTCCCTGACCTCCGCGTAGCGCTGGCGGATGGCCGCGCCGATTCCCGCGGCGAGCGAATGGAATTCGGTCCCGGCGGGTGTGGGCCAGCGCGGTGGGCGGGGGCCGCCGCGCAGAGCCCAAGCGGCTTGGCGGGCCGCGCCTAACGCCACGTATTCGCTCGGATTCGGGACGGTGACGGTGCGGCCGAAGATGGTGGCGGCCGCGTGCGCGATCAGCCGCGAGCGGGAAGCCCCGCCGATCAACAGGATTCGATGCGGGACCGTCGGCAGCCGGTCCAGCCCGTCGGCGATATTGCACAGCATGCCCTCGATGGCCGCGCGCGCCAGATGATGCGGGCGCATGGTGTGCGGCCGCAGCCCGTGCAGACTGCCGGTGGCGTGCGGGAGATTCGGGGTGCGCTCGCCGGTGAGATAGGGCAGCAGGATGAGACCGTCGGCGCCGGCGGGGGATTGGGCCGCGAGGACCTCCAGGCCCGACACATCGGTGCCGAGCAGGACGGCGGTGGCGTCCAGGACGCGGGCGGCGTTTAGCGTGCATACCAGCGGTAGGAACGCTCCGGTGGCGTCGGCGAAACCGTTGACCGCGCCGGAGGGGTCGGCGCTGGGTTGCGTGGCGCGGGTGAAGACGGTGCCGCTGGTGCCCAGCGAGACCACCACATCGCCGTCCTCGATCCCCAAACCCAATGCGGCGGCGGCATTGTCACCGGTGCCCGCCGCCACTAATCGGCCGCCGGGAGTGTGTCCCGCGATCTCGGCGGGCGCGAGCACCCGGGGCAGCGCCGGACTGCGGCCGCGGAAGGCCATCGACAAAAGATCGGGCCGATAGGTCCCGTCGGCGGGCGACCAGTACCCGGTGCCCGACGCGTCACCGCGATCGGTGGTGGGTTCGGTGGCCGGATCCCCGCCGCGCAGTTGCCAAGTCAGATAATCGTGCGGCAACAACACGCGGACTGTTCGGTCGGCCAACTCGGGTTCGTGATCCGCGAACCATCGCAGCTTCGCCACCGTATGCGCCGCCAGCGGCACACTCCCCACCGCGTCCGCCCACGCCTGCGGCCCGCCGAGCTCGCGCACCAGCTGCGAGGCCGCCTCCGCCGACCGAGTGTCGTTCCACAGCAGCGCGTCCCGCACCGGATGCCCGGAGGCGTCCAGCACCACCAGCCCGTGCTGCTGCCCGGCCACCGCGATGGCCTCCACATCGCGCATCATGCGGTCGCATGCCGCGCGCAGGGCCTCCCACCACATGTCCGGCGGCACTTCCGTCCCGTCGTGGTGTGGAATCTGGCGGTGCCGCAATACCGTTCCGGTATCGGCGTCGCACACCACGATCTTGCAGGACTGTGTGGACGAATCCACTCCGGCAACGACCGTCATTGGCCCCTACCTGTCTATCGTGCCGCCCGTCGTCCGGGATGCAGCTGGATCTTGCGTCCGGTGCCCGCGCGGAAAGTCCGCAGGGCATCGGCGAATTCGTCGAGGGCGAAATCGTGGGTGATCACGGTGTCGGCGTCGATCACGCCCTCACCCACCAGGTCCACGGCCCGGCCGAAGCTGTGCAGCACGGCCATCGACCCCACGATCTTGATCTCGTCGTTGTAGATGCGGAACGGTGAGATGCTCGCGCGCGCCGCCGCCGGGGCGACGCCGAACTGCTGATAGGTGCCCCCGCGCCGGACCCGGGACAGCCCGTCCTCGATCGCGGCCACCGTTCCGCTGCAATCGATCACGATCTCCCAGCCCTCCGGCCGGTCCATCTGGTCGGCCGAGATGGTGGCCGCGTCCGCGCCCAGCGTGCGCGCGATGGCCAGCCGATCGGCATTGGTGTCCACCATGGACACCGACGCCGCACCCGCCGCGATCGCCAGCTGCAGCATGAGCAGCCCCATGGTGCCCGCCCCGTAGATCAGATAGTGCGACCCGAGTTGCCGTGGCAGCACATCGAATCCGTGCACCGCGCACGAGAGCGGTTCCACCAGTGCGCCGTGCGCGGGCGGCACGTGCCCGGGTAGTCGATAACAGTTGGCGGCGGGCACTTTCACGTACTCGGCCATGGCGCCGTCCACGGTGTCGCCGATGGCGCCCCAGTTCTCGCACAGATTGCCGCGCCCGATGGCGCAGTAGTGGCAGCGCCCGCAGAACAGCGAGGGATCCACCGCCACCCGATCGCCCACCCGCACCCCGGCCCTTCTCGAGGTCGGCACCGCCGCGCCCAAGGCAACGACTTCCCCGGCGAATTCGTGCCCCGGCACGATCGGATAGGGCGTTGGCGGGAATTCACCCTCGACGATATGGATATCCGTACCGCATATGCCGACCGCGTCCACTCGGATCACCACTTCACCCGCGCCGGGTGTGGGATCCGGAACAGATTCGACCGAGAACTGTCCGGGCTTCTCGAACACCAAGGCGCGCATAGCAATAACCATGCACCCGCGCGCCACGCGTTCGACGCGTTTTACGCAATAGCAATGCATTCCCGTCATTCCGGCATGTTTTTGGCCGGAATCCACCTGGATTCCGGCCAACAGCACGCCGGAATGACGGGAATGCGTCCGGGGTCACGGGAATGTGTCGGGAGTCGATCACGGGAGTGCCTGGTACCAGAAGGCGGTCGAGGCCACGTGCGCCTGGTCGAGCGGGAGGTAGTGCCCGTCCTCGCGCCAGCCCAGCGCCTGTACGGTCGCGCGTAGCCCGTGGTCGAAACAGATGGGGTCGGGAATGTGCCAGCGGTACATGCCGAATCGCTGGTGCGGTTCGTAGATTCGATGCGGCGGCAACACCTGCGGCATGCCCAGATAGGGGGATGAGTAGGGGCGATAAGAGCCCTCGAGATCGAAATTCCAGGCCCCGCCGAAATAATCCTCGGTACCGGTGCCGCACACCGTCGGGAATTCGGCGTCATCGTCGAGATAGAACTTCAGCTCGCCCTCACCCCACCAGCCCGCCGCGCGCGGCTGCACGGCCAGATATGTCCCCGCGTACCGGCCCGGCCCGCCCTCGATTTCGACGATGGGATGCTCGGCCGGACTGCCCAGCGGATCGCTGCAGCGCCACCGGGCGTGGAGATACCCGGCGGCGCCCGGTAACTCCTCCTCCAGATAGGTGATCTGGTAGTAGACGGGCGCGGTGCGCTCGGACCCGTTGTGCAGGGTGATCAGCGCGCGATGGTGGAAGGGCATGGGCCAGTAGCTGTTCAGACCTCCGGCGGGCGCGACCACCACCATGGCGGAGTTGATCAGCGCCAGCTCCTCCCAGCCGTTGCAGAAGAAGTCGCCCAGCGGCACCGCGACGGCCGGTTCCGCGGCGTCGTCCCAATACATCTGGAGCGTGAAGTCGCGCAGCAGCCCGCGATCGGTGGTGAGCCACAGATGCCGGATCACGCCGGGCCCGGAAACATCGGCGAGCGTGGCGGTTTCCCCCGGTGGCAGGTCGATCGACGGCGACACCTTCCAGCCGCGTCCCAGCCCCGCCGCCGCGAATGCGCCTGTCCCGGAAATGGCCCGGCCGCCCCCGCCGGGCTCGCCGGTGGGGTTCTCCGCACTCACCGAGCGGGTGCGCCGACCGTCCAGTTCCCAAATCTCGTGCACCATGCGAATTTTCGCACGCACATAACGGGGGACAAGCGGACATGACGCGGACAAACGAATGCCGACGTCGTCCCGTTCGCGACGTCGGCATTCGTGGTACAAGGCCCCGGCCTCCTCGGGCGGGAGCCCGCGGTTAACCGCCGAACGAACCGGTGGACAGGCCACCCTTCTCGATCAGCTTGGTGCGCAGCGCACCCGCGGTCGCGTCGTCGATGCCCAGACCCTCGGACACGAACCGGTCCAGCGAACCGAACGACGACACCGCCTGGATGATCGCCGAGGCCAGGTAGTCACGCTGCACGCCGAGCACCGGCTCGAACAGCGAACGGTCGGTGACCAGGCCCTGGGCGACCAGCGCGTCCAGGGTGGCCTTGTTGCCGGCCGCCAGGCGGTCGTTGGAGGCCAGGAAGTTGTCGTAGATCGCGTTCTCGGGGGTGCCGAGGATCTGCATCAGGATCGCGGTCATCCAGCCGGTGCGGTCCTTGCCCGCGGTGCAGTGGTACATCACCGCGCCATTGGCGCTCGCGATCTCCTTCAGCGCCGTGGCGAACTGGTTGCGGGCGGTCGGATCGGTGACCATCCACTTGTAGTAGTCGCGCATGTACTGCGCGGCCTTGCCGTCACCCAGCATCTCCTGCTGCACGGTCGGCCCGCCCTGCACGGCCTTGGCGAAGAACAGGTAGAAGTCGTTGTTCGGGTCGTAGACCGGCAGCGATTCGGCGGGAATCGAGGCCGGCAGCGCGTCGGGATTGGCGGCACGCTCGGTCGGGCTGCGGAAGTCGATGATCTTGGTGATGCCCGCCGACACCAGCGTTTGCCGATCGCCGTCGGTGAGGCGGTTGAGCGCATCGGCGCGGAAGACCAGGCCCGACTTGATCTTTCCGTTCAGCGCGAGGGTGCCGCCGATATCGCGCGCGTTGGGCGCGGCGGCGAGCTTGAAGTCCGCGCCGACCGGAGCCTGGTGCACGATCGAGACCGCCGGGGCGGCCAGCGCCGCCGGGGTCACGGTGATGGGTACGGCGGCGATGAGCGCGGCGGCCACACCGGTGAGCGTGCCGCGCATGGCACGTGAGGTTTTCACGCGATTTTCCTTTCGAGACAACGCGGTCCGGGGCAGGCTGCCCCGGACCGTTTCGCCGAACCCGGCTCCCACACGCGAGCTCGGCTGCGCTGCGGAGGTCTTACTTGCCGACCAGCTTCGACTTCAGCGTGGCGACGGTCGCGTCGTCGATGCCCAGACCCTGCGACAGGAAGTTGTCGAAGGAGCCGTAGGTCGCCGCGACGGCGTCGAAGGAGGAGTCCAGGAAGGCGGCGTCCACCCCGAGGATCGGGGTGAACAGCGAGGGATCGGTGACCAGGCCCTTGGCGACCAGACCGTCCAGGGTCGCCTGGTTGGACGCGGCCAGGTTGTCGTTGGATTCCAGATAGTTGTTGTAGATCTGGCCCTTCGGCGCGCCCAGGGCGCTGAGCAGGATGGCCGACATCCAGCCCGTGCGGTCCTTGCCGGCGGTGCAGTGGAACAGCACCGGGCCGTTGGCGTTCGCGATCTCCTTCAGCGCCGCGCTGAACTGCGAGCGCGCGGTGGCATCGGTGACCAGCCACTTGTAGTAGTCGACCATGAACTGCTTGGCCTTGCCGTCGCCCAGCAGCTGCTGCTGCACGGCCGGGCCGCCCTGAATGGCCTTGGCGACGAACAGGTAGAAGTCATTGCTCGGGTCGTAGACCGGCAGCGACTTCACCGGGATCGAGGCCGGCACCTTGTCCGGGTTCGCGCCGCGCTCGGTCGGGGAACGGAAGTCGATGATCTCGGCGATACCCGCCGACACCAGCTGCTGCTGCTCGGCGTCGCTCAGCTTGTTGAGGGCGTCGGTGCGGAACACCGAACCCTCCTTGACCTTCCCGGCGCCGCCCTTGGTCGGAATCCCGCTCAGGTCACGGGCATTCGGCGCCGACGGCAGATTCAGCGACACACCCTTGGGCGACTGCAGCACCGGCACCGGCGCGGCCAGAGCCGGGGTGACGGCGATCGGGGTGAGGGCGATGAGCGTGGCGGCTACACCGGTGAGGGTGCCGCGTACGGCGCGCGAGATCGTCACTGAGGGTTTTCCTTTCGATACGGATCGACCTGGAGGGGTACGTCGATCCGGGCTTGCGGCCCGTCATTCCGACGGGGCTTGCCTCGTCATCCCGGCGCGCTTCTTGGCCGGGATCCACAGCGGCAGGGTGGATTCCGGCCAAAAGCACGCCGGAATGACGGGGAAATGACGGGGAGCAGTCGCCGGACGCTCAGTCGACGTCGGCGAGCAGGGTGATGGTTCCGGCCGCGCCGTCGACGCGGACCCGCTGGCCGTCCTTCAGCGCGTCGGAGGCGGTCTTGGTGTCGACGACGCAGGGGACGCCGAATTCGCGGGCCACGATCGCCGCGTGCGAGGCCGCGCCGCCGATATCGGTGACCACCGCGCCCGCGTAGGCGAACATGGCGGTATGGCCGGTGTCGGTCACGGCGGCGACCAGGATGTCGCCGGGCTCGATATCGTCGTCGAGGGTCATGACGCGCTTGACGGTGCCCTCCACCACGCCCGGGCTCACGCCGAGCCCGGAAATGGTGTCGCCCACCGCGATCGCGCCGGAGATCTCCTCCGGCTCCCACGGTCCGTTCACCACATCGGGCATGCGCACGGCCTGGAACTTGGCGCGCTCGGCGCGGCGGCGAGCCACGCGCTCCTTCAGATCGGCGGGAGCCCAGAGGATTTCGTCCAGGTTGAGGAAGGCCGAGTCCTCGATCTCGGTGAGCTTGCCCGCCTGCACCAGGCGCGCGGCGCGCTCCTGGGTGGCCAGGCGCAGGCAGTTGGTGACGCGCACGACGGCGTCGCGGGCGCGCTCACGGTAGACGGTCGCGCCGACGGCCATCTTGGCGGTGCGGCTGGTCGGCTCGGGCACCGGTTCCCGGTGCGGCGCGGGCATTTCCGCGGCCCGCCCGGCGGCGGTGACCAGCAGTTCGGGGCGGTCGCCGAAGGTGGCGTTGATGAGCTCGCACTCGCCCGGACCGCGGTGGCCGATCTTGGCCAGCTCCTGATCGAGGGCCTGAGCGAACTCCGGCGACTTCTCCCGCGCCGCGCCCACATCACCGGTCTTGGCGACCTCTTGCAGCCCGGCGTCCTTGCGGCACAATGCCGCCAGCCGCTCCACGGCCAGCATGGTCTTGGCCGACTCCAGCCGGTTCAGGTCGATCTTGACCTCGCCCTTGTGGGCGGCGGTGGCGGCGCCGGTCATCATGACGCCGATGGAGGCCGCCTGCCACGCCTGGTTGAGGCGGTCGCGCCAGAGCAGGGCGCGGGCGTGCAGCTGCTCGTCGGTCAGCTCCGCGATCTGGTCGCGGGTCAGCGCTTCCGCGTGCGAGGCGGCATTGATGTGCTCGGCGGTTTTGCTGTACTTCATGGCGGTGGCGGCGACCCGGCCCATGGCCTTGAAAGTGCCTGCGCGCGCGGCCATTCCGGTCGGCATGGCCGGTCGGCCCTTGGGGTGCAGTTCGACATCGCCGATGGTGCCGTAGACGTCGCGGCGCACGCTCTCCTCGTCCCAGCCGGGCATGTTCTGCGCGGAGAAGACGCCGATGGAGGCGTTGATGTACATATTGTGGCCGAGCACGCTGGTCACCCGGGAAACCCAGTGCTCCAACGCGATTCCCTCGATGGCGATCATATTGCCCATGGCCTCGTTGCCCAGCCGGATGGCGCCGGCCTGCAGGTCGATGGTCAGCGGGGTGAGCGGGCCGGGCAGCGCCTCGGAGGTATTGGTGGCGGTGTAGACCGGGATGCGGTCGTCGACCAGATCGTCGAACTCGCCCTGAAGGCCTTCGGGCGCAGCGGAAGTCAGCTGGTAGCCGTCGGAGGTCGGGGCGTTCTGCGGGACCACGTGGGTGGGCAGCGGGATGGCGCCGCGGCGGTCCTTGATGCCCGAGCCGCCGCTCTTGCGTCCGTGCAAGCCGCGCGCCACATCGGCGATCACCTCGGTGGCGGTCCAGCCGCAGCGGAAACCCCACTCCTCACGGGCGGTGGCCGAGTCCACGCGGGTCTGCGAGGCCGACGACTTCGGCAGCCACGCACTGTATTTCACGCCCGCGTCGGCGAAGACCCGCTTGACCTCCGCCGCGGACACATCGCCCGGCGCGGCCAGCTCGACCACACCGCCGCGCTGCGAGAGCGCGGCCTGCACCAGGAAGCGTTCGAAGTCGTCGTAGTGCAGCACCTGAATGCTGCCCTTGCCGCCGGTGAGACTCTCCAGGGCGCGCCAGCTGCCCTTGTCCATGCGGCGTCCGGCCACCAGGGCGGTACGCACGAGCAGAGTGTCCGCGCCGGATCCGGTGATCGCCTTCTCGACACTCGAATCCGCGCCCGCCACAACGGGAACCACGAGGCGCGCACCGGAATCCTTGGCGGCCGCTGCGATCGCAGCCACGGTGGTGCCCGCCAGATGCAGGACGGCATCGGTCCCGGCGACGGCCCGCGCGCAGGTCCCCGCATCGGCCAGATCGCCGACGATCACCTCGACCCGCGGGTCCACGTAGCGGTGGCGCTGCCGGTCCAGCCCGACCACCTCGTGACCCGCCGCCAGCAGCATGCGCGCCACGGCCCGGCCGCTCGGCTCGGTGACCCCGGTGACCAGAATCCGCATTGACTCTCCTCCTCGTGCAGGCGTCCCCAACCACAGTGACGCCGTTCACACACCATCCACACTGCGCAGTCACGCGACGGGTCACAGTCCCGGTCAACGGGATCTGCGAATCGGTCAGCAAGATGTACCGCTAAGTAAGTGCCCTACCAGCGGGCACCGTCGAACCATGACAGTGCGGAATTCGGTCAGCCCGCGGGCGGCCGCGGAGGTGGCTCGGTACGACATCGAGACCGATGTGCTGGTCGTCGGCTACGGCGCGGCGGGCGCGTCGGCGGCCTTCGAGGCGGCCTATGCCGGGGCGCAGGTGCTGGTGGTGGACCGCTCCGGCGGGCCCGGCGGCGCGTCGGCCATGTCGGGCGGCGAGATCTACCTCGGCGGCGGCACCCCGATCCAGCTGGCCTGCGGCTACGACGACACCCCCGAGGCTATGGCGGCCTTCCTGAAGGCGGCCCTCGGCGCCGGCGCGGACGCGGCGAAGATCGACGAGTACTGCGCGGGCAGCGTCGAGCACTTCCACTGGCTCGTGGACCGGGGCGTGCCGTTCAAGCCGAGCATGTGGGATGCCCCGACCTGGGTGCCGCCCACCGACGACGGGTTGATGTGGCTGGGCGAGAACAGTTGGCCCTTCACCGAATTGGCGGCCCCGGCTCCGCGTGGGCATCGGCCCACCGCCAATGACTTCGGCGGCAAGCTGCTGATGGAATGCCTGTCCTCCGCCGCCGAATCCGCCGGTGCCACCGCCCTTTTCGACACCTACGTGAGCACGCTCATCGTCGACGACGGTGCCGTCGTCGGAGCCGTGGCCCGCCGCTACGGGCAGGAGCTCACCATCCGCGCCCGCCGCGGCCTCGTGCTCACCACCGGCGGCTTCGTCGACAACGACGACATGCTTACCGCCCACGCGCCGGAACTGCTGGGCCACACCAAGGTCAGCGCGGGCACCGACGACGGCTCCGGCATCCGCATGGCCCAGGCCCTGGGCGCGGCCGTGCGGCACATGTCCGCGGGCCAGGTCGGCATGTCCCTCATCCCCGGGCTGGCCGCGCGCGGCATGGTCGTGAATGCCCTGGGCCGCCGCTTCATCAACGAGGACACCTATCCCGGCCGCATCGGCCAGCACGCGCTCTACCGCCAGAACATGGGCGGCAGCTGGGCGGGCGACGGCACCGCGGTCTGGGTCATCGTCGACGAGGAGGGTTTCGAGGACGTCCCCGAACCCCAGCGCTGGGGCGTCCAGCCCACCCACGTCGCCGAGACCGCCGAGGAACTCGAGGCTCTCACCGGCCTCCCTGCGGGCTCACTGGTCGCCACCCTCGCCCGCTACAACGAAAATGCCACGCGCGGTGAGGATCTCGACCATCACAAGTCCACCCGCTGGCTGCGTCCCCTCACCCCACCCCTGGCCGCCATCGACGTGAAGGCCGGAATCCGCCCGCCCTCCGAATCCGGCGACCGCCGCGGCACCGGCGCCTCGGTCTTCACCCTCGGCGGCCTCCACACCGACCTCGACGCCCACGTCCTCGACCTCAACGGCCGCCGCATCCCCGGCCTCTTCGCCGCCGGCCGAGCCGCCAACGGCCTCCACGGCTTCGGCTACATCTCCGGCACCTCCCTCGGCGACGGCACCTTCTTCGGCCGCCGCGCCGGCACCGCCGCCGCCCGCCACGCCTGAGCTGCGTCGTCGGCGCGACCGACCCCTGCGCCGACATCCCTGCAGCCCCGACCACTACGGCGTTGGGCTGCTGGCGGGTCGCCTCCTCCTCCCCTGACCCCCGGGGCCGAGTGGCACATCAGCGAGGGGATTTGCCGCAATCTGCCGCGCTGGTGTGCCGCTCGGTGATTGACAAGCGGGAGTTGTGGAATGGCTGGGGAATAGCTGTTTCTCTTCGGAAGTGTTGCGGCCTAGGGTTTTCGGTGGAAGCGATCGACGCAGCGATCGCTTCCACCGGCGGACTCCCTGCAGGTCCGCCGCCCGCCCACCCCGTGGGTCGGATCTCGGATAGCCACGCCGCCCCGACCCCGGCCTGAGCCCCCGGCGTCCGGCGGCGTCGGCCCCCCGATCGTCGAGCGGCACATCCCGGAGGGGATTTGTCGGCGATGCCTGTTATTTGCCTCCAGGATGTGCCGCTCGGCGGGATCCGCGTGTCTTGGTGGGGGATGGGGGGTGGGCGGGGAAGACTCGGGGGTATGACTGCGGAGGAGCGCGGCGAACGGGACGCTGACCTGGTCGATACCGGCGAGTTGGATAGCGGTGCGGCTGCTGTTCGCTCGGAGAGCGGGGACACCGACACTGCGGCGAAGGCTGGCAGTGGCGGGTCGGAACAGTCACTGGCGTCACGCTTCTGGGCCTTCGCCGATCGCGCCGAGCAGGCCGTGCGGCCGAGCTATCCGGGTCTGATCGTGGCGGCGATCTTCTTCGCGTGGTCGTGTTCGCCCTCCCTCATGCCGCGCACCTGGCTGTTCCAGGGACTGGTCAGCGGGATCAGCGCGGTCATCGGGTACGGCGTCGGGTGTGTGCTGCAGTGGGCGTTCAAAAAGTGGGTGTGGCCGCGGATTCCCGATGCGGGGGCGTGGGCCAAGCTGTGGCATCCGACGGAATTGACGCGCGGGATCATCAAGGCGGTGATCGTGATCGCGTGTGTGGTGGGCGCGGCGTTCATTCTGGCGCGGTCGGCCCGCTGGCAGCGCGATCTTCAAGTGCTGATGGGGATGACGCCGACGACCACCTCGGGGTACCTGCGCGCCGAGGTCGTGGCGGGGCTGACGGTGGTACTCGTCATCGCGGTATACCGCTTGGTGCGGTGGATGATTCGACGCCTGGTGCGGCTGCTCAACATCGATTGGCGGATCCCGCGCAATGTCGCGTACCCGGTCGTCGTGGCGGCCGTGGCCGTGCTGGCGGTGCTGCTGTTCCAGGGCGTGCTTGCGAAGGGCTTCTTCAATGTCGCGAATTCGGCGTTCAGCACACGCAATGGCAAGACCTCGCCGAGTGCCATCCAGCCGCAGCTGCCCGAAAGGTCCGGCAGCCCGGCCTCTTCGGCCAAGTGGGAGACCCTCGGTTCGGAGGGCCGCTGGTTCGTCGCGACCGCGCCGACCGTCGAGCGCATCGCCCAGGTGACGGGAAGGCCCGCGCGGGAACCGATTCGGGTCTACGCGGGGCTGGAGTCGGCCGAGACGCCGCAGGACATCGCGGATCTCGTGGTGGCGGAACTGGATCGGACCAAGGCCTGGGAGCGCAAGGCGCTGGTGGTGGTGACTACCACCGGCACCGGCTGGGTGGACACCCAGACCGCGGAATCCATCGAGTACATGTACGGCGGCGACAGCGCCATCGCCGCGACGCAGTACTCCTATCTGCCGAGCGTGCTGTCGTTCCTGTCCGACCGCAACAAGGCGACCGAGGCGGGCAAGCTGCTCATCCACGCGGTGCACGAGAAGTGGGCGACGCTGCAACCGGAACACCGGCCCAAGCTGCTGGTCTACGGCGAGAGCCTCGGCTCCCAGGGCTCCGAGGGCGCGTTCACCGGTCTCGATGACATCCGCACCCTGGTCGACGGCGTGCTGTGGGTGGGCCCGCCCAACTCGAACCGCATCTGGACCCAGCTCGAACAGCGCCGCGACCCCGGCACTCCCGAGATCCTGCCCATCTACGCCGACGGCCTGCTGGTCCGCTTCGGCGCGACCGCCGAGGATCTCGCCAAACCGGCCCGCCCCTGGATCGACCCGCGCGTGGTCTACCTCCAGCACGCCTCCGACCCCATCGTCTGGTGGTCGCCGGATCTGCTCTTCACCCAACCGGATTGGCTGAAGGAACCCCGCGGCTCCGATGTCTCCAAATCCATCCGCTGGTGGCCCATCGTCACCTTCTGGCAGATCAGCGCCGACCTCGCCCACGCCCAGTCGGTGCCCGCCGGACACGGCCACAAGTACGGCACCACCGTCCTCGACGGCTGGGTCGCCGTGGCCCAACCGCAGGACTGGAACCCGGACCTGGAAAGCAATATCCGCAAGGCCCTCGACGAGGACATCCTCTGGGAGTACGCCCACAAGTAGAAAGTCCCCACCCAAAGTTTGCTGGGCCCCCGCGTCAGCAGGGGCCCAGCAGTCTTATCCCCACTGGAACCGTGGTTCCGATGATCGGGACTATTTCGGTTCGAAACACCTCGCGGGCCATAGCTTCGAGTGCAGAAACTCTTGCACGAGGAGGGAACACCCGCATGACGAACAAGGTGCTCGATCGGGTTCGCGATCTGCTGCCCGCTATCGCGGAACGGGCCGTGGAGGCCGAGGAGAACCGGCGGGTGCCCGACGCCAGCATTGCCGAGCTCACCCAGGCGGGCGTGTTCCGGATGCTGCAGCCCGCGCGCTTCGGCGGCGACGAGGCCTCGCCCATCGACTTCTACGAGGTGGTCCGCACCATCGCCACCGTGTGCCCGTCCACCGCGTGGGTGTCCTCGGTGCTGGGCGCGCACCCGTGGCAGCTGGCTCTGTTCGAGGATCGGGCGCAGCAGGACGTGTGGGCCGAGAACCCCGACACCCTGGTGTCCTCCTCCTACGCCCCGACCGGCAAGCTGACCGTGGTCGAGGGCGGCTACGAGCTGTCCGGCCGCTGGTCGTTCTCCTCCGGCTGCGACCACGCCCAGTGGGTGTTCCTGGGTGCGCTGGTCCCGTCGGAGAAGGGCATGGACTACTACACGGTCCTGGTGCCGCGCACCGACTACACCATCGAGGACGTGTGGAACGTGGCCGGGCTCTCGGGCACCGGCTCCAATGACATCGTCATCGACAAGGCGTTCGTGCCCGCCTACCGCACCTACTCGGCCACCGATCAGGCCAACCTGGTGGGCCCCGGCCAGGCGGTGAATACCGCGCCGCTGTACAAGATTTCGTTCGGCAGCGTCTTCTCCAACACCATCACCGCCCCGATCATCGGCGCGGCCCAGGGCGCCTACGACTCGCACATCGAGCGCCAGCGCGAGCGCGTGCGCCTGTCCTACGGCGGCCAGAAGGTGTCGGAGGATCCCTTCGCCCACGTCCGGATCGCCCGTGCCGCTTCGGAAATCGACGCCGCCATCCTGCAGATGGAGCGCAATATCGGCGAGCAACTGCGCTATGCCGAAGCGGGCGAGGAGATTCCGTTCGAATCGCGCCTGCGCGCCCGCCGCGATCAGGTGCTCGGCACCGAACGCGCGCTCGCGGCCATCGATCTGCTGTTCAAGAACTCCGGCGGCCACTCCATCCGCAAGCCCAACACCATCGAGCGCAACTGGCGCGACGCGCACGCCGGAAGCGTCCACGCCATCAATGACATCGAGCGCGCGCTGGCCATGTTCGGCAAGGGCGCCATGGGCCTCGAGGTCACGGATCGGATGCTCTGATGACCCTGACCGCGGAGAACACCACCCGCTGGGTGACGGTCGACGGGTACAAGCTGCGCTATCACGAGGCGGGCGAGGGCCCGGTCCTGGTGCTGCTGCACGGTTCCGGCGCGGGCGTGTCCGGCTGGGCCAACTTCGGTGACAATCTGCCGGTGCTGGCCCAGCACTTCCGCTGCCTGATCCTGGATCAGCCGGGATTCGGTGAGAGCGGGCGCCCGGAGGTGTACGAGCGCAACTACCTGCGCATCACCGCCGACGCCGTGCTCGGGCTGCTCGACGAGCTCGGCATCGAAAAGGCGCACGTGCTCGGCAATTCCATGGGCGGCACCGTCGCGACACTGCTGGCGCTGGAGCATCCGGGCCGCATCGATCGCGTGGTGCTCATGGCCCCCGGCGGCGTCGGCGTGAACATCCTCGGACCCGAACCCTCCGAGGGCATTACGCGGCTGATGGAGTTCAACGCCGCCCCCAGCGACGAGAAGGCCATGGGCTTCCTGCGCGCCATGGTGTCCAATCCGGCCACCCTGACCGAGGAGCTCGTCGCCAAGCGCCTGAAGGCCGCCGCAGACCCCAGGGGCCAGGCCGCGCTGCGTGACGCCTACGCCACCTTCTACAACCCGAAGCTGGCCGAGCCGGTCCCACTGTGGGCGCGGCTCAAGGGAATCAAGCAGGAAGTCCTCATCCTGTGGGGCCGTGACGACCGGGTCACCCCGGTCGAGGGCGCGCTCTTCGCCGCCCGCCAGCTGCCCAACGCGGACCTGCGCACCTTCGCCCACTGCGGCCACTGGGTCATGGTGGAACGCAAGGACGCCTTCGAGCGCTCGGTCATCGACTTCCTGAACAACGGTCTGTAGCAGTCGGTTTCCGGGGCTACAGTCCGACTATGACGTGGACAGCCCCGGAAATCACCCGCACCCCCCAGCTGCTCGTCGGCGATGAGCGCGCCGTCCTGCATTCCCTGCTCACCCGCGGCCGCGAGATCCTGCTGTGGAAATGCCAGGGCCTCAACGGATCCCAGCTCGCGGCCCGCAGCGTGGAACCGTCCACCATGTCCCTGCTCGGACTCATCCGGCACATGACCGAGGTCGAACGCGGCTGGTTCCGCATGCGGGCGGCGGGGGAGGAGATCCCCTACCTCTACTCCGACGAGACCAATGAGGACGGCGACTTCGACGACACCGTCTCCGAGCAGGCCGAAGCCGACTACGCCCGCCTGGTCGAGGAAATCACGGCGTGCGACAAGGCCATCGCCGACCTTCCCCTCGACCACACGGTCACCCACCCCCGCTCCGGCAAGGACATCTCCCTGCGCTGGATCTACCTCCACATGATCGAGGAATACGCCCGCCACGACGGCCACGCCGACCTCCTCCGCGAACGCATCGACGGCGCTGTCGGCTACCAGTAGGCGGAAGGCTATTTCGACGTCTGGGCGGCCAGCAGCCTGCCCTCGGTGAAGAAGGCCAGCAGGGTTTCCGGGCCGCCGAGTTCGGCGATTGTCCGTGCGGCGCCGAAGGATTGGTTCCAGAACTCGCCGGTGCGCGGTGTCCACGGGCCGACGTAGGCGTAGGGCTCGGGGATGAGGGAGTCGCCGGGGGAGACGCCGTAGTTGACCTCGTCGGCATCGATGCCGAGATCGAAGTGTTCGGGCCACAGCACCGGGGTCCGATCGGGGGCCAGCGTCCGCAGGGCGGTGTCGCCGAGTTCGTATGCGCGGGTGAGGATTCGGGCCTGGTCGGCGTCGATCCACAGTTCCGCGTGCGGGTCGAAGCCGGTGACATCCGAATAGACGCCGTCCGGCATACCGGGCTCGAGGCCCGCCGCCGCGGCCAGGTCCGCGATGGTCGCCCCGTGCAATTTTCCGACGGGTGCGTCTCCGAGCAGCAGCAGATCCTCGCGCACCGCGAGAATCGGTTCCTTCACCGTGGCGAACCCGCCCGGCGCGACCGCCAGCCGGATCGTGCCGCTGCGCCGATACTCCGGCCCCGCGAGCAGTTGTTCGGCCACCGCGTGCAGGCTCTCGCGGGTGCGGCGGTAGGCGTCGTTCGTCGTCATATGGGTACAGAGTCCTCTGGGTGAGTGAGCGTTACAGACCGCCCGTGCGCGCTAGAGTCGCGTTCGAGGATATTCGTGCGGGCGAGGAGAGCGCGTGAGCCACAACGGCGTTCTACCACCGGACGATGTCCTGGTGGGGAATCTCCGCAAGCGCGACGAGGCTGCCTTCCAGTCGATGCTCGACGCCTGGTCACCGGGGATGCTGCGGCTGGCACGGTCCTTCGTTTCCACCAATGCCTCGGCCGAGGAGGTCGTGCAGGAGGCGTGGCTGGCGGTCATTCGCGGTATCGACGGGTTCGAGGGGCGGTCGGCATTCAAGACCTGGGTGTATCGCATTCTGGTGAATACGGCCAAGAAGCGGGGGATCGCCGAGAGCCGGACCGTGCCGTTCGCGAGCCTGCTGGGTGAGGACGAGGGGCCGAGTGTGGATCCGGACCGGTTCCGACCGGCCGGGGATCCGTATCCGGGGCATTGGAAGGCCGGGCAGAAGCCGCAGCACTGGTCGGAGCCGGAGACGGCCACCGAGCGGGCCGAGTTCGCGCGCGTGGTGGCCGGGGCCCTGGCCGAGCTGCCCGACCGGCACCGGATCGTGCTGGTGCTGCGGGATATGGAAGGGTATTCCTCGGAGGAGGTGTGCGGGCTGCTCGACATCTCGGCCGGTAATCAGCGGGTCATCCTGCACCGGGCCCGGGCGGCGATCCGCACCAAATTGGAGGGTTTCTTCGATGCCGATCTGCTCGGCGGTCCGGAGGGGGCGGTGTTGTCATGAATTGCGATGAATTCGTCGAACTCGTCACCGCCTTCCTCGACGGCGCGCTCGACGAGGCCACCGAACAGCGCTTCCTGGAACACCTTTCGCTGTGCGACGGGTGCGACACGTATCTGGAACAGTTCCGTCGCACCATCCAGGCCGTCGGGGAGCTCCCGCCCGAGAGCCTGTCCGGGGCCGCCCGCGAACAGCTGCTCGACGCCTTCCGCGGCTTCCGCCCCTGACCTGTAACGCTGCCGCGGCGTCCCGACACTGCACCGCATGACGAACTACGACGACCTGCGCGCACTCTTCATCAACTGCACCCTCAAGCCGTCCCCGGGCATCAGCAACACCCAGGGCCTGATCGACGCCAGCGCCCGCATCATGGAGAAGCACGGTGTGGAGGTCGACCATATCCGCGCCGTCGACCACGACATCGCCACCGGCGTCTGGCCCGATATGACCGAGCACGGCGCGAAATCCGACGAGTGGCCGCTGCTGCAACGCCGCGTCATGGCCGCCGACATCCTGGTGGTCGCGGGCCCGATCTGGCTGGGCGACAACAGCTCCGTCACCAAACGCGTCATCGAACGGCTCTACGCCAATTCCCACCTGCTCAACGAGGCGGGCCAGTACGCCTACTACGGCCGGGTCGGCGGCTGCCTCATCACCGGCAACGAGGACGGCGTCAAACACTGCGCCATGAACATCCTCTACAGCCTCCAGCACCTCGGCTACACCATCCCGCCCCAGGCCGACGCGGGCTGGATCGGCGAGGCGGGCCCCGGCCCCTCCTACCTCGACGAGGGCTCCGGCGGCCCGGAGAACGACTTCACCAACCGCAACACCACCTTCATGACCTGGAACCTGCTGCACCTGGCCCGAATCCTGAAGGACGCCAACGGCATCCCCGCCTTCGGCAACCAGCGCACCGCCTGGGACGCGGGCTGCCGCTTCGATTACGAGAACCCCGAATACCGCTGAGGTCGTTCCGCTACCGCTGAGGTCGTTCCGCGTGAACGCCAACGGCCCGAGAGTGTCTCGGGCCGTTGATATTCGGACTTGGGGACTTCGGTTGCGCGGCTACTTGACCGATGCGGCCAGCCGATCGGCATACGGGGCAACGTATTTCCCGACCAGGGGAAGCTCGGCCCGGACACCGCCGACGTTGTTGGCCTGGATCATGGCCATGATCCAGACGACGAGCGCCAGGACCGCGACCGCCAGCCCGGCGAGGCTGAAGATGATCCCCAGCGTCCCGAGCAGCGAACCGACGATGCTCAGCACGACGTTGACCACCGAGACGGCTCCGAAGAAGACGATCGATTGCGAGGCATGGAATTTCACATCGGGATCGTTCTTGCCCACGAACAGGAAGACGATGCCGGTGAGCCAGCCCAGCGCGTAGGACAGGATCGCGCTGGTCTTCTTGTCCAGGCCGGCGGACTGCGGGTGGTTGGCGGGAGGTTGAGAAAATGTCATGCCGTAAGTAGATGCCTCGAGCGGCGCCTACCGATCCCAACTTTCACAAATCGTGCTCGTGTGCCCAGGCCGCGAGCTGGGTGCGGGAGGTGAGCCCGAGCTTGGTGAGGATGTGCTCGACGTGGGTCTCGGCGGTGCGCACCGAGATGACCAGGTCGGCCGCGATTCGCTTATTGCTGTGGCCCGCCGCCACCAGACGCGCCACGTCCTTCTGACGACGCGTCAGGACATTGGTTTCGGTGAGGGTGGCGGTGGTGGCGCGCGGCGCACGCTTGAGAGCCGGTGGGGGAGTGACGGGTTCCGGCTCGGCCGGGGTCCGGCCCAGGGCGTAGTCGATGGCCTCTTCGAGGGGCAGGCTCGCACCCGCGCCGAAGGCGGCGCGGAAGGCTTCCTCGCCGAGCGCCTCGCGAACCTTGAGACGTTCCTTCTCGCCGACCGCGACGGTGATGGTGTGGGCCAGGCGAATCGTGCTGCGCTGCAGGGATTCCGCCGAACCCATGAGGCGGGCGGCGCGCTCGTGGTCGCCGCGGGCCGAGACGGTCCACGCCAGGCCCTCGAACGCGGAGGACAGCCAGATACAGCGCTCGAACAGGGCGAGCTGTTCGATGGCGCGGCCGTGGTATTCGGCGGCGGCGTCGAGATCGCCGCGCCGCCAATGGTCGATGCCGACCGTCCACAACGCCAGCCCGCCGAGCAGGTGCGAGCCGCTGTGGGTGGTGAGTTCCAGGAAACGCTGGGCCAATTCGGTGCGGCCCGGGGCCTCCAGCACCATGGCCGCCATGAAAGAGAATGCGTGCGAGTCCATTTCGATGGCGTGCTGTCCGTGTGACGCCGCCAATTCGATGGCGTGGCGACCCAGATCCAACGACCGTTCCCGGTCGCTGTCGGCGAAGGCGAGCAGCGACTGATCCAGCGCCACCTCCGCCATGATGTCGTCATCGCCCAGGGCCGCGGCCAATTCCATGCATTCGCCGACCAACCGGGTCGCCGATTCCTGATCTCCCAGCAGCGCCGCCAGCGAGGCCGCCGACGACAACGCCTTGGCTCGTTCCGCGGTGCGCTCCGGATTGCGCGTCAGCGAATCGGTGAGCCACCGGTAGCCCTCGGACAGGAATCGGTTGTGCTCCCAGAACGGCCGCAGCACGGTCACGGTCGCCATGGTGATCAGCGGCTCGTCCTCCAGCCCCGACTTCAGTGCGGCCCGCAGATTCGCGTGCTCCCTGGACAATTCGCTGAACCAGTCCACATCCTCGGCGGTCCAGTAGGCGGTCTGCCCGCGCATGGCCAGCTGCCGGTAGTGCTCGCGGTGCCGGGACCGAACCTGTTGCGCCGTACCGCGTTCGGCCAGCCGGTCGGCCGCGAACTGGCGGATCGGCTCCAGCATCGAATACCGCGCGACCTCCCCGTCGAAGCGCAGCATCACCACCGACTTGTCGACCAACCCGGTCAGCGCCTCCATCAGCGAGCCCGGCCCCAGCTCGCACACCGCCTCCGCGGCATCGATGTCGAAACCGCCCGCGAACACCGAAAGCTGTTCCCACAGCGCCTGTTCGGCCGCGGTGCACAGGTCGTAGCTCCACCGGATCGCGCCCTCGATGGTCTGCTGCCGCTGCGGCGCGGTGCGCGGCCCGGCGGACAGCAGCCCGATGGTGTCATCGAGGCGGTCCAGGATCTGTTCCGGGGTGAACATGCGCAGCCGCAGCGCCGCCAGCTCCAGTGCCAGCGGCATGCCCTCGAGCCGGCGGCAGATCTCGGCCAGCACGGCCCGATTGGCGGGGGTGGCCTGGAAGCCCGGATTGGCGGCGGTGGCGCGCTCGATGAACAGCTGCAGCGCGTCGCCGTCCTCGCCGACGGTGTCCGGCACGGTCAGCGGCGGCACCGGCATGACCTGCTCGCCCGGGATGCCGAGCACCTCGCGACTGGTCGCCAGCACCCGCACATCGGGGGTGGTGGCGATGATCCGCCCGACCAGCGCGGCGCACGCCTCGATCAGATGCTCACAGTTGTCCAGAATCAGCAGCAGCCGCTTGTCGGCCAGGAATTCGGTGAGCCGGGGCAGCGGTGCGGTGGACTCGTCGCGCAGGTTCAGCGCCTCGGCCACGCTCAGCGTCACCAGCGCCGGATCCTGCACGTCGGCCAGCTCGACCAGCCACACCCCGTCCGGGAAGGCCCGCGACACCAGCTGCCCGATCTGCCGCGAGAGTCGCGTCTTGCCCATGCCGCCGGGACCCAGCAGGGTCAGTACCCGGGTGGTGGGCAGCAGTCGCTTCGCGGTAGCCAGCTCTTCGCGGCGGCCGACGAAGCTAGTCACCTCTTCGGGGAGGTTTCCATTGACACGCCGCGCCATGGCGTCCAACCTATGTGATCTGTCCCATTTCTTGCCAGCGGCGGTGCATAAAAGCTGCTCGCGTCGGTCTGGTAAGCGCGGCCGATAGACTCGCCGTGTGCCGAGCAGAAGTCGCCGGGCCCGCCTCGCAGACGTCCACGAGATCGCGCTGGGCATGCCGCACGTGACCATCGAGCAAGGTCCGGCGGGCAATCCGGTCTACCAGGTGGGCCGCAAATCCTTCGTCTTCTTCCGCACCCCGCGGCCCGACGCCTTCGACCCGGAGACCGGCGAGCGCTATGACGACGTCATCGTGATCTGGGTGCCCTCCGAGGACGACAAGCTGGCGTTGACCCAGGACCCCGATTCCCCGTTCTTCACCACCGACCATTTCCGCGGACATCTCTCGGTTCTGGTGCGCGGCAGCCGAATTCCCGAACTGTCCCTGGCCGAACTCACCGAAGTCATTCAGGACGCCTGGCTTTCACGCGCCTCCGCCACCCGCGCCCGGCAGTGGCTCAATGCGAATGCGGGGAACGTGTCCGACTGAGCGCGCTGCGCAGGGCGTCGATGATGACGGTCCGGGCCGCACGGCCTTCCGGTGTCGGGGTCAGCGGATAGACATGCACCAGGCCCGAGGCCTCGTGATAGTCGACCTCGACCCCTGCGGCCCGGGCCTTCTCGACCATGAGGCGAGCATCCGGCAGCAGGATGTCGCGGGTGCCGCAGAAGACGGTGAGCGGGCCGAGGCCGGTGAAGTCGGCGTAGAGCGGGCTCACCCGGGGGTCGGTGAAGGGGAGCGGGCCGCGCCAGTGGTCACCCAGGACCACGCCGCCGTCCCGGCCCAGCCAGGGATCCTCCGGCTGGACGATCGGGATCTCGGGATTGACCATCGACAGATCGGTGGCGGGCGAAATCAGCACTGTCCGAGGCACACTCGGGTCACCGGCATCGCGCAGCACCACCGCGGTGGAGAGCGCGATCTGCCCGCCCGCCGAATCCCCGGCCAGGCACACCTCGCCGTATTCGGCGCGATTGGCGCGGACCAGATCGGCGAAGGCCGGAATCACCTGATCGGCGGTGCCGTACGGGATCAGCGGGTAGATGGGCAGCGTGACCGTGGTTTTCGCCCGAGCCGCGATATCGGCGGCCAATTCCCAATGCTGCCGGGCGATCTCATTGACCCACCCGCCGCCATGGCAGTAGATGACGTTCCCGTGCGCGCCGCCGGATCGCGGCGTGAGGGTGTAGATCGGCCAGCCGTTCTCCCGCCGCACCGACACCTCGACGTCCGAGCGCAGGATGCGCGGCGGCCCGAAGGACTGCGGTCGCAGCGTCCGCTCGCGAATGTGTTTCCGAGCGCCCTCGGCGGTCAGGAAGGGCTGGTTGGCGCGCGTGACCCGCAGAAACGCGGGCACCACCACCTGGCTCATGAAGCTCGGCATCGCGCCTCCAGTGCATTCGTCCGGCCGATTTCGCCGACCTTACCGAACGGTAGCGCGGGCCCTATTCGGATTCGATGACCGCCTCGGTGAGGAACTCCGACATGGCCGCCGCCACCGCATCGGGCTGATCGATCATCGACAGCACATAGGCGTCATCGATCTCGACCAGGCGCGCCTTGGGAATGATCTCGGCCAGTCGCCGGCCGTGCTCGCGCGGCATCACCTTGCCCGCCGACGACCAGAGAATCAGCGCCTCGCCCCGGAAGTCGCGCAGCGCTTCGGTATTCGCGATGAGCTCGGCCTTGGGCCGCTTGGACTTGCCGTACTTCAGCATGTCCCGCTGAATCCGCTTGTCCCGCAGGCCCGGTTCGGTCCAGCCGTGCACGAGTTCGTCGCTGAGCGGATAGCGCGCCATCCAGCCGAACAACAGCGGCGACGACCGCAGCCAGGAGATGCGTAACTGCTTGAGCCCCAAGGTCAGTGCGCCCGGCAGGTAGGCGGCCGCGGTGACGGTCTTGCCCGGCAGGCCCGGCGGGAAATTGGTGAACGCCTCGCACGGCAGCACGATCATCCGCCCGACCCGCTCGTCCAGCCCGTACGCGGTGAGGAACAGGCTGCCGCCCCAATCGGTGTGCACCAGCGTCACATCGTGCAGATCCAGCGCCGCAAGGAAATCCGCGATCAGCTGGTTCAGCCCCCGCATGCTCAGATCGGCATCCTCCCGCAGCGGTTCCGGATGCGAGCCCAGCGGCAACTCCGGCTGGATGTACCGGAACCCCTGCGGCAGCTTCCCGATCACCGCGTCCCACTGCGTCTGATTCATCAGCAGCCCGTGCAAGAGCACGACCGCCGGACCCTCACCCCGCTCGCTGTAATGGATTCGTCCCGCACTTACCTCGACAGTCGGCATGATCGACTCCTCCTCTAGAGCACACGCTCTAGTGCGTTTGCTCTAGTCTGTATTCGTGAGCGAGAACCTGTCAACCAGTACCCGGGACCGCCTGGTAACGGCCGTCGCCGAGCTCATGCGCGTGCAGGGCTACAGCGCGATCACCGTCAAACAGATCACCGCCGCCGCCTCGGCTCCCATGGGCTCGCTGTACCACCACTTCCCGGCCGGGAAATCCGCCATCGCCGCCGAATCCCTGCGCACCTCCGGCGCGGCGTACATCCAGCTCCTCCCGCTGTTGATGGACGCCCACGCCGACCTCCGCGAAGCCGTCCCGGCCGCCTTCGCCGCGGCCGCCGAGACCATCGAGCAGAACGGCTGGATCAACATGTGCCCGGTCGGCACGGTCGCGGGAGAAGTGGCCGACAGCGCACCCGAAATCCGTGATGTCGCAGCGGAAGTCATGACCTCCTGGATCGACCAGGGCACCGGATACTTCGTCCGCCGTGGCCTTCCGGAAAGCGACGCAAGGGAATTGATGATCGCGATTCTCTGCGCGCTGGAAGGGGCCTTCGTGCTCAGCCGGACACTGCGGTCGACCGAACCGCTACTGGCCGCCGGACGCGCCATGGGTGCTCGGGTCTCGGAGCTGATGGCGTCCAAGATCTCACCGGCTTGACCTGAACCATTGTTCAGGTTGAAGAGTGGACGGCATGGACGCCAACGCACTCTCCACCGCAACGATCGTCGGGATCGGCGAGTCGACCCGCTTCGCCCACGAGACCTTCACCATTCGCGACGAGCTGTTCCGAGACCTGGTCGAGAACCACAACTTCCGGACCCTGGCGGTCCAGGACAGCGCCGATGTCGGTGAGACCCTCGACGCCTACGTTCGACACGGCAAGGGCACCGCCACCTCCGCCCTCGACAATGCCTGGCGGCCCTGGCGCACAGCGGAAATGGCCGCGGCGCTCACCTGGATTCGCGAGTTCAACGAAGCCCACCCCGGCGATGAGGTGCAGATCATCGGCATCAAGCCGGTCCAGGCCCAGCCGGAGGACTACGACGCCGTCCTGGACGCCGTTCGGGTCCAGGCCCCCGACCACCTCGCCGAGCTCGCGGCCCATCTGGACCCCATCCGCACCGCGCACACCCTCGATGAGCACGTCCAGCGCGCCCGGGGCGTCCACCCCGGTCGCCGCTTCCTCGACCGTGCTCGCGACGCCTCGGCCCTGCTCGCCTCGATTCCGGGCCTCGACGAATCCGTGCGCGCCCGAATGGCTCTGATCGAGGAGTTCCACGCCCACAGCGTCACGGGCCGTGGCAGTTTCGCCGGCGAGGCCGACCTCTGGGCCGCCTCGATCATCGAGCACCATCGGCGCACCGGCCTGCGCACCGTGTACTGGGACGGCATCTCCCACGTCTCCGCCGTCAAGGACACCGTCGGCAGCGTCCTGCGCGACCGCTTCGGCCGCGACTACGCCGCCGTGGCAATCGGATTCCACCACGGCAATGTCGGCATGTACGAGATCCCCGCCCCCGCACCGGATTCCCTCGATGCGAAGCTCGGCGAGCAGGCGGACCCGACACTGTGGCTGGACATGCGCACCGACCCGATCACCGAGTCCACCAAGATGCGGGTCATCAGCGGCATCTACGACCCGGCCCGAGATGCCGACGGGTACACGGCGGTCGACAACCCGGCCGAGGCCTTCGACGTCCTGATCCACGTTCGCGAGGTCACGCCGCTGACCTGGCTCGCCTGATTAAGCATCTGGTCGAAGGTTCTCCTCGTCATTCCGGCGTGCTTTTGGCCGGAATCCACCTCGGACAGCGAGATCCCGGCCAAGAGCATGCCGGGATGACGGGTTGGATTTCCGTCGAGGTGCTTAGCCGACTTGCGCCACGACGACGCTGGTCGAGCTGGAATCGCCCTCGACCAGCAGGTCGCCGCCGGGAGCCCAGAGCGCCGCTCCGCCGCATCCGATCCACGGGCCCGCTGCCCCAACATGATTCGCCAGCACCACGGCCATACCCGACTCGCGCGCGATCCCCGGATAGATCGTCGCTCGCTCTCGCACTCCGCCCTCGCTCCCGTACAGCGAACTGGCCAGGTGCACCTGGCACCCCGCATCCGCGTTCCGCGCGATGAGGTCGGGGAAGTGATTGTCGTAGCAGGTGGCGATTGAGAACCGCAGTCCGCCGAATTCGAACCGGCCGTCCTGCGCACCCGCCACGAACACCCCCTGCTCTTGCTCGTACAGATGTTGCTTGAGGTACTCGCACATCGGTTCGCCCGAAGTCCCGTAGACGTACGTCGTGATGGCTGGCCCGTGATCAGTGGGCGCCGCACAGTTGATCACGGTTGCGATCCCGCTGTCACGCAGCGGATCCAGCCGAACGTCCTGCGCGTCGACCAGCAATCGGGGGTTGTCGGCGATCAACTTCAACTCGTACCCGGTCAGCGTCAGCTCCGGATACACGATCAGCTCCGCGCCCCGGTCCCGCGCCCGCCGGGCAAGCTCGACCGCCTGCCTCACATTGGCGTCGACATCGCCGGGGACACAGGTGAGCTGGGCGGCCGCGATCTTCACCCCGCCAGCATTCCATCCGTGCGCTCAGCGGTAGCCCACGGCCTCGAAGTGCGGCAGCTGATGGCTCATCCGGTCCCGCTTGGTGCTGAGGTAGTGGACATTGTGCTCGGTGGGCTGGGTCTGCAGCGGAATCCGGCTGTGCACGGTGATCCCGTTGGCTTCCAGGCCCGCCTGCTTGGCCGGGTTATTGCTCAGCAGGTGAACGGAATTCACGCCCAGATCGGCGAGAATCCAGGCCGCCGCGCCGTAATCGCGGGCATCGATGGGCAATCCCAGCCGCACATTGGCATCGACCGTGTCGGCCCCGGCGTCCTGCAACTCGTAGGCGCGCAGCTTGTTGAGCAATCCGATGCCCCGGCCCTCCTGGCCGCGGAGGTAGACGACCACACCGCGTCCCTCCGAGGCGACGGCCGCCAGCGCCGCATCGAGCTGCTCGCCGCAATCACACCGCAGCGAACCGAACGCATCGCCGGTCAGACATTCGGAATGCACTCGGGCCATTACGTTTTCACCGGACGGATCGCCGTAGACCAGCGCCAGATGCTCCGCGCCGGTGTGCTCATCGGCGTACCCGTAAACCCGGAAATCCCCGAACCGCGTGGGCAACCGGGTCTCGACCACGCGAGAAATCCCGTGCTCCAACTGCTTCCGGTGCTCGATCAGATCGGCGATCGAGATGATCGGGATGTCCCACTCGCGCGCCATGACCAGCAACTCCGGCAACCGAGCCATGGTGCCGTCGTCATTGACCACCTCGGCGATGACCCCGGCGGGCCGCAACCCGGCCAGCCGCATCAGATCCACGGCGGCCTCGGTATGCCCCGGACGCCCCAGCACCCCACGGGGATTCGCGCGCAACGGGAACACGTGCCCCGGCCGCGACAGCTGCTCGGCGGTGGTCCGCGGATCGGCCAGCAGCCGCATGGTCGTCGCCCGATCGGCCGCCGAAATACCCGTGCTCACCCCCGCGACCGCGTCCACCGACACGGTATAGGCGGTCCCCTTCGGATCCTGATTGACCGCGGCCATCGGCGGCAATCCCAGCCGATCGCAGTCCTCCCCGGTCATCGGCACGCAGATGACTCCGCTGGTGTGCCGCACCAGGAACGCGATGTTCTGCGCCGTCGCAAGCTCGGCGGCCAGGATCAGATCGCCCTCGTTCTCGCGATCCTCGTCGTCCACGACGAGCACCATGCCGCCGCGGGCGACGGCGGCCAGCGCCGCCGCGATGGTGTCGAGTGCACCGGTCATCGTCGACCACCTCCTCCGGGCCGCATGTGCTGTCGGCCTATTTCCAATCGAAATATGCCGAGTGGAGAACAAGGAGGTCAGGTCCCGGTGAGCGGGCAGCGATGCGCGAAGAACGGCCCGGAGGCGAATCGCCTCCGGGCCGTTTCTCATTCAGTTGTCGACCGTCAGTGCCATCTATGACCCTTAGTGCGCCGCACCACCGGTCGCCGCGGTGCGCCCGTGCTTCATGACGAACGCACCGAGCAGCGCCACCGCCGCCGAGATCGCGACGAAGTAGAACCCGAGCTCATACCCCTTGTCCGCGTACAGCAACGGAATGTCCTTGGTGACCGGCGGCGCGCCCGTCACCGACACCACGGCCTTGACCGGATTGGCCGTCAGGAACGCGGTCGCCACCGCGAGCCCGATGGCCGCGCCCATGGCCTGCATGACACCCAGCATGCCGGCGCTGATGCCCTGCTGTTGTGCCGGAACGCCTTCCACGATGAGGTTCGGCGTCGAGGCGTAGTACAGCGCGAACGCGATGCCGTACACCGCGCTGATCAGCGCCTGGGTCTGCCAGCCGTGCGAGAGCGCCGCGTAGGCCAGACCGCTGCCCACGAAGATCACCAGCGCCGTGACCAGCGGCCAGCGCGCACCCGAGCGGCGAATCCAGAGGCCGCCCAGGAAGCCGAAGAGCATGGCGATCAACGACTGTGCCAGCGTCACGTGGGTGGCGAACTTCAGCAGCGAGAAGTTGTCACCGTAGGTGTAGCCGGGATCCAGATTCACCTGCACCATCTCCGGCGGCAGCTTCGAGTACACCATCTCCGGCGGCACCTGCGCGTTCACCACCTCGGGTGTGACCTTCGCGTTCACCTGATCGGTGAGCTGCTGGATCAGTGCGGGCGGCAGTTCCACGCCCGGCGGCATCGCGGCCTTGGCCTGCTCCTCGGCCTGCGCCAGCCCCTGCGCGCGAGCCTGGGTCAGCGCCTGCGCCTGGGCCGCCTGCAACGCACCGGCCTTCACCTGCACCCAGGTGGCGTCCTTGACCTGTGCCACCACCTGATCCGACGGCGGCGACTGCGTCATGTACCCGGTCGCGTAGGACTGGTACCCGATCATGAACGAGGCCAGCAGACCCACGAACAACACGATGCTCACGCGCGGATTGAACAGCAGCTTCATATCCATGATCGGTTGCTTCGCACGCATTTCCACGATCGGGAACAGCGCGAGCAGCACCACGCCGCCGATCAGCCAGGCCAGCGTGGACGGCTTGGTCCAGCCCCAGTCCTGGCCCTTGTCCAGGTACAGCAGGGTCAGCGTCGCGCCCGCGCCGAGCAGGATCGCGCCGACCAGATCCAGGCGCTGCGGGGTGCGCAGCTTGGATTCGGGAACGATGACGATCAGCAGCGGAATCATGACCACGCCGAAGATGAACAGGAACCAGAACAGCCCGCGCCAGCTGGTGTGATCGGTGATGTAGCCGCCGATCAGCGGACCGGCGAGGGCGGAGACACCCAGACCCGTGGAGGCGATGCCGAGGCCGATGGGCACCATCCGGCGCGGCATCAGGTCGCGGATCAGGCCGTAGGACACGACGGTGGTGGCGATCGCGGTCGCCTGCAGCGCACGGCCGATCAGGAACAGGGCCCAGGTGCTGGTGACGGCACAGAGCAGGGTGCCGAGCAGGAACAGCACACCGCAGACCACGAACATCCGCTTCTTGCCGTAGATGTCGCTGAGCTTGCCGATCAGCGGGGACACCGCGGCGCCGAAGATGCCGAAAACGATGATGGCCCAGTTGATATTGGCGCCCTGGTCGGGGAAGGTGGGCGCGATCTGCCGCAGCGCGGAGGCGACCATCACGTACTGCATCGGGGAGATCTCGGTGAACAGCACGATGACCGCGAGGACCGACCAGATCCTCAGATTCGACGCGCCGTCGAGGCGGCCGCTTTCGTCAGGCGCGGCGCCGGGCGGCACCGCGGTATCGACGGAGGTGGACATAGTGCGTCCTCCAGAGTGGGTAGTAACACGATCGTGTGAACCGTGTCACGCCCACGGGGCGTCGCCTATGAGCAAGTCCGTTCAGTGGGAATCGCTGGAATTCTGCCGCTTGGCAGGCTTCCGGCGGCTACGCTGTCTCGCCAATTTGTCCATATCCGCCAGCAGATCCTCGGCGAATTCCTTTTCCGCCTCGTAATGCTTGACGCACCAGCGCAATACCGCGCTGGGATAGGCCCAGTCCGGATTCACATCCGCGCCCTCGGCGTCGGCCAGCGCGCGCCGCCGCATGGTCTCGGTGTATTCGATGTGCTGGGTGAGGATCTCGCGCATGCGCTCGGGTTCGGCCAGATGGCCCAGCCAGGCCCGCAGCATCACGCTGTGCTTGAGCACCGGCGCCTCGACGGGGGAGTGGTTCACCCAGTGCGAGGCGGCCTCGCGCCCGCTTTCGGTAATGGCGTACATGCGTTTACCGCGCATGCCGTCCTCGGAGACCACCGTCCGCGAGGTCGCGTAGCCGTGTTTCTCCAAACGCTTGAGTTCGGCGTAGATCTGGCTGAACGACGGACTCCAATAGAAGAACTGCAGACTCCAGTCCGCCCATTTCTTCAGGTCGTAGCCGGAGAGTTCCTCGGCGTGCGAGAGCATTCCGAGAACCGCCCACGCCGTCGTCGGCAGCTCCGGAATCGCTTGTGCCTCATCGGCAGGCACGCCCTCGGTCATCATCGAACTGTATCGCCCCCGCATCCGGTATCTCCGCTCAACGCCAGTGCGCGCGACGCGGGAACAGGGTGCGGCCGGCCTCGTGCGCGACCTCGAGCACGACGCGGGCCAGCCGGTCGTAGCTCATGCCGTCGGCGCGACCGGACAGCGACAGCGCGGCGGGCGCGGTGCCCCGGCCCCGCAGCGGCGCTGCGACACAGGCGATTCCGGCCACGGCCTCCTCACGATCGATGGCCACGCCCTGGCGCAGGCGAATCTGCCCCAGCTCCCGGGCCAATGCCTCGGGCTCGCAGATGGTGCGCGGGGTCAGCCGCGGCAGGCGGTTGCGCAGCGCGGCCTCGGCGATATTGGGCTCCAGACAGGCGAGCATGGCCTTGCCGAGAGCCGTTGCGTGCGCGGGCATCCGGCCGCCCAGGCGGGTGGGCAGGCTCGCGGCGAAGCGGCCACCGGCCTTGTCCAGGTAGACCACATCGCGGCCGTCGAGGACCGCCAGGTGCCCGACCATGCCGGTGCGCTGGCTCAGCTCGTGCAGCAGCGGGGACACCGCATCGCGAATCTCGTTGTGGTCGGCGGTGAGTCCGCCCAGCTCCAGGGCGCGCATGCCCAGGCGGTAGCCGCCCGAGGTGTGGGCCAGCCAGCGCAGCTTGATCATCTGGTCCAGGATCCGGTGCACGGTGGACCGCGGCAGCCCGGTGCGCTCGACCAGGCCGAGCAGGGTGAGCGTGGGGGTGGAGGCGTCGAATGCGTCCAGGATCAAGGTCATCCGCTCGATCATCGAGACGGGGACTTCGGCGCTGGCGCGGGATTCCTTGGCGCGCATGGGGTTGTGAGTGGGTCGAGCTTCCGCCGGGGGCAGCAGGGCGACGGACATGGGTACCTCCGTTGGTCATATCCAGTCTAGGACTATTCCGATTAGGCATGTGCCTGGATCGGAGCGTGTGCTACCAGTCACAGTGCCCTGCGCCACACGCTGGGGAATCGGGGGAACTACGTAAAACCTACGGATACGTGTCCCGATGACCGAACCACGTAGTTGACGCCTCCGGTCCGCGACCTGCTGTCATGACTTCTAGCTATATTTCGGATCGAAATAAGGAGGCGCCGTGGACCCGGTGCTGGATCAAGTTCCGGCCATCGACGCAGCGGCTTTCAAGACCGTTCTGGGGCGCTTCGCCTCGGGAGTCACCGTGATCACCGCCCTTGACGAGGGGCAACCGGTGGGCTTCGCCTGTCAGTCGTTCGCATCGCTGTCGATCGACCCGCCGCTGGTGAGTTTCTTCCCGGCGCGCACCTCGAGCACCTGGCCGAGAATCCGTGCGGCGGGGCGGTTCTGCGTGAACATCCTGGCCGACGATCAGGCCGATATCTGCCGTCGGCTCGGACGGCCGGGCGCGGACAAGTTCGCCGGGGTCGACTGGGCCGCGTCCGCGAACGGGTCGCCACTGCTCGTCGGTGCCATGGCGTCGATCGACTGCGAGCTGCACGACGAGGTGGACGGTGGCGACCACACCATCGTCATCGGGCGCGTGACCAGCCTGAACGAGCACTCCGAGGCGAATCCGCTGCTGTTCTACCGCGCGTCTTTCAGCCGTCTCGCAGACCAGTAGCGACCTCCCGGCCAGTGAGACTGCGCTGTCGTCGCCGTCACATCGGCCGGAACCATCGAAGCAACAGAGGAGAGGAATTCACATGACCACCGCAGAGAGCGAAGTCCGCGTCATCGACTCGGGAAAGCCCCCGACTCGATTCGCGCGCGGCTGGCACTGCCTCGGCCTGGCCGACTCCTTCCGTGACGGAAAGCCGCACACCGTCAAGGCTTTCGGCACCGAGATCGTGGTCTTCGCGGCCGAGGACGGCACCCTCAACGTGCTCAACGCGTACTGCCCGCACATGGGCGGCAATCTGGCCGACGGCACCATCAAGGGCGATTCGCTGGCCTGCCCGTTCCATGACTGGCGCTGGAACGGCAAGGGCAAGTGCACCGGCATCCCGTACGCGCGCCGCGTGCCGCCGCTGGCCCGCACCAAGGCGTGGCCGACCATGGTCGAGAACCACATGCTGTTCGTCTGGAACGATCCGGAGGGCAAGCAGCCCCCGGCCGAGCTGGCCATCCCGCGCATCGAGGCCGCGTTCAGCGACGACTGGACCGACTGGACCTGGAACTCGATGATCGTGGACGCCAACTGCCGCGAGGTCGTCGACAACGTGGTGGACATGGCGCACTTCTTCTACGTGCACTACGGCTTCCCGACCTTCTTCAAGAATGTCTTCGAGGGCCATACCGCCAGCCAGTTCATGACCTCGGTGTCGCGTGAGGACATGATGGGCGAGACCGCCAAGGCGCTGGGCGGCAAGAACGTGCTGCAGTCGGAGGCCTCTTACTACGGGCCGTCCTTCATGATCGATTACCTCAAGAGTGAGAGCCCCAACGGCCTTGTGGTCGAGGGTTATCTGATCAACTGCCACTACCCGATCAACGAGAACCAGTTCGTGCTCATGTACGGCGCGATCGCCAAGCGGCCCGAGGGCGTGCCCGCCGAGCAGGCGAACGAGATCGCCGAGAAGTTCGTGGGCGGTCTGGGTAAGGGCTTCGAGCAGGACGCCGCCATCTGGAAGCGCAAGTCGCGCATCAACAATCCGCTGCTGTGCGAGGAGGACGGGCCGGTTTATCAGCTGCGTCGCTGGTACGAGCAGTTCTACGTGGATGTGGCGGATGTCGCCGATGAGATGACGGATCGGTTCGAGTACGAGGTGGACACCACCCGCGCGGTCACCGCGTGGGAGGCCGAAGTCGCCGACAACATCGCCAAGCGGGCTTCCGCTGACAGCGCGTCCCGCGCGGCTGCGAACGCCTGAGAGGCATTGGGATGGACAAGGTTTCGTGCCGGTCCTGCGGGACTTGCGTGCTGGTGGAGAAGTACAGCGACCAGCACACCAGCGTGCAGTGGAACAAGACCGCGATGGCGGAGTGCACGGAGTTCGCCGGGAACACGCCGCGTTCGCACACCTGCGGGGCGCTGCGCGCGAGCATCGATGAGGCCGTCGCCTCGGGTGCGATCGGTGTCAGCACGCGGGACGTGGACGTCCGCACCCGAGGGCGAACCCTGGCCTGACCCCTGGCTCAGAAAAGTGGGCCGCCCGACGTCGTCGGCGGCCGGCCCGTAGGTACGGGTTACCCGGCCGGCACGCCGGTGAAACAGACAGCACAGGAATGGAACTGGAAGAACGCATGACGGTGACAGACTTCGAGGTAGACGAGGCCCTGGCCGCGGCGAAAGTGACCGGCATCACATCCGTGCGGGTCGTGCGCGTGGTGCGCGAGACCGCCGACACGGTGTCGTTGGAGCTCGCCCCGGAGGCCGAACATGCCGAGCGGTTCGCCTATCGTCCGGGTCAATTCCTGACCCTGCGCATCCCCAGTGACCTGACCGGTTCGGTGAGCCGCTGCTACTCGCTGTCGAGCGCGCCGCACGAGGACGGTCCGCTGAAGGTCACCGTCAAGCGGACCGTCGACGGCTACGGCTCGAACTGGCTGTGCGACAACGCCGCCGAGGGCCTGACCCTGCAGGCTTTGCCGCCCGCCGGGATCTTCACCCCGGGATCCCTGGACTCCGACCTGCTGCTGTTCGGCGGCGGCAGCGGCATCACCCCGGTGCTGTCCATCCTGAAAGCCGTGCTGGCGCAGGGCACGGGCCATTGCACGCTGATCTACGCCAATCAGCACGAGAATTCGGTTATCTTCGCCCGTGAACTCGCGGATCTGGCCGCCGCGCACCCGGATCGGCTGCTGGTGCTGCACTGGCTGCAGTCGGTCCAGGGGCTGCCGAGCGTGGCCGGCCTGGCCGCGTTGGCCCGTCCGTGGGCGGGCCGGGAGGTCTTCGTCTGCGGTCCCGGCCCGTTCATGGACGCGGTCGCGGCGGCGATGGCCGAGCTCGGCGCGGACCGCAAGCGCGTGCACAGCGAGAAGTTCGTGTCCCTGTCGGGCAATCCGTTCGAGACCGATACCGCCGCGGCCGATGTCGTGATCGACGAGGGCGATGCCGCCGTCGCGCGGGTCGAACTCGACGGCGAACACCACGAACTCGCCTGGCCGCGGCAGCAGACCCTGCTCGACACCATGCTCGCCAAGGGGCTGGACGCCCCGTACTCCTGCAAGGAGGGGGCGTGCAGCGCCTGCGTGTGCCGGATCGTCTCCGGCGAGGTGAGCATGCGCCGCAATGAAATTCTCGAGGACGCCGACATCGCCGACGGCTATGTGCTGGCCTGCCAGGCCGTGCCGGTCACCGACGACATCTCCGTCACCTACGACTGACAATCCGAGGAGTATCACCATGGCCGCGTTCGCCTCCCTGGGCTACGTGCGCGCCCGCATCGCCGATGTGGACGCCTGGCGCCGGTTCGCCTTCGACACCATCGGTTTCGCCGAGGGCACCGGACCCAATGCGGACTCCGTCTACCTGCGCGTGGACGAGCACACCTACCGCTTCGAACTGGTACCGGGCGAGCGGGACGAGGTTATCGCCGTCGGCTGGCAGGTGGCCGACCGCCGCTCGCTGGAGCTGGTGCGCGAGACGCTGGAGAAGGCCGGGGTCGCGGTCTCCACGCTGTCGGTGGCCGAGGCCGTGAACCGGCACGTCGAGGAGGCCATCGCCTTCGTCGACCCGTCCGGGTTCACCATCGAGGTCTTCCACGGGCCGCTGCTGGACCACTCGCCGGTGGTCGGCAAGTTCGGAAACCGTTTCGTCACCGGCGATCTCGGGCTCGGGCACGTGGTGCTGCCGGTGCGCGATATCGAGGAAGCGCGCCGGTTCTACACCGAGGTGCTGGGCTTCGCCTCGCGCGGCTCGTTCCGGGTCGGGCCGCCGGAGCATCCGATCTGGATCCGCTTCATGGGCGTCAACCCGCGCCACCACAGCCTCGCGCTGATTCCGGGCTCGCGGCCGGACGGGCCGGGCATCGTGCACGTCATGGTCGAGGTCGATTCGCTCGACGATGTGGGCCGTGCCCTGGACCGGGTGAACAAGGCGGGCTACCACCTGTCCTCCACGCTGGGGCGGCACACCAACGACAAGATGATCTCCTTCTATGTCCGCACGCCCGGCAACTGGGATCTCGAATTCGGTTGCGAGGGAATGCTGGTCGGCGCGGACTACGTCGCCGAGGAGATGACCGCCGACAGCTACTGGGGCCACGAATGGGCCCGGGGCTGACGGCCGAGTCGGCACACAACTGAATAACCGGTACGGAAGGACAGTGATATGCGCGCGGTAGTCATGCGAGACCGCAAGCTCGTGGTGGACGAGGTGCCGGACCCGGTGCCCGGGCCCGGGCAGGTGCTGGTGGAGACCATCGCCTGCGGGATCTGCGGGTCCGATAAACAGGCCCTCGACTACACCGACGAATTCCTGCAGGCCTCACGGGATTCCGGCGTGCCGACCTTCCTGTTCGACCCGCACCGGGACCTGGTGATGGGGCACGAGCTGGCCGCCAGGGTCATCGGCGCGGGACCGGACACGCCGTTCACCGAGGGGCAGCACGTGGTCGCGCTGCCGTGGGCGCTGGATGCCGCGGGCGGGATCCACGGCATCGGCTACTCCAATGACTTCCCCGGCGGGTACGGGGAGCGAATGGTGTTGCAGGCCATGGCCCTGGAACCCATCCCCGAGCAGGTGCCGCCGCACGTGGCGGCCATGACCGAGCCGCTGGCGGTCGGGTTCGGGAATGTGGCGCGCACCGGCATCGGACCCGACGGGACCGGCATCGTGATCGGTTGCGGCCCCGTCGGTCTGGGTGCGGTGGCGGCGCTGGCCGAACGCGGCGTCGCGCCGATCGTGGCCTCGGATCCGTCCAAGCTGCGCCGCGAGGCCGCGCTGCGCCTGGGCGCGCACCGGGTGGTCGATCCGGGTGTCGAGGATCCGGTCGAGGTGTGGCAGGAACTCGCCTCACCCGGCCAGAAACTGCACGTCTGGGTGTGCGCCTCGGTGCCCGGGCTGCTCAACGACCTGATGTACAAGGTGCCGCGCGAGACCGCCATCCTCCAGATCGGCGCGGTGATGACCGACGATGTCATCCGCCCGATCGTCGGCATCTACAAGGACATCTCCCTGCAGATGTGCATGGTCTACCCGCACGAGGAATACGCGAAGACCTTGCGGCGCATAGCCGATGGCACCGTGGACGCGGCCTCGCTGATCACCGATCAGGTCGGGCTGGACGGCGTCGCCGATGCCATCGAGTCACTGCGCAATCCCGACGATCACATTCAGATCCTGGTCCGGCCGGAGTTGTGAGCACGCACCAGCCGGCAGAAGTCGGCGGGGCGCAGGCCGTCGTCGCGCTGCCATAAAGCGGCGTCGACGGCCTCGCGTTGCGAAACGTGGTCCGCCACAGTGAAACCGTGGCGGTCGAGCAGGGCGGTCAGGTCCTCGGGTGAGAAGAAGCTCAGGAACGGTTCGCCCTGCCCCGCGGTGGCATTCAGCGCGAATTCGGCGTAGACGCGGCCGGATTCGTCCCGAAGCTCCGGTGCGATCGCGTACTCCATCACCAATTCGGTGCCCGGAGCGAACCCGGACAGCGTGGTGAGGGTGGCGGATATCGCGGCTTCGGTGAGATACATGCTCACGCCGAGCCAGCTCACCAACGCGGGCTTATCCCTGTCGAACCCGTGCGCCGACAATTCGGCGGCCAGATCATCACGCTCGAAATCGACACCCACGAATTCGGCCGTCGCGGCGTCGATTCCGGCGGCGTCGAGCAATTCCCGCTTCCACTCCTGGGTCGTCGGATGATCCACCTCGAACACCGCCACCCGCCCGGCCAGCGGTGACCGGTAGGCGAACGTGTCCAGCCCCGCGCCGAGGATCACGTACTGCCCGAACCCGTCCTCCAGCCGGGCCTCGGTGTAATGACTACGCGCATTGACCTGGCTGCGCGTGCCGCTGAGCACCGGATGATCGCCGAACCGCCGGTGATAGCCGATGAGTTCGTCGGCCCGCTCGCCCAGCAGCGCCCCGGCCACGGTGTCGCGGAACAGATGCGGCTCGCGATCCACGATCAGATGCGCCGCCCGGCTGGCCGCCGCGATCATCGCGGTCCGACTCGGCCCGTTCTCCATCGAATTCTCCCTACCATCGGATCGGCTGAATGCTGCGAGATCCGATGGTAGGCAGGAAAATTCGAATTCGCTTTCACCATATCACACGAAAATAAATTTCCGATTACGTGAAAGCGGCCGTGAATTATCGATCCGTGAAGGTGATTCGCACCGTCACCGGATCGCTCTCCAGGGCGGAGAAGACACCGCGGGTGAAGGGGGCCAGGGCCGGGTGGGGGGCGAAGGAGCGGGTGCGGGCGACCACGTCGTCGTCGGGGAGGAGGACGGCGGTGGCGGTGCGCCAGCGATCGCCCTGGCGGACGCGGACATTCGGGTTGGCGGAGAGGTTGAGGCCCCAGCCCGAGCGCAGGCCGTGCTGGCAGATGGCCCAGGCGCCGTCCTCGTCGAACAGCATGGAGACCGGAACCCGGCGTGGCTCACCGGATTTGCGGCCGATGGTCTCGATCTCGGTGGCGAAGGCGGTGCGGACGCCGATCTTGTCGAGGGCGCGGATGGTCGGGTTCATGACGTAGCGGCCCATGGTGCGTTCCATTCGGAACTTGCGGGCGGCCCGGTCGGCGGCCGAGCGCGGGGCGGCGGCGCGCTTGCTGCGGAAGGCGTCGAAACCATTGCGGCGCAGCATGGTCACCGCGGTGAGCCAGGGGGAGCGGTCGGGATCGGGATCCTTGCCGGCGCCCAGCAGGTGGAGCTGATCGGTGTGCCACTGCAGGTCGAGCGCGCCGTCGGCGGACTTCAGATTGGCGTTGGCCGCCAGGCGCGGCGGCAGGCCCAGGGAGATGTGCGGGGGCCGCAGGGTGTCGGTGCGCTCGGTGAGCAGATCGGCTGCGGCGGTGGGGATCACGGCGGTCGGGCGGCCGAGGCCGATGACATCGCAGGTGCCGTCGGCCAGCGCCTCCGCCATGGCGACCCGGGAGCGGAAGCCGCCGGTCACCGCGATCGGCACCGTGCCCGCGGCCCGCCGGGCCGTCTCGGCGTAGTCCAGGAAGTAGGCCTCGCGGGCGCGGGTACTCGCCGAGGCGCTGACGGGGCGGCCCATCATCGCGGGGGATTCGTAACTGCCACCGCTGATTTCGAACAGGTCGATGCCCTCGCCCGAGAGCTCCTCGATCACCGTGCGCGACTCGTCCTCGGTGAAGCCGCCGCGCTGGAAGTCGGCCGAGTTGAGCTTGATGCCCAGCCCGAATCCGGGGCTGACCGACGCGCGAATGCTGCGGGCCACCTCGACCACGAACTGCCGTCGCCGCGTGGCATCCCCGCCCCAGGCGTCGGTGCGCTGATTGGACAGCGGTGAAAGGAACTGGGAGACAAGGTATCCGTGTGCGCCGTGGATCTGAACGCCGTCGAATCCGGCGGCCTCCGCGACCCGGGCCGCGCGGCCGAAGCGCGCGATGATGTCGAGGATCTCGTGCTCGGTGAGCGCCCGGGGCGCGGGAACGCCGGGAATGCCCATGGCGATCGCCGACGGCGCGACCGCGCGCGTCCGTGTCACGATCGGATTGGCCTGCCGCCCCGGATGATTCAGCTGCACCCAGACCTTGGCCCCGCCGTCCTTGGCGATCTTGGCCCAGCGGGTCAGCGCCGGCAGGTGGCGTTCGTCCTCCATGGCGACGTTGCCGGGTTCGCCGCAGTGGCGGCGGTCGACCATGACATTGCCGGTGACGATCAACCCGTAGCCGCCCCGGCTCCAGCGTCCGTAGAGCCGCTCCAGCCGTGCGTCGGGAGCATTCTCGGCATTCGCCAGCCCCTCGCTCAGGGCCGACTTCATAATGCGGTTGGGCAGCACCTGGCCGCTGGCCAGCGGCAGGGGATCGTGCAGGGTCGGCATGCTTGGGCCTCTTTCATCTGATCAGACGCAGCACTGATTTCGACGCAGTCGATTCGAAGGTTCGAGCGGCGGTCTACACTTGAGGTAGACCAATCGGTATATCCGAAAACGGTAGTACACCGATCGGTATACAGCAAGGAGGAACCGTCCATGGGTGCCCGCGACCGCCTCATCGACAGCGCCATCGCCCTGATGCGCTGCAATGGCATCGCCGGGACCGGCATCGCTCAGCTGCTCGACCACAGCGGCATCTCGCGCCGGTCCGTCTACCTGAACTTTCCGGGCGGCAAATCCGAGCTGGTCGCCGAGGCCACCCGGGCCGCCGGTCAGGCCTCGAGCGCCCTCATGCGGACCGTCCTCGCGGGCAGCGATCTGGCCAGTGCCATCGCGGCCTTCCCGGCCATGTGGCGCGAGACGCTGCTGTCCACCGACTTCAGCGCGGGCTGCCCGATCGTGGCCGCGGCCCTCGGGCGCACGGAATCGCCGGAGGCCGCGGATGTGGCGGGGGAGACCTTCAGCGAATGGGAGGGCATCCTCGCCGAGCGGCTCGAGGCCGAGAATGTGGCGCCCGAGACCGCGCGCTCGCTGGCCACCACCATCGTGGCGGCCATCGAGGGCGCGGTCGTCATGTCGCTGGCGTCCCGCTCGACCGCGCCCCTGGAGCGCGCCGGGAAACAGCTGGCAGATCTGGTCGGGCTGTATACGGGGAAGAAGACCTCCGTCGCCTGAGCGCGTTCAGATCAGGCTCAGGCCACCGTCGATGGTGATGATCGTTCCGGTGGTGTAGCCGGAGCGGTCGGAGGCGAGAAACGCTGCCATATCGGCGATTTCACGGGTGTGGGCCGGGCGGCCGAACGGGAAGTCCGCGGCCATCTCGGCGAAACGGGCATTGGTGTCGATGAGTTTGGTGATGCGATCGGTCGCCACCGGGCCCGGATTGATGCCCACCACCCGGATGCCGTCGCGCCAGCTCTTGCTGCCGAGTGCCCGGGTGAAGGCCATGAGTGCGGCATTGCCGGTGCTGCCCGCGATGTAGTCGGCGTCGGGGCGTTCGCCCGCCGCGCCGATGACATTCACGACCACGCCCCGGCCCCGCTGCTTCATGCTCGCGTAGATCTTGCGGCTCAAGTTGATGTAGCCGAAGACCTTCAGCTCCCAGCCGTGCCGCCAGGCCTCCTCGTCGACGGTGGCGAGGTTGCCGCCCGGCACGTCACCGGCATTGTTGACCAGGATGTCCGGCGCGCCGACCACCTCGGCGAGGCGCTCGATATCCTCGCCCGCCCGCAGATCGGTCCGGTGCGTGTGCACCTCCACGCCGTGCTCGGCGCGCAGCTGCTCCGCGATCTCGTCCAGCTTCTCCTTGCCGCGCGCGGCCAGGTGCAGGTGGCAGCCCTCGGCGGCCAGTACCCGCGCGATCTCCGCGCCGATGCCCGCCGAGGCGCCCGTCACGAGCGCGGTTCTGCCGCGCAATCCCAAATCCATTGGCATATCTCCTGATTGTGTCTTCGGTGCCGATGCGAAACGTTGTGGACGTCCGCCCGGTTCAAACTTTTGGTCGAATGTCCACGTCGGTGGAATGGCGGATCGCCGCCATCTGTTCCCGACACCAGCTATGCCCGCTGCCAGGATCGCTACGCCACCGGGGCGGGCTCGATGCCGGACAAGCCGAGCGCGCGCTGAAAGACGCGGTCGCGCAGTCGCGCCGGGATGCGCGAGAGCCAGACCGCGAGTCGCGCATCCGAACCCGCCACGTACAGCGGCCTGGGCCGACGCGCCTCGACGGCACGGGAGATCGCGCCTGTCGCCACCTCGACCGGGGCGTAGCGCTGCCTCGCCGCGGCCTGATCGAACGCGGCGAGCTGGCGGTTGTAGAGGACGACCATCCGCGGATCCGCCTGTGCCAGTGCGGCTTCGGCCGCGGCGGCCGACTTGGCGAAGATCTCCGTGCGCATGGCCCCGAGCTGCACGATCGAGACCGGAATCCGCCACGGCGCCAGCTCGACGCGCAGCGATTCCGAATACGATTCCAGCGCCGCCTTGCTCGCGCCGATCGGGCCCAGGAAGGGGAACCCGACCCGGGCGCTGGCCGCGCTGACATTCACGATCCGGCCGCCGCCCGTGCGCAGCAGCGGCAGGAACTGCTGGATGACGCGGACCGGGCCGTGCACATTGACCTCGAACTGCCGATGCCACTCGGCGATCGGCACCAGTTCGGTCGGGCCCTGGACCAGCACGCCCGCATTGTTGATCACGGCGTGCAGTCCTTGTCCGTCTTGGTGTTTCGCCACCTGTTCGGCGGCGGCTTCGACGCTGTCGGAATCGGTGACATCGAGGGTGAGCTGGGTGATGCCGGTGGCATCGAGGTCCGGCGTTGCGGTGCGGACCCCGGCGTAGACGTGGAATCCCTTGGCGGCCAGGGAAAGTGCGCAGGAGCGGCCGATGCCGCCGCTCGCGCCGGTGAGCAGGATCGCGCGGGTGCTGGTGGCTGTTGTCATGTGAAGCCTCGGATCGAATCGCGGTTGATACGCATGCCCGGGTACATGAACAAGAGTACATGTCCCTTGGTACATGTCAATGGATGGCGATATCCCGCTCGATTCGAATCCCGCTGTGGGCTAGCTGTTTTCCCCGTCGATCTCGTCGCGCGCCCATTCGGCCCACTCGGCCAGCGCCTCGTAGAGCCGGATTCCGGCCTCGACCGCGATCCGCTTGGACTTGGCGTGCGGGTCGAGCTCGCCGAACTCGCCGCGGTCCTTGGCCAGGGCCAGCTCGCGGTACATGGCCGCGGTGTCGCCGAAGTACCGGCCCTCGCGCTCGAGATGCTCGTCCAGATCCTTCGGATCCATGAGCCAGAAGAAGAACGAGCGCAGCAGCGGTTCCAGCCGCAGCGTGTGATCGACGTCCTCCTCGACCAGCCACCGCCGCACCTCGGCCAGCCCGGTCTCGGTGATCCGGTACGCCTTACGCCCCCGCGCGCCCTCGCTGTCGATCTCGATCATGCCCGCCTCGGCCAGCTTGCCGAGCTCGGAGTAGATCTTCGGATGCCGGGCGGGCCACACCGGACCGAGCGCCTCCTGGAAACGCTGCGCCAGGTCGTAGCCGCTGGCGGGTCCCTCCGCCAGCAATCCCAGTAGCCCGTGCCGCAGCGACATCCCGCACCTTTCCTAGAACCTGAACCCCATCATCACACCCGGCTAGCGCGCGGCGGTGTCGGCGAGCGCCCGGCGGATCTCCTCGAGCTCCGGAATCGAGGCGCTGGCACCCAGTTTGGTGGTGGCCAGCGCGCCCGCCGTGCACGCCCAGGCCAGGGCGGTCTGCGGTCCCTCGTGCCAGTGCGCGGCCAGCGCGCCGGTGAAGGTGTCACCCGCGCCGGTGGTGTCCACGACCTTGACCGGGACGCCGGGATGCGACAGCGTGACGCCGTCGGGTCCGCGATAGGACGCACCCGCCGCGCCGAGCGTGGTGATCACGTGGGGGACAGGGGCGAGTGCCTCGGCCAGGTGGGCGGCTTCGCCCTCGTTGACCACCGCCACATCGACCTCGGCCCACAGCTCGGGTGGAAGTTCGCGCACCGGAGAGGGATTCAGCAGGACCGTGGTGCCGTTCGCTCGTGCGTGCCGGGCGGCTGCCAGTACCGTCGGCACCGGAATCTCCAACTGGCACATGAGAACATCCGCCGCCGCGATCGTTTTCAGCTCCGCCGCGGTCAATTCCGTCATCCGGCCGTTGGCTCCGGCCACCACGATGATGGTGTTCTCGCCATCCCCGTCGACCACTATGGTCGCGATGCCACTGGGCCCGTCGACCGTCCGCAGCCGCGAAACCTCAACCCCGGCCTCGCTCAACACATCCCGCAGCGCCGTCGCGAACACGTCGTCCCCGACCGCGCCGACGAACTCGACCTCGGCCCCGGCCCGCCGCGCGGCGATCGCCTGATTCGAGCCCTTGCCGCCGGGCACCAGCGCGAATCCGTCCCCGGAAACCGTTTCGCCCGCCTCCGGCCGCCTGCCGACGGTCGTCACCAGATCCATATTGATGCTGCCCACCACTGCGATTCGGGGTGCGGTCATGCGAGCCGTTTTCCTCGAGCCGGGGTGCGGTTGGGTTCCAGCGGTGGGCTGGCGACGGCCGAGAAGCTGCGGCATTCGGGTACGCACTCGGGCGGGGCCTGGCGCAGGGCGTCATCGCGAACGGTGAAGAAGGCGAGGGCGGCGGCCGCGACCATCAGGACCACCGAGGTGAAGATCGCGAGGCGGAAGCCGTGATCGAAGGCGGCCGGATCGTTGTAGGCCGAGCCGGTGAGACCGGCCAGCGGCGGAATGGCCGCCACGGCCAGGAGACCCGCGGCGCGGGCGACCGCGTTGTTGACGCCGCTGGCCACGCCCGCGTGGCGTTCGTCGGCGGTGGCGAGCACGGTGGCGGTCAGCGGGGCGACGGCGAGGACCAGGCCGAGGCCGAAAACCAGTGCGGCGGGCAGGACATCGCGCAGATACGAGGTGTGGATGCCGATGCGGGTCATGAGCAGCATGCCCGCGGCGGCCAGCAGGACGCCGATCGTGATCGGCCAGCGCGGGCCGATGCGCTGGGCCAGCGCTCCCGAGCGCGCCGAGAACAGCAGCATGAGGACGGTGACCGGGAGCATGGCGGTGCCCGCGGCGATCGGGCTGAACCCGGCCACCACCTGCAGGGTGAGCACGAGCAGGAAGAAGACCACGCTCATCGCGCCGTACATGACGAAGGTGACCACATTGATGGCGCTGAACTGCTTGGAGGCGAACACGTCCACGGGCAGCATGGCCGAGGGGTCGGTGCCCGGGCGCGAGCGCCGCCGCTCCACCACCACGAAGGCGACCGCCGCCACGACGCCCACGATCGCGCTGCCCCACACCAGGATTCGATTCGCATCATGTTCGGGGGCCATGGTCAGCGCGTAGGTGAACCCGGCCAGGCATAGGGCCGCCAGCACCGCGCCGAGCACGTCGAACTTGCCGTGCGCCGCGGTGTCACGGGTCTCGGGCACATGCCGTGCCGTCACCGCGACCACCACCGCGGCCAGCGGAATATTGAGCAGGAACACCCAGCGCCAACCGGCGGCCTCGACCAGCCAGCCACCCAGGAACGGTCCGATCGCACCGGCCACGCCGCCCAGTCCGGACCACGCGCCCACCGCCTTGGCCCGTTCGTCGGGCCGGAACGAGGCCTGAATGATGGCCAGTGATCCGGGTGTCAGCAGAGCTCCGCCCACACCCTGCAGGGCACGCGCCGCGATCAGCATCGAAACATCCTGCGCCGCACCACATAAGGCGGAGGCAATGGCGAACCACACGACGCCGATGAGGAAGACCCGCCGCCGCCCGTACCGGTCGCCCAGCGACCCGCCCAGCAGGATCAATCCCGCCAGCGTCAGCGTGTACGCGTTGACCGTCCATTGCAGTCCGGCCATGGACGCGCCGAATTCGTCGCCGATCCTGGGCAGCGCCACATTCACGACGGTGGCGTCCAGCATGGCCATCCCGGAACCGAGGACGGTCGCGAGAAGAACCCATCTGCCGGTGCCCGAGGACAACCGGATGCTCGCGGTCATGGGCCCCACCGTAACAACCTGCCCCGACAGGGGGCGGAATGTAATAAGTAATCTGTTCACATGACTGCTCCCACGACCACCGACCGGGACGCCGTTCGCGAGGTGGTGCACGACTCGGCGCGCCGGGCTCGGGTGGCGTCGCGGACGCTCGCCCAGCTCACCACCGCGCAGAAGGACGCCGCACTGCACGCCGCGGCCGATGCGCTGCTCGCGGCCAAGGACGCCGTACTCGCCGCCAATGCCGAGGACATCGAGACCGCCAAGGCCGGCGGCACCGCCGACTCGCTGCTGGATCGGCTGCGGCTGACCGAGGCCCGCGTCGACGGGATCGCCTCGGGGCTGCGGCAGGTGGCCGGGCTGCCGGATCCGGTGGGCGATGTGGTGCGCGGGTCGACGCTGCCCAACGGGCTGGAGATCCGCCAGGTGCGGGTGCCGCTCGGCGTCGTGGGCATGGTGTACGAGGCGCGGCCGAACGTCACCGTGGACGCCTTCGGACTGGCGTTGAAGTCGGGCAACGCGGCGCTGCTGCGCGGTTCGTCCTCGGCGGCCAAATCCAATGCGGCGCTGGTGAAGGTGCTGCGGGAAGCCTTGGAAGCGCAGGGGATTCCCGCCGATGCGGTGCAACTGCTGCCGTCGGAGGACCGCTCCAGCGTGACCCATCTGATCCAGGCGCGCGGTCTGGTGGACGTGGTGATTCCGCGCGGCGGCGCGGGGCTGATCAATGCCGTGGTGCGCGACGCGCTGGTGCCGACCATCGAGACCGGGACCGGCAACTGCCACGTCTTCATCCACCGGGACGCGGATCTGGATATGGCCGAGTCCATCCTGATCAATGCCAAGACCCGGCGGCCGTCGGTGTGCAATACCGCCGAGACGGTGCTGATCGACCGGGCCATAGCGGATTTCGCGGTGCCGCGGATGATCAAGGCGCTCGAGGACTCCGGGGTCACCATTCACGGTGACCTGCCCGGGCTGGTGCCCGCCACCGAGACCGACTGGGCGGACGAATACCTGTCCCTCGATATCGCTTTGAAGGTCGTCGACGATCTGGACGCGGCCGTCGAGCACATCAACGAGTGGGGCACCGGGCACACCGAGGCCATCGTGACCGGCGATCTCAAGGCCGCCCGCGAGTTCACCGCTCGCGTGGACGCCGCCGCCGTCATGGTGAATGCCTCGACCGCCTTCACCGACGGCGAGCAGTTCGGCTTCGGCGCGGAGATCGGCATCTCCACCCAGAAGCTGCACGCGCGCGGGCCCATGGGCCTGCCGGAACTGACGTCGACCAAGTGGATCGTGTGGGGCGACGGCCAGATTCGGCCCGTGTAGTGGTAACCCGGCTTCGCCGGTTGGAATTGGGGTCTGGGGGCTTCCCCCAGACCCCCGAATAAGGAGGGACCGCCCGTGGCTCCGACCACCGCACCCAGCCAGGAGCCGATCTTCTCGTCGGTCGACGATGTGATCGAGCGGCTGGCCGGCACCGGCTACCTGGCCGACAAGGCCACCGCCACTTCGGTTTTCCTCGCCGACCGGCTCGGCAAGCCGCTGCTCATCGAGGGTCCCGCCGGTGTCGGCAAGACCGAGCTGTCCAAGGCGGTCGCGCAGGTCGCGGGTGCGGAGCTGGTGCGGTTGCAGTGCTACGAGGGCGTGGACGAGGCCCGCGCCCTCTACGAGTGGAACCATGCCAAGCAGATCCTGCGCATCCAGGCGTCCTCGGAAAACGATTGGGCCGAAACCAAAGCCGACGTCTTCACCGAGGAATTCCTGCTGGAACGCCCGCTGCTGACCGCCATCCGGCGGGATGAGCCGACCGTGCTGCTCATCGACGAGACCGACAAGGCCGACGTCGAGATCGAGGGTCTGCTGCTCGAGGTTTTGAGCGACTTCTCGGTCACCGTGCCGGAATTGGGGACCATCAGCGCCACGCGCAAGCCGTTCGTGGTGCTGACCTCCAATGCCACCCGCGAGCTGTCCGAGGCGTTGAAGCGGCGCTGCCTCTACCTGCACATCGACTTCCCCGACGAGGATCTCGAGCGGCGCATCCTGGCCAGCCGGGTGCCCGAGCTCAAGCCCGCGGTGGCGGCGCAGCTGGTGCGGATCGTGCACGTGCTGCGCGGCATGCAGCTCAAGAAGCTGCCGTCGGTGGCGGAATCCATCGACTGGGCGCGGACGCTGTTGGCCCTGGGGGCAAAGGATCTCGACGACAAGACCGTGCGGGCGACGCTCGGGGTGGTGCTCAAGCATCAGGCCGATCATGTGCGCGCGCAGTCCGAGCTGAAGCTGGCCTGACATGACGGAGAACCGGCAGCGCGGACTGGTTTCGGCTGCCATGCGGGCGATTTCGGGCGGCACGCCCGCCAAACCGGTGACGGTGCCGGGGCCGACGGCCGAGCACGGGCTGCAAGGGCATCTGGTCGGGTTCGTGGAAGCCTTGCGCGGCAGGGGGATTCCGGTCGGGCCATCCGAAACCGTGGATGCTGGACAGGTTCTCACCGTCTTGGACCTCATGGATCGCGAGGCCCTGCGTGAGGGCCTGGCCTGCGCGCTGCTGCGCCGCACCACCCAGCGCTCCACCTTCGACGGCATGTTCGACCTGTGGTTCCCGGCCGCGCTCGGCGAGCGGGTCGGGGCCGCGGAGGTCGAGTTGCCGATGCGGCCCGACGGCATGGTCGACATTCTCGAACTGCGGAAGATGCTGGCGGAGTTGCTGATCCAGGATCCGTCCGGGGAGCAGGCGCAGCAGTTGCAGGCGCTGGCCGCGCAGATGGTCGAGCAGATGGGCCAATACCAGGCCGCGGGCGGGCCGTCGTTCTCCGCGTATCAGACGTTGAAGGACCTCCAGCCCGAACTGCTGGTGAGCAAGATCCTCGCGGGTCTCGCGCAGGGCATGGACAATGCCGGTTTCGACCCGTCCGGTTTCGACGCCGAGGTCGCCCGCCGCACCGCGCGCCAGCGCATCAAGGATTTCCGCGGCACCGTCGAGGCGGAGACCCGCCGCCGCGTCGCCGAACGCATCGGCCGCGACCGCGTCGCCACCTACGGCGTCGCCCGCCAGGCCGAGGACGCCGACTTCCTGCGCATCTCCCAAACCGAACTCGACGAGCTGCGCCGCAGCAGCCAGCGCCTGGCCCGAGTCCTCGCCTCCCGCCTGGCCGCGCGCCGCCGCCGCTCCCGCCGCGGCGAGATCGACCTGCGCAAGACCATGCGCAAATCCATGTCCACCGGCGGCGTCCCCGTCAACCTGGTCACCCGCAAACCCCGCCCCGGCCGCCCCGACCTCGTTCTCCTGTGCGACATCTCAGGCTCGGTGGCAGGTTTCTCCAGCTTCACCATGCTCCTGGTCAACGCCCTCCGCGAACAATTCTCCCGAGTCCGCATCTTCGCCTTCGTAGACCAAACCGACGAGGTAACCCAACTCTTCGACTCCAAAACCCCCCTCGACCAACTCACCCGCCGCATCTTCACCGAATCCAAAGTCGTAGGCATCGAAGGCCACTCCGACTACGGCTCTGCCCTCGAAGGCCTGGCTGCCAACTTCCCCGACGCCGTAACCAGCCGCACCTCCCTCCTAATCCTCGGCGACGCCCGCACCAACTACCGCGACCCCGCCCTCGAGACACTCCGTCAGCTGGTCGGCACCGCCAAACACGCTTACTGGCTCAATCCAGAAGCCGAAAAGATGTGGGGTACAGGAGACTCCGCGGCCACCAAATACGCCGACATCATCGAAATGCACGAATGCCGCAACGCCCGGCAACTAACCGCCGTCGTGGCCCGCCTGCTACCGGTCTAGCAGGACTACAGACGCCCGACGGCGGGTGGGCTCACCCCGCCAGGAACGACAACCGCACCTGCCGCACCGGATTGTCGACATTGAGATCGACCATCGCGATCGACTGCCAAGTCCCCAACGCCAACTCCCCAGCCAACACCGGCACGCTCGCGTACGGCGCGATGAGCGCAGGCATCACATGCGACCGCCCATGCCCCCGCGACCCATGCGCATGCCGCCACCGATCATCAGCAGGCAGCAGGTCCCGTAGCGCCGCCAGCAGATCCTCATCACTCCCCGCACCCAGCTCGATCAACGCGATCCCCGCGGTGGCATGCGGTACGAACACGTGCAGCAGCCCGTCATCGCCACTCGCCACCTCGCCCAGGAAGTCCACACACTGCGGCGTGAGATCGTGGACGACTTCGCTACGCCCGGTCTTCACCTCGATCACCCTGCTGTCCATACCCACCATCGTCCTCCACCCCGGCTCGGCCACCGCGGCTGACTCGCCCGGGTTCGACTGGCATGATCGCGGCGTGGACCTACGATTCGGAATTCAGTTGGCGCCGACGGTGACCGAGCTGCCGCGGTTGCGGGAGATGGCGAAGGAGGCGGACCGGGAGGGGCTGGAGCTGCTCGGGGTGCAGGATCATCCGTATTCGGGTGGGTTGGCGGATACGTTTGCGGTGATTGCCACGGTGTTGGCGGAAACCGAACGGCTGCGGGTGTTTCCGGATGTGGCGAGTTTGCCGTTGCGTGGGCCGGCCATGTTGGGGAAGCAGGCGGCGACATTGGATTTGTTGAGTGGGGGGCGGTTCGAGCTTGCGTTGGGGGCGGGGGCTTTCTGGCCCGCGATCAGTGCGATGGGTGGGCCGACGCGCACGAATCCTGAAGCGCTGCAAGCGCTGGAGGAGGCCACCGCGATCATTCGTGCCATGTGGCAGCCGGGCACTAAGGCGAAGGTCGACGGCGCTCTCTATCGGGTGCACGGCGTCCAATCCGGCCCTGCCCCGGCGCATCCCGTCGGCATCTGGTTCGGCAGTGTCGGTCCGAAGGCCAATGTCCTCACCGGGCGCATCGCCGACGGCTGGGCCGCACCCATCCCGCATTACCTCCCGTACGAGAAATGGCAAGCGACACAGGACATCATCTCCGCTTCCGCCATCGATGCGGGCCGTAAACCGGCCGACATCATGCGGATGGCGCAGTTGGTCGGAACGATCACCGACACCCCGGGCCCGGTCACCCTCCGGGGTGAGGAGAAGATCCGCACCGACGCGGCGGGCTGGGCTCGAATCCTGGCCGACTTCGCCACGGAGACCGGGTTCGACACCTTCGTGTACTGGCCGGAGTCCGCCGACGAAACCCAGCTGCGCCGCTGGATCGGTGAGGTCGTACCGGCCACCCGGGCCCTGTGCGCCTGACCGTTTTCGGGGCCCCGAGCTCAGTTCTCGGGGCCCAATTCGACGACGGTGCCCGGGTGGGCGAGTGAGGCGACGGTGATGCGGCCGCCCTTGGCCTGATCGATGATTTGCCCCTGCCAGGCGACGAAGCAGGAGGCGATCTCGCTGTTGTAGATGTTGTTCAGCACCGGGGCGAGGGCTTTCGCCAGGTCGCCCTCGGCGGCGATGAGCTGGCTTCGGTAGGGGCCGTAGTAGGGCAGGATCGCCTGCAGCACAATGGCTTCCACGCCCTGGACCTGGCTGATGATCGGATCGATGAGGGGCTGGTAGCGCGTGATGACCGGCGCGATCTCGGCGAGGACAGGGCCGACCAACTGCAGGATCGGCTGATAGACCGAACCCAGGGCGAACGCTTCCGAGGAGAACGGGCCCGCCAGCGGGGCCAGACCGATCAACGAGGCCAGGCCGCCCTGTTGCTTCGGTGCGGGCCAGCCCAGCGGGCAGGCGGGCTGGGTGTTGACCGCGACCGTCGCGAACGGACTGCCCGCGCCGAGCGGTACGGCGCCGTCGGCGGCCGGGCTCTGGCCGAGCGGGACGCTGCTCGCGGGCGCCTGCGCATCGGGACTCAGCGCGACGGTGCTGCCCGGGGCGGTGCCCAGGGGTACGGCGGCGCCTGGGGCATTACCCAACGGCACCGCGGCCGCCGGAGCATTACCCGAGGGCACGGCGGCGGGAGCCGCCGGTGCACCCGGGCTCGCCGCCGGTCCCGCCGGAATCGGAGCGGGTGCGACGGTCACCGCGGTCGCCGCGGATTGCGGTGCGGCGGCGGCCTGTTCGCCCGTCACCACGATGGTCGGCACCCGCTCGTCGGCGCGCACGGTCAGCGTGGTGGCCGCGGCGGCGCTGCCCACCACGGTGAGCGCGGCGATCGCGCGCAGGGCATGGACCGCGGCGGGACGGCGGGGCGAGTCGGCGATGGTCATGGGTTCGGCTCCTGGTGTTCGTAGACGCCCTCCAGATGCCACACGCCGGTGAAGCCGTTGAAAGGCCCGCCGACGATGAGGCTCGTCCACTGGAGGGTGAACGCGCGGGTTTTCGGGTCGTAGCTGCCGGTGGCCGAGGGGCCCTGGGCGGCATCGGATTTCGGCCGGTCGAACCACTGGTGGGCGACCCAGTCCCAGGCCTTCTGCACCTGCTCGGCGCCGGCCACCTGCGCGCCCTGCTTCTCCGGCGGCTTGGGCGCACCCTGGTTGAACTCCTGGTCGTTCCAGGACGCCGCCCAGGCCGACAGATCGGCGGTGAGCTTGCCGCCGTTGTTCACCACCGTCGGCGGCGGCACCTGGCGCTGGGTCTGCGGATCGACCGGATTGGTGGAGATGCCGAACTCGACGGCGAAGAACTTGGTCGGCTTGGTGATCGAATCCGACAGTGAATTGCCCTGGGCGAAACCGGGTTTGGGCTCACTCTGATAGCCGCCCACCCGCAGTCCACCGGCCGTGCCCGGCTCCAGCAGGGTGGTGGAACCGCCCTGCGCGGGGGAGTCGCCATTGGGCATGTACGGACCATTGTCGGGGGTGCCACCCGGCTGCACCATGCGGAACCAGGTGCCGCGCACGGTATTTCCGTCCACGGTGCCAGGGGTGAACCGGAACAGGCCCACCAACTGCTCTGGGCCGCTGGCGGACTGCGGCGAATCGGCGCTACCGCAGCCCGCGGTGAACAGCGCGGTGGCGGCCAGCACGGCGGCTGCCACGCGGACCCGGGTACTGGGACGTGAGAACCTCATTCCGGTTCACCTCCGGTGGAATCGGTTCGGCCGGAGCCGGTTCGGAATGGCCGAAGCCCGGCCAGGGCCAGGCCCGTGACCAGCAGGCCCGGTATCAGGAAGCCCCACGCCAGGCCGCGGAAAGCGGTGAACCCGAGCGGGTGGGTGACGTCGTTCAATGCGACGACGGCGTCGAAATTGCCGATATTGTCGTTCATGGTGCCGACCAGCGCCGCGAAGCGGGAGGTCATGGGCTGCCAGCGGTTCTCCAGCGCGGTGATGCCGGAGAGATCGGCCTCGGGGTGCGCGGCGCGAACCGCCCCGGCGTAGCGGCTGTTCAATTCGCCGTCCGCGGCGACCAGGGTGACGAAATAGCCCTGGACCCGGCGCACGTGCTCGGTGGTCAGGATCGGCCGGAACCCGTCGATGACCGGTTGCGCGGCCGGACCCGCCGCGAAAAGCCCTGCCGCCAAGGGCGTCACGACCAGCGCGAGACCCGCCAACCCCGCGAAGGCCCGCCACGTCCTGGCCCGCGAGCCGTTCCCGGCGGCGCGGAAACCGGCGATTCCGGCACCGATCAGCACCACGCCGGGCAATGCCAGCAACCAGGGCAGGCTGCCGAAAGGCGCTGTGCCGGAGAGTGTCCGGTAGTTTCCGCGATTGGTGTCGATCGCGTCGAGCATGGACGAGATATCGGTCCGGATGCCCGGATAGTCCCGGACGAACTGATCCACGCGGGGATACTCACCCGCTGGCGGCGAAACCGACTGCAGGGTAACGATATTCGTGCGGGCGTCGTCCAGTACCCGCAGATCCGAGCGGTAGCCGTCGATACTCTGCTCGGTCACGTACGGGCCGAAGGCGTCGATCATGGCCTCGCCCTGCACCGCGCGCGGGAACATGCCCGTGGCCACCGGCGCGGCCACCAGCAGCACGCCGAGTGCCGCCAGCACGGCGAACGGCCATCGCGCCGTGACTCGTTCGGGCGCCCGCTCCACCTGGGAGACGAATTCGGAGTAGGCGGGCAGGCCCGAGAACGCGGACACGGTGCTCATCGCCGTATTCGGACCAGGCGGTCCGCGCCGAAGAACACGCCGGTGCCGATGATCGCGACGATCAGCAGGACCGGCACCAGCCATGGATAGCGTTGCCCGCGCGGTATTTCCACGGTTTTGGTCGCCAGGACCGGCGCGGCCTGAACCGGCGATGCCGGTGCGGCGGCGGGCTGGGACGCCGGGGCTGCGGCCGCGGGCGCTTGCGGCGCGCCCGGTTCTGCGGCCGCCGGAGCCGGGGCCGTAGCCACCGGAGCCTGGGCCGCGGCAGGCGGAGCCGAGCCCGGGGCCTGCGGCGCGATCGACGCCGCCGCGGGCGCACCCTGCGGCAGGCTGCCGCGATACTGCCCCGCCAGATGCCACAGCCCGGTGAAGTTGTTGAACGGCCCGCCCACGATCTGGCTGGTCCACTCGAT
>NZ_BAFX01000049.1 GCF_000308815.1 Nocardia concava NBRC 100430
CGGGCGGCGGAGGTGTAGGCGGCTATGGCTTCCTCTGGGTCGCCTGCCATTTCGTGGAGGTGGCCTCGGACTGCGTCGAGGCGGTGGTTGCCGGAGAGGGACTCCCCGAGGGTGTCGGTGAGGTCGAGGCCGGCTTGGGGGCCGTGGACCATGGCCAGGGCGACGGCGCGGTTCAGAGTGACCATGGGGTTGGGGGATTGGCGTTCGAGGGCGTTGTACAGCAGCAGGATTCGGGGCCAGTCGGTGTCTTCGGGGCGCAGGGCCTGGGCGTGCAGGGCGGCGATGGCGGCTTGGATCTGGTATTGGCCGATGAGGCCGCTGCGGACCGACGCGGTCGCCAGGCGGACGCCCTCGATGATCATTTCGCGGTCCCAGAGGCTGCGGTCCTGTTCCTCGAGGGGGATCAGCTCGCCGTGTTCGCCGGTGCGGGCCGCGCGGCGGGCCTCGGTGAGCAGCAGCATGGCTAGCAGTCCGGTGACCTCGGGGTTGTCGGGCAGTGCGCGAGACAGGGCGCGGGCCAGGCGAATCGCCTCGGTCGAGAGATCGGCTCGGTGTAGTCGCTCGCCGCCGCTGGTATGGCCCTCGGTGTAGATCAGGTAGAGCACCCGCAGCACATTGTCGAGCCGCGTATCCCATTCCGCCCGATGCCCGTTCGACTCGGCGGGCATGGCGAAGGGCCGCTCCTCGCTCGCCAGCCGCTTCTTGGCGCGCGTGATCCTTTGCGCCATGGTCCTTTCCGGCAGCAGGAAGGCCCGCGCGATCTCCTCGGTGGTGAGCCCGCCGACCGCGCGGAGGGTCAGCGCGATCGCACTCGCGGGCGACAGCGCGGGATGGCAGCACAGGAAGAACAAGGTGAGCGTGTCGTCGCGGTCCGAGCCCACCGAGTCGAGATCGAGCCCACCTGCCGGATCGGCGCCGGCGACGGGGTGGGATTCACCAAGGGCGGAGTTGCCACGGCCGGGAGCGGCGTTGACCGTGGGGCTGGATTCACCATGGGCGGATTCGCCATCACGGCCGGGGCGGGTGTCGCGAAAAACCAGTCGCCCCCAGCTGTCGCCCTCCAGCCGCGCGACCGCCGTGTCCGCAGGATCGAGTGTCGCCCCGCCCAGACGCTCCGGATCGTGGATGGCGTTGGCTTCCTCGCGGTTTCGGCGCGAGATGTCGGCGCGGATGGCGTCGATCATGCGGCGCTGGCCGACGGAGATGAGCCAGGCGCGGGGGTTGTCGGGGAGGCCGTCGGCGGGCCATTGGGTGGCGGCGGCCAGCAGGGCTTCCTGGAGGGCGTCCTCGGCGGCGTCGAAGTCGCCGTAGCGGCGGACGAGCGCGCCGAGGACCTGCGGCGCGAGGTCGCGCAACAGGTCCTCGAGGGTCTGGTCCGGCATCAGAGTTCGGCGGCGGGGGGTGCGCTCATGATCGGGCGGACCTCGATGTACTCGCCGATCGGTTTGCCGCCGGGGCCGGGGGCGGCGGAGGCCTTGGCGGCGATCTCGATGGCGCGTTCGGGCGAATCGACGTCGATGATCCAGTATCCGGCCAGGAATTCCTTGGTCTCGGGGAAGGGACCGTCGGTGACCACCGGCGCGGAACGGCCGTCGGACATGACGATTCGGGCCTGGCCCGGGTCGGCGAGGCCCTGGGCGTCGACGAGTTCGCCGGACTTGGCCAGTTCCTCGCCGAGGGTGCGCTGGAAGTCGATGTGCGCCTGGATCTCCTCGGGTTCCCAGTCGCCGAGGAAGGTGTCGCAGTAGGCGGCGGGGGAGTAGGTCTTGATCAGGATGTACTTCACGGTCGGCTCCTTCGGTGGTGTGCGCCCGGGCGGCGCTCTCATCAACGGGTCGGAGCCACGCACGCCATTGCGACGTACCCTTCACTCCGGGTCAGGTGACGGTTGTCACAGGTCCTCGGGATCCACGGCCTCGCCGCCGAGGATCAGCTGCTTGATCTTGTCCGTCACATCCCACACGTTCACGTTCATTCCGGCCAGCACCCGGTTGCCGGAATCGAGCCAGTACGCGACGAACTCGCGCTTGCCGAGATCGCCGCGCACCACCACGTGCGCGTGCTGCTTGGGTCCGACGTAGCCGGTGTACTCCATGCCGAGGTCGTACTGATCGGTGAAGAAGTAGGGCAGCCGGTCGTACACGGCTGGTTTCCCGAGCATGGTCAGCGCCGCCACCGCGGGCTGGTTCAGCGCGTTCGCCCAGTGCTCCACCCGGATTCGCTGCCCCAGCACGGGATGCTGCTGATCGGCGATATCGCCGACGGCGACGATGTCGGGGTCGCTGGTGGCCAGGCTCTCGTCGACGAGGACGCCGCCGCCCACGGCCAGCCCGGCGTCGGCGGCCAGTTCGATATTGGGCCGCGCGCCCACCGCCATCAGGACCGCGTCGGCCTCGATGACGGTGCCGTCGTCGAGCCGCACGCCGGTGGCCTTGCCGCCCGAGGTGGTGATCTCGCCTACCTTCACCCCGAGCCGCAGATCGACACCGTGGTCGCGATGCAGCTGGGCGAACACCTCACCCATCTCTGTGCCCAGCGCGGCCTGCAACGGTACCGATTCCGTCTCCAGCACAGTCACTTCCACGCCCGCCGCCCGCGCCGCCGCGGTCACCTCGAGCCCGATCCATCCAGCCCCGATGACAGCCAGCCGACGCGCGGTGCCGAACAGTGCGAGCAGGGCGTCGGAATCCTCGATGGTGCGCAGCACATGCACGCCCTCGGCGTCCGCGCCCGGCATGCGCAGCAGTCGCGGCCGGGATCCGGTGGCCAGCGCCAGCTTGTCATAGGGCAGCGTCGTACCGTCCGGCAGCGCAACGGTTTTCGTGGCGCGGTCCACGGCGGTGACGGTGGTGCCCGGCATCACCTCGATATGGTGGTCGCGATACCACTGCGCGGGATCGACGGTGAAGTCCACCAGCGCCTTCTTACCCAGCAGATGCTCCTTGGACAGCGGCGGCCGCTCGTACGGCAGGTGGTCCTCCGTGCCGATGAACGTCACGGTTCCGTCGAAGTCATTGGCGCGCAAGGCTTCCGCGAGCTTGGCCGCGGCCAGCCCGCCTCCCGCGATGACGAACCTGGATGTGGTCATGCCGAAACCTCCCTGCTCGCGCGGTCGGGTCCGCCCACCGGGACGTGATCTCCCGACGAGGCCGATATTCCGACCCTAGACCCGGCCGAGTCGGGCGGAGCGGAAATATCGGCAACAATCCGAGTTGTTGCGCATGGGGGACGGCCCTGCCCCCGGCCGCCGAGAACTGCGAAAGGACTTCCCTGTGAGCGACACCAAGAAGGACCGGGTCGATTTCTGGTTCGACCCGCTGTGCCCGTGGTGCTGGATCACCTCCCGCTGGATCCTCGAGGTCGAGCAGGTCCGCGATATCGAAGCGCACTTCCACGTGATGAGCCTGTCGGTCCTCAACGAGGGCCGCGAGGGTCTGCCCCCGCAGTACGAAGAGCTGCTCGCCACCGGTTGGGGCCCGGTCCGGGTCGCCATCGCCGCGGCGGCCGAGCACGGCGACAAGGTGCTGCTGCCGCTGTACACCGCCATGGGCACCCGGCTGCACAACCGCCGCGCCGACTACGAGCGCGAGGACGGCTCGCGCGCCGAGCTGCTCGCGCAGGTCATCGCCGAATCGCTGGCCGAGGTGGGGCTGCCCGCCGAGCTGGCCGCGGCCGCGCAGAGCACCGACTTCGACGAGGCGCTGAAGGCGTCGCACCACGCGGGCATGGACAAGGTCGGGCCGGATGTCGGCACGCCGACCATCCACATCAACGACACCGCGTTCTTCGGGCCGGTGCTCTCGCGGATCCCGCGCGGCGAGGAGGCGGGCAAGGTGTGGGACGGCGCGGTCGCGCTGGCGTCCTACCCGCACTTCTTCGAGCTCAAGCGGACTCGCACCGAGGATCCGGTCTTCGACTGAGGCTCCCCCGCCTCCCCGGGACTTCAGCGCACGGCTCCGGTGCCGCCCCGAGCTTCGAACAGCAATCGGGCGGGGTCCGTAGGAACGGACCCCGCCCGATTGTCGTCGGCGCGAAATCTCAGTTCGGGCCGCGGTACTCCTGATACGTCGTGCCGTCGTACCCCGGTGGATTGCCGTAGGGCTGGGGCGCACTGCCGTATGCCTGGGGGACGCCGTATCCGGCGGGCGGCTGGTAACCGCCGTACGGCTGGGCCGCGATCGGCGGGGCGGGCGGGGCGGAGGGCCGCCAGAACAGCTTGCCGTGCCGACTGCGGTCGCGCAGCGCCCACATGCGCCAGGTCAGCACCGGATGGCTGGCCATGGCGTTCACGATCCAGACGAAGAAGCCCTTCTCCTGGGCGGCGCGATCGGCCATCTCGTCGAAACCGACCAGATTGTTCAGGTATTTGCCCGCGCCGATGGTCTGCATCGCCCCGGGTGCGCCCTGCGGGCGGTTGCAGAAGCCGTGATTGTCGGCCGTGTACTCCTGGGAGCGGATCAGCGAGCTGCCCAGGATCGGCACGTACGAGCCCGCGAACATGCCGAGCTGCCGCCAGTACGAGACGTGTCCGGCCGCGATATGCCCGACCTCGTGGCCGATGATGAACGCCAGCGCGTCGGGATTGCGTGCCGCGCCGCCGATTTCGAACAGGTCGCTGTAGACGACCACGAACCGGCGGAAGCCGTGGCCGGAGGCGAAGGCATTGATCTGGCCATTGCCGAGCACCACATAGGCGTCGGGGACCTTGGTCATGCCGAACCGGGCCGCGGCCTCCTGGACCATGCGATAGCCCTCGGGGAACTGCGTGGGCGACATCTTCACACCGTTGACGCGCTGGGTCGCGTAGGTCATACCGCGGATGAGGTAGACCACCAGTGGCGCGGACACCAGGATCAGCGTGATCTGGCCGGCATTGCCGGTCAACAGCAACAGCAGGGCGAACAGGTACGCGATCACCGTGGTGATCACGACGATCACCAGCAGCGGGATCTCCCAGTTGTGCCGCGCGGGCATCCCGTACGGGGACAGGCCGCGGGTCTGCTGCACGATCGGCGGCGGGGGCGGCGAATACGCTTGCTGCGGAGCCCAACCCGGCGGGCCCAGGCGCGGATCCCAGCCGCCCGCGCCATTGATCGGAGCCGGATGGCTGCCGGTGGGAGGCTGTGCGGGCGGGCCACCGACGGGGGGATAGCTCCCGGTGGACGGCTGCCCCGGCGGGCCGCCGGCCGGTTGCCCCCCGTAGGCGTTCGGCGGTGGTGAATTGTCGTCGGACGTCATGCCTGGATAGTACGTTTCACCGGTGTCCGCGGTTCGGCGTCGTCGCGGGGTCGTTCGAGGGCTCGCCGAGACGTGGCTCACGGTCCGCGCTCCCGGGTGAGAGCCCCCTTTCCGATCGCGCGCGGACGTCCTGACAGAATCGCTGCCATGCGCGTATACCTGGGTGCCGACCATGCCGGCTTCGAACTGAAGAACCACGTCAAGGCTCACCTGGAGGGCCAGGGCCACGAGGTCGTCGACTGCGGCGCGCTGGAATACGACGCCCTCGACGACTACCCGGCCTTCTGCATCGAGGCCGCCCGCCGCGTCGTCGCCGACCCGGGTTCGCTGGGCTTCGTGTTCGGCGGTTCCGGCAATGGCGAGCAGATCGCCGCCAACAAGGTGCCCGGCGCCCGCTGCGCCCTCGGCTGGAGCGTGGAGACCGCCCAGCTCGCGCGCCAGCACAACAACGCGCAGCTGCTCGGCATCGGCGGCCGCATGCACACCACGTCCGAGGCGCTCGCCATCGTCGACGCCTTCATGACCACCGCGTGGTCGGACGAGGAGCGCCACCAGCGCCGCATCGACATCCTCGCCGAGTACGAGAAGACCGGCGTCCCCCCGGCCTCCCGAACTGACCTGTGCCCGAAGGCAACTGACTCGTGCCCGAAGGCCATACGCTGCACCGCCTGGCGAAGCTGCACCACAAGCGCTTCGCCGGCGGTCAGGTCTCCGTCTCCAGCCCCCAGGGCCGATTCGCCGACGGCGCGGCCCTGATCCACGGCCGCGTCCTCACCCGCGCCGAGGCTTACGGCAAACACCTGCTCCACCACTATGATTCGGGCGTCACCCTGCACGTCCACCTGGGCCTGTACGGCAAATTCACCGAATCCCCGGTCCCCATGGACGATCCCGTCGGCGAGGTCCGCATGCGCCTCATCGGCGGCGGCCGCAACGGCGAACTCCACGGCACCGACCTCCGCGGCCCCGCCGCCTGCGAAATCCTCACCGACCCCGAAGTCGACGCCCTCACATCCCGATTGGGCCCCGACCCCCTCCGCCGCGACGCCGACCCCGACCGCGCCTGGCACCGCATCAGCCGCTCGTCGCGCCCCATCGGGGCACTGCTCATGGACCAGAAGGTTCTCGCCGGAGTCGGCAACGTTTATCGAGCGGAAGTTCTCTTCCGCCACAACATCTCGCCCTACCGCCCCGGAAAGTCCCTGACCCGCAGTGAGTGGGACGCGATGTGGCTGGACCTAGTCGAGCTGATGAAGGTCGGCGTCCGCCGAGGCCTGATGCACGTAGTCCGCCCCGAACACGACCACGGCGCACCGTCATACGCGGCAGACCGCCCCCGCACCTACGTCTACCGCCGACTCGGCGACCCCTGCCGCCTCTGCGGCACCACGGTCGTCCACGCGGTCATGGACGCCCGAAACCTCTTCTGGTGCCCCACCTGTCAGCCGGGCTGATATCCGACCCGACGCTCGGGGATTATCGAATGACAATCCGGTGTTGATCACCAGATCTCAGACTGGCCGTGCCCGCGCTGTTAAGGAAGATGCAAGGGTGCGACAAGCGGCAGAGGTTTATTTGGGGATATGAGCAGCACAGCTTCACGAATTATCATGGGCCTCGCAGTGGTGGCCTGCGCCACGCTTTCCATCGCCGCTTGCACTCCCGAAGAGAATACGCCGGCCGGTTCCGCCACATCCGCGAAAGCCGGTAATCCGACCACAACCGCCGAGGCGGCCGCCGGCGCGCCGCAGTTGATCGACTGCATCACACACAACCCGGTCACTCGCCCGGACAACCTGATCGTCGCCTGCGGTGACTCCGGTGTCAGACTGCAGGGGATCACATGGAAATCGTGGGGTTCCAATACCGCGGAAGGCGACGGCACCGGCTTCTTCAAGCAGTACCAGAAATCGGGTCCTGCGAAAATCGTGACGAAAGACAGCCACATCGTGTTGTCGGATCCGGTCAGCGGTTATTTCACCAAGGTGGTCGTCACTGATTCCGATGGACAATCCACAACTTGGCCATTTTCGCACAAGTAGGGATGACATGGTGACGCCCATTGAATTCATGTCGACGATTTGGCTGAGGAGAGCGCGAGTCGGCTTATTGCTAGTGCTCACGCTCCTCGCTGGTTGCGCTCGGTATCGAGTACGCGACGGCGGAATGTTGCAGCTGGCGGACTTCTCCTCGGACGGGCGTGAAGTCCTTTGCGTCATCTCGAGAAACGACAGCGAGCGTGATCAGTACTCGGTAACGTGCACGGTCCCACAGGCCACATATGCGGTTGCGGACTCTGCGGGCTGCTCGAACCCGACCGAGGCTGCTGCGGTTGGAGAGGCCGGATCTCACTCGGTCACTTTGAGCGGCAACGCGACGACGGGGTTCAGTCTTTGCCATGGCAGCCGGAATCGGCCTGATGCCACCGGCTATGCCGCTCTGGCCAGTGGCGCGGCGACGAGAGTCGGGACAGTGACCTGCAACGGCCTGCATGCTGGATTGCGTTGCACCGCAGGCGATCACTGGTTCGAACTCTACCGTGATTCGTACCGGGTCGGATAACCTGCGCGCGTGCAGCGATGGCGTTTACGCGCGGTTGCCGGGGGTCTGACGATCACTGCTCCCCGATAATAGCTCACAGACGAGTCTTTCTGCCCGGGCGCGGATCTCGTCGCGGATGAGCCGGACGGTGGCGAGGCTCTCGCCCGCGGGATCGGCGAGCGTCCAGTCTCGGTAGTCGACGCCGGGGAAGTAGGGGCAGGTGTCGCCGCAGCCCATGGTGATTACGACGGTGGAGGATTCGACGGTGTCGGGGGTGAGGATTTTCGGGGTTTGGGCGGTGATGTCGATGCCTAGCTCGCGCATCGCTTCGACGGCGGCGGGGTTGAGGGTGGCGGCGGGGGCTGTTCCGGCGGAGCGGACTTCGATGCGGTCGCCCGCGAGGTGGGTCAGGAAGGCTTGGGCCATTTGGGAGCGGCCGGCGTTGTGGACGCAGACGAAGAGGACGCTCGGTTTGGGGGATGTCATTGCGGGCGTCGGCCTTTCAGTCCTGAGTCTGGGGGTGGGGGACCACGACGTTGTCGGCTGACGTGGGTGCGGCGGGGTAGATGATCGCGATGAGGGCGAGGCCGATCAGGGCGCCGAGGAACTGGGCGATGATGAAGCCGGGTGCTGAGGTGGGGGCGATGCCGGCGAAGGTGTCGGTGAAAATGCGGCCAATGGTGACGGCCGGGTTGGCGAAACTTGTTGAGCTGGTGAACCAGTAGGCCGCGCCGATCCAGGCGGCCACGACCGCCGGTGCCAGGGTGGTGCGGCCGGTGCGGGCGAGGGCGAAGATGAGTGCGATCAAGCCTGCGGTGGCGACGATTTCGCCGACCAGGTGTCCGGAGTCGACGCGGTGGTGGGTCGAGATCTGGGCGGCGGGCAGGTTGAACATGATGTTGGCGAGCACGGCGCCCGCGATCGCGCCGAAGGTCTGTGCCGCGATGTAGGCGACGGCCTCGGGGCCGGTCAGGCCGGTGTTGCCGCGGCGGCCCGCGAGCCAATCGGCCAGGGAGACAGCGGGATTGAAATGGGCGCCGGAGACCGGTCCGAACAGCACGATGAGCACGGCCAGGCCGAGAACGGTGGCGGTCGAATTCTCCAGCAGCTGCAGGCCGACATCGTGGGGTGAGAGCTGTTGGGCGGCAATTCCGGAACCGACGACGACGGCGACCAGCGCGGCGGTGCCCACTGCTTCGGCCGCCACACGCCGGGCCAGGGCCGGAACGGCGGCGCTCATGCCGAGGTGACCGTCACGCCGACGGGAACCAAGACATCGGAGAGTCGTTGCAGCGCTTCGGAAACGACCCGGTAGTACACCCAGGTTCCGCGTCGCTCGGAGGTCAGCAGCCCGGCCTCCCGCAGCACCTTCAGGTGGTGGGAGATGGTCGGCTGCGACAGGTCGAAGGCCGGGGTCAGCTCGCAGACGCAGACCTCCTCGCCGCCCGCGGCCGCGATCAGTGACAGCAGCCGCAGCCGGACCGGGTCGCCCAGCGCCTTGAAGGTGGCCGCGAGTGCGGTGGCCGTCTCGGCATCGAGCCGTGAGGACAGCGTGGTGTTGCAGCAGCCCGAGGGGGAGGCGATCACCGGTAGATCCTGTTTCGACACACGTCAATATTGACAGATGTCTAATCAAGACGCCAGACTTGTATCGATAGTCATCAATACAACCCGGTAGGGGAAGTGATTCACCGGTTCCGGGATTCCGAGAGGGAGTGGTCCCATGTCAGAGCAGGGCAACGAGCTGCGCGAGACGGTGCGTGAGCGGTACGCCGCGGCCGCGGTGGCGGTGGCGGGTGGTGGTACCGCCGAGGACTGCTGCGGTGGCAGCGACTGTTGCGCGACCGGCGCGATCGATATCGACGAGAACTTCGGCGCGAGCCTGTACGGGGCCGCCGACCGCGAACAGCTGCCGATCCAGGCCGTGGCGGCCTCGCTGGGCTGCGGGAACCCGACCGCGGTCGCGGACCTGCGCGAAGGCGACACCGTTCTCGACCTCGGTTCCGGCGGCGGCATCGACGTGCTGCTGTCCGCCCGCCGCGTCGGAGCGACCGGTAAGGCGTACGGCGTCGACATGACCGACGAAATGCTCGCCCTCGCCCGTGAGAACGCGGCCAAGGCCGGGGTCGCCAACGTCGAGTTCCTGAAGGGCGAGATCGAATCGATTCCACTGCCCGACAACACAATCGACGTCGTGATCTCCAACTGCGTGATCAACCTGTCGACCGACAAGCCCGCCGTGTTCGCCGAAATGGCCCGCGTCCTGACCCCCGGCGGTCGCATCGGAATCACCGACGTGGTCGCCGCCGACGCCCTCTCACCCGCCGAACGCGCCGAACGCGGCGACTACGTCGGCTGCATCGCGGGCGCGCTGTCCTTCACCGAGTACCGAAACCACCTGGAGGCGGCCGGATTCGGCGAAATCGAGATCGAGCCCACCCACGCGGTCGCCGACGGCATGCACTCCGCCATCATCAAGGCGGTCAAACCCGCCGCACGCTCCTGCTGCGGACCCGACTGCTGTTCATGACAATCCGCGTGTGAAATGGATCTGACTGCCTGGATAAGCCTCTGGTGGACAACATCTCGGTGTACATACCGCGAATTTTGTTCCCGGTGATCCATATTCGCGCCGCGAGCGTGACCCTCGGGCTAAATTGGTCGAACGTCCAGGTGATCTCTGGTGGCCTGAGCCTCCATTGATTCGAGAGGGGGCCCTGTGACACTTCGGATTACACCCGGTCAGTGGTTCGGGCGGCCATCGGTGATCGCCGGTACGGGAACATCGGCTTGAACCACATGAGAGCAGCTTGTCCATGCGATACACCCTTCTGATCACCGCTTCCCTCGGCATCGCCCTCGCCGTCGGGGCCGGGCCCGCCGCCGCCGAACCGCTCACGGTGGAAGCCCCGAGCGAGACTCCGGTCGCCGCCCCGGCCCTGCCGCCGGGCCAGGCCTGCCTGCAGAATCTCCTCAGCGGCTGGGCCAAATCGGCCGCCACCGGCTCGGTCACCGGCTCCGCGACCGGCTTCCTCGCCGGATCCTCCGGTGGACCCGAGGCCGGTTCTGCCGCCGGGCTGGCCGGCGGTATTCTCAGCGCCCTGACCAGCGGTTCCGGCGGTGGGCTCGCCTCCTGCGGTCTCGCCGAGCTGGGCAATGACGCTCCCGACGGCTTCACCGGATCGACCAGCGGGCCGGGCCGCGGCTACCTGACCGGCTCCGCCAGCGGCTCCGCGGCCGGATCGAGTGACGGCCTGCCGAGCGCGGTGATCAGGAGCGTGCTCTCGGGGCTGTTCGGCGCGGCGACCAGCGGCTCGAGCCAATAGGCCGCGCTGTTCACCGACGGCTTACCCATGAGCCCGGGCCTTCGGGTCCGGGCTCATCTCTCGTGACGGAATCAGCTCGGTAGCGCGAAATCTGTTCTGGTGTCCGGCTTCTCGGAGACGGTGAATGCGCCGCCGGTGCGGTTGGTGGTTCGTAGGTAGCGGACGCCGATCATGGTGGCGAGGGCTAGGACGGCCATCAGGAGCAGGGTGAGGATCGAGACCCAGAACATGGTGTCGTAGAGGGAGATGTCGGCTCGGATGATCGCGCGGCGGGCGAAGGTCATCGGGGCGATGTCCTTGAAGGGTTGGAACGGCAGGGGAGTGGTGCCTGCGGGGAAGACGCCGCCGAAGGCGAAGGTTTGGAACATGAAGAAGGCGAAGGCGGCTATCGAGCCTGCTACGCGGCCGAAGAGGACTACGAACAGTTGGGCGGTGACCACCGCTGAGATGCCCACCAGCACAATGACAGCGGCCATGGCCGGCCAGTTCTGGGGCGACCAGCCGATCGACCAGGCGTAGACGGCGGCGGCCGCGGCCAGCGCGATGCCGCACGGGCCGCCGACGATCACGCCGCACAGGACGGGGCGGGCGGCGCGCCGCCAGGGGCTGCCGGCCGACTGGCCGCGCAAGGGGCTCAACAGCATCCACAGCACGATGGTGGCGAGGAACGAGCCCATGACCACGATGATCGGGCCCGCGCCGCCCGCGAGGGCCTTGTGGGCGCGGTCGCCGTCGTGGACCACCTGGCTGGGTTCCTGGTTGCGGATGTCCATGGTGACGGGCTGGGCGAACATGTCGGCCGAGGCGTCGGTGTCGGCGATGTGCGGTGCGGCGGCGGCACCGTCGCGCAGACCGGTGTCGAGCTGGCCCGCGCCGTCGCCGAGTTGGCTGACGCCCGTACCGATTTCGCGGCTGCCGTCGACCAGCTGTTGCAGGCCGGTCGACAGTTCGCCGGCGCCGCTGTCGAGTTGTGCCGCGCCGTCGCGCAATTGGTTGCCGCCGTCGGCGAGGGCGAGCACTCCGGCCCGGTAGTCGGCCTTGGGATCGGTGAGCTGGCGGGCCAATTCCCGAGTGCCGTCACGCAATTGGGTCAGCTGGCCGATGATCGAGTCGGGATCGGAGGCCGACTGGCCGGTGGGATCCAGTGTGGCCAGCAGCGGCGTCAGCACCTGGTCGAGGCCGTCGCGGATCTGTGCCGCGCCGGTGCCCAGCTGATCGGTGCCGGTGACCAGCTGGTTCGCGCCGTCGGCGAGTTGCGCGGTGCCCGTGTGGAGTTGGCCCGCACCCGTGCTGAGCTGGGCCGCGCCCGTGGCCGCCTGGCCCAGCCCGGTCGAGAACTGGCCGAAGCCGTCGGACAGCTGAGTGGTGCCCTGCGCGAGCTGCGTCGCGCCCTGGGCGGCGTCGCCGAGTCCGGAGCCGAGGCTGTTCACGCCCACGAGAATCTGTGCGGCGTACTGCTTCCCGATGGTGGTCGCGATCTTGGTCTGCGCCTCCGCCACCACGCTGTTGGCGACGGCCGGTCCGAGGGTGCCGTTGAAGTCGTTGTACCAGACCGCGATTCGCGCCGGATGCGGCTTCGGATCGGTCACGCTCAGCACATTGCGGGTGAAATCCGCCGGGATGACGACCGAGAAGGCGTACCGGCTCTCCCGCAGCCCGCGCACCGCCTCGGCGCTGTCGACGCGATGGAACTGCAGATCGCCGCTGGAAACCAGATTATCGAGGATCTCCGCACCCATGTTCTGGGCCTTGCCATCACTGACAGCGCCGACATCCTCGGTGGCCACCGCGACGGGTATGTGCTTCAGATACAGCTCCGGATCCCACATGATCCACATGTAGACCGCGGACGCGAGCGTCGGCACCACCAGCACCAGAACGAGCAGGGCGCGTGCCCATCTCGAGGCCGGTGCCGCCCGCAGCACTCTGCCGACATGGTCTCGAAGGGATTTCGAAGTGGCTGCCATGACGGGTCCTCGCAAGTCTGAGCCGCTGATGTTTCGCAACAAGGTACCTGGTCATGCGTCCAACTGCAGTGCATCGCGAAAAACCACGCGAAATCAGCTCATGGCAATCAAACGGCAACCGGTGGGGCTGCCGTCAGCGGCGTCCCTTTGTCAGCCGACGGTCTGGCGGGTGCGCAGCCGGATCAACCGGGCCAAGCCGACGACCAGAAGGACGACTGTGGCGATGATGTAGATGTCACCCGGGATGTGCTGCCACCACGCCCAATTGAGCTCCCGATGCTTGCCGTTGGGCACCAGACCCGGACCGATCAGAAAGAACAGAGCGAAGACGGCGATCGCGGTGTACGGCGCGAACCGCGGATTCGAGGTGGTCCACGCGACCGCGGTGACCAGCGCCGGGGCGACCCAGACCCAATGGTGAGTCCACGACACCGGCGAGATCAGCAGCAACACCGCGGCATTCACGAGCAATGCGGTGACGGACAGGATCGTCACCGGCGTGGGTCCGGAAATGTTCTCCCGCCGCGCGTTCGACTGCTCGACACCGACCAGGTGATGCATCAGGGCCGCGCCCGCGCACACCGCCGCGAGAGCCAGGCTCAGCCAGACCGCGGTGGCAGCCGAATGTGGGACGCCCAGACGGAAGACCATCCCTTTGAGCGACTGGTTGCCCACGTAATCGGGCGAGCCGATCCGGTTGGTGTCGGTGATCGCGTGCAGCCAGTAGTCGCGGGACTCCTTGGGGAACACCAGGAATCCGCCGCCGATCACCGCCGCGGCGGTCGCGGCCGCAGTCCCCGCGGCCTTCCAATCGCGGCGAATCAGGAAGTACAGCACGAACGCCGCCGGGGTCAGCTTGGTCACCGCGGCCACGCCGATCAGCAAGCCGCGGGGCCACTTCGGCTTCACGGTCAGACAGTCGAGCGCGACCGCGGCCATCAGCACCAGATTGATCTGCCCGAACCACAGCGTGGTCCGCACGGGCTCGATGGCCAGCGCAACCACGACCGCGCCCACACTCAACGTGATCTTGGTGCGCGGATCCAGATCCGGCCGCACCCGCGACAGCACCAGCCAGATCGTCACCCCCAGGCAGGCGAGCGAGCTTGCGGTGACCAGGAATTCGGCCAGCCACAGCGGCACCACCGCCAACGGGATCATGAGCACCGCAGCGGACGGGGGGTAGGTGAACGGCAGATCGGTATGCCCGGCCACCGGCAGCGTCGGGCCGTAGAGCGTGCCGGTTTCCAGCCAGCCCTTGGTGTCGACGCGGTAGACCTGCAGATCGAGGAAGCCGTGCATGGCCGAGAACAGCGCCGTGATGGCCACGGCCAGCAGTAGGCCGATCAAGATCGGAATGCGGGGTATGCCACCGTCTGTCTTCAGATTGCGCAGCAAGCCTCGCTGCCCCGCCCGCGTCGTGATCATCGGGGAAACACTAACCCTTCCGGCTTTCGCGCAGCTTGTCCGGATTGCCTTGGGGGAGCGGCAAATCAATGGCAAATCCATCGGGCGCCATCCGGCCACCCCACTGCGCCACCCGGCCGCCCGGGGTGGCGAACCAGGTCGCGTAGAAGGTGAAGATGACGGCACCCAGCGCGCCCAGGACCAGGAGCCCGGCGGGAATCGGGTGCTCCGACATGGTCACCGGCAGGTAGCGATAGGACAGCAGCAACCCGGCGAGCACCGCCGCGCCCAGCGACACGATGCGGGCCCGGTACAGGTCCCAGCCGCGCTCGGGATCGCGCAGCGCCGACTCCACCGTCAGGCACAGCACCGCGCCCGCCACCAGGTCGCTGCCGTAGTGGTAGCCGAAGCCCAGCGTCGCGAGCAGCGTGCAGACGAGCCAGAACGTCCCGGCCCAGCGCAGCCAGCGTGGCCCGGTGCGGGAGTGGATGAACAACGCGGTCGCCCACGCGGTGTGCATGGACGGCATGCAGTTGCGGGCGGTCTCCGAGTCGAACAGCATCGGCTGGGGGTCGGAGGTGAAAGATGGCCAGACCTGTGGCCAGGAACCGATTTCCAGCCCGTGCCCCAGCGGGCCGTAGGCGAAGACCGGGCCGACGACGGGGAACAGCACGTATCCGATCGGGCCGATCACGCCCAGCACCAGGAAGGTTCGCACCAAATGGTGTCGCGGCCACCCCCTCGTGGTCACATGCCGCAGCTGCCACGCCGCGACGACGACCGCCGCCACCGGCAACTGGATGTAGACGACGTGCAGCACATGCGACGGCACCGGTCCCAGCGCGTCGAGCAGTCGCCCGATCAGCCACGACGGTTCGCCCAGCGCCCGGTCGGCCAGCAGCACGTACTGATCGAGGACCCGCGGGCCCGCGATGATGCTGACCAGAAGCCAGGTGTCGGCCAGCTTCGAGGCCATGATCAACAACACGCCGAACGCGATCGCCTGCAAGGCCGTCCGCCGCCGCTCGCCCTCCCAGCGGAAGGCCACGATCGTCAATCCGGTCAGCGCGAGCGTCGGTCCCGTCCCGATAGACACGTGCCATCCACATGCCGCCTGCAGGGCCAGCGTCGCCAGATCCAGCACCCCTGCGGCAACCAGGCTGACCACCCGCGCCCGCACGGGCACGCCGATGCACGCGAGCCCCAATCCGGCCCACGACACCGCCGCGGACTGCGGATTGGCGAAGTAGTCGTCGACCAGACTGCGCAGCGGACCGAGCGTGTCGTGCATCGACGCCCAGACCTGCGCGGCGCTCAGCAACAGCACCGCCACGACCAGCGCGGCGATGGGCAGAATGCGCGAACCGACCCGCCCGCCGGACAACGACGAGCTGGACATGTTCACCTTGTGGTCGACCAGCACTGTAAATCGATAACACAGTGCAAACGGAGGCACAACATCCGGTTACCGGCGAGGTGTGATCACCTGCACGGCGGGTGAATTTCAGAGCGAAGTGCTATCGGTTGCGAAGCGTTCGCGAGGCGCGGTGGATCCGGGCGAATCGGGCGTGGTCGGCCCGGGGTGAATTCCGAGCGCTGAATCACACCGTGTGCACATCAGGAACCGGCGCGTGTGCCCCGCCGCGTCCCATAGGCGCTGGTCTCATGCCCTCGGCCGGGGTTGCCAACCGCTGTCCAGGGACATATGTCCCACAAAATATGGTGTGCCAGAACGGTTTTCACCACAATATGGTGTTTGCTGTGAGCGCTATTGATGCTGTCGATTCCGTGACCGAGTACCTCGAACGCCGCGACTGGCGGGTCAATGCCAATGCGAATCAGGGCTATTCGCTGGGCGGGCTGATCCTCAACGCGGCGGGCAAGATCACCGCCAACTACTGGCTGGACCGCGTGTATCCCGAGGCGATCGGCCGCGCGCACCGCGAGGGCGATCTCCACATCCACGATCTGGACATGCTGTCGGGCTATTGCGCGGGCTGGTCGCTGCGCAGCCTGCTGGTCGAGGGCTTCAACGGGGTCCCCGGCCAGATCGCCTCCGCGCCGCCGCAGCACTTCTCGGCCGCGTGCGGGCAGGTCGTCAACTTCCTGGGCACCCTGCAGAACGAGTGGGCCGGCGCGCAGGCGTTCAGCTCCTTCGACACCTACCTGGCCCCGTTCGTCCGCAAGGACTGCCTGACCTATCGCGAAGTGCGCCAGGGCATGCAGGAGCTGATCCACAACCTGAACGTGCCCTCGCGCTGGGGCACCCAGACGCCGTTCACCAACCTCACCTTCGACTGGACCTGCCCGGCGGACCTGCGCGACGAGACGCCCGTGATCGGCGGCGTCCCCATGGACTTCCGCTACGGCGACCTGCAGGCCGAGATGGATCTGATCAACCGCGCCTACATCGAGGTGATGACCGAGGGCGACGCCGACGGCCGCGTCTTCACCTTCCCCATCCCGACCTACAACATCACCCGCGACTTCGACTGGGACAGCGACAACGCGCTGCGCCTGTTCGCCATGACTGCCAAGTACGGGCTGCCCTACTTCCAGAACTTCCTCAACTCCGATCGCGAACCGCACCACATCCGCTCCATGTGCTGCCGCCTGCAACTGGATCTGACCGAACTGCTCGCGCGCGGCAACGGCCTGTTCGGCAGCGCCGAGCAGACCGGATCGGTGGGCGTGGTCACGGTGAACTGCGCCCGCCTCGGATTCCTGTGCGCCGGAGACGAGAACGCGCTGTTCGCGCAGCTGGACGCGCTGCTGGAGCTGGCCTGCGAGAGCCTGGAGATCAAACGCGCGACCGTGCAGCGGCTCATGGACGACGGGCTCTTCCCTTACACCAAGCGGTATCTGGGCTCGCTGGACAATCACTTCTCGACCATCGGGGTGAACGGCGTCAACGAGATGATCCGCAATTTCTCCGGCGGCGCCTCCGACATCACCAGCTTCGGCGGGCACGCCATGGCCGTGCGGCTGCTCGATCACGTGCGTTCGCGCATGGTCGAGTTCCAGCAGCGCACCGGGCATCTGTTCAATCTGGAGGCCACCCCCGCCGAGGGCGCGACCTACCGGTTCGCCAAGCTGGATCGCGCCCGATTCCCCGGCATCCGGCAGGCGGGCACGGAATCCAATCCGTACTACACGAATTCGTCGCAGCTGCCCGTCGGCTGGACCGACGATCCCTTCGAAGCCCTGGAACGCCAGGACGAATTGCAGGGCAAGTACACCGGGGGCACGGTGCTGCACCTGTACATGTCCGAGCGCATCACGACCGCCGAGGCGTGCCGCACGCTGGTCCGCCGGGCGCTGGAACGCTTCTCGCTGCCGTATCTGACGGTCACGCCGACGTTCTCGATCTGTCCCGGGCACGGGTATCTGGCCGGCGCCCAGCCGTCCTGCCCCACCTGCGGTGCCGAGTGTGAGGTGTGGACCCGGGTGATGGGCTATCACCGGCCGGTGTCCTCGTTCAATATCGGCAAGCGCGGCGAGCACGCCGAACGCGTCCCGTTCCTGGAGCCGTCCGGGGTGCTCGCATGATCCGCCTCGGCGGCTGGTCGCGCCTGTCCACCTGCGACTGGCCCGGCAAGCTGGTCACCACGCTGTTCACCCAGGGCTGTCCGTGGCGCTGCGGCTACTGCCACAATCCGGAGCTGCTCTCGCCGCGCACACCGGCGGCGCTGCAGTGGAACGTGGTGCGGCTGCACCTGTTCCGCCGTCGTGGCCTGATCGACGGCGTGGTGTTCTCCGGCGGCGAGCCGCTGCTGCAATCCGGCCTGGTCGAGGCGCTGCGCGAGGTGCGGTCCGTGGGCTTCGCGACCGGCCTGCACACCGCCGGGTCCTATCCGCGCCGGCTGGAGCAGCTGCTGTCGGCGGGGTTGCTCGACTGGGTCGGTTTCGACGTGAAGGCCCCGCCCGCCCGCTACGACGACATCACCGCCACCCGCGGCAGCATCCGCCCCGCCGCCCGCAGCCTGCGCGTACTGCTCGACTCCGGCGTCGCACACCAGCTCCGCACCACCATCGATCCCGACCAGCTCGGCCCCCGCGACCTCGACGACCTGGACCGCTGGCTGCACGACCTGGGCGCGGAACCCACCGTGCGCCAACCGGTCCGGCGACTGGCCACGACCGGAGGCTGACGCCCGAGTGATCCTGGGCGTCAAGGTCACCGGACACGACAGCAACCGACTCCGCAACGCACGAAACCCCCGGTCCGCAATAGTTGCGACCGGGGGTTTCGTTGTGATCAGCGATCTTTGGAGTCAGGGGCTCGAAAGATGGTCGGGGTGACAGGATTTGAACCTGCGACCCTCCGCTCCCAAAGCGGGCACACCATCCCTGGTCAGAGCCTTTCCGTAGAGCGCCCGTGCATCCCCTGTGCAACATCGTCCACCGTCAGCGCATGAAAATGCCAGGTGGCAGGATCGCCGCGTCACCGTGCTCGGCCAACTCGCTGAGACGCTTGGCAATCTCCCGATCCCGCCCGGCGACCGCATGCAAATAGCGAGAAGCCATCGCGTCCGAGGAATGCCCGGCACGCTTCTTCAGATCCGCCAGGGTCGCACCCGAGGCCGCCGACAGCGACTGCCCGGTGTGGCGCAGATCGTGGAACGAGCCCGTAAACCCGACCTGCTTCTTGGCTCTGCCGAACGCTTGTGAGATCGCGTTGCCGCGCATCGGCAGCCCGTCGCGACCGACGAAGAACCGCTCGGTGCCCGCCCACTTCTCGGCATGCTCGCGCAGATAAGGCGTGAGGTGCGGCGGGATGGCGATCGGGCGCACGCCGGCGGTGGTCTTGGGTGCCTTGTCGAATTTGACCGGGCTCTCCAGTAGCTCCACCCGATTCTGGAAGATCCAGACGATGCCAGCCGTCACGTCCACGTCGGTGGTGCGCAGCGCGCACAGTTCCCCACGCCTGATCTCGCACCAGGCCGCCAGCAGTACCGCCGCCCGGTATCGGGGAGTGATCGCATCCACCAATTCCTCCACCGTATTCGGTGTGGCGATCGGCCGCTCCTTGGCCCGGTCCGAGCCCGCGCCCTTGACCTTGCAGGGGTTCTCGCGAATTCCCTTCTCCCGCAGGGCATTGTTCATCACCGCCCGCAGGAAGCGATAGGACTGCGCGATCGAGGTCCGACCGCCGGTGCCCGCCATGGCTTCGGCATACCACTGCCGAACAACCACTGGACTGATCGCGATCAGCGGCATGTCCTGGAGCATGACCATGTGCAGGCGCAGATTGCGGAGGCATGTCTCCTCCCAGCGCGGCCCGACATCCGGGCTGTCCCGCAGATACGCCTTCGCGTAGTCCTGGAACCGCTCTCGGCCGATGCCCTCATCGAGCCAGGTACCCCGACTGATGTCGTTCTCCACCTGCACCAGCCACCGGTCCGCGTCCGTGCGCGTACGGAACGTGTAGGGCGCGTTCTGGCGCTTGCCATTCGGGCCGGTGTACGACGCCTGGAACCGCCCGGAAGGCAGCTTGCGGATCATGCCGAACCGTCGGCGTCCCATCAGGCCACCACCCTGCCGCCGCTCCAGCGCACCCGCACCGGTTCCACACATCCGGCTTCCGCGTACGCATCGAGATCCGCGAGCTTGAAGCGCAAATGACCGCCGACCTTGTAAAAGCGCACCCGCCGCTCAGCGACCAGTCGGCGGATGAACCGCGGCTTGGCGTCGAGATACTCGGCCGCTCCGTGCAGATCCACGTAGCCTTCGTTCCTGATCATGGGTCTTCCTCCCGGCTATGCGGCAGTCGGTATTGCTGAATGTTCCTGTCCATCAAGTGTTTCCGCCGCGAGCTTGGCGATCAGGTATTGCGCCCGCCATCCCGATCTCTTGGCGATCGCGCTCATGATCAGCTGTTCACGCAGTGGACGATCCGGGTCTCCGGGTTCCACCGGGCGCATGTGCAGGCGACCGGTCTCGGCCTTGGTGATACCGACCGAGGCGAGCAGTTGCCGAACGAATTCCGCGCGATCGGCACGATGATCGGGCAGGGTCTTGCCGGACCAGCGGCGCGAGACCAGGACCCGACGCCCGGGCAGGCCCAGGGTGTCTCGGCGGTGCGCCTTGCCCTTGCAGCGGCCAGGGACGGTCTTGTCGGAGACACCGCGGGGGACGATGCCGTAGCGCAGCCACACGGGGCAGCGCGGCGAGCACGGGGTGAGGGTCAGCTCGTGGTGCAGCCGGTCGTAGTGAGCCAGGGTGCGCGGTGAATCGGACTCCAGCACTTCGCCGATGGATTTGTGTAGGTACTTGGTGACGTAGCGGATGGCCTTGTCGGCATCCTCGCCGGCGACCATGCCTTTGATGTGGCGGGGGTCGACCTGCACGCCGAAGCGGACGGTATGGGCCGGTTCGAACTCGTCCACCTCGCCTATCACGTCGAGCGCGTCATCGATCGACGGCAGCGCGCGCCCGGTCCGTGGATCGGTGAAGGTCGCGCCGTCGAAGACCGGCATGTGGTCGTCGTCGTAGACCGGGTGATCGAAATGCGGCATCCACACCTGGTGATAGGTCGCCGCGGTCACCAGCGCGATCAGCTTGCGCGACACCGGGGTTCGCAACAGGACGTGCAGGTGCGGGGCGCCGCGTTTCTGCGGCTCCATCACCGCGAAGTACTGGATGTCGTAGCCGAGGGCGCGCCGCAGGTTCTGGATCCAGCGGTCGAACAGGGCGGCGAAGTAGATCGTGTCGCGAGCCGCCCGGGTGTAGTCGTAGGTCTTGGGGTCGCGGGGTGAGCCGTCGGAGCAGACCTTGCCGTTGGCGTCGCGCCCGCCGACGCGGTTGATCGCACCGTAGGAGGGCAGGGTCAGCGTGCACAGCATGCCGGGCCGGTACTTGCCTCCCAGCAGCTCGCCGACGGTGCGTTTGGCGACCTTGCGCCGGGGCAGGTTCGGGGTGTCCTGGCGGCGGCGGGTCGAGCGCTGGCGGCGAGGCTTGGCGGTGGCATCGAGGGCGGGGAACCGGCCGCGGACACCGGACTCCCGCAAGTCGACATCCAGCGCCGTCACCACCTCGCGCAGCGCTTCAGCGAGTTCGAGATCGCCAATCGCCTTGGCCTGCTTGTACTGCTCGGCCATCTCCGCACGCTCGGTCAATGCCTGCATCTGCCAGCTGCTCGGGTCGGCGGTGGGATCGACCGGTTCCTTGTCCAGGTGCCAGCCCTCGCGGCACTGTTGAATGCGCAGGGCGCGAGCGGCTTTCGCGCATGCGGGGCACACCGATTCCAAGGTGGACTTGCAGGGTGCGCCCTCGTAGGTGACCTTGCCCGTCGCCGGGTCGAACACGCGCATGGCGATCGGGCGGCGGCACACGTCGAATTTCTCGGCGGCGGCTTGAGCGATGTCGTGCAGATCCGGCTGAGCCCGGCGGGCAGCGGCGGTTTCCTTTGCAGCCGTCGTGATTTCGGTGGCGGTCATCAGGCGATGTCCTTCCAGCGGAGGCGGTCGGTGGGCAGCTTGATCGGGTCAGCGAGGGAATCGCCGTGGCGGAACACCAGTTCCACGTGACGGGGGCCGGCATCGATGGCGCGGCATTGGTGCGCGCCGAAGGTGTGGGCCAGCCGGACGGCGCAGGTGTGGTAGTCCTCGGGTGACTGGCCTTCGAGCATCCGCACGCGGACGCGGTCGATGCCTTCGCCGATGGTCATGGCGCGCAGCCGCGGCACGTACAGCTTGTCGGTTTCTCGGTCGGTCAGCCCGCACGCTTTCATCCGTGGCACCCAGCGGCGGCGGTAGCGGAACCAGCGCAGGAACCGCACCTCTGCACGGCGGATCACCCAGCGGCGGAACGAATCCGGCCACAGCGCAAGCCACAGAGCCAGGGCGGCGAGATCCAGGCCCACGATGAAGAGTCCAGCGGGCCAAGCGATCACCACACCAGCGGTGACGGCCAGGCCGATCGGCAGCGAGATCATCGGGAACAGCAGCGCCCACCACACCGCGACGAATACCGCGGTCACCGTGGCGATGATCAGGTTGCCGAGCGCGGTGAGGACGGTGTCGCCGAAGCGGTGTTCGCCAGCAAGCCGGACGTCCTGGACGGTGTCGTGGTTCATGCCGCCACCTGTCCTACGTCGTGGCCGAGGGCTTGCGCGAGCGCGGAGACCAGATCCCTTGCCGCGGGCGGTGTTACAGCGTTTCCAGCCTGTCGCACCCGTTCACGGCGGTTGCCGAGGATCACGTACGCCGGGTCGAAGGCCATGGCGCGGGCGATCTCGGAGGGTTCGAGCATCCGGAATTCGCAGTCCTCCACGGTGGTGGCGGCAGTGGCCAGCCCGTGGTGGTTGCCCGAGGCGGCGACCGTGTCCAGGGGTTCGGTCAAGGCTTTGGCGGTGTTGTTGTTGCGCAGCGGCACCACGAACGCGAACCGGTCTCGGGTGGTCACCGTGGCCATGGGCTGGCCGACGGCCTGGGCGGTGCCGTTGCTGTAATAGGGCACCAGCAACGCGGTTTCACTGCGGCCGGTCATCGTGCGAGCCGGCGCGGTGACCGGGCGCGCGTGCAGACCGTCGCGGGCCTCCACCGGGATCAGCAGGGCATCGTTCTCGGTGGTGGTGCGCGTGGACATCGGCAGACTCACCGGCGCGGCAGCGTCGCGGCGAGTGCCGCCCGTGGGCACCAGCAGTGCGGGATCACCGACGAAGCGCTGCAATCCCGCGCGGATGCGGGCCATGGTCTTCGGGGACAGCGGGCCTTCGCCGATGATCTGCTTGGTGGTCTTGTCGCGGAAAACACGGGTCGGGCGGTCTCCGATGCGTTCTCCGCGCAGCTGCCAGTCGATGACGGTGGAGGCGGGCAGCCAGGCCGGTTCGACCACGGTGTTGCGGCACGACACCGCGGGGCAGCGCCACAGGTATTGGAAGCGGTAGCGGCCCCACGGGCGGTCCGGGTTCTTCCACGCCTGCACCGCGCGGATCTCGCGGTCGCAGTTCGGGCACCAGGCGCGCGGGCGGATCCACTGATCCAGGTCCGGGGCGCGGTCCTCGGCACGCCAGCACACCACGTAGAGTCGGTCGCGGGACTGCGGGGCCGGGTCTCCGCCGATGGCGGCGTGCATGCTGTTGAGGTAGACGACCTTGAAGCGATACCCGAGCAGGCTCAGGGCGTGCTGCCAGGCGGGCCACATCACCCACTTCGCGGCATCCACCACGTTCTCCACGACCATGGCGCGGTAGCGGTGCTGCTCGGCGAAGCGCACCACGTCCCACATGGTCGCGCGGGAGCGTTCGGCCGCCTCGTCGGGCAGTAACTCGCCGAACAGGTCCGGCTGAATATCGGCGGCGCGGCGGCGGCCGCGGGCCTGGCTGTGGTTCGTGCACGAGGGCGAGGCCCACAGCAGATCGGTGCGGGGGAACAGCCGCGGATCAACCTGCGAGATGTCGGCACACGCGTGATCGGTGGCGGGGTGGTTGGTGTTGTGGGTATCGACCGCCAGCTGCCAGTGGTTGGCGGCGTAGCGGATCTCGACACCGGGTACGAGGGCGGCGCCCGAGCTGGAACCGCCAGCGCCGCAGAACAAGTCGGTCAGGGTGAGCATCAGCGGATCTCCTCTGGAAGCGCGAACAGTGACAGCTGTTCGACGGTGGCCTTGCGGCGTCGAGATTTGGCGACCTGTGCGGCGGCGGCCTTCACAATCGGATTCACCTGCGACGCAGTCGATTTCCTGGTGACGCGCGTGATCGCGGAAAGGACGGCGGGATCGGTACAGGTGTACAGACCCATCCGACCGCCGCCGCTCACCGGATCGGGGAAGGCGGTCGGGGTGCCCAGCGTCCAGTGGTAGATGCCCGGGGCGTGCTCACCCCATTGCGGGCAGCAGCCGTCGTCGGCGGGGTGAACGTTGAGCAGCTCGGCGAGGCCGAGGTATCCGGTGGCGCATTGCGGGGCGGTGTCGAAGCCGTCCATGCCCAGCCGGGCGGCCATAGCGGCCCCCGCCGCATCCCACGTCTTTCCAGCGTGGATGACGACCAGGCCGCGGTAATCGGTTGTCCACGTCCGATTTTCGATCCTCTTGGGTCCGGCGACGATCAAGTTCGCCCAGGGACGTCGGACCGACAGGCACCGCACCGATTCGAGGGTCTGCGGCATGGTGAGGCCGGTCATAGCGTCGGGTCCCATTCCTCGGGGTTCCAGTCGATGGCCTCGATGAGCATCGTTCCGCACCGCGGGCAATAGCCTTTGCGTGACCACTCGGTCCAGTCGCAGTCGAGTTCCTCGCAGGTGAGTGGCTTGACGAATCCGCAAGCAGTGCACTGCAATTCCTCGTCGCAATCGGGCCGGGAGATCACGACAGTGAACGGGGATCCGCATTGTTCGCAGCCGCCGAGGTCATGCTCAGGAGGCACGGGCGGAGTGTTGGGACGCCAGGTGTTCATGCCGCCCACCGCCCGCCGAGGTAGTCCACGGCCAGGCCGAGCGCGCGGTCGTCCTCGTCGATGGGGTCGGCGGCAGTGTCGAGCGGGTCGAAGCCGTTGCGCTCCAGCCAGAACCGCAACGAGATCTGGGTATCGAGACCGCGCTCGAAGCGGTGACCGCTACTCATGATCGAGCTCCTTGTCGGCCGTGGGCGGCTGAGGATCGGGCGCCTGCCCGGCCGCGGGCGGCATGGCCAGTTCGATGTAGACGCGCACACCGGCTCCGGTGCGGTTGCGGTAGGGGGTTTCGTCGACGACCATCCGGAATTGCTTGGAGGCCAGCAGTTCGGCGATGACCATGGTGATGTCGCCGAGGTCGCCGGACAGGCGGATCTGGACGGTGTTGTTCATGAGCAGTACTCCTTGTCGAGGCGATCGCAGTGCAGGCAGTGGCGGGTCCGGCCGCGACGGAAGCCGTGTGGACGGTCGAGGCGTTCCCAGGGCTTCCAGTCGCCCCAGCTGTGGCCGTGCTGGGCGCAGTGCGCGGCCAGAACGCAGGCGTCGCAGGTAATCTGGTCGCCGACCACCAGCCACCCGCCGTCACGGAGCCATTCGGTAGCGGCGTCGGTCGAGGGGAACAGCGCCGGTTCGCCCTCGCTGTTGTCGAAGGGTTCGCCACAGCTGTGGCAATAGGCGGCCACCCAGGTTTCGTTGACGAATCCGGTCTTCATGCCGCCACCGCCGGACCGTCGCCGAGATCCTCATCGCCGAGGTCATCGGGATCGAAATCGCTGTAATCCTCAGTGGGGCCAGTGATTTCGGGTGCGGGTGAGTACATGTCCACGATCCGATCCGCGACGTAGTCGGGGATCATGAATGCGCGGACCCGCACGAACTCGCTGGTGCCGTCCTCGCCGACGTAGCCGACACCCGGTGTCAGTTCGGAGATCTCGTCGCAACGAGCACCGCGGTCCTTGGCACCCTGGCCGTGAACCATGGTGTTCTGAGTCGGCTCGTCCAATCGCAGACCGATCCGCACCGGGAACAGCTGACGATTGGGCATCGTCTCCTTGGACGGATCCTGAAGAGCAGCCACGACCGTGACGGCGGCAGCGCGGCCCTTGGACAACAGCAGGCCGGTCAAGCGCCGGAATTCCTCGCGCTCCTCGCGGGTGGCGTAGGCCGACAGCGAAGCGGCCTCGTCGATGATGATCAGGATCAGGGGTTCGTCCACGGAAGGGACCAGCTTGCGCAGGCCAGCGCGGCGCATGCGGACGAGCCGTTCGTCCATCTCGGTGACCGCGTCGGCCAGCATCGTGAGGATGGTGTCGCCGGTCGCGGCGAACACGGTGAACAGCCGCTCCTCGCCGCGGCCGAATTCCGCGCCGCCCTTGGGATCGGCCAGCCGGACATCCACCAGCTTGGTTTTGATGGCCGGGCCGAGGGCGTGCAGGATCGACCAGAGCACCGAGCCCTTCCCGGATCCGGTCGCGCCGGCGAGCAGGATATGGGCGTAGAGGATGCGCAGCAGCCACGGCAATCCGTCCTCACGCATGCCCACGTGCGCGGCCTCCAAGTCCACGCCATCGTGGCCGATCACCGGTGCCAGGATCGGGGTGGCGAGAGTGTCGAAGACCTTCACCTGCAAGCGAATCCGGGACGGTTCCGGCGAACTCGCGAGCACCTGGGGGACCATGAGGTAGTGAGCCAGGGCGTCGAGCATGTCCGGGTCGGTCCAGGTCTTGGTGGACTGCCCGCACAGCAGCGTCCACTCCGCCTCGATACCGGACTCGGTGTAATCCCACCACTCCAGCTCCGGAAACCCACGCTCGAGCCTGCCGAGATCGAGGGTGGCCAGCATGGCTCGGCGGCGGGCGGGATCGGCGAGAACCTCTACCGCCCTGGCCAATTCGTCCGGCGCCGCAGCGATCAGCTGGGCGGCCGCGGGCAGTTTGGGTCCGCGCCGGACCGTGAGCACGATCGCGACCAGCAGCATCGAGGCCACGAGCAGGGCGAGGCAGAGCCGCATGAACAGCATCACCGCACCGCCCCGTCATCGGCGCACAGAGCGCAGGTGCAACGGTCCCAAGTGATGTCACGATGCGGGACGGGTCGCAGGTCAGCACCTTCGGCAATCCGCGCATCCACGATGGCGGCCAACAGCAGATCCACCAGTACCAGCGCGGTCGATACCGACATGGTCAGGTACGGGCTGTGGCCCGACGAGCGGCACGGGCCGCCGCCAGCGGTGAACACGATCAGGCCGCGGTCGCGGGAATTGGCCTGGTCGTCGTACCGCACGGCCGGGACGCCGTGACCGGTGAGGCCCGTCGTGAGGATGTGGTAGTCGATGCGCCCGTTCTGGTTTCGGGGCACCCAGTAGTTCTCGGACTTGTGCATGGGTTCCATCACGCACCTCCAACAGGTACAGAGATCGGCAGCATGGCTTGCAGGGGAAGCGCGGGCCGCAGCGGCGTTGCCACGGCCGACGCACGCGCAGGAACAGGAACGGGTGAGGGAGTCGGAGCAGGAACCGGCGACGCTGCCGGTTCGACCGTGTCCACGCTGACCGGGTCCGACTCAGGGAGTTCTTCTATGACCGCCTCAGCCACTGGGGCCGAGACACGTTGTGCCGCACGGAAAAGCAGTGCCAGCCCATGGGTGTCGGCGAGCAGGCTCAGCGGCGCGATAGCCGCCACCAGGGCGCAGGCCCACGGGGGAAGCGGTTTACCGGCGGCGACCGCGTGCAGGCTGTTGCCAGCGATCGAGACCATGGCGCCGATGACCAGCACCCGCCGGAACCATTGCCGTTCCGGGGAATTGGTCAGTACCAGCGCGCCCACGGTGGCCTCGACGATGGTGCCGTCCACGATCATCGGGAACAGCCACGCATCCGAGGCCGGAATGTGGGCCAGTATCGCCAGATCCCGCAGGGTGGCGAAGGAGAGCCAGAAGGCGGCCACACCCACGGCCACCGTGGTGGTGACCGCGAACAGGCGGGCCGCGACCATGGCACGGGACCCCACGGCGATGTCCATCACGCACCCCCCGCCATCCCGTCGAAGTCGAGCCGAAAGGGAATGCTCATTGCGGGTCACCTACCGCGGTCGCGGTGACGCAGAACGGCGCACAGGCACCCGGAACCGGGTCCGGGACCGCCGGAACGGATTCGCGGGGACCGAAGGCCAACAGCAGCGCCACAGGGAAGAAGCAAATCGCTCCCAGCCCCAGTGCGGCCTGGTAGATCATGCGCATCAGGCCCATGGCGACACCTCGCCCGACTTGTCGGATGCCGCACCGGTCACGGACGGGCCGTGTTCGTGAAGCTTGCGAAGCATGTGCTGCAGGTGGTCCATGCGCTCACGCATCCCCTGGATTTCCTCGGCGTGCTCCTGCGCGATCAACTCGTAGCGGACCTCGCCGATCCAGGCCCACAGGTAGTCCACCCGCTCAGCGAGCGCGAAGAACTTGCCCAGCCCGATACCCAGCACGACCAGCAACAGAATCAACGAGATCAGGAGTACGACCCACAGGGAAACGCTGTAGAGGTCCATCAGGCCACCGCCCCGGACTCAGGTTCCGGATCCGTTACCGCGGTGAACTTGTCCAGCGCCGCATCGAGATCGGCGCGCAAAGCCACGGCCTGAGCGAACGGCATGAAGACCGAGACATGCTCGCCGACGTGAACGATCACGACCTGTTCGCCATCGGACTCGCAGACCCAGTACTCCGCCGACGCCTTGCCGAATATTCCGACAGTCACGTACGACTGCTCGTGCTTGATGCCCATCACGCCACCACCCGCATCACGAAGGGCGAGTCCTTCAGCGCCACATCGTGTTCCACCAGCGCTACACCGAGGCTGTAGAACAGTTCGCGGGCGTCGTCGATGTCGAGATCCAAGCCCGCGACGTAGCCGGCGAACCGAACCCGGATCTGCGGCGGGCACACACCGCCCTGGTCCAGGCTCTGCGGCGCGAATTCCACCGAGCGGACTCCGGTGGTCACCACGTAAGTGGTCATCTGTACCGACATCACGCCACCGCCTCGGACTCGTTGGCGGAGCGGCCGTTACGAGCCGGACGCGACGCGGGGACATCCGCGGGCGGCTGATTCGCGCCGGAGTTGTCGCCGACGATGCCGGTCGCCCGCAAGCTCCAGCCGATCGACTTGAACTGGCCATCACCGACGATGCGGGGCTTGACCTGCAAGCCCTCCAACACGACCGGGGTGTAACCCGGCATGACCGACGGCACCGAGGGAACCGGCTGCACGTCCGAGACGAACACGACGTCCAGGGTCTTGCCCTTCGCACCGGACCCGGTCGGGTCGGCCACCGTGCCCTTCCACAACCGCTTGCCCGTGCCATTGCCGAAGTCGTCCAAATCGACCTTCTGCTTCTTCGGCTTGCTGCGATCCGCGTTGTACTCGGTGATCGGCTCGATACCGCCGATCAGCATCGTTCCCTCCGGGAACACGTCCTCGTAGACCGGCTTCAACCACGCATCCTTGAGAGCCATTGCTCCAACTCCTTGCCTTAGCTGAGCTATCGAACCCCTGTTTGAGACCCTTAATAGGGGTAGCTCTATTGGAGCATTGGCAGCTACAGCAAGCAATAGAGCTGGTTCTAAGTGGCCGTATTCCTCAATTGCCGGAATATGGCTACTCTTAATGCGGACCACACCGCAGAACGGCAACGAGAGAGCACCCGAGCGACATGAGCGGATACCGAGAAGTGGCGGGCCACCTGCGCGAAGCCATCAACCGAGGCGAATACCTCCCTGGGGCAACGCTTCCCAAGCAGGAGGAGTTAGCCAGCCGTTACGACGTGAACATCAAGACCGTCCGCCAGGCGGTGAACCTGCTAGAAGCTGAGGGGTTGGTAACCCCAATCCGTCGGCGCGGAACCGTCGTCCGCGAGCGGCCACCCATGCGCCGAATGGGCACCGAGCGGTACTCGAAGAAGAAGTGGAAGTACGGCGACACGGTCGCGTTCATTGCCGACCGTGAGGCATCCGGCCGACCGTGGCAGCGAACCGACCAAACGCAGACGGTTGCCCTCGTCGAGGCCGACCCAGAGGTAGCAGAAGCTTATGGACTGGAGCCGAATTCACCGGTGTATGAGCGAGCGCGCACCGTGCGAGACGCGGGGCGGCCAACGCACACACTCACCAGCTACTACCTTCCGAAGATCGTCGAAGGCACGCCGCTGGTGGACCCAACGCCAGGCCCTGCTGGCCGGGGCGGCGGCTTTGAAGTACTGACGTTGCAGGGCTATGAACCCGACCACATGTCGGAAACGATCTTCGCGCGGATGCCCACTCCCGACGAGTCAGAAAGCCTAGAACTGCCTGCTGGCGAGCCTGTCATGATCCTCACGCGCCGTACGTACACCTCGAATGATGTCCTGATTGAGTTTGCGCGCGGTGTTCATGCGGCATCCCGCTTCTCGTGGACGTACGACTTCAAACTGCCCGAGTAGAGGAGCAGCCGATGCCTATCGCGATCTTGCCCATGGAATATCGCTCGGATGTCGAGCGCCTCTGGGAGTACAACCAGATGCACCACGAGCCACGGCCCGTCGATGTCGGAATCGGACTCGGAGGCCACGATATCGGCGTCGCCACGTATGCCGCGGATCTCTATCGTGCGGGAACCTTTCCATTGATCGTGTTCACGGGCGCCAATGCCCCGACAACCGTGGATCGGTTCCCGCGAGGAGAAGCCGTGCACTTCCAGGAGCGCGCCATCGAGCTGGGAGTGCCGGCGGAGGCCATCCTGATCGAGCCTGAGGCGACCAATACCGGCGACAACATCGACCTCACCCGTGCTCTGCTCAGCGAGCGTGGCTATGTGGACTCGATCAAGTCGGTAATGCTCATTTCCAGGCCCTACCAGCAGCGTCGTAGCTACGCGATCTGCCGGAAGCGGTGGCCCGAAGTGGACGTAGTCTGCGGATCACTCCCGCTTGCGCTAGATGATTATGTAGCGAGCATCGGCGACGTCGATCGCGTCATCAACATGCTTGTGGGTGATACCCAACGAATCTGGGTCTACCCAGAAAAGGGATGGGCCATAGAACAAGACGTGCCCTCCGATGTTCGAGCCGCATACGCACGCCTAGTTGAAGCTGGGTTCACCCGCCGCCTACTCGATGTGTGACCAACCTCGGGCCTATACCAATCCCGAGATACGCTGAACCACATCGCGCAGCTGAGATTCAGAACGATCGATCGCAGTCCGAACGATGCTGCCAGCCTAGCGTATGGGCTGCTGTAGTTCTTTTGGCTGCAGTAGACCCACACTACAAGGAACGTGTTTCGGCGACGAAGGAAATGCCGGAATTGTTGTCTTCCATGAGAGGTAAGTAGCGTATGGATAATCGGAATAATTCCCTCGCGTGCACTCAATTTCGGGGAAGCCCGCTAGATATGATGTCTAATGAGATTGATGCCATCTTCAGGCAGCTGGGATGGCTCAGACCCTGTCTGAAGGCGGGGGTCTGACTCCGTTACTCTCCACTCAGCAATTGGGTTCGGCGACCCATTGCGGGCAAAACTGTGATCAGCTTCTTCTCAGAGTAATTCCGGCGAGAACTGCCTGCAGTGCTGCTACCAAACTGGCACCCGCTATTCCAAGCCATACCCCAGCATTGAATGTAGCACGTGACTGCTTGTCCAAAACGTCGTCACGGATCCCGATGAAAGGGGCTGGCGCATTCTCGTGCCAATATTCCCAATACGCAAGAGCGTCGACAGAACTGTTTTTGCTATCCCATAGTGCACTGATTCTTGGAGTCGGGCTACCCCAGGTGAACTTGTTGGCATCTGGAATTTTATAAACCACGCCAACATCGTCAACGGCCGGTGATTTCGGAGCGGGTGGAATTCGCGCCTCGGGTACGTCTGGATATGCAGTCGGAAGTCTAACTTGCACCCGGGAGTTGGTTACAGTGAATCCAAGCCCCTCGACGCCACCTAAATCAATATCCACGTGCGTAAGGGGATCGCCCGCAGAATCCTTGTTAGCGATCAAGAGAGTGTTTGGTGGCCAGTATCCGTCCTTTGTGGTTATTTGACAAACGGCACCATCGTCGCACCGAACAACGGAGGCCCCCATGACAGGTAGCTGTATTCCTATTTCCGCGGGTGGGGCTGCGGGATTTGATGTAGCGCCTTTGCGGGAACCGTAGTTCACGTCGACGGAAAGATGCACGACCCCGTCGGAGTGCGATTCAAAGTACTCCACCGATTCAAATTCGAGCAATCCGTTAGGAGTATCAACTGGTACCCAAATATTGAAGCCCGCCGACGTATTCGAAAAATTCTCGTCGGCAGGTAATATTCGAGCACTCATCCAAAATGCAGACAGAGTGACAGCTGTGAATACGAGAGCTGGCGCTACGACTACGGTGAGTATCGTCGGCCAGATCTTCCCTCCCTCTTTGGGGGGCTTGCTATTCGACGCAGACGTTGTCTCCATCTGTACGTTATTTGGATATTCTGTCGAAGTTAGTGAAGTTTGTTCCCGTGTGGGGTGCGTTGTGGATACGTGCGGTTCTGAGAGTGTTGACGATGTGCGAGTGGGTAGCTTATTGCGCACAGCCCGATTGTGCATATTCGCCCATACGGCTCCCGCTACAGCTCCGGCAGCGCCCGCAAGCGCTGCCCGTAGCCAAGTCCCACGCATAATTAGAAGGTTAGCCCTGAAGTCATCTTGCAGTGGCCGTACGGATGAAACCGCTAATCAACTGCCGAATTTCGCCATACAGGATCAAGGCGGCGCGCTGGCGCGCGCCGCACCCGCGCTACGCCGCACGCCCCCGTCCGCTCCGCAGGCTCCGCGCCCGGGGTGCGTCGGCGCGTTTGCGGCGCCCGCCCGCACACCGCGATGATCGAAGTAATAGGCGAACCCGTCAGCCGCTCACCGACCGCGGACACGATGCCCAGACCCGGCAGGGTCATGCCCGATCACCACGCCCGGATCAGCACACCGGCCCGCCGCCGCCGACGTCGCCAGCAGCGGCCCAACCGAATCGCATGACCTGCACCGTCTGACCTCCCAACTCAACGACTCCCGCATCGACCGCGAGATCCAGTCCCACACAGGATTCGGAGTCCTACCCGAGGCAATCGTCAACGACCAGGCGGCGACCGGCCACCGCAACCCAGCAGCCTTCGCCCAGCCGGCCACCGGCGATTCCGGCCAGTGGTCCCCAGCCGCCGCCACCGATGCCGGTCTCGTCGCCACCGCCCCCTCCGCCGCGGCCACGCCCGCACATCCGGTCGCCGACGATGACCGCGAAGCCGATGCCCAGCCCACCGCCCTCGCCCGCCCGTCATCCGGGTTCGCCGGCGAGGTGGCCGACGCTGGCGCTACACCCATTGCCGGTCACGGCAGCGTTCTCCTGGGGCGATGCCCGTGAATCCAGACTCTCGATGTCCGCCGAGTCGAAGAACACCATGCCCGAGCCCGCACGATCCCGCCAAGACCAAGCCGATGGTCATCACGGGTACACCTCCCAATTGAGCTGGCGCCCAAGCCTTTTTGTGAGCTGCACCCGCGCCGAGTCTTGACAGGACCGCACAGTCCCAGGCACGCCGCCCTCCGTCTCACCAGCCACCGAGAGCCCGGCTCCCCGGACTCCGACCCAGGAGATCGCCACCATGACCAGCAACGTGTCCATCACCATCACCGGTCACCTCGCCGACGAACCCAAATGCCAGCCGACCAAGACCGGCAAGCTCGTCACCAACTTCGTGGTCATCGCCAACGACCGAATGTTCGACCGCGACCGCAACGAATGGGTCGACGTCAACAAGACCATCATCCGCGTCAACTGCTGGGGCCCACTGGCCGAAACCGTCGCCGACAGCCTGAGCAAAGGCTCCCGGGTCACGGTCACCGGTCACCGCCTGATCGCCGACGCCTACCTCGGCCAGGACTCCAAACCCCGTGCGGGACTGGACCTCACCGCCGACACGGTAGCCGTCGATCTGAAAGGCCAGAAGGCCCAGATCACCCGCCTCGGCCGCACCACCGCCAACGACGCCGACAACAACGAACCGCCGTTCTAATCCAAACGCGGCGACCGGGCCTGCCCCCACCAGGTCCGGTCACCGCACCCACACTCAGTGAACAACTGCCGAATTCGCCTATTACTTAGATAGATAGCGGGCGTGAGCCTCCTCGTGGTGGTTCCCCTGCTTCCTCAGCGGCCGATTGTCTCGCTCCACTCGGGCGAGTCAAGGGCGCTCCTTCGTCGCGTCGCTACGCGATGCCTTCGGCACCCTTGACACCCCCTCCCTCCGCTGAGGGCGGCCAGTATGAGGAAGCCGGGAGAAGAACAGTCCCCGGATGCCCTCGGTCCTGTAGTTACTGCGGTCCGCTACGAGCGCGAGTGAACAGACTCAGAACGGCGACCAGAACAGTCACCGCAGCTGGCCACCCCGCCAGTAGCCCTGCGCAGGTAGCCAAGCTGACCGCCAGCGACAGCGCGATCAGCGGGTTGGTGCTAGATCCTTTGGGCTCTGAGGGCTTGGGGTCCTCCAGATCGGTTATCGGCGTTAGGCTCATCGGGCCCGAACATCCTCTCTTCACAGCGAGCGTTGGTTAGGGTTCGCGGTCCCGCCTGTTCATAGCAAGCGGGACCGCTCCGATCTCCGGACCAAGTCCTGCGTTGGAGGGAAATCACCATGCTCGCAACGCATTCCGTGATCGGCGTGACGAAGCCTAACGAGAGCAGCCGTCGTGAATGAGCAAAGCTCAGATATCGAACTGCCCCTTTTTGGGGACACTTGAGACAGACCAGGTGGTCGCTATCTGGTCGGATGGTTCGCGCAATCACGGGAACCGATCCGGTCGGTGCGGCGTCTATCCGAACATGGATGACATACGGCTCCAGCGACTCCGACGCACTAGCGGGGATCCCGGCAACCCATGCGATCGGTGGCGGGTCCACCAGATGCGGATGTTGGTCATCATGCTCCGGCCCGATTGGGGTCCGGCATCCCGCCGATGGCCACGCCGACCTCAGCGACTCCTGTACCGGCGAGGTTCCGAGCAGATCGGGCGCGCGCCGTCGGTCTGGGATTCCACCGGCGGGGGACCGGTCTCCTCCTCGTAGATACGCAACCCCTCTTCGATCTTCCCTGCTGCACGCTCCAGCTGCTCGGGCGTGAGAAACCGGCCACCGGTGGCCGCAGTGAGCAGCTGGCTACGCACCTGATCGAGATTCATGCGTGCCCATTCCAGACGAGACAACTCCGGCATGATCATGAGACTAGCTCGAGTCGAACAAACTTTCGATAATAAGTGGGGGGTCTGACAAGGTCTCGCCGCTCCGCTAACGGCCAACACCCCCTGGCGATCTTCCGGTATGTCATGCAAATTCGCTATGAATGGCCCCGGTGGTATTCCCCCATTGACCGAGGATGAGGCGAGAAGGATCCAGAAGGATCTTTCGCAGTCTGTTGAAGCGGCCGACAAGGTTGGGTTCGCCCGCTTCAAGATCCATGAGATCTGGATCTTGGAGTACCGGATGAAGGTCGAGTGGGAACAGTCCAGACGCCTTGCCAGCGCTACTTGGGCTTTGGCCGTCTCGACGATCGTCCTTGTCGTGGTGACCGGTGTACTCGTGTACGTCACGGCCACCGCCCACGGCTGAAAACTGCCGTGCAATCTACGTGCAACAAGCCTTGGGCAAAAGTGGGCAGATTCGGTCAACAACGGACAGTCCAGTCTCATTGCCGCAGAAGGCGATAAGGCTCTGACCAGGAATGAAAGAGTCGAAAGATGGTCGGGGTGACAGGATTTGAACCTGCGACCCTCCGCTCCCAAAGCGGATGCGCTACCAAGCTGCGCTACACCCCGTTACGCGTTCGGTGAACGCTCCCCGCGGCGCACCCGTGCAGCGCGGGGCGGGAAAGAGCGGGTGACGGGAATCGAACCCGCACCATCAGCTTGGAAGGCTGAGGTTCTACCATTGAACTACACCCGCAGGCACCGCATCCGTGGATGCCGTGTGCGTTGAGCACTGTACCGAACCTCACTCCCGGAATGCCAATCAGGTCGGGTACTCGCATGTCACCGCCGGTCGGGCCGCGCCGTCGGCGCGTCGCGGCAAACATGCCGAAATCGGGTGTAACACCGGCGCAACGGTAGCGATGAGCCTTGCGATCGCCATTCGCGAGACAGCGGGAACCTGTTCTGAATCAGGGGTTTTCGATGTCGGGTGGCTTGCTAGGATCCTTTTTGTCCGGACGGGGGTATCGGAAAGGGGGCGGTGAGCATGCACCACTGGTGTATCCGACCGCGTAGTAGTGAGTTCGATCCGAAGGGCGTGACCGGCGCGGCCGCCGGTCCTGTCATCGCGTACGCAGGGTGAGCGCCGATGCCCATCCGTCTCGACACCCGAACCTCCGCCATCGTGGCGGTCACCATCAGGGAATGGGTGCGCGCCGTGCACCCGGGCGGCGGCAGCGCCGCGCTGGGGCACTCGCCCACGGTTCCCTCCGATGAACTCGAGCGCATCTTCGGCCGGGTCATCGACGAATTGCTCGAATTGGCCGGGTCCGAACCGTTTCCGGTGCAGGCCGCCCGCCGCATCGGCCGCAGTCTGGCCGAATCACCATTCGACCGCACCCGCATGCTCGCCCCGGCCAGCCGCGCGCTGCTCGGGCTCTCGCCGGGCATGCGCGGGTCGCTGATCGCCACCCGTTGGTCGTTCATCGCCAGCCAGGCCATCGACGCCTATGCCGAGGCGCTGCAGACGCGGGCGCTGGCGCAGCAGGAGCGCAGCCTGTCGGAGGCGGTGTCGGTGCGGGTGCAGGAGATCGCGGCCCTGCAGACGCGGCTGCGGCACGAGGCCACCCATGACGCGCTGACCGATCTGGCCAACCGCTCGCTGCTGCAGGAACGTGTGCGAGTGATGTCCACCGATCCGGCGCGAGGCGTGGGGCTGCTGCTCATCGACCTCGACGACTTCAAGGCCATCAATGACGGCTACGGGCATACGGTCGGCGATGAGGTGCTGGTCACCATTGCCCAGCGGCTGCGCGCGACCTGCCCGGCCGAGACCGTGATCGCGCGCTACGGCGGCGACGAGTTCGTGGTCGCGCTGCCTGCGCGTCGCAATACCCTCGGTGAGCTGGCCATGCGGGTGCTGGCCGCGCTGTGCGAGCCGGTGCCCACGGCCGCCGGGCCGGTGCCGGCGTCGGCGAGTGTCGGCACGGCCTTCTGCCCGCCCGGACGGGACTGCGACTTCTCGGATCTGCTGCGCAGTGCCGACCGGGCCATGTATTCGGCCAAGACCGCGGGCAAGCGACAGTTCGCCGTGTCGGAGCTGGACGAAGAGGAGGTTGATCCAGCCCGCCGCGACGGTCGATTCGCCGCTGTGGCTGGATAACCCCGCTGCGCGTTGTGACCGGATAGTCCGTTCGCTCACAGCGAGTAGCAACTGTTCAGCGAATTTCGCTGCGTAGGCTGGGCGCATGGCTACGGTCGTGGTTCTGCTCATCGTCATGGTGGTTGTGCTGCTGGGTGTCGTCGCGGTCAACCGCGCCCAACGTTCCCGGTCGAACACCCAGCTCGAGGATGCCAAGGCCGATGCGCGCCGGGTGATCGAGCGGCTCGGCGGGCAGGTGTACAACCTCGGCGGCACCGATCCGGCGTCCAAGCAGGCGCTGGCGGATGCGGGGGAGCGGTTCAATGCCGCGGGCTCGCAGATCGAGCAGGCCACCACGCCCGCCCAGGCGCGGCTCGCGAAAGAGACCGCGCTGGAAGGGCTCTACTACGTACGCGCCGCACGGGCCGCCATGGGGATGGATCCCGGTCCGGCCGTGCCCGAACTCGACGGGCAGCGCAGTGCCGGTCGGGTCACCGAGGATCGCGCCATCGAATTCGACGGCCGCCGCGTCGAGGCCTCGCCCACGCCGTCCCCGGCCACCCCGAACTACTATCCGGGCGGCCGGGTCGCGGGCCGACCGGTTCCGGCCGGTTGGTACTCCGAGCCCTGGTGGAAGACCGCCCTGGTCGCCGGTGCCTGGGGCGTCGGCTCCGCGGTGCTGTTCAACGCCCTCTTCAGCGGGATGTCCGGCGTCGGCTACGACACCGCCGCCTTCGAAAACGGTTACGGCGACGGCTATCAGGCGGGCTTCGACGCCGCCGACAACGGCGCGGGCTACGACCAGGGCGGCTATGACCCCGGCTATGACCAGGGCGGTTACGACCAAGGTGGCATCGACCCCGGCGCCGATCTCGGCGGCCAGGACTTCGGCGATTACGGAGACTTCGGCGGTTTCGACGGATTCGACGGCGGAGATTTCTGAGCGCCGAAAAACTCCAGCGCCCGCGCGGCGACGAGCTCCGGCTGTTCGGTCGCGGGAAAGTGTCCGACATCCTCGAGCACCTCGACGCTGACATCGGTTGCCAGACTGCCGAATTCGCGGGTGGATTCGACCGCGACGATCGGATCCCGATTGCCTGTGAGAACCAGCGTTGGCACCGTGAGCCGAGACCAGCGGTACTGTCCCGCCAGTAGGAGCGGTATCTCGTGGGTGACGAGGTTGCGGTAGTAGCGAACGGTTGCGCCGACTCGGTCCGGTTCGTCGAATTGGGCGAGGAAGATCTCTCGATCCTCGGATGTCAGCGCCGCCGATCGGTGAATCCAGTGGCGCAGAGCCCAATCCGGAATCGCCCGCGCTGCGAGCAGCGGACCCGCCACGGGTGCGGCATTGGCCGCGATATGCCACAGGCGAGCACTGCCCGCCACGACCTTCGGTGTCGGCCGTAGGAACGGGCTCGCCGTATTGAGCGCGATGTACTGCCGCATTCGATCCGGAAAACGCAGGGCCAGTAGATATCCCGCCAATCCACCCCAGTCGTGGCCGATGGCGCGAAACCGGTTGATCGCCAATGCGTCGAGCAGACCCGCGATGTCGTCGGCCATGACCGAAGGCCGGTAGCCGTCCGGTGGCGCGTCGGTCCAGCCGAGCCCGCGCAGATCCGGGCAGATGACCCGGAAGCGTTGCGCCAGTGGGCCGATCAGATGCCGCCACTGCCACCAGTGCTGCGGCCAGCCGTGCAGCAGCACCAGCGGTTCGCCGCTGCCCGCCAGCGCCACATGGGTGCGCAACCCGCCGACGTCGAGGAAACGGTGTTCGACGTCGGCGAGGTCGGGCAGGTCGCGCACGGTCATCGCGGGTTCTCGGCGCGGGTCTCCTTCAGGAAGGAGGTGATCGCGGCCGTCAGCTGAGCGGGCTGATCCTCGGGGGAGAAGGTGCGCGAGTCGCGGATCCATTCGATGCGGGCGTCGGGGAATTCGGCGGCCAGGCGTTCGGCGTAGCGGTCCGGGAAGAAGCGGTCTCCGGCCGACCAGGCCAGCAGGACCGGCTGCTTGAAATCGCCGTAGGTCTTGGCGGCGGCGAGGGTGTACTTGTTGTCGATGCCGACGATCACCCGGCGGGCGTCCTCGCGAATTGCCTTGATACTCACCGGAAGTGCGTAGGAGTCGCCGACCGCGGGCTCGAACGCGCCGCGCGCGAGCCAGCCGTACGCGATGGGCAGGCGGCGTACCGCGCGGATGCGCATGCTAAGGGCCAGCGAGGTGAGCGCGCCGGGGGTGCGCGCGGCCAGGCCGACGTAGTTGAAGAACGGCGGCGGGAAGTTCTCGTAGGCATCGCAGGAGGTCAGGACCAGGCGGGAGACGAGGTCCGGGCGGGCGGCGACGACCAGTTGGCTGACCGCGCCGCCGGAGTCGTTGCCCACCAACGTGACCGGGCCGAGGCCGAGCTCCTCGATGGCGCCGATGACCAGCTGGGCCAGTCCGGGCGGGGTGAGGTCGGCATCGGGCATGGCGAGGGCATGTGAGCCGAAGGGCAGATCGATTGCGACACAGCGGTATTCGCCGGACAGTCCGGGGATCACCTTGCGCCACAGGTTGGCGTTGACCAGCAGTCCGTGCACGAAAACGATGGGATCGCCACTGCCGCTGTCGAATACGGTGAGTTTGCCCTGTGGCAGCGACAGTTCGCGCCGGGTACCGAGCGCGGGATCGCGCCAGCTGGCGCGGGATTCGAGGGTGCTTGCGTTCGTCATCTGAATCACTCCCCTTGGAGCCGAGACGGTGAAGAGGATTTCAAACTAACAAACAGGCTGCCTGTTTTCAATAGTCCGGCGTTACGATCCACCCACCGAGACCAGAAAGGCGCCGATGGCCAAGCAAGCCGAACGATCCGAGTCGACCCGCGCGAGCCTGATCGCCGCCGCGCGCGAACTCTTCGCCGAGCGCGGTTACGCGGCCGTCGGCACCCCCGAGATCGTGGAGCGGGCGGGCAGCTCCCGCGGCGCGATGTATCACCAGTTCAAGGACAAGAAGGACCTGTTCCGGGCGGTCTACGAGCAGGTGCAGCAGGAGACCCTGCAGCAGGTCGGGGAGACCATGGCGCAGGCGCCGCCGGCCGACCCCATGGCCATGCTCGAGGCCGGTCTGCACAACTTCCTGCTGTCGTGCGTGGACACCGAACGGGTGCGCATCACGCTGATCGACGCGCCGTCGGTGCTCGGCTGGGAGGAGTGGCGGGCGGTCGACGAGAAGTACGGCCTGGGTCTGGTCGTCGCGGGTCTCCAGGCGGGCATCCAGGCCGGGGTGCTGCGCGACGACCTCGACATCCGGCCGCTGTCGCTGATGATCCTGTCCATGCTGGGCGAGGCCGCCATGTTCATCGCCAATGCCGACGACCCCGAGATCGCCCGGACCCGGACCGAACCCGTCGTCATGGCACTGATCAACGGTTTACGCGCCTAGACGCCGAATTCGACCGACACGCGCCGGAATTCGGCGCGGTGGCCCCAGAATCGTTCGGGTGACGGACCTGGTGCTCACTCCGCAACGCCGGACCGAACTGTCCGCCCTGCTCGGCGACGAGGCGCGCCTGCGCGCCGAATTCCCCAGGGTGGCCGAGTATCTCGACACCGCCTCGCGGCTACCCGGCACCGGCGACGAGCGTGCCGACGCAGCCTTCGACCTGCGGCTCGTCCACTACCTGACCGGCGGTGAAGCGGACAATCCGTACTGGGACATCGTCGGCCCGTCGGTCTCCGAATTCGCCCGCCACCGCGTCGTCAACGGCGGTCGCGTCGCGGGCAGCGCGAGACTCGCCTTCGCACAGACGATCCTGCAGTCCGCCTACGCCTACGCGATCCCCACGCCCGGCACCCTCGCCTGGATCGCGGAAGCCTGTGCCCGCCGGCCCATCACCGAAATCGGTGCGGGCCGCGGCTATTGGGCCGCCCAGCTGACCCGCGCCGGCCTGACCGTCCACGCCTACGACTCCGAGCCGCCCGGCATCACCCCGAACCGTTCCTTCCCCACCTACCGCGGCCAGCGCACCCTCTGGCATCCGGTGAGCCCCAACACGACTCACGCCGCCGCCAACGCCGGACACCGCGCCCACACCCTGCTGCTCTGCTGGCCGCCCGGCTGGGGCGACCACATGGCCTCGGCCACCCTCACCGAATTCGCCGACGCGGGCGGCACCCGGCTCCTCTACCTCGGTGAGCCCCGAGCCGGAAAAACCGCCGACGCCACCTTCTTCGACATCCTCGAATCGTCCTGGCGCCTGGAATCCGAAGACCCCCACTACGTCTCCTGGTGGAATCTCTCCGACTCGGCCCAATTCTGGGTCCGATGAGGCACGCTCGATCCCATGGCGACCTTCCTGCTCGTTCACGGCGGCGGCGACATCGGCTGGTACTGGCACCTCGTCGAGGAACGCCTGCGCGCCCGCGGCCACGAAACCATCGCGCCCGACCTACCCTCCGGCAACGACGACGCCACCCTCGACGACTACGTCTCCGTCCTGACCGACGCCGCCGCCGACCGCTCCGACCTCGTCATAGTCGGCCACTCCTACGGCGCCTACACCGCGACCGCAGCCGCCACCCGCCTCCCCACCCGCCTGCTCGTCCTCCTCGCCGGAATGATCCCCGCCCCCGGCGAATCCCCGAACGACTGGTGGTCGAACTCCGGTTACGCGGAAGCGGTCAAGGAACAGGCCGCCCTCGACGACGGCCAAACCGGCAACGACGACCCCTTCATCAGCTTCTACAACGGCGTCCCCCGCCCCCTGGCGGAAGAAGCCCTCCGCCGAGCCGCAGACCGCCGAGAATCCCCGACAGTCGCGAAAACCCCCTGGCCCTATGCCACTTGGCCCCCAATCCCCACCCGCTACATCCTCTGCCAAGACGACAAATTCTTCCCCGCCCCCTTCCTCCGCCGCCTGGCCCAAGCCCGCCTCGGAATCAGCCCCGACGAAATCCCCGGCTGCCACTGCGCCGCCCTGAGCCACCCCGACGAACTCACTGACCTGTTGCTCACGTACCTGGACTGAGCGGCTGGCAAAAGTCGAGGGTCACTCCGCCGGTTACCGCTGAGGGTTCTCCGGGTCTTGGTTGGCTGGCGCCGGGTCTCGGGTTTCCACGTCGATGCGGACGGAGCCCGCTCGGACGGAGCGGAGGATGAGCCAGCAGATGAACAGGGCTATGGCGAGGGCGGCTATGAGGATGATGATGCCTGTCATGGGAACCTTCACGCTTGCGTTGGGTTGGCTCTCGATCCTGGGCTAGCACTGACACCGTAGTGCGGGCGGGACGCACAATGGGCGGGTGGTGTGGATGGTTGCGGTGGAGGCGTTCGACTCGGCGGTTGCTCGTGCGCTGTGGCGGGCGTATTACACCGAGGTGAGCGATCGGTGGTATCTGGCTCGGGGCGGGGTGGGTACGGAGCCGGAGGAGCTCGAGCGGGGGATTGCGGCGACCACTGGGAGCGAGCTTGCGCCGCCGGGTGGGCGGTTGTTGGTTGCCTGGTACGACGGCGAACCGGTGGGGAGTGCGGGGGTGCGGTTGTTGGATTGGGGTACGGCCGAGCTCACTCGGGTGTTCTTGCACCGGCGGGTGCGTGGGAAGGGCGGTGCCGCCTTGCTGGTGGCGGCGGCCGAGGAGGCTGCCCGGGAGTTGGGGGCCACGCGGATGGTGCTCGATACCCGCAGTGATCTGGTCGAGGCACGCAATCTCTACAAGCGGTTGGGTTATGTGGAGACGGAGCCGCACAACGACTCTCGGTATGCGGAGCATTGGTTCCGCAAGCGGCTCGACGCGATCGACTAGCGGACGCCGTCGGCCCAGTTGTCGCCGTGTTCGTGGCGGAGGTGTTCGGCGAGGATGGCTGCCTGGGAGCGGCGGGCCAGGCCCAGTTTGGAGAGGAGGGCCGAGACGTAGTTGCGGACTGTTTTTTCCGAGAGGTAGATCTTGCCGGCGATTTCCTTGTTGGAGAGGCCCTGGCCGATGTGGGTGAGGATCTGCTTTTCGCGTTCGGTGAGGTCTACGTCGGCCAAGGGATTCGCGGGGGCGCGCTGTTGGAGGCGTTCGGTGACCTCGGCGGCGGTGTGGGGGTCGATGAGGGTTTCGCCGGCGGCTACGCGGCGGATGGCGTTGATGAGCTGGGGGCCCCGGAGTTGCTTGAGGACATAGCCTTTCGCGCCCGCGAGGACCGCGCCGAGGAGGGCCTCGTCGTCGGAGAAGGACGTCAGCATGAGGACGTTGAGGTCGGGCATCTCGGACATGAGGTCGCGGCAGACGCTGACGCCGTCGCCGTCTTCGAGACGGACGTCGAGGACGGCCACGTCGGGGCGGACGGCGGGGACGCGGCGCAGGGCCTCGGCGGCGGAGCCCGCCTCACCGGCGACCTCGATGTCGCCCTCGGCTTCCAGCAGGTCCTGCAGGCCGCGGCGCACGATCTCGTGGTCGTCCAGGAGGAAGACTCGGATCTTCTTGTCTGAGTTGTCCACGGTGATCATCCTCGCAGGTGGTCGGAGCAGAACCGGGTAACGGGGCGCGGCGGGTGGCGGTCCGAAACCTCCGCCACCCGCCGCGTCATTCCCCTGTTCCTTGTCCCCGACAAGGTCTTTTAGTAGGCCGTCAGGCCCGCGTCCCGGAAGACATTGCGTGCCTCTTCGACCTGCTCCGCGCTCGGTGTCGGGGTGTCGGCGAGCACGAAACGACGGTTGAGGGCCTCCCACTTGGACTGGCCCAGCGTGTGGAACGGCAGCACATCCACCCGCTCGATATTGCCCAGGCCGCCGGCGAATCCGGCGACCGCGCCGATCTCCTCGATCGCGTCGGTGAGGCCGGGAACCAGCACGTAGCGCAGCCACACCCGTTTGCCCCGCTTGGCGAGCTTCTGCGCGAAGTCGAGGGTCGGCTGGAGTTCGCGGGCGGTGAGACGGCGGTAGGTCTCGGGCTGTCCGGCCTTGATGTCCAGCAGCACCAGGTCCGTGGCCGCCAAGAGCTCATCGGAAGCAAGGCGCCCCAGGTATCCGGACGTATCGAGGGCGGTGGACAGCCCGAGACCTTGGAACCCCTGCAGCAGAGAGGTCGCAAACTGGGGTTGCTGCAAAGGTTCCCCGCCGCTGATGGTTGCGCCGCCGCCGGAAGCCTTGATGAACGGCACGTACTTGGCCGCCTCCATGAGCACGTCGTCGACACTCATGTGGGTTCCGTTGCTGCGCAACCACGTATCGGGGTTCTGGCAGTAGAGACAGCGGAGCGGGCAGCCGCTGAGGAAGGTGACGAACCGGGTGCCCGGCCCGTCCACTCCGGTGGAGATGTCCCACGAGTGGACGGATCCGGTGACCGGTGCGCCGACACCGATATTCGGCTGGGGCAGAAGCGCTGTGGACATTGCTTTCAACCTTTCTCGGTGTCGGCCGGTGAGCCTTTACAGGCTCGCGTGGAAGGTGCGGTTGATGACGTCGAGCTGCTGCTCACGGGTCAGGCGAACGAAGTTCACCGCGTAACCCGAGACACGAATCGTCAACTGCGGGTAGTTCTCCGGGTGCTCCATGGCGTCCAACAGCGTGTCCTGGTTGAGGACGTTGACGTTCATGTGGAACCCGTTGGTGGCGATGTAGCCGTCCAGCACGCCCACCAGGTTGGTGATGCGCTCGTCGGCGCTGCGGCCCAGACCCTGCGGCGTCACCGTGGTGGTGAGCGAAATGCCGTCCGTCGCATGCTCGTAGGGCAGCTTGGCGACCGACATGGCCGAGGCCACGATGCCGTGGGTGTCGCGGCCGTTCATCGGATTGGCGCCCGGCGAGAACGGCTCACCCGAACGACGGCCGTCGGGGGTGTTGCCGGTCTTCTTGCCGTACACCACATTCGAGGTGATGGTCAGCACCGACTGGGTGTGCTCGGCATTGCGGTAGGTCGGGTACATGCGGACCTTCTGCATGAACCGCTCCACCAGTTCGGCGGCAATGGAGTCGACGCGATCGTCATTGTTGCCGTACTTGGGGAAGTCGCCCTCGATCACGTAATCGACCGCGAGACCGGTCTCGTCGCGCACCGGGGTGACTTTCGCGTACTTGATCGCCGACAGCGAGTCGGCGGCGACGGCCAGACCGGCGATACCGCAGGCCATGGTGCGGCGAATATCCAAGTCGTGCAACGCCATTTCGATGCGCTCGTAGGCGTACTTGTCGTGCATGTAGTGAATCACGTTGAGCGCGTGCACATACGTCTTGGCCAGCCAGTCCATCAGCTTGTCCATGGCCGCGTCGACCTCGGCGTAGTCGAGCACCTCGGAGGTGATGGGCTCGAAGCCGCGAGCGACGATCTTGCCCTTCTTCTCGTCGCGGCCGCCGTTGATGGCGTACAGCAGCGTCTTGGCGAGATTCACACGCGCGCCGAAGAACTGCATCTGCTTGCCGACCTCCATGGCGGAGACGCAGCAGGCGATGGCGGTGTCGTCGCCGTAGCGCGGCCGCATCAGCTCATCCGACTCGTACTGGATGGAGCTGGTGTCGATGGACACCTTGGCGCAGAAGCGCTTGAAGCCGTCGGGAAGCGCGGGCGACCAGAACACGGTCAGGTTCGGCTCCGGCGCGGGACCCAGGTTGTAGAGGGTCTGCAGGTAGCGGAAGCTGGTGCGGGTCACCAGCGGACGGCCGTCGGAGCCGATGCCGCCGATGGACTCGGTCACCCAGGTCGGGTCGCCGGAGAACAGCTCGTCGTACTCGGGGGTCCGCAGGAAGCGCACGATGCGCAGCTTGATGACGAAGTCGTCGACCAGTTCCTGGGCGCGCTCCTCGGTGATCAGGCCCTCGGCCAGGTCACGCTCGAGGTAGATGTCCACGAAGTTGGCGGTCCGGCCCAGCGACATGGCCGCGCCGTTCTGCTCCTTCACCGCGGCCAGGTAGGCGAAGTACAGCCACTGGATGGCCTCCTGCGCATTGCTGGCGGGCTTGGAGATGTCGTAGCCGTAGGAGGCGGCCATCTCCTTCAGCTCGTTCAGCGCGCGGATCTGCTCGCTGACTTCCTCACGGCGACGGATGGTTTCGTCATCGGCCCACAGGTCCTCGAGCGCGAGGTGGTCGGCCTTCTTGCCCTCGATCAGCTTGTCCACGCCGTAGAGCGCGACGCGGCGGTAGTCGCCGATGATGCGGCCGCGGCCGTAGGCATCCGGCAGGCCGGTCACGATGCCGGCGCTGCGGGCGGCGCGAATGTCGGCGGTGTAAGCGTCGAAAACGCCGTCATTGTGGGTCTTGCGGTACTTGGTGAAGATCTCGGCGACCTTCGGGTCCTCCTCCACGCCGTACGCGGCGAGGCTGGACTGCACCATGCGGTAGCCGCCGTAGGGCATGATGGCGCGCTTCAGCGGGGCATCGGTCTGCAGGCCGACGATGAGCTCGTTGCCCTCGTCGATGTAGCCCGGCTTGTGGGCGGTGATGGTCGAGGGGGTGTGCTGGTCCACGTCGTAGATGCCGCGCTCGCGCTCGGCGGGGAACATGGCGCTCAGCTTGTCCCAGATGCCCAGGGTGCGGGCGGTGGGGCCGGCCAGGAAGCCGCCGTCGCCCTCGTAGGGCGTGTAGTTCTGCTGAATGAAATCGCGCACGTCGATGGCGTCTCGCCACAGGCCGCCTTTGAAACCGGTCCAGGCTTCGGTGCGCGGTTCGGTTCCGATCATCGTCATTGTGTGACTCCTAAATCAGCCGAATGGTCTGAAATCAGACTGCTCCGTCGCGACACCCCACCCCAGAGACAAATGTCCTCAGGTTGCCGGTGGGTAGCCTCTGAGTCATGTCCGAGGAGTCGTGGGGTGGCGTACCGGATGAACTACGGGCGCTGACCGCCCCGGAGGAGCGGCTGCACGACCTGGTCGAGGCCGTGTACGCCGTGGTCTCCGACCTGGACGTGGATCTGGTGCTGAAGCAGCTGGTGACCGCGGCCTGCCGGCTGGTCGACGCCGAATACGGTGCGCTCGGATTGCTGGAACCCGGTGACGACGGCAGCGGCGAGCGACGGCTCACGCAGTTCGTGCCGGTCGGCATGGATGAGCAGACGATTCGCAGGATCGGGCACTGGCCGTGCGGGCGGGGCGTGCTCGGCGTGGTGCTCTCCGGCGAGGACCCGGTGCGGCTGGACGATCTCATGACCCACCCGGCCTTCGAGGGCTGGCCCGACGGGCATCCGCTCATGCACAGCTTCCTCGGCGTGCCGGTGCGCTATCGCGGACGGCTGCTGGGTGATCTCTATCTCGCCAACAAGCGCTCGGGCGCCTTCACCGACGAGGACGAACGGATCATCGAGGCGCTGGCGGTCATCGCCGCGACGAAGATCACCAATGTCCGGATGTACGAGCAGGTCCAGCGCGATACCGTGCGGCGGCAGCAGGACTCCGCCAAGATCGCCGTGATGGAGGACCGCGACCGCATCGCGCGCGACCTGCACGATTCGGTCATCCAGCGGATCTACGCCTCCGGTCTGGCATTGCAGGGAGCGCTGCGCATGCAGCCCACACCGGACATCGCCGATCGCCTCGAACGCGTGGTCGCGGATCTCGACGACACCATTCAGGACATTCGCGGCACCATCTTCTCGCTGCAGTCGGCCTCCGGCGGGCAGGGCGGATTGCGCAGTGAGATCAGCGATCTGGTGACTACCGCCGCCCGCCACCTGGGCTTCACCCCGAACCTGCGGCAGAACGGGCCCATCGACACCCTGGTCCCGCCCGACACCGCCCGCCAAGCCATCGCCGTGCTGCGCGAGTCACTGTCCAATACCGTTCGCCACGCCGACGCCACCCGCATCGACGTGGCGGTGACCGCCGCCCGCGGTGAACTCCGGATCTCGGTGGCGGACAACGGCATCGGCGTCGGCGACGCGCCCCGGCGCGGCGGCCTGCGCAATATCGCCGAACGCGCCACCGAACTCGACGGCGTGGTGGAGATCGGGCTGGGCCTGGATGGTCGCGGCACGACGGTGGTGTGGCGCGTGCCGATTCCCGAGGCGTGAGCGCGGTTCGGCAGACTGCTTCCCATGAGCCTCAGATTCAGCGCCGGAGTCCTGTTGTTCCGCCGCACTTCCGGCCTCGAAGTGTTGCTCGGGCATATGGGCGGCCCCCTGTGGGCGAAGAAGGACGCCTCGGCCTGGTCCATCCCGAAGGGCGAGTACGAGCCCACCGAGGAGCAGCCGGAAGCCGCCGCCCGCCGCGAATTCTTCGAGGAGCTCGGCCTGCCCGTGCCCGACGGCGACTGGATTCCCCTGGGGGAGGTCCAATACGGCAGCGGCAGCAGCAAGAAACAGGTCACCGTCTGGGCGGTCGAAGCCGACCTGGACCCGACCCTGATCGTCCCCGGCACCTTCGAAATGGAATGGCCACCCCGCTCCGGCCGCATGGCCGAATTCCCGGAAATCGACCGTGCCGCTTGGTTCGATCTGGACACCGCCGAGGAGAAGCTAGGAAAAGGCCAGCGCCCCTACCTGACTCGCCTCCGCGACCACCTGGCCGCCGACTTGGACTGAGTCCGCATCGTCATTCCGGAGTGTCTCCGCAATGTCATTCCGGCGTGTCTTTGGCCGGAATCCACTGCGACGGGGGCTGAGACCGTGGTGTGGATTCCGGCCAAGAGCACGCCGGAATGACGGGGGCGTTCGGCCCCGAGCCTTACAACCTCGGGTCGACCGGCTCCGTTTCCAGCGCCAGGACCGCGAATACTGCCTCGTGGACTCGCCACAAGGGCTCGCGGGCCACGAAGCGGTCCAAGGCTTCCAAGCCCAGGGCGTATTCGCGCAGCGCCATGGAGCGCTTGCCGCCGAGGCCGCGGGAGCGCAGTCGCTGGAGCTGGTCGGGGCGGAGGTATTCCGGGCCGTAGATGATCCGGAGGTATTCCGGGCCACGGCATTTCACGCCCGGCTGGACCGGGCGGCCGCTGCGGTTGGTGCCCGGGACCAGGGAGCCCAGGGGCTTGACCACCATGCCCTCGCCGCCGGCTGCGGTGAGGGTGGTCCACCAGGCCGTGGCGTCGGCCTCGGCCTCGGGGGAGGCGAGGTCGACCACGCGGCGGCCGGTGGCGGTGAAGAACTCCGGGTCGGCGGCGACCAGGCGGTCGAGGCGTTCCAGGTGCCAGTTGTGGTCGCGGACGGCGTAGTTCGCGCCGGAGGCGGCCAGCAGCTGGAAGGGCGCCAGGCGGACGCCGGACAGACCTTCGGTGGGCCAGCAGTAGCGGCCGTAGGCGGTGGTGAAGGCGTCGGCGTCATCCTGGCGCGCGGTGGTGCGCGCGGCGAGATCGGCTACGTCCAAACCTCTTTCGGCCGCGGCCGCCAGCACCTCGGAGGCCCGGGCCAGGGAGGCTCGCGCCGCCGCGCCGACCGCCGCGTACTGGTTGCGCAGCAGCCCCAGCGCCTTGGCCGACCACGGCAGCAGCTCGGTGTCGAGCAGCAGCCAGTCGGTGCCCAATTCCTCGAACAGCCCGGCGGTTTCGGCCGCCGCCCGCACCCGTGCCAGCAGCGTCTCGGCGGCGGCCGGATCGTCGAAGAAGGGGCGGCCGGTGCGGGTGTACACCGCGCCGGTCGAACCGTCCTCGACACCGAACCGGTCCCGCGCCGCCTGCGCCGACCGCGAAACCACCACGACCGCACGCGAACCCATGTGCTTCTCCTCGCACACCACGGTCTCCACGCCCTCCGAGCGGTAGTACTCGAAGGCCTGGGCCGGATGCTCGAGGTAGCCGTCCAGGGTGGAGGTCGCGCACGGCGACATGGTCGGCGGCAGGTACACCAGCCAGCGCGGATCCACCGCGAAGCGGCTCATCACCTCGAGCGCGGCGCTCGCGGCGTCCTCCTGCACGCTGACGCGGCCGAGATGCCGGGTCTCCACTACGCGGCGACCCAGCACGTCGTCCAGGTCGAGCACGCCCGGGTCCCGCTGCACCACCGCCTCGCCGGTGGCGAAGACGGCGGCCTGTAGCGGGCGCACCGGCTCGAACCAGACCTGTTCGGCCGCAACCGAAACCGGTTCGCGTTCCGGGTAGCGCAGGGCGGTCAGGCGGCCGCCGAACACCACGCCGGTGTCCAGGCACAGCGTGTTGTTGACCCACACCAGTTCGGTCATGGGCGTGTGCCCGTACAGCACCAGCGCCTTGCCGCGGTAGTCGTTGGCCCACGGGTAGCGCACCGGCAGCCCGTATTCGTCGGTCTCGCCGGTGGATTCGCCGTACATGGCGAACTCGCGCACCCGACCCGAGGTGCGGCCCTGGTATTCCTCCTTCAGCCCCGCGTGCGCGACCACCAGCTTGCCGCCGTCGAGCACGTAGTGGCTGACCAGGCCGCGCATGAATTCGTGTGCGGCCTTGCGGAATTCGGCGTCCTCGCCCTCGAACTGGGCCAGCGACTCGGCCAGCCCGTGCGCCACCGTGACGCGGCGGCCGTCGAGCGCGCGGACCAGCTTGAACTCGTGGTTTCCGGTGACACACAGGGCGTTTCCGGACGCCACCATGCCCATGACCAGCCGCACGACGCCCGGGGTGTCGGGGCCGCGGTCGACCAGGTCGCCGACGAACACGGCCGTGCGGCCCTCCGGGTGCCGCGCGTCCACCGCACGACCGTCCTCGTCGCGGGCGATGACATAGCCGAGTTCCCCGAGCAGCGTCTCGAGTTCGCTGCGGCAGCCGTGCACGTCGCCGATCACGTCGAACGGGCCGGTGAGATCGCTCTTGTCGTTCCACAGCCGCTCGTCCACGATCGTGGCCGCGTCGATCTCCTCGACGCCGCGCAGCACGTGCACCTTGCGGAAACCCTCGCGCTCCAGGAACTTCAGCGAACGCCGCAGGTCACGCTGGTGGCGGTTCACCACGTGCGGGCCCAGATCCGCGCGATCCACGCGCAGCGCGTTGCGCCGCACGCACTCGGCCTCGGGCACGTCCAGCACGATCGCCACCGGCAGCACATCGTGGGCGCGCGCCAGCTCGACCAGCGCCTGCCGCGCCTTGGGCTGCACATTGGTGGCATCGATGACGGTCCGCAGCCCGCGCCGCAGGCGGACGCCCGCCACGTGGTGCAGCAGCTCGAACGCCTCGTTGGTGACCGACTGGTCGGACTCGTCATCGCTCACCAGCCCGCGATAGGCATCCGAGGACAGCACCGCCGTCGAGCGGAAGTGCTTGTGCGCGAACGTGGACTTCCCGGATCCGCTGCTGCCGATCAAGACGACCAGCGACAGCACCGGAACGGACAGCTCGGCCATTACGCGGCTCCTTTCTCGTCGCTGTCGCTGCTCTTACCCTGCTTCGTGAACACAGCCATCTGCGTCGACGCCCCCACTTCCGCATCCTCGGGCCCGACCGGTTCGAATCGCACGGCGTACCCGTACGTTTCCCCGACCCGGTGTGCCCAGTCCGCGAATTCTGCCCGGCTCCATTCGAATCGGTGATCCGAATGCCGGAAAGTCCCCGCCGCGAGCGTCTCGTAGCGCACGTTGAACTCGCTGTTGGGCGTGGTCACCACGACCGCGCCCGGCGCCGCCGCCCCGAACACCGACTGCTCCAACGCCTTCAGCCGCGGCGCGTCCACATGCTCGATGACCTCCATGAGCACGGCCGCGTCGTACCCGGTCAGCGACGCATCGGTGTAGGTGAGCGCGCCCTGCCGCACGGTGACCCGCTTGGACTGCCATTCCGGCAGCCGCCGCATCCGCCGCGCCGCGATCTTCAACTCCCGCATGGACACATCGATCCCGACGATCTCGGCGAACGCCCGATCCGCCACCAGCTCCCGCAGCAGCGCCCCCTGCCCGCAGCCCAGATCGAGTACCCGGCTCGCCCCGACCTCGAGCAGCGCCCGGTGTACGGCGGCACGGCGCAGCACCGCCAGTGACGGCCCCCGCTCAGCAGGGTCGTCGGATGCTGCACCCGTCATCCCGGCATGCTTTTGGCCGGGATCCACACTGCCGGGCTGGATTCCGGCCAAAAGCGCGCCGGAATGACGGGAAGCGGCTTCGGCCGAATACGCGGGATCGGAGGACTGCGACACTCCACCCGTTCCATCGGGATCCGTCTGCGCGGTCGTCGACTCGGCGTCGGCCTCGTCGAAATCCTCCTCGACGGCGTCCAACTCTTCCGGCTCGGCGTCATCCAGCTCTGCCAGGCGTGCCAGCGCGGTGCGCACCAGCGTGTATCGCCGCGTCAGGTAGCGGCGGGTGATCCATTCGCGCTCCGGGTGGTCGACCAGCCAGCCCTCGCCGAAGCGGAGCAGCTTGTCGATCTCGGCGCTGTCGAGCCAGTAGTGCTTGCTGCCGTCGAGGACGGGCAGCAGCACGTACAGGTGCGACAGCGCGTCGGAAAGCCGCATGGTCCCGGTGAGTTCGAGGCGCAGGTAATGCGAATCGCCCCAGTCCGGGAAAGCCGGATCCAGCGGCAGGGGAGTGGCCACGACCGTCCAGCCCAGCGGCGCGAACACCCGCTCGGCGTACTCCGCCCCGCCCTTGCACGGCACGGCCGGAAGTTCGATGCGCAATGGCAGCGCGGTCTCCGCCAGCTCCGGCCGCTGCTTGCACCGTCCGTGCAGCGCGGTCCCGAACACCGTCGAGATCGCCACGGACAGCAGCGACGACGCCGCGTACGGCCGGTCGTTCACGTACTGGCCCAGGCTGAAGTCGGGCGCCCCCTTGGACTTCCCGCGCACCAGCCGCACCGGATCGATCTCCAACAGCAGCGCGGCCGTGCACCGCTCCTCGCCCGCCTCGGCATAGAAGACGTGCGCCTCGCCGTAGGACTGTTCGAAGGTTTGCATGCGCGACGGATTCTTGTGCAGCAGATAGCCGAGATCGCTGGCCGGCCATGCGGCACCGTCCGGTCGCGTACAAGAGATCGTCAACAGCATCCTGAGATGCTCCCGTAGGCGCGAGGCGGTCGCAAATACATTTCCGTCTCGATTCGCGCAGTTCGGAGCCCTGCACGAGGGCGTGAGCCGTGCCCGCCGACCTCGTCCGCGAGTTCGCTCCGAACGAGCCCGCAGCCCGCGGTTTGGTTACGGACCGGTCGCGATCTCGGCGGAAAGGTTTACCGCGCAAGGAAATCGCGATCACACTCGAATCTGTGCGTCCGGGAGATGATCTCGGTGGTTCTCGTGCGATGGGGCACGAAAACTCGTGCGGCTCATGGCAATAGGCGATCAGGCACCGGACCGGTACGACGGGGGTGCGGGATGCGTCGATTCGATCCGGCGGCGAGGTCACACGGTTCCGGTGGGTGGCGGGGCTACGCCGAATGGCTACCGGTGTTCTCGATCGCGGTGCTCGTGACCGCGTGCACGGTCGCGGGGGCGCCGCGGCCGGTGACGGCGGCCGTGGGCCGGATGGATCTCGGGGGATACAGCGGGCGTCCGCTGGCCGCCCCGCGGGACGCCGGGGAAAGCTATGGCGGGCTGATGGAATCGGTGCGGATGGCGGAGGCGGTGGTGGCGCCGCGCGCGTTCGATGCGGCGCTGGCGTGGACCTCCGCGATTCCGGTGCCGACGCCCTTGGACGCCGTCGGCATTCTCGCCGACGCCACGCGCGAGACCCTCGCCGAGCACGGGATGCTGGCCGGATTCAGCATCGGCGGCACCGATGATCCGAGTGGGGTGCCCCGGATCGGGGTGTCGCGGTCGGTGCGCCTCACGGTGCTGCGGATGCGCGACAATATGACGGCCATCGACGCGGCCCGCCAGATCGATGCCCGGGACTTCGCCGTCAATCGCGACAACCTCCCGGTCCCCTTCGCCGATTACTTTGCGACTCACGGTCATTGGCGCACCTACGAGCCGACGCTGGCCGCCACCCTCGCCCACGGCCCGTTCGTGGTGACCGTCTACGTCACCAACCCGACCACCGATCGCGCCGCCCTGCAGTCCCTGGCCGAAACCGCCTTCGACGCGGAACTGCCTGTGCTGGACGCCTTCGCGCCCACTCCGGCCGAGAAATTGGCGACGCTGCCCCTCGACCCGGAAGGCCTGCTGGGCCGCGTACTGCCCGCGACACCCGGCCAATGGCCCTATCCCGAGCTGTTCGAGGACGAGCAGGGTGTCATCGCCGGGTGGCGTGGACACCGGCGCGCGACCGGCATCGCGTACGGCCCCCGCGTCGCCGATCTCTGGGTCAATCGCCCGGGCGATTCGGTGCGAATCCCGGTCGAGGCCATGGCCGTAGCGGACAACGCCCGGCTGCTGCGCTTCCCCGACGCCGTCGCCGCCCGCCACGCCCTGCTGCGCCTGTCCGCCCCGACAGCAGACCACACGGTGCCCACCGGGAACCAAACGGTCGCCACCGCCCCGAGCGGCATTCCCGACGCGGTCTGCCTGCGCGACTCCGATCCGCAAGCGCCCGACCAGCAATTCACCTGCTTCGTCCTGGAGGGCCGCTATCTCGCGCTGATTTCCGGTGCGACCGAGGAAGCGGCGCACCGGATGGCGGTGGCGCAGTACGCGTTGCTCAGCGATTCAGCTGGGCGCTGAAGATCTCCCGGTTGAAGTACGCCTTCGCCTCGGCGATCAGCCCGTAGGCATCCAGTTCGTAGACATTGATGCCGGACCAGTTGACCGGCGCGCCCGAAAGCGACACCGCCGCACCGCTCCACGACACCGCGACCGAATCGCCCACGGTGTGGGCCTCGCGCGGCGTAAGCCCCAGGAACGGACTGAAATTCGGGATCACCCCGGCGATGAAATCGCGAATCGCACTGCGCCCCACGATCGGCGGCGTGCCGACCGGATCGTGGAAGACGCCGTCCTCGGCGAAATTCGCCGCCCAGGCGTCCGCATCACCGGACTGAGATGCGGCGAAGAAGCCGAGCACCGAGGCGGGCATGGCGGGCATGGTCATTGATTACTCCTTCGATTCGTGAACGTGCCGCAGGTCGTAGCGGCGGGCCAGGGGAAGAACGGTGCAGCCGAGGACGGTCAGCACGGCCTGCAGGGCGCAGACGCCGAGCCAGCCCCACGCCCCGAAACAGGCCGAGGCGAGGGCGGCACACAGCGCGCCGCTGAGGAAGACGGAAACCATGTAGACGGTGTTGGCGCGGCTGCGCGCCGCGGGCAGATACCCGAAAATCCGTGCCTGATTGGCGATCTGACTCCACTGCACCGCGATATTGGCCAGCACGATCGCGATGATCATGAACGGCAGCAGCGAGCCGCCCAGCGCATACGCGCCCGACGCCGCGAGCATGAGAAACAGAGCGGCGGCAATGATCGGAATCGCACCGCGCCGATCGATGAACCGCCCCGCCCACGGCGCGGCCACCGCACCCGCCAGCCCGAGCGCGCCGAACAATCCGGCCACCGCGCTGCGGTAGTGGTACGGCTCCCGGGTCAGCACCAGGACCAGCGACGTCCACGTCGAGTTATACGCGCCGAACAGCAGCGCGTGCATGGCGCACGAATGCCGCAGTGCCGGTTCCCGAATCAGCAGCCGGGGGAGCGATGCGAGCAGCCCCGGATAACTCGGCCCCGCACCTGTTCCTGCGGTGTCGCGACCGCCTCGGCGTGTCTCGCGCGGCAGCAGCGCCACCGTGATCGCGCCGGTCGCCGCCGTAAGCGCCGCGGCGAGCAAATACACCGCCCGCCAACCGAATACGTCACCCACCGCGCCGCCGATGACCCGCGACCCGATGATGCCGGTCATCAGCCCGATCTGCACGCCCGCCACCACCGAGGCCCGTCGTTCCGGCGCGGCGAGTTCGGCCGCCAAGGGCACCAGCACCTGCGGAATCACCGTCGCCCCGCCGACCAGCGCGGTCGCCGCCGCCAGCAACGCCAAACCCGGCGCGGCGGCCGCCAGCAGCAGCCCGATCACGGTGACCGCCAAAAGGATCGACAACAACGGCCGTCGCCGCCGGACATCTCCCAGCGGCACCAGGAACAGGATCCCCGCGGCGTACCCGAACTGGGCGCACGTGACCACCACCCCCGATGCCGATGCGGTGACTCCCAGCCCGTCGGCGACCAACGTCAGAAGTGGTTGCGCGAGATAGACATTCGCAACGGTCGCCCCGCTGCACACCGCCATCATCGGAAACAGCGTTCGCCGCTCGACGGGGAGTGTGAGGGGGCGGACTGCGGTTGAGGGCATCGCCGGTCCTTTTCGATCGAACTAGTTGGTTCGGATTGTTTCCGATGCTAGGAACCTTGCGTCGGAGTTGTCAAACGAACCAGTTCGTTACAATCGCGCCCATGGCATACGACTCGGCCGCGACCAGGGAGCGCATCCTCACCGCCGCGACAACGGAATTCGCCGCCTACGGCGTCGCGGGGGCCCGGGTCGATCGCATCGCCGCCTCCGCGCAGGCCAACAAGCGCGCCATTTACGACTACTTCGGCGACAAACAGGCGCTCTTCGCGGCGGTGCTGGAACGGCTGATGGGCGAGCTCGCCCAGGACGTGCCCCCGGGCGGCGACCTGGGCGAGTACGCGGGCCGCCTCTTCGACTACCACCGCGCCCACCCGGAGGCCCTGCGCCTATTGCTCTGGGAGGCACTGGAACTCGGCGACCAACCGGTCCCCGACGAGGAGAACCGCACCCGCCACTACTTCGAGAAGGTCACCGCCGCCGAATCCGCCATGACCGACGGCGACCCCCGCAACCTGCTGTTCTTCACCCTCGGCCTGGTCGGCTGGACGCTGGCCATGCCGCAGCTGCGCCGGATGGTACTGGGGCCGGAACGTGGCCTCGACGAGTTGCGACCGGCCATTTCCGCCGCGGTCGAAGCCCTGGCGGCCGCGCCCGCTCCGGCGCAGAGCGATCCGCCCGTGTAGGTTCGGCGCGGCGTCGCAAAACTCTGCGGCAATCCGGACTGACAGGAGCGGGAATGCGCTTGGTGGGCAAGGTCGGTGCGATCGGTGCGGTCGCGGCCGCCCTGGTGCTGGTGGCCGGTTGCGGCAGCAGCGATAAGAGCGACAAAGCGGACACCACGTCGGCCACCACCTCGGCCAAGGCTGCGCAGACGTTCACCGTCGCGCTGCCGTCGGCCGACGGCAAGGACTGCTCCATCAAGGTGGAGGGCGGCTTCGGCGAAGCGCCCAAGATCACCCTGCCGGACGGCTGCGAGCCGCCGAAGGAACTGTTCACCAAGGACCTGGTCACCGGCACCGGCCCGGCCGCCGCGACGGGCCAGGCGCTGAGCACCAACTACACGCTGATCACCTGGTCGGACAAGAAGAAGCTGGACAGCTCCTTCAGCCGCGGCCAGACCTTCGACCTGACGCTGGGTGCGGGCCAGGTCATCAAGGGCTGGGATCAGGGTCTGGTCGGCATCCAGCAGGGCACCCGCCGCCTGCTCGTCATCCCGCCGGACCTCGGCTACGGCCAGGGCGGCCACGGCATCAAGCCCAACGAGACCCTGGTCTTCATCACCGACGCCGTCAAGGTCGGTAGCTAGTACGCACCCCTCCCACCAGCGCGACCGGTCGGCCGACCGGCCGTCGGCAGGTCCTGCCCGTGACCGGTTACACGGCCCGTGGGGCCGTCAACTAACCTGGTCGGGATGCGTTCGGGGGGAACCTAGACGTCAACCATGAACTACGAACAAGGAGCATGTCCGTGAAGAGCACCGTCGAGCAGCTGAGCCCGACTCGGGTCCGCATCAATGTCGAGGTGCCCTTCGAGGAGCTCAAGCCGGACTTCGACCGCGCGTACAAGGCGCTGGCGCAGCAGATCCGGATCCCCGGCTTCCGCCCGGGCAAGGCCCCGGCCAAGCTTCTCGAGGCCCGTGTCGGCCGTGGCGCGGTGCTGGAGCAGGTCGTCAACGACGTGCTGCCCAAGCGCTACAGCGAGGCCGTGATCGAGACCCAGGCCAAGGTCATCGGCCAGCCGGAGATCGAGATCACCAAGATCGAGGACGGCGAGGAGCTGGCCTTCACCGCCGAGGTCGACGTCCGCCCGGACGTCACCCTGCCGGACTTCTCGACCATCAAGGTCGAGGTCGACCCGATCGAGATCACCGACGCCGACATCGACGAGCAGCTGCAGTCGCTGCGTGCCCGCTTCGGCACCCTGACCGCGGTCGAGCGCGCGATCGAGAACGGCGACTTCGTCTCCATCGACCTGTCCGCCACCGTCGACGGCGAGGCCGTCGAGGAGGCCTCCACCACCGGCCTGTCCCACGAGGTCGGCTCCGGCCAGCTCATCGAGGGCCTGGACGAGGCCCTGGTCGGCCTGAAGGAGGGCGAGTCCAAGGACTTCACCTCCAACCTGGTCGCCGGCGAGCACGCGGGCAAGGAAGCCGTCATCACCGTGACCGTGCAGTCGGTCAAGGAGCGCGAGCTGCCCGAGGCCGATGACGAGTTCGCCCAGCTGGCAAGCGAATTCGACACCATCGACGAGCTGAAGGAAGACCTGAAGACCCGCGTCGAGCGCGTCAAGAAGGTCACCCAGGCCGGCGAGATCCGCGACAAGGTGCTCGAGGCCCTGCTCGAGACCGTGGAGATCCCGCTGCCCGAGGGCGTCGTCAAGGCCGAGGTCGACGCGGTCGAGCACGACGCCGTCCACGGCTTCGACCACGACGAGGCCAAGCTGGCCGAGGCCCTCGAGGCCCAGGGCTCCTCGCTGGAGGAGTTCAAGAAGGACACCAAGGAAGCCGCCGAGAAGTCGGTCAAGACCCAGCTGCTGCTCGACGCCGTCGCCGAGGCCGAGAACACCCAGGTCGGCCAGGACGAGCTGTACGAGCGGATCATCTTCCAGGCCCAGCGCTACGGCATGAGCCCGGATCAGTTCATCCAGCAGATCCAGCAGGCCGGTCAGCTGGGCGCGGTGTTCGCCGACGTCCGCCGCGGCAAGGCGCTCGCCGGTGTCGTGGTCCAGGCCGCCGTCACCGACACCGCCGGCAACACCGTGGACACCGCCGAGATGTTCGGCAACCCGGCCGAAGAGGCCGAAGAGGTTTCCGCCGAAGAGCTCGCGACCGTGGCCGACGCGACCGAAGCCGCCGAGGACAAGTAAGAAATTTCGACGCACCCGGTGACCGGGGATTCTCGCGGTGAAAACGCGAAGAGCCCCCGAACACCGGAACGTGAAGCGTTGACGTAAGTTTGCGCTGTGAGCGAAGCAGGGCGGTACCGGGAGTTCGGTGCCGCCCTGCTTCGTTAGGGTTTGTGTCAGCGAATCAGTAGGGGCTTGTTTACGAGCCGTTGAGAGAGGGCAGGTATCCGTGACAATTCATCAGGCAGGGGTGCGCATGACATCCGCGACTGCTGGTCTGAACCTCAGTGATTCGGTGTACGAGCGCCTGCTGCGCGAGCGCATCATCTTCCTGGGCACTCAGGTCGACGACGACATCGCCAACAAGCTGTGCGCGCAGATCATCCTGCTCTCGGCCGAGGATCCGACCAAGGACATCCACCTCTACATCAACTCCCCGGGTGGTTCGGTGACCGCCGGTATGGCGATCTACGACACCATGGAATTCGCCCAGTGCGATATCGCCACCTACGGCATGGGCCTGGCCGCCTCGATGGGACAGTTCCTGCTGGCCGCCGGCACCAAGGGCAAGCGCTTCGCCCTGCCGCACGCGCGGATCATGATGCACCAGCCGTCGGCGGGCATCGGTGGTTCGGCCGCGGACATCGCCATTCAGGCCGAGCAGTTCGCGTACACCAAGCGTGAGATGAACGAGCTGCAGTCGCAGTTCACCGGCAAGTCCGTCGAGCAGGTGACCGCCGACGCCGACCGCGACCGCTGGTTCACCGCGCAGGAAGCCCTCGAGTACGGCTTCATCGATCACGTGATCACCCACGCGAGCCAGGCGAACGGCAGCAACTAGTTCCGCAGCCTCACCCACCCAGACTTTGGAGACGTCTATGTCCAACATGATCGACCCCCGGGCCGCGGGCATCACCTTCAGCGCCGCCGGTTCCTCGCTCAACCAGATGCAGATGCCGCAGGGCCGCTACATCCTGCCGTCCTTCGTCGAGCACTCGAGCTTCGGTGTCAAGGAGTCGAACCCGTACAACAAGCTCTTCGAGGAGCGCATCATCTTCCTCGGCGCGCAGGTGGACGACACCTCCGCGAACGACATCATGGCGCAGCTGCTGGTGCTGGAGTCCCTTGATCCGGACCGCGACATCACCATGTACATCAACTCGCCCGGTGGCTCGTTCACCGCGCTGATGGCCATCTACGACACCATGCAGTACGTGCGCGCCGACGTCGCCACCGTCTGCCTGGGCCAGGCCGCCTCGGCCGCGGCCGTGCTGCTCGCCGCCGGCGCCCCCGGCAAGCGCGCCGCGCTGCCGAACGCCCGCATCCTGATCCACCAGCCCTCCACCTCGGGCGGCATCCAGGGCCAGGTCTCCGACCTGGAGATCCAGGCCGCCGAGATCGAGCGCATGCGCCGTCTCATGGAGACCACGCTGGCCCGCCACACCGGCAAGGACGCGGACGTCATCCGCAAGGACACCGACCGCGACAAGATCCTGACCGCCGATGAGGCCAAGGATTACGGCATCGTCGACACGGTGTTCGAGTACCGCAAGCTCAGCGCCCAGAAGTGAGTTGGGCGGGTGGCGGGGTTCCGGGAGGTCCCGGGCGTCCCCGCCACCCGGGCAGGGGTGAGTCCACGCACATGTCCGGTGAGAAACGTGCCCAAGTTGTCGACCTCGGTCACGAGAAGCGGGTACGGTCACTCTAGGGACCTTTGCTCGTGGTTGTCGGCTCTGCTTTTGCATCCAACACATTTGGATACACACAGCCGAAAGGCCGGATCCGCAAACTCAGGGGTCGCGGCTTACGCTCGAAGAAGGCAGCTCGCCGGCAACCGGGGACAGACGGTTGCACGCGGACAAGGAAGTAGGGACCCAGGAGATGGCGCGCATCGGTGATGGCGGCGATCTGTTGAAGTGCTCGTTCTGCGGAAAGAGCCAGAAGCAGGTCAAGAAGCTCATTGCGGGACCGGGGGTGTACATCTGCGACGAGTGCATCGACCTGTGCAACGAGATCATCGAGGAAGAGCTCGCCGAATCCAGCGAGGTCAAGCTCGACGAGTTGCCCAAGCCCGCGGAGATCAGGGATTTTCTCGAGCAGTATGTGATCGGGCAGGACGCCGCCAAGAGAACGCTAGCCGTGGCTGTGTACAACCACTACAAGCGAATTCAGGCGGGCGACAAGGGGCGCGACTCCCGCGGTGAAGCGGTCGAGTTGATGAAGTCCAATATTCTTATGCTCGGCCCGACCGGCTGTGGCAAGACCTATCTGGCGCAGACTCTCGCGAAGATGCTGAACGTCCCGTTCGCCATCGCGGACGCCACCGCGCTCACCGAGGCCGGATATGTCGGCGAGGATGTCGAGAACATCCTGCTCAAGCTCATCCAGGCCGCCGACTACGACGTGAAGCGCGCCGAGACCGGCATCATCTACATCGACGAGGTCGACAAGATCGCCCGCAAGTCGGAGAACCCGTCCATCACCCGTGACGTCTCCGGTGAGGGCGTGCAGCAGGCGCTGCTGAAGATCCTGGAGGGCACGCAGGCATCGGTCCCGCCGCAGGGCGGCCGCAAGCACCCGCACCAGGAGTTCATCCAGATCGACACCACCAACGTGCTGTTCATCGTGGCGGGCGCGTTCGCGGGTCTCGAGAAGATCGTCCAGGATCGAGTCGGCAAGCGCGGCATCGGTTTCGGTGCGGAGGTCCGCTCCAAGGTGGAGATCGACACCGCCGATCACTTCGCCGATGTCATGCCCGAGGATCTGATCAAGTTCGGCCTCATCCCCGAGTTCATCGGCCGTCTGCCGATCGTCGCCTCGGTCACCAACCTGGACAAGGACTCCCTGGTCCGCATCCTGGCCGAGCCGAAGAACGCGCTGGTGAAGCAGTACGTGCGCCTGTTCGAAATGGACGGTGTGGACCTGGAATTCACCCAGGACGCGCTGGAAGCCGTTGCGGACCAGGCGATTCTGCGCGGCACCGGTGCGCGTGGTCTGCGCGCGATCATGGAGGAAGTGCTCCTCCCGGTCATGTACGACATCCCCAGCCGGGATGACGTGGCCAAGGTGGTCGTGAACGCCGACACCGTGAACGACAACGTGCTACCCACGATCGTGCCGCGGAAGCGCCAGACCCCGGAGCGCCGGGAGAAGTCGGCGTAACCAACTCTCGGGCTCTCAGGGGCTTCCCCTGAGACCCCTGCTACGAGCAAAACCGGCTCCGCGAGAATCCCTCTCGCGGAGCCGGTTTCGTTGTGCCGCTATTTACTCGTCGGCGAAGTCGCCGTAGGTCGGCGCACCCTCCTTGCGGTAGGTCGCGATGACGACGCCCTTCGGGGTGACGCGGGTTTCCGCGACGGTGAAGGCGGTGGGGACGGCGTTCTCGGGGAACAGGCGCTTGCCGGTGCCGAGGATGACCGGGAAGGTCAGGATGTTCAGGGTGTCGACGAGGTCAGCGGCCAGCAGGGACTGGATCAACGCACCGCTGCCGTGCACTTGGAGCTCACGGCCGGGGCGGGCCTTCAGTTCGGTGACTTCCTTGACCAGGTCGCCGTGCAGAAGTTCCGTGCCGGACCAGTCGGCATGGTCCAGGGTGCTGGTCGGGACGTACTTCGGGAGGTCGTTGAGCTTGTTCGCGATGGGGTGGCCCGGCAGATTGTGGTTGGGCCAGTAGCTCGCGAAGATCTCATAGGTCTTGCGGCCGAGGAGGAATGCGTCGACGCGGTCGAAGACCGAGATCATGAATTCGCCGAAGGCATCGTCACCGAAGGGCGCGGACCAGCCGCCGTGCGCGAACCCCCCGCTCGGATCTTCCGACGGTCCACCCGGCGCCTGATAGACACCGTCGATGGTGACGAACTGGGTGACCGACAGTTCCATGATTGTTCTCCTGTGGGCTCCCGTTCCCGGAAGCCTGGAGTCGGTGACGGTCGGTGCGAACCGATCGCGCCCGTCGCGAGGATCCCCTTTGATCCCCCTGGTTCGCCGTTGAACCTTTACTCCGTTACCCCGGAAATCGGTGTGGGTTGGTTAACTGTTACGACGGTGCGGGAGCGGAGAATTCATCGGCGCGGGGGCGGCTGCCGGCGGGGAAATTTCACGGTGAAGGGCGCTGGCTCCGGGACCGGGAAGCGCTCGCGCGGGGAGACCAGCAGAACGGCCAGGCCCAGGGCCGGGATGGCCACGGCCGAGAGCAGTTCGAGAGTGAAGCTGCCCGTGCCGAGGTCACCGCGGTGGAAGGCGTGGTAGACCAGATGCGGGACGCCGAAGACCAGCCAGCCGAATCCGGAGACCCGGGCGATCACGCTGTCGCGGTAGTAGAGGGCGGCCCCGGAGATGGCCGCCAGGGCGAGGAAGAACGCCCCGACATCGGTGACCAGGTGATGGTTGTAGGGCCCGTCCTCGCCCACCCAGTGCAGTCCGAACCCGGGGAAGCTGTCGAAGAACGAACTCGGCGCGAACAGCGCCCACAGCCCGGTGATCAGTCCGATCGCGACGAGTATCCCGAGCAGGGTGAACAGGGCGATCCAGCGCCGCCGGTTCACCTCCAGCCGGAAGTTGACCCGCACCCCGTCGCCGGTGCCGCGTAACGAGATCCGCACAGGCCCTCCCGCCCTCGCCGAATCACTGTGCTGCCACCGTAATTCCGGGAGCGGGAGGGGACAAGCCTGTGGGTCAGATCTGCTCCATCTTCAGCTCCTCGGGTCCCCAGTAGGCCCGCATGCTGATGATCTTGCCCTCGTCGTTCAGCTCCATCACGTCGATGGGCGAGAGGGTCATCTTGTGGCCGTTGGACACGGTGACCAGGGTGAAGTGCGCGGCCACCTGGTTGCCCGCCACCTTGACGGTGTGCAGCTCGGTCTCGCGGTCGAGGTTCTCCAGCGCCTTGTACAGCTCGCCGATGGCCTCGTGGCCGCGGCGTTCGGGGGTCCCGATCGGATCCTCGACCACCGCGTCCTCGGCGTAGAGGTCCACGATCGCGGACGTGGGGCCGGTGGCGACCAGCTTCACGTACTGCTCGACGACATCCCGGGGCTGCGCTGCCATGGAAGACTCCCATCAAAATTGAAACGTGTTCTATCGCGGAGCCTAACAGCCGGGGCGCGCAAAAGGACCCCGCAGCCTCACCCGGTGGGACGGGCAAGCTCACAGGGCCAGGCGGTCCTCGCCGGTGTAGACGTTCATGGTCTCGCCGCGCAGGAAACCGATCAGGGTGAGGCCGGATTCGGCGGCCAGATCCACCGCCAGCGAGCTCGGGGCCGATACCGCGCCCAGTACCGGGATGCCTGCCATGACGGCCTTCTGGACCAGTTCGAACGAGGCCCGGCCGCTCACCATCAGGATGAGATCGTGTGCGGGGAGCCGGTTTTCGCGCAGGGCCCAGCCGATCAGCTTGTCCACGGCATTGTGGCGGCCGATGTCCTCGCGCACCGCGAGTGCGACACCGTCGGCGGTGAACAGACCCGCGCCGTGCAGGCCGCCGGTGGCGTCGAAAACCTGCTGGCGGGAACGCAGTTCGGCGGGCAGTTTGGCCAGCGTATGGACGTCCAGGCGCGGTGTCCCGGCCGGGATGGCATGGCGGATGCGGGTGGTGACCTCGTCCAGCGCGGTCTTGCCGCAGAGGCCACAGGAGCTGTTGGTCAGGAACGAGCGCGGCGTGATGGGGACCGGGTTGCGCAGTTGCACATCCAGCACGTTGTAGGTGTTCTGCCCATTCTCGTCGGTGCCCGCGCAGTATCGGGCGCTGACGATGTCCTCGGCCGTGTCGATGATGCCCTCGGCGTAGAGGAATCCGTGCACCAGATCGATATCGGCCCCTGGCGTGCGCATGGTGACCGTCAACGACTGTCCGCCGGTGCGGATTTCGAGCGGTTCCTCGACGGCCAGGGTGTCGGGCCGGGTGATGACGCCGGTGGGGGAGATGCGCAGGGTGCGGCGGCGGGCGGTGACTCTACTCATGCGGTGTGGATGTGGCGTTCGAGGCGGATGGTGACCGCCTTGGAGACGGGTGTGTTGGAGCGCTCGGCCACGTGGTCGAGGGGGATGAGCGGATTGGTCTCCGGGTAGTAGGCGGCGGCATTGCCGCGCGGGGTGGAGTAGCCGACCAGGCGGAAGGCGATCACCTTGCGTTCGGTGCCGTCCTCGAACTCCGAGATCACGTCCACGAGTTCGTCTTCGGCGAAACCGAGCGCGGCGATGTCCTCCGGGTTGACCAGGACCACGCGCCGCCCGTTGTGGATGCCGCGGTAGCGGTCGTCGAGCCCGTAGATGGTGGTGTTGTACTGGTCGTGGCTGCGCAGCGTCTGCAGGATGAGGCGGCCCTCGGGGACCGGCAGCCAGTGCAGGTCGTTGACGGCGAAGTTGGCCTTGCCGGTGGCGGTGCGGAATTCGCGGGCGTCGCGCGGCGGGTGCGGGAGCTGGAAACCGTTGCGGCCCCGGACCTTCGCGTTGTAGTCGGTGCAGCCGGGCACCACATTGGCGATGGCGTCGCGGATCTTGTCGTAGTCGCGCTGGAACTCCGCCCAGGGCACGGAGTGATCCGGGCCGAACAGCTGCTGCGCGAGCTCGCACACGATGGCGACTTCGCTGCGCAATTGATCGCTGACCGGGGTCAGGCGGCCGGTGGACAGGTGCACCATCGACATCGAGTCCTCGACCGAAACCTGTTGGCGCACACCGTTCTGCGTGTCCTCGTCGGTGCGTCCCAAGGTGGGCAGGATGAGCGCGGTCCGGCCGTGCACGACGTGGCTGCGGTTGAGCTTGGTCGAAACCTGCACGGTGAGTGCGCAATTGCGCAGCGCCGCCTCGGTGACCTCGGTATCCGGGGTCGCGGAGACGAAGTTGCCGCCCATGCCGAAGAAGACCTTGCCCTTGCCGTCGCGCATGGCGCGAATGGCGTTCACGGTGTCGAAGCCGTGCTCGCGCGGGCTGGTGATGCCGAATTCGCGGTCGAGTGCGGCCAGGAAGGTCTCGGGCATCTTCTCCCAGATGCCCATGGTGCGATCGCCCTGCACATTCGAATGCCCGCGCACCGGGCACACGCCCGCGCCGGGCTTGCCGATCATGCCGCGCAGCAACAGCAGATTGGTGGCCTCCTCGATGGTGGCCACGCCGTGCACCTGCTGGGTCAGTCCCATGGCCCAGCAGATGATGGTGGACTTGGATTCGGCCAGCAGCTTCGCGGTGCGGTCGAGATCCGCGCGGGTCAGGCCGGTGGCCTGCTCGACGATCCCGAGATCGACGGCGCGCATCTGCTTCTCGTATTCGGCGAAGCCCGCGGTGTGCGCGTCCACGAAGGCGCGGTCCACGACGGTGCCGGGCGCGCGGTCCTCGGCCTCGAACAGCAGTTTGGCCAGGCCCTGGAACAGGGCCATATCGCCGCCGAGGCGGATCTGCAGGAAGTCGTCGGCAATGGTGATGCCGCCGGTGAAGCCCTTCACCGTCTGCGGGTCCTTGAACCCGATGAGCCCGGTCTCGGGCAGCGGGTTCACGGCAATGACCTTGGCGCCGTGCGCCTTCGCCTCACCCAGCGCCGAGAGCATGCGCGGATGGTTGGTGCCCGGATTCTGCCCGGCCACGATGATCAGATCGGCCTTGGAGAAGTCGTCGATGGTCACCGAGCCCTTGCCGATGCCGATCGAGCTGACCAGCGCGGTGCCCGAGGACTCGTGGCACATATTGGAGCAGTCGGGCAGATTGTTGGTGCCGTAGGCGCGGACCAGCAGCTGGTAGAGGAAGGCGGTCTCGTTGGCGGTGCGGCCGGAGGTGTAGAAGACGGCCTCGTCGGGGGAGTCCAGGCCGCGCAGGGTGTCGGCGATCAGGCGGTAGGCGTCGTCCCAGGCGATGGGGGAGTAATGGGTGTCGCCTTCGCGCAGCACCATCGGGTGGGTGAGGCGGCCCTGCTGGCCGAGCCAGTAACCGGACTTGCCGGAGAGGTCGTCGATCGAGTGCTCGGCGAAGAATTCGGGGGTGACGGTGCGTAGGGTCGCCTCCTCGGCGACGGCCTTGGCCCCGTTCTCGCAGAATTCCGCCGGGCGGCGCCGGCCGGACGGTTCGGGCCAGGCGCAGCCGGGACAGTCGAAGCCGTGGCGCTGATTCACCCGGGCCAGGGTGCGCGCGGTGCGCACCACGCCCATCTCCTCGACCGCGCGCTCCAGGGCGACCGTGACCGCCTTGACGCCCGCCGCCTCGGTCTTCGGCGCGGTGATCTCGAGTGCGGACTCGTCGATGTCACTCTTCGGCGCGGAACGATGCATGGTCGCGATTGTCCTCTCCGGCACGGTGGGGGTGTCCCAGTCGATATCGCAATCCTAGGTCGCGCGTGGTGAGCGGCTTGTGGACTGGTCGGTCTTCTGTGTGAACGGGCGTGATCATCACCGCGATAGACAAGGCGGCGGGGGCGTTGATGGCCTTACCATCTAACAAGCGAGGTCACGCCGATGAAGAAAAATGCCCACTCTGATCGGCGTGCCGGTGGGGACCGGCATGCGAAACTGGTCCGCGCGGTGAGGCTTTCACCCCGGACCCTACATTTCTTTCTGATGCTCGCGGCAATTGTCGCGCTCATCGTGCCCGCCGCTACCGGCTGGGCGAATCCGGGTGTCACCCAACCCGTTCCGATCACCACCGTATCCGTTCCCCAACCGCTGGATCACGCACCCGCGAAAGTGCCGACCACAACGGTGAATCCGCCGCAGAACCAGGGCTGCGGCACCGACTGCACCGGCACCCACGACGGCGTGCCCGGCCAGAGCAACCACTGCGACGATCCGACCAAGTGCGACGGCTCCGGCACCAGCGACGGCAAATGCACCGGCGAAGGCTGCCTGAAACCGCAGTACTGCCCGGATGGCTCGGTGAAGCCGTCGAGCGGGGTCTGCCCGAAGACGCCCGAGTACTGCCCCGACGGATCGGTCAAGCCGGCCAGCGGAACATGCCCCACGCCGAAACCGGAGTACTGCCCGGACGGTTCCGTGAAACCGTCGAGCGGGACATGTCCGACGCCGAAGCCGGAATACTGCCCCGATGGTTCGGTGAAGCCCTCGAGTGGAACCTGCCCGACGCCGAAACCCGAGTATTGCCCGGACGGTTCGGTGAAACCCTCCAGCGGCATTTGTCCGACGACGCCGAAACCCGAATACTGCCCCGACGGATCGGCGAAGCCCTCGAGCGGGGTCTGCCCGACCACGCCGAAGCCCGAGTACTGTCCGGACGGTTCGGCGAAGCCCGCCAGCGGTAACTGCCCAACGAAAGATCAAGGCGGAGGCACACCGCCGGGCGGGAATCGGCCACAGCCGCAACCCAATCCGGTGATTCCCACGACCCCTGTGGTAACCACGCCACCCGCGCCGCCGCCGACCAGCGAGGTCGTGCCGCCCAGCGCGGAACCGAAGACACCCGCCGTGACCACGCCCGCTCCCGCACAGAACTCAGGCTTGTCGCTGAACCCGCCTGCGGTCCCGCCCGGTGCACAGGTGACGGCCACCGGCAGTGGGTGCGATCCCGGCTCGGATGTCCGTCTCTCGATCGGTGGTGCCAAGGCCGGTGACACGAAAGCCCGTGCCGATGGCGGGTTCGAGGCCACTCTCACCACCACGGGCGACACCGAGATCGGTCAGCACGAGGTGACCGCCGAGTGCGGTAAGAAACTGGCCGCCGACTTGGACATCGTGCTGGTCAGTCAGGTCGGTGGCGGCGCGGCCACGATGACCGTCCTGTTGTTCTTCCTGCTGATCGGCGGCTGGTTCTACGGCCACCGCATGATCTCCCATCTCCCCGCACGGAGGCCACGATGACCGGTCGCACGCACAAGCGCGGTAGACCTACGGGGCGAAGGTCGGTGCGCCGGACCGCGATCACGGGACTTCTGGCCGTATTCGCGGTCCTGGCAGCGCTGTTCGCGGCCGCGCCCGCGCAGGCCGCGGGCGGCGTGAGCGCGAAGGCGACCGTCGACGGGCGCGCGATCGCCGGTGCGAATGCCGGTAATCCGGTGCGCCTGGATCCCAAGAAGGTGGTGCTGGTCGTCGTCGAGGTGACCAATGGCACCGCGAATCCGGTCTCGATCCGGCGGGTCGATCTGGCCGGGCACGTGCTCGGGCTGAACTTCTACTCGTATTCCACGACGGTCGAGATGAATGTCGCGGCGGGCAAGACCGAGAAGCTGACCTATCGGTTGGATCCGGCCGGGCTCGACGGTCAGGCCACCGGGCTCATCGGCTCCGATCTCACGTTGATCGGAGGCGACGGGAAGGCGCTGACCTCCGTGCACACGGTCGTGGACGTGCGCGGCTCGCTGCTGTCGGTGTACGGACTGTTCGGCATCATCCTCGCGGTGCTGACCGCGCTGGCCATCGCCGACGCCGCGCTGACCGTTGCGCGACACCGGCTTTCGGCCAATCGCTGGCAGCGCGGCCTGCGCCTGCTGGCGCCCGGGATCGGGATCGGGCTGATGACCGGTTTCACCGCCTCGGTGGCGCGCTGGTGGGTGCCGGGTACCGCGCTGTGGCTGTCGCTGGCCGGGGGGACCGCCGCCTTGTTCTTCCTGGCCGGGTACCTCTCACCGACGCCGGGGCAATCCGACGATCTGGGCCTGGATCCCGAAGATCTCGCCGCCGCAAGGGAACTCGACGCCCTGGGCTTCCCGGCCGGTACACCTGCGGGCCCGGTCAGTCCACCCGTCGGCTTCCCCGCCAGCCCGCCGGTCGGCTTCCCGGCGGGAGCCATGGGTCCACCCGGCTCCGGTCCGGCACCCAACTCCGGTCCGATCGGCCCGAATCCGCCCTACGGCGGGACATTCCCCGATCTGGCCCCGGTTGGGCAGCCCGGCGGAACCTTCCGCGACCTCCCCGTCCCGGGTCGGCCCGGTATGGACGGCGAGACGCAGAAGATCAACACCGGCAGTCGATATCCGGGCAACGGCCCGCTGGCCTCGGCCATGGATCCGAACTCGGGCGGGACGCCGACGGTGAGTCATCCGGCCGGTCCGGGCTCCGACCCGTTCCGGTATTCGGCTGCGGGCGTGGATGATTCGACCGCTGCCCCGTCGGGTGTGATGCGGCTGCGGGGACCGGGCGGATTCGGCGAGACCACCATCGGGCGAGGTGTGGAACTGGGTAAGGGTGTGCCGGTGCCGATCGAGCTGGGCGAGGACGAGCCGACGATTCGGAGTGCGACCAAAGGGCAGGGTGCGACCGAGGGACAGGGTGCGACCGAGGGACAGGGTGCGACCGAGGGACAGGGCTTCTCGGCCGGAGGCTCGGGTCGATGAGCGTGGCGAATCTGACCGACGCCGATCTGGCACGGGTGCGGGCGGCGCTGCCGGGGTACGAGATCGGCGGGCAGATCGGGCGCGGCGGATGCGGGGTGGTGCTGGCCGGGATCCATCGCGGGCTGAACCGCCGGGTCGCGATCAAGCAGATTCCGTCGCAGTTCGCCGACGATATGCAGGTGCGGCGGCGGTTCGTGGACGAGGCGCGGGTGATGGCCGCGCTCGACCACCCGCACGTGGTGCCGGTGTACGACTACGTCGAGCACGACGACATGTGCCTGCTGGTGCTGGAGTATCTGCCCGGCGGGACGGTCGAGAACCGTTTCATCTCGGCGGGATTCGAGGCGACCGCCGCGCTGGCGGTGGCGCTGTCCTGCGCGGCCGGGCTCGACGCGGCGCACCGCGGCGGCGTCCTGCACCGCGACGTGAAGCCGTCCAATCTCATGTTCGCCGCCAACGGCCAGCTGAAGCTCACCGACTTCGGCATCGCCAAGATCGTCGGCGGCGAGGACACCTTGGTGACCCGTGCGGGGGAGATCATCGGCACCCCGTCCTATATCGCGCCCGAACAGGTTCGCGGCCAGCAGCTTTCGCCAGCCACGGATGTCTACGCCCTGGCGACCATGCTCTACCAGCTGCTCTCGGGCGTCCTCCCGTTCCCGCCCGGCCCCGACGCCCTGGCCCTGCTCTTCGCCCACGCCTACGGCGAGCCGGTCCCGCTCACCGAGGTCGCCCCCTTCGTCCCGCAGCCCATCGCCGATGCCGTCATGCGCGGCCTGGCCCCCGATCCCTCCGACCGCTTCGAGACCGCCGAGACCTTCGGCGTCGCCCTGGCCGAACCGGCCGCCCATTTCTGGGGCACGAATTGGCTGACCCCCGTGGGTATTCCGGTGATCGGCGCGGACACCATCGTCGCGGCGGCCACCGGCAGTTCCCGCGGCCCGCGCGGCATCGGACCCTTCGGCCCGCAGACTCCGCCCCCGATGGGCAGCCGCCAGGACCCCTACACCCCGCCGCCGATGCGAGGGCCACGCAACCCGAACTCCACCACCGCCGACTCGCTGCCGCGCACACCGCAGCCGATGAACCACACCGGCCCGCAGGCCGGACGCCCCGGACCGCCTCCCGGTCGCGAACCCCAACCCCAGCGTGCCCCAGCCGGATTCGGGCCCCGGCCGGGTCCGCCGGGTCGCCCGGTCGCGGGCCCGACCGTGCCGATGGAAAGGATGCGGCCCAAGGAGCCGATTCAGCGCGGTGGGGCGCGGCTGGCCGAGGTCGAGCGGGCGGACCTGGTGCCGGTGCAGCGGGTGGTCACGCTGCCGTCGCCGCGGGTGCCTTTCCTGGCGGCCGGAATTCTGGCGGCGGTGACCGTTGCCGCCGCGCTGCTCGGTGTCGGGACGGCGGATCGGAATGTGCCGCCCGCCGGGATGATTCGGATCGGTGGTGTCGATCCTGCTGCCCAGACGGTCGACCTCGACCTGTCCAAGCCGATCCCCATCACTGTCTCCGGAACAGACGCGGACAGCGCGAAGCTGTCGGTGGATGTGCTGGGTGTGAGGGCCGGCGGTCAGAGCGCGGCCCTGCAAGGCGGGGCCGGGGAGCTGTCGCCGCCGGTGAACCGATATGTGCTCGGCGGAGCGCTGACCGCGGATCTGTCGTTGTCGCGCAATGGGTCCGAGACCGCGCACTACCGATTCGCGGCCAAGGCCGAGCAACCCGCGACCACCACGGCCACGGCGGTCGGCATGCTGTTGCTCCTGCTGTTCGCCGGTGCCTACGCCGAATCCAATGCGCGGTCCCTGCGCCGGGGCAGTGCGCGTTTCGCGTCGACGGTCGGGCTGGCGGTCAGCATGGGTCTGCTCGGCGTGGCGCTGATCGGTGCGTCCTGGGTGCTGCTGGGCCGGGAGCCCACCCTGCTCGGAGTGATCGTCTGCGCGGCAGGCGGTGTCGCGGCGGGGCTGGTGCTGGCGACCGGGTGCCGCCGGGTCGGCAAGCGCTACCGCTATGTGCGCATCCAACGCCTGCGCGAGCGCGCCTGACGAGTTGGCGGCAATGGGTAATGACGGGCCTGTTCGCAGGCGATATACGCACGAGCGCACCACGATCGGCGGTGGCGGGGAGACGGGGGTGGGACCATGGCCGGGCGGCCGGTAATCGAGATTCGGGAATGGGGGCGGCCCACGCGGCGGCAGATGCTGGACGGGCCGATCGTTTTCGGCCGCGAGGGCAGCAATGTCGTCCTGGCCGACGGCGGCGTCTCCCGCCAGCATCTACGGCTGGTACCGACGCCTACCGCGCTGTCGGTGGTGGACCTGGGCAGCCGCAACGGCACCACCGTCAACGGGGTGGCGCTGACGGGGCGGCGCGAACTCGTCACCGGTGATGTGGTGCGGCTGGGCCGCAGCGAGATCCTTGTGCTGCACACACCCACCGCGGATGACGCCGAACCCGAGCATTCCGATACGGTGCTCGGTCCTTCGGGACCGCTGCCCCGCCCGCCCGGTGCGGAGGTGACCCCGCCGCGGTGGGTGGCGGTCGCCAACCGGGTCCTCGGCATCGATCCGACCGGGGAGCGAAATCTGTTCCCCGCCTTCACCGAACTGCCCAGCCGGATTCCGCTGCCGGTCTGGCGGACGGTGCGGTTCCTGAGCATCGGGATCTATCTGGCATTGATCGTCACGTTGTTCGTGCGGCCCGCCGCCGGACTGTTCTGGTTCTTCAAGGTGATCGTCCCGATCCTGCCCGGGCTGTTCCTGATCGCACCGGGCCTGTGGCGCAACACCTGTCCGCTCGCCGCCACCAACCAGTTGCCGCGGCTGTTCCGTTTCACGCGCGCGGCCACCCCGCCGGTGTGGATGCAGCGGCGCGGGTATCTGGTCGCCGTCGCCCTGTTCTTCGGCATCGCCGGATCGCGGGTCGCGGGCCTGGACCGCAATGGAATCGCCACGGGCATAGTGCTTTCCGCCGTCCTGCTGGCCGCTTTCACCGGCGGGGTCGCGTTCAAGGGCAAGAGCGGCTGGTGCAGCAGCATCTGCCCACTGTTCCCGCTGCAGCGCGCCTACGGGCAGACGCCGTTCGTCACCATCGCCAACAATCACTGCCAGCCGTGCGTGGGCTGCGCCAAGAACTGCTTCGACTTCAAACCGCGGGCCGCCTACCAGGCCGATATGGCCGATCCGGAACGCGGGTGGAGTGCGCCGCGCAAGCTGTTCGCGGCGGCGCTGCCCGGGTTCGTGCTCGGCTTCATGGTGCTGGCCGGATACGCGAGTCTGCCGGTGCTGAACCGGTATCTGGTGCTGGCGGTGTTCATGCTGGCCGCCATCGGCGTCTTCTTCGCGGTCGAGGCGCTGACCGGGGTGAGCGCGGCCGTGCTGTCGGCGGTGTACGCGGTGGTGGCGCTGAACGTCTTCTACTGGTTCGCCGGGCCGGTGCTGCTGAGTTCGTTCAACACGATCACGGGCGTGAACGTGGCGTGGTTGCACTGGCTGATCAGCCTTTTCGTGCTGGCGGCCACGGTTCTGTTCCTGGCTCGGACCCGGGTCAGCGAATTGCAGTTCGCGCTGACCACCGGGGCCCGCACCGAACCGGTCCTGCTGCCGTTCCCGCGGCCGCGCGTCGAGGCCGAAAAGCCCGCCGCGGCAGGTCCTCGTGA
>NZ_BAFX01000048.1 GCF_000308815.1 Nocardia concava NBRC 100430
GACACCCTCACCGTCGTGTACGGCACCTCGGCGGAGAACCAGACCCTGATCCCGCTCAAGGCCGATGCCAAGGCCGACAGCGTCGCGCCCAAGACGCTGAACGTCTCCGGCAAGCTGGTGCAGGACCAGACCACCGTCGAAATCACCGGCGGCACACTGACACCCAGCTACACCAAGGGTGAGCGCAACAAGATGGATCTGGCGCTGCACATCAAGCTGGTCGGCGGGTCCGGCATCTCGGAGGGCGGCCTGAACGTCTTCTACGACTACTTCAGCCTGAAGACCCCCGACGGGCAGAGCGTCGTCGCCGACATCCGCGGCCCGATCAACGAACTGCTCAACCGCAACGAAACCATCGACAACGCAGACAATTTCGTGGTGTTCGTGGTTCCCGCCCCGGCCACCGGCTCTTACGTGCTGAGCTACGACGCGTCGAAGGGCGAGAAGACCGCGCCCACCTATTCGTTCACTGTCAGCTGAGAATCACCGCGTCAGCCGAGAACCACTGCGCGCCCGGGTCTTTCATGACCCGGCCGTCACCCGGGCGCGCAGTCCGGCGGCGAACTCGCGCGCCGTTTCCAGGTCCGCGGCATCGGGTTTGCCCTTGTTGATTCCGCCGACCAGCAGCAGCGGCGCCCAGGTATCGAACGCCCGCACCGAGAAGCGGTCGACGACCTCGAACCCGCTGCGCCGGACCAGCCGTTCCAGCGGCCACAGCTGCGGCGGAAACCCACTGGTGGCGAAGACGAATGCCTTGCCGCGCCGCTGTTTCGGCAGCGCGCGCACGAATCCTCGCAGCCGCGGATGGAACCGCTGATGGAAGATCCCCGACCCGAATCCCACCAGGTCGTAGGAACCCAGCTCATCGACGTCGACCTGCTCGGGCTCCACCACCGTGGCCTCCAAAACCTCCCCCATGGCCTCGGCGACGCGCCGCGTATTGCCATGTGACACCGAAACACACACGATCAGGGCCTTCATCACAGCTCTCCTTCGCTTCAGAACGATGCGGACAAGCTCGGAGACACCGCCCGCGGCCCAACCGTGACACCTCCGCATGTGTCGGTGGTCACGCCGGTCGTCGGTAGCGCGGGCGGTGACCGCGCCGGTGTACTACGCGGTCGTGGCGGTCTGATCCGGATCTCGAGGTCGGGGTGGGCATCGGCTCCGATGATCGCGGCCGGAAAGACCATCACCGCACGGGCGGCAACCTGCGGACTGCGGCGGCGCGCGGGGCCGGCGCGGGAAATCCCGCTGGTCCAGGGGTTTCGGTTGCAGAATGTGCGGCATGCGGACATTTGCCCGGGTGTTGCACGCTGTCGTAGCAGGTGCGTTGGTCGTGGTGGTCGGCCATGGGGTGACCGCCGCCCCGGCGCAGAGCGCGCCCATCGGGCAATCGCCCGCGCCCCTTCACCGTTCGCCCGAGCCTATCGGCCAGTTGCCCGGGCCCTTCGGGCAGTTGCTGTGGGGGAATTCGGAGCCGCAGGGGGTGCGGGCTCCCGGGGCGGCGCTGGCGGACGGGGTTACCGGCACGATGCTGTGGTCTCGGGAGGCGAACACGCCGGTGCCGATCGCCAGCATCGCGAAGGTGATGACGGCATTGGTCGTGATCGCCGCCGGTGACCTCGACCGGCCGGTCACCGTACCGGCGGAGAGCATCGCCTATTGCGTTCGCAATGACGGCAGCACCGCGGGCCTGGCCGCCGGGGAGGTGCTCTCCACGCACGATCTCCTGTACGCGCTGCTGCTGCCGTCGGGCTGCGACGCCGCCTACACCCTCGCCGAAGCTTACGGTCCCGGTCAGGACGGCTTCCTGGCCAGGATGAACGACACCGCGCGTCAGATGGGGCTGGGGGCAACGTATTTCGCCGACCCCAGCGGCCTGCCGATCCCCGAGGACGGTTCCACCTACTCCACCCCGGCGGACCTGGTGACGCTCGGGCTGCGCGCGATGATGCTGCCGGTTTTCCGCGAAGTCGCCGGGTCCCGCAGCTATCACCTGCCCGCGGGCCCCGCCAACCGCGATCACGTCTGGCAGACCACCAACCTGCTGTTGAAGAACTACCCCGGCGCCATCGGCATCAAGACCGGATCCACCGATGCCGCCGGCGCCTGCCTGCTGTTCGAATCCGTCAGGGCGGGAATCCCGTTGATCGGCGTGGTCCTGCACAGCGGGCCCGGCAGCGGCGCTGCCGCCAAGGATGACGCGGAGCGCATGCTGAATTGGGCCTACGACCCGATCCTCGCGGCACTCCCGATCCGCTGACGCCGGGGACACTTGGGGCATGGAGATCACATCGGCCGTCGGCGCGGTACTCGGCGCCTTCGGCCTCTCGGGGGCGGCGGGGCTCAATGCCTGGTTGCCGTTGCTGGCGGTGGGGATTGCGGACCGGGTCGGCTGGATCGATCTGGGTAGTTCGTACGGGTGGCTGTCTTCGGTGCCCGCGCTGGCCGTGATCGGGGTGCTGTTCGTCCTCGACCTCATCGGGGACAAGATTCCGGCCCTGGATTCGGTTCTGCACGGCATCGGCACCCTGGTGGCCCCCGTCTCCGGCGCGATCCTGTTCACCGCCGAGTCCAGCCTGTCCTCGCACCTGCCACCCGCGGCCACCGCCGTGCTCGGCGCGATCACCGCGGGCAGCGTCCATGCCGGTCGTACGGTGGCCAGACCATTTGTCACCGGAACCACGGCGGGCGTGGGGAATCCGGTGGTCTCGACCGCCGAGGACGCTACTTCGCTGGTCCTCACGATTCTGGCGCTGGTCATACCAATTGTGGCCTTCATCGCGATCGTGATCTTGCTGATCATGCTGGGCTGGTTGGCATTCCGGGCCGCTCGCTGGTTGCGCGCCAGGCGAAGGCCGCAGCCGCAAGCACAGTGAGGCCCGTGGCGAGCGCGGTGGTGGCCAGGGCATGGGCGGCGGTCGGGGCGGTGGATCCGGTCAGGGTCAGGAAGGCCGTGCCGAAGGTGGCCACGCCGATGACGACGCCCAATTGGACGCAGGTGACCAGGATCCCGCTGGCGTCGGCGGCCAGAGCGAGGGGGATCCGGCCGGTGGCACGGGCCATCAGGGGGCTGAAGGCCAGGCCGTAGCCGACACCCATCAGCGCGAACACGATCAGTTCGACCGGGCCGACATCGCGGCCGTCGCGCAACAGCAGCCCCAGCCCGACCATGGTCGCGGCCGCGATCACCAGCCCCGCGGGAATCATCATGCGGTGCAGGCGCGCCGGAATGCGGCTCCAGTACAGGCTCACCAGCCCGAAGGTCAGGCCGTTGGGGAGGAACACCAGACCGGCGTGCAGGGCGCTGTAGCCGAGCGTGGACTGCAAGTGGATGGTGAGGACGAAGATCCAGCCGCCGAAGGTGCACATGATCAGGAACAGGGTGACGGCGCTGAGGATCACGCCCGGGGCCCGCAGCACGCGATCGGCGAACAGCGGTTCCCCGCCGAGACGATGCGCCCGCCGTTCCACCAGTGCGAAGCCCGCGAAGCCGAAGACGGCCGCACCCAGGGCGATTCGGGTCCACAGCGGCCAATCCTGCTCGTGGCCCAGCACCAGCGGCACGACCAGCGCCAGTACCGAGGCGGTGAGCACGGCCAGGCCGGGCAGGTCCAGTTTGCGATCCACGCGGGTGGTGACCGCCGGCAGCACGCGCGGCGCGACGGCCATCAGCGCCAGGCCGATGGGCACGTTCACGAGAAACACTCCTCGCCAGCCGGTTCCGGCGATATCGGCATTGAGGATCAGGCCGCCCGCGAGCTGCCCGGCGACGAAGCCGCTGGAGATGACGGCCGCATAGGCCGATAGCGCGCGGGCCCGGGTGGCACCCGCGAACTGACGTTGGATCAGGGTCATCACCTGCGGCACCATGGCCGCCGAACCGGCGCCCTGCAGGAACCGGAAAGCGATGAGCGAGCCGGAGTTCCAGGCCAGCCCGCAGGCCAGCGAGGCGAGGGTGAACACGGCCAATCCGGTCACGAACAGACCGCGCTGCCCGAACCGATCACCCAGCCGCGCACCGGTGACCAGCAGCACCGCGTAGGCGATGACGTATCCGGAGACGATGAGCTGCAGCCCGGATCCGCTGGCGTGCAACGAGGTTCGGATCGAGGGGATGGCGACATTGACGATGGACGCGTCCAGCACGGCCATGAACTGGCCGATCAGGATGACCGACAGGATGGCGAGCGGCCGTCGGGTGGATACCGGGGCGGGAGCCGCCACGGGTGGTGATTGGGTCAAGCTCTGTGTCATGAAATGAGCCTGCGGCCCGCCGGAAGCCCGTAACAGGAGCCTGCTTATACGGGTACTGGCAGCACCTGGATACCGGTGGCGATTACCGCCACGATGGAGTCATGGTGGCGGGAACCGGAAAAGCCAAGGTGCGTCGGGAGGAACTGTCGACGTTTCTGAAGTCGAGGCGGGCGCGGATCAGTCCCGAGGACGTCGGCCTGCCCGTGGGCACCCGCCGCCGCACGCCCGGACTGCGGCGCGAGGAGGTCGCGCAGCTGGCCGGGGTGGGTATCACCTGGTACACGTGGCTCGAGCAGGGGCGCGACATCAATTGCAGCGTCCAGGTATTGGACGCGATCGCCCGGGCGCTGCGTCTGGACGGCGCGGAACACGCGCACCTGTACCGCCTGGCCGATGTCCCCACCTTGCCCAACCCGGTCCTCGAGGAGCCGGTGCCCGAAGAGGTACAGATCATTCTCGATCACATGCACCCGCTCCCCGCCGCGCTGCTCGGCGGCAAATACGACCTGATCGCCTACAACGCCGCCTACATGGCGATGTACCCCATGTTCCTGACCGGCTCCCGCAACATCCTGCGCAAGGTTTTCCTCGCCGACGGATGCTGCACCCCCTACCCCGATCATTCCGAGCCGGAACACCTGGCCCGCATGGTCGGCTACCTGCGCGCCGCCTACGCCCGCAACCTCGGTGACCCCGAATGGGTGGCGTTCATCGACGAAATGGTCAGTCTGAGTCCGCGTTTCGCCGAACTCTGGGCCCGCAACGACGTCGCCGTCCCGGTCGGCCGCACCCGCGTCATCCGCAACCTCGCCATAGGCGACCTGGTCATGTACATGACCAGCATGTCCCTCCCCTCCATCGCCGGCGCCTGGATGCAGGTCTGGACTCCCGCCGATGCCGACGCCTGGAACAAACTCCACGCCCTCCTCGCCATGACCGACGAAGAACGCCGCATCCCCTGGGCCGATCACGTCGAACAAGCTCACGGCCGCCCCCTGCGCGAATGGGTTCCGGTGGCCACCATGTCGAGCTGAGCGCCTGGTCGAAGGTTCTCCTCGTCATTCCGGCGTGCTTGTGGCCGGAATCCACCTCGGGCAGCGAGATCCCGGCCACAAGCACGCCGGGATGACTGGTTGGACCTCCGTCGCCGCGCTCAGCGACGCCACGCCCACCGCGCGGTGTGGGCGGATGGCGAGCGGAGCAGGGGTCAGGTCGCCTAGTCTGCGCTGCATGACCGAGGGATCGGGGGCTGCATGACCGAGGGATCGGGAGATGTCGGCGCGGGGCGGGCGGCCGTCGGGCAGGCCACCGGGCGGGCGTCGGTGTGGGCGTGGGGGTTTTGGGATTGGGCGGCCGCGTCGTTCAATGCGGTGATTTTGACGTTCGTGTTCTCGGTGTATCTCACCGACAAGGTGGGGGAGCATCTGCCGGGTGGGATTTCGGCCAGTGCCTGGTTGGGGTGGGCGTTGGGGGCCGCCGGGTTGGTGGTGGCGGTGACCGCGCCGGTGGCGGGGCAGTGGTTCGATGCGACGGCGAAACGGAAGCTGTCGCTGGGGTTTTTGACGGCGTTCACGGTGCTGGTGATGGCCGCGATGTTCTTCGTGCACAAGGACTATCACTATCTGTGGCTGGGCCTGGTGCTGCTGGGGGTGGGGTCGGCGGCGTTCGAGCTTTCGCATGTGCCGTATTTCGCGATGTTGCGGCAGGTGTCGACGCCCGCGACAGTGGGGCGGATCTCCGGATTTGGATGGTCCATGGGGTATTTCGGCGGCATTGTGCTGCTGTTGATCTGCTACTTCGGGTTCATCGTCGGCAAGGGTGACAATCGCGGGCTGCTCGGGGTGCCGATCGAGGACGGGCTGAATATCCGGCTGGTCGCGGTGCTGGCGGCGGTGTGGTTCGCGGGCTTCGCGGTGCCGCTGTTCCTGTATGTGCCGGAAGTGCCTCGCACGCAGGCGGATCCGGGTGCGGCCGTGCCTGCCCGGGCATTTCTGAGTTCGTACCGGGTGCTCTGGCGCGATGTGCGTGAGCTGTGGCACGTGGACCGGCGCACCGTGGGATTCCTGTTAGCCAGCGCCATCTTCCGGGACGGTCTGGCCGGGGTGTTCACCTTCGGTGCGATCCTGGCCGTGCGCGTTTACGGCATCGCCGACTCCGACGTTCTGTTGTTCGGCATCGCCGCGAATGTGGTTGCGGCACTGGGCGCTCTGGTCGGCGGCCGGTTCGACGACCGCACCGGACCGAAGGCGGTGATCGTCACCGCGCTGACCGGGATGATCATCTGCGGCGCATTTCTCCTGGTGCTCTCAGGCCCGCTCATGTTCTGGATCTTCGGCCTGATGCTGACCGTATTCGTCGGTCCCGCACAGGCTTCGGCGCGTTCGTTCCTGGCGCGCGTGGCCCCGCCCGGCCGCGAGGGCCAGATGTTCGGCCTCTACGCCACCACGGGACGAGCCGTATCCTTCCTCGCTCCAACCCTTTTCGGCTTCTTCGTCTGGGCCTTCGACGCCGAGCGCGCCGGAATCGTCGGCCTGCTACTGGTTCTGGTCACCGGCCTGATGCTTCTGCTCCCGGTCCGCGGGGATGACCTGCGCGGCCGCTGAATTCGGCCTCGCCGAACTCAGGGCCGCCAAGCTCCCATGCCGAGGGCGATCAGCCGCACCTGCAGTACGGCCCGCTCGATGATCCGCGTACCCTCGCGCGGCTCGGACATCAGATAGTCGGCGATCCGGTCGGCCACCGTCGAGACGATGAGGTCCGCCGCCAGCTCCAGATCATCGGGCGACCACGCGTCCAGCGTCCGCACCCGCGACAGATCCACCACCAATTCCCGCTCGATCAACTGCATTTCGACGAAAATCGCGCCCCGCAGCGGCGCCGAGCCGCCGTGCCGTTCCCGGATCAGGAATCCCCACAGATCCCGTTTGCCGTCCACCTGCTCGAACACGAACCGCACAGTCTGGGCCAGCGTCGCGTTCGGTGTGCGCCGCATTTCCCGTAGCGCCAAGCGCAATTGACGCACGCCCTCCTCGACCAGGGTGGTGCCGAGCTCGTCGAGGGAGGCGAAATGCCGGTAGAACGCGGTGGGGACGATGCCGGCCGAACGCGCGATCTCCCGCAGTGACAGGGCCGCGAAGCCGCGGTCTGCGGCCAGGGCGAGGGTGCCGTCGAGCAGGGCCGCGCGGGTGCGTTCCTTGCGCTCGACTCGGGTAGCTGCCTGCTCGCTCATTTCGATGAGCATACATGCGTTCACATTCGTTCCATTCGAAAGATGTCGCGTGGGTCACACGAACCGCCGGTTGAACTGGAGGGGTCTTACCCGGCAGACTAGTTCAGTGTACAGATGTGCACCGAAATCCAGGAGGCTCGCATGGTCGGATTGATCGACCTGGTGCAAAGGACCATGACCACCCCGCATCCGCTGGACCGCTACCTGGAGCTGGTCCGCCCGACGCTGGCGCTGCGCGCCATGCGCGCGGAGATCACCCACGTCCGGCGGAGCGCGGTCGGCTCGGTCACCCTCACCCTCAAGCCCTCCCGGCAGTGGACCGGCCACGTCGCCGGGCAGTACGTGCAGATCGGTGTGGTGATCGACGGCGTCCGCCACAACCGCTGCTATTCGCCGGTCAATGCCGAAGGCCGCCGGGACCGGCACATCGAGCTCACCATCAAGGCCCACCCCGAGGGGCTGGTCTCGAACTACCTGCACGACAACGCGATTCCCGGCATGGTCGTGGACCTCGAGCCGGCCGGGGGCGTGTTCCACCTGCCCGAGCCGCGGCCCGAGCAGATCGTGCTGATCAGCGGCGGCAGCGGGATCACCCCGGTGCTGTCCATGCTGCGCACCCTGGCCAACGAGGGCTACCAGGGCCGCATCCTGTTCTTGCATTACAACCGTTCTCCGGAATGGGTCCCGCATCGCGAGGAACTCGAGGCGATCGCCATGCAGCACAACAATGTGCGCATCGAGTTCCGCTACCCGGAGACCCAGCGCGACGCGCATTTCAGCTACGACGAACTGGAGGCACTGGCGCCCTGGTTCGCCACGGCCCGCACCTACCTGTGCGGCCCGCCCGGACTGATGGCCGCGGTCCGGACCGTCTACGAGGCCGAGCAGCTGGCCGACCGGCTGCACAGCGAGGAGTTCACCCTCGCGACCACCGTCCTCGATCCCGCCGAGGCCGAGGGCAAGACCACCTTCTCCGACAGCGGCGTGGTCTCGGAGAACACCGGTGAATCCCTGCTCGAGCAGGCCGAATCCGCGGGCCTGAGCCCGGATTACGGCTGCCGCATGGGCATCTGCTTCACCTGCACGGCCGTCAAGCGCAGCGGCTGCACCCGCAATCTGCGCACCGGGGAGCTCGACAGCGACCCGGATCAGCCCATCCAGCTCTGCATCAGCGCCCCCGTCGGGGACGTCGACATCGCGATCTGACCGCCGACACAGCTGTCCGACGGTCGACACAGCTAACTGCACTAACTCTGATCACAGGAGCCAATCATGGCGATTCTCACCGAAACCCCCGAGGGCCCCGTGGTCCTCAGCGTCGAGCAGGTCGAGGAGATCGGCCGCGAACTCGATGCCCTGCGCGCCCGCATCACCGCGGATCTGGGCGACCGCGACCGCGATTACATCTACAGCGTCATCAAGGCCCAGCGCGGCTTCGAGATCGCCGGGCGCGGCATGCTCTACCTGGGCTTCCTGCCGCCGTTCTGGCTGGCCGGCGTGGCCGCGCTGAGCATCTCCAAGATCCTCGACAATATGGAGATCGGCCACAACGTCATGCACGGCCAGTGGGACTGGATGCGGGAGCCGACGCTGAATTCCCGTGTCTTCGAATGGGATACGGTCTGCCCGGGCGACCAGTGGCGGCACTCGCACAACTACATGCACCACACCTACACCAACATCCTCGACATGGACCGCGACATCGGTTACGGCATCCTGCGCGTGGACGAGGCGCAGAACTGGAACGTGCTGCGGCTGGGCAACCCGGTCTACGCCTTCATCCTCATGCTGGCCTTCGAATGGGGCGTGATGGGCCACGACCTCGAGGTCGAGAACATCCTCAAGGGCAAGAAGTCCTGGTCGGAGATCAAGACCCTGCTCAAGGGCCAGTGGCGCAAGGCCAGCCGCCAGGTGCTCAAGGACTACGTGGTGTTCCCGGCGCTGACCGGCCCGCTGTTCCTGTCCACCCTGGCCGCCAACTTCAGCGCCAATATCGTGCGCAACCTGTGGACCTTCTCCATCATCTTCTGCGGCCACTTCCCGACCGGCGTACAGACGTTCACCGAGGAGGAGTGCGCCGAGGAGACGCAGGGTGAGTGGTACGTGCGCCAGATGCTCGGCTCGGCGAACATCGACGGCAGCAAGCTGTTCCACATCATGTCCGGGAACCTCTCGCACCAGATCGAGCACCACCTGTTCCCGGACCTGCCCGCCAACCGCTACCCGGAGATCGCGCCCGAGGTGAAGGCGCTGTGCGAGAAGCACGGGCTGCCCTACAACACCGGTGGCTTCACGCGGCAGATCGGCTCGGTCTGGGCGAAGCTGTTCAAGCTCGCGCTGCCGCCGTTCCTGGTCAAGAATGGTCAGCAAGCCGGTGTTATCGTGATGCGCCGGGGGCAGCAGCCAAGTGAAGCGGGCGTGTGAATGATTTCTAAATTCGAGAGCAACAAGGATCTGATCCAGGAATTGACGGCGTCGGGAGCGCGACACGTCGGCAATATCGCATCGATCATCACCGGCACCGTCGCCGAGGTGACTCGGGAAATCGGTGATTGGATCACCGACGCCATCGAGATGCGTGAGGCCGCCGTCGCCGCCGAGCAGGACGCGGCTGCCCAGCGCGCCGCCGCCGAGAGCCTGGCCGACGATCTCGACGATGTCGACGAGGACCCGGAACCCGCACCCGCACAGCCTGATTCGGCGACGAAGCCGGTCGTCAGCGAGCGGGTCACGGGCGACGACTTCATCGACGCCGAGGTCATCGACCCGCGCTGATCACCAGGTCGGGAGTCGCCTGCGATGCTGCGCGACTTCCGTGATCAGATCCTTGTAGCCGTCGGCGAGTTCGGCGAGCCGGTACCACTGCAGGTGGGCCTCGGTGTCCACCCCGCGGCGGGGCCGGTCCTCGCTGATGCGGTGCGCGACCGCGCGTCGCCGCCCGCGCCCGTCGGCAGCTTTCGAAGGCCGCACCGCCCCATCGTCGTTCGAAACCGAATCGTCGCTGGAACTCAGAGCACGTTGCGCCGCAACCCATTTCGCGGCCATCCGGTCGATGACCGCGCCGAGGGTCTCGGTATGCAGCGAGGCCCCGGCGCGGTGCGGAATGTTCACCGCCACCCATTCGTCGATGCGCGCCACCAGCTCGGCCCGGCGATCATCGATGCGATCTAGGCGGTGGCTGCAGTCGGCGACATCGTCCGGGGTCGCCTCGGCGGCATGCGCGGCTTCCAGCGCCCGCTGCCGGTCTTCATGGCATCGCACCAGTTCGTGGGCGGATTCGAGGATGTCGCGATCGCGCCGATCGGAGCCGACCGGCTCCCGGAACGCCCGTAACAGGGTCGATGGCGAGGGGAGCTCTGCGCCGAATCCCGCTCCGCTGTAGTCGAATGCCATTTTTCCCACCCTCGGCCGGCGCATGTGTGGATGCGCCAGGGCCGAGGGGGTTTCGGGGAGGGGCTCCCCTCGGCTCCGGCGCAGCCCCGCACCCGGAACGCAACAGCCCACCACCAAAGACACGGTGAAGTAACCGGGAAAACCGCGACGATGCGATGAGAAGACTGTCCGATAATGCGGGACATATTCAGGAAAGCGCGATAGTCGAAGGGGCGCAACCATCCGGCGCGTGATCGGCGAAGCTGCCTGAAAATCGTTATACAGCATTACAAGACGGTCACATGGCCGCTGCGGTTGAACGCGGATCGACACCTGCGTGGGCGGTGTGCGAGACGGGTTCGAGGGCTGACCTCGACCGGGACGAGGCTTCCGACCCCGATGATCGGTTACCGAGGCTTATGAATAGCTATCCGTGCGGCGCGCCGAGGGCGCGACGCGCCATAGTCCGTTAGCCTCGGTATTCGTGCCCGCCTACGCGTCCTCGCCGGAACTGCGATTCGGTTTCATGTTCGCGCTGGAAGACCCCGAGCGAATTGCCGAAGTCGTCCGAAATCTCATAGTTCGCCGGACGGTGTCGGTATTCCGTCTCGCGCATCTGTCCGACGACAACGGACCGCCCGATCGGTTCGTCGTGAACTGGGCGGCGGTGCCGCAGATCTCCATCACGACCGCCGCGCCGGACGCCGACGAATTGCGTTCCAGCGGAACGATGCTGGTCAACGCGTTTCTGGGGGAGGACGGCGAAGTGAGTCTCTACTCCGCGGGCGCGACGCCGCCGCAGTAGGAACTGGACGGTCCTCTCTGCTGTGACAGGTAACACACCCCGTCTCAGTTACCCTTAAGCTACCGACAAGGTTCGCCTAAGTCTCTCTGGGCAGTGTGGGTCCGGTCGCCGAACGGAAATCCCGGGCGGTGGCGTCCAACAGAGAGAGGTTGAAACATGATCCCGGTTATCATCGACACTGGTTCCGCTGCGCTGAACGGCGTGCTCAACACCGGTAGCGCGGCCCTGGGTGGTCTCCTCAACACCCTGTGGACCGGTTCTTTCGGCCGCTAATTCGCATTAACGCGAAGGGTTTTCGGGCAATCGCCCCGAGTGCGTACGCACTCGGGGCGATTTTTGGCGGTAAGCCCGGACCGCCGGCACGGTTCGTTCGGACCGCCAGTGCAGGGTTATCAGACTGCTGGAGCAGGGGCTATCAGACTGCTAGAGCAGGGGTACGGCGGGCTTGCAGAATCTGCTCGAGCAGCGCCACCAGGACCAGTTTCACCGATTCCCGGTCGCGGGCATCGCAATCCATGAGATGGATGCCGGGGGAGAGGTCCAGCGCCTCGCGGACCTCGTCGAGCGCGAAGCGCGGCCCGCTCTCGAATCGATTGACCGCCACCACGAATGGCGTGCCGCGCTGTTCGAAGAAGTCCAGGACCGGATAGCAGTCCTCGACCCGGCCGGTGTCGACCAGGATGACCCCGCCCAGCGCGCCGTCGAGCAGGTCGTCCCAGAGGAATTCGAAGCGTGCCTGTCCCGGGGTGCCGAAGAGGTAGAGGACCAGGCTGCGGTCGAGGGTGATGCGGCCGAAGTCCAGGGCCACGGTGGTGGTGGTCTTGCCGGTGGCCAGGCCCGGATCATCCACTCCCATGGACACTTCGGTCATGGCCGCCTCGGTGGCCAGGGGCTCGATCTCGGAAATGGCGCCGATGAAGGTGGTCTTGCCGACCCCGAATCCGCCGCTGGTCACGATTTTCACCGAAGATGCCAGCGGCATCGGATCGTTGGAGAACGGCGCGGGATCACCGGGTGTATCAGAGGTTCCGAACAAGGTCCCGGATCCTTTCCAGAGCGGCGGTGGAGAGTTCGTCGGTGGTGCCGACCGAGGCGTGCCCGGCCGACACCAGATCGCTGACCAGGACCCGGGCCACTCCGACCGGTACCCGCAGGGCCGCACCGATTTCGGCGATGGAATGCGGGCGCTGGCAGAGCCGGACCACCCGTTCGAGTTCGAAGCGCAGCGGTGCGGTCAGGGCCGCGGGGGTGGCGCGCACCAGGGTCTCGATGCGCAGGCCGTCGACCACGGGGGTGGTGCGGCCGGAGGTCATCATGAAGGGCCGTACGACCTGCTCTTCGGCCTCGTCGAATCCTTGGTTCCGGGAAGCGTTTTCGGCGGCGGAGGCACCGGACCAGCCGCTGGGGCGGGTCAGCGCGATCATGCGCTCGTCCGGCAACCGGTGCGAATCGTTCATCGGCTCAAGGACTCTCGCAACTCGGTGATCAGTGCCGGGGTGAGCAGCGTGCCGGCGCGATCGGCCAGCACCGCCATCTGATAGCCGACCAGGCCGACATCGGCCTGGTTGTCGGCGATCACGCCGATGCAGCTGCCGTTGGTCATGGACGAGACCAGCAGGAAGCCGCGCCCCATCTCGATCATGATCAGCCGCAGGCCGTCGAAATCGTAACTGCGCGAGGCGCTTCGGCCCAGGCTGGTAAGCCCGGACACGATGGCGGCGAGCCGGTCGGCGGCGGTCCGGTCCAGGCCCGCCGACATGGCCATGAGCAGTCCGTCGGAGGACACCGCCACGGCGTCGCGCACGCCGTCGGTGGTGCGCACGAAGTCGGCCAGCAGCCAGTTGAAGGTGTGCGGATCGGTGTCGGTGTAGTGGGTCGTCACGCGGTGTTCTCCTATGCTCTCGGTCCGGGTCGTCGCGCTCCACCCTCGTGCTCCGAGTGGTGGCCGCCCGGCCCGCTCTGTTCGTCCTGTCCGCGTTGGTGCCCGGATCGGAATCCGGAAAGCATGCTGCGCACCTGGTCGGGTGAGCGGTCCGCGAGCGGCGGGGCGGCGGGGCGCTGGTTCGCCGGTGCCGCGCCGTCCGGGGCCGTGCCCGTTTGCTCGCGAGTCTTCCTGGTGCGCTTGACGAGACCGTTTCGCGTACGTTGCACCTCCGGGACGGCTGCCGAAACGTGGCTGCCGTTGACCGGTGAGGTCGCCGGAATCGGCGCGGGTTCGTCGGCGCGTTCCGGAATGGGCTGGATGGCAAAGGATCCGGTGGCGGGTCCGCCGAACAGGCGTTCGGCCGCGGTGGCGTGCGGTGCGGTGGCGGGCGGATCCGTCGCGTCGACCGGGCCGGGCAGCGGCACGAGCTTGATCGTGTTGGACTGCGCCGAGAATCCGTTGGTGTCCCCGTTGGTCCGGGGTGTGGTCGCCGGGGCGGAGTCCGCGTGGAAGGCCTCGGTCAGTGCCACGAAAGCCGCCGTGCCGGTGTCGAATACGGGATCCGGGGTGTGCAGTGAGCTGTGCCGTCCCGGCCGGGACTCCGGCATGGTTTCCACGACCGTCGGAAGCTGTGCTCCCGCAGCGTGTTTGGCATCCGTCGGCGCGGCGGGCCGCTCGGCCGCGGCATCGCCGAGCAGTTCGGCGGGCAGCAGCATGCGCGCCACCACGCCGCTGGTCGGCGACACCGTGAGCTCGACCTCGATATCGAGCCGCCGGGCCAGGCGGCCCACCACGTAGTGGCCGAGGAACCGGGTGGGCGCGACCAGGAAGTCGGCCTCGCCGCGCAGCCGGGCATTGGCGATGGCGAGCTGATCGGGCGGCATGCCGACCCCGTGGTCGACGACCGCGATCATGTACCGCGCGCCCAGACGGCGGCCGTAGATCTCGACCTCCAGATCGGGCGGGGAGAAGGACAGCCCGTTCTCGATGAGTTCGGCCAGCATGTGCGCGACCTCGCTGACATGCGCACCCGCGATGAGGATCTCGTCCACCCGCCGCAGCACCACTCGCCGGTAGTCGTCGACCTCGGAGAGTCCGGCCCGGATGACGTCGGTCAGCGGAATCGGCTTGGACCAGCGCCGCGGACTGGACTCGCCGACCAACACCAGCAGGCTCTCGGCATTGCGGCGCATGCGGGTGGCCAGGTGGTCGAGCTCGAAGAGTTTCGACAGCGCGTTGGGATCGAGTTCCTCGCGCTCGAAGTCGCTGATCAACCCGAGCTGGCGGCGCACCAGGTTCTGATTGCGCCGGGCCAGGTTGGCCATGGATTCGGTGCTGTTGCGGCGCAGCCGGGCCTGGGCGGAGGCGAGCTGGTAGGCGGTGGTCTGCACCCGGTCCAGCGCCCGGGCCACGGAAACGATTTCCGCGCCGGTGCTTTCGTCGGCGCGCACCGGCTCCGGCGGGTCGGGGTCCGCGCCGTCGGAGGTCTCCCAGGCCGCGATGAGCTGCGGCAGCCGCTCCTCGGCGACCTGGTCGGCCTCCTCGGCCAGTTCCGCGAGCGGGCGCACGATGGCCCGCATCGAGGCCACCACCAGCGCGATCTCGGCGGCGATGGCGAGCGCGGCGGCCAGCGCGTAGGCGGCCAGGATCAGGGCGGCCCGGTGGCGCAGCTCCGAAGCGCGCGAGGTGATCTCGCTACCGACGCTGCCCTGCACGCCGCGTTCGCCGTCGATGATGGAGGTCATCTGCCGCCACCAGTCGGGCGGGTTCACCGGTTCGGTGAGCGGTCCCTGCACCGAGGCGATGGCGACGGCCTCGGACTCGGCCGCGCGCACCGATTCGTCGGTGCGCATGGCGGTGTAGAGCAGTGAGCGCTGGGCGGGTGTGGCATCGCGTTCGAAGGCGGTGACGGCGGCCTGCTTGGCGGCGCGGATGTCGAGGAAGCGCACGTACTCGCCGGGCCCGAAGCCGCCGGCGGCGAAGACGCCGTTGAGGAATCCGCGTTCCTGCGCGGTGAACTCCTTGACATCGCCGAGCGCGTAGAGCGTCTGCAGGCCGCGCCACAGCTGACCGTCGTGGGTGCTGTCGAGGCCCGGCCGCGCCTGGTTGAGCGCGGCGATGGCGTTGGTGTAGAAGGTGAACGTGGCCGACCGGTCGGCGCGTCCGGCGTCCACCTCGGACCGCGTCGCGGTCACCCCCGAGAACTGTGTCAGCGCCGTGCGCGCCGTATCGGACCCCGGCCGCTGCTCGCCGAGTGCCTGATTCAGCGCCTGCAGCGCGCTGTCGGTGGCCAGCCGCTGATTGCCGACCGCCGATCGGGCCGCGTGGTCACCGCCGAGGAAGCCGTTGGTGAGGCCGCGCTCGCGCTGCATCTCGTGCACCAGATCCTGGACCGCCAGCGCCAGCCGCACCGATCGCGCGGTATCGCCGGTGGCCCGGTAGGAGTTCACCTCGCCGATCACGATGACGGTCAGCAGGGCCAGCACCAGTGCGATCGAGACCACCAGGATGCGGCGCAAGCGCGCCCGAATGGTGCGCGGCCGAAGCAATTCCCTTGGCGGCGTGAGCTTCACGTTACCTGGTGGCAACATTTTCGCCGGACGCACCTTCACTCCGTCTCCCGATGATCAGCTCTCGTGCCGACCCGGGCCGAGCACATGGAGAATAGTCAGCAACGTGTCACACCCGGCCGCGGCCCGCAATTCGAAACGTGTCTATGTGGTGTGCGGAACTCGCTGTCGCGCGCGCTATTACGAATCTGGTCACAATCTGTGAGAAGCAGATGTGGTACTCGCGTCCGCGGGGAAACAATGGGGTGAACATCGGCTCACCGCTGTTCCGGTGGCGGTCGCGAGGTGGCAGATACCTGTTCCGGCACCGTGGCCGCCCGGCACTCGAGAGGAGTGACGGCAATGATGCCAAATCCCGCTTATCCGGTGCGTGTGCGCGGCGACCTCGACCCGGGGCTGTCGCGCTGGATGTGGCTAGTGAAGTGGATACTAGCCATTCCACATTATTTCGTCCTGCTTTTCCTGAGCATCGCTTATCTGATCGTCTCGATCATCGCGTTCTTCGCCATCCTCTTTACCGAGGTGTATCCGCGCGCCCTGTTCGACTTCAATGTCGGTGTGCTGCGCTGGAGTTGGCGGGTTCGCTTCTACGCGCTCTCCCAACTGGGAACCGACCGCTACCCGCCGTTCAGCCTGGCGGCGGATCCGAATTATCCCGCCGATCTGGAAGTCGATTATCCCGAGCGGCTCAACCGCTGGCTGGTCCTGGTCAAATGGTGGCTGCTGGCGATTCCGCAGTTCCTGATTCTCGCGGCGTTCCTGGGCTGCGGCCGGAACATGGTGGGGCTCTTGCCGATTCTGGTGCTGATCGCCGCCATCGGCCTGCTCTTCACCGCCGCGTACCCGCCCGGCCTCTACGACCTCGCCATGGGCATCAACCGCTGGTCGCTGCGCGTGCGCGCCTACGTCTCGCTGATGACCGACGTCTACCCGCCGTTCCGACTCGATCAGGGCGCGAGGGAGCCCGAGGCCGCGGCCTCGTAGAGCCGCCGCACCACGTCCTCGATATCGGGTTCCTCGATGGACAGGTCGCGGACCTCCGCGCGCGCGGAGACAGCCGTGAGCAACTGTGCGGCAGTGGTGATCTCGGTATCGAAGGCCAGCCGCTGCCTCATTCCCGCGCCCTCGCTGTCGAGCAGCTTGGCGCCTGGCAGATCGGCCAGGTCCGCGGTGGGCTCGGCGAGGTCGACGGTCAGCACCCGCTGTGCGCCGACGGTCGCGCCGAGCCCGGTCAGCGAGCCGTCGTAGACCAGTCTGCCGTGGTCCACCACCAGGACTCGCTCGCACAGCCGCTCGATATCGCCCATATCGTGGGTGGTGAGCAGCAGGGTGGTGCCGCGCTGGGTGCGCTCGTAGCGCAGGAACTCGCGTAATCGCTGCTTGGACAGCACATCCAGGCCGATGGTCGGCTCGTCGAGGATCACCAGTTCCGGCGAATGCAGCAGGGCCGCCGCGACTTCCGCGCGCATGCGCTGCCCCAGCGAGAGCTGCCGCACCGGGGTGTCGAGGGTGCCCGCCATCTCCAGCTGGCCGATCAGCTCGTCGGTGCGGGCGCGCGCCGCGGCCGGTGCCAGCCGGTGGATGGCGGCCAGGATCGAGAACGATTCCCGCAGTGGCAGATCCCACCACAGCTGCGAGCGCTGCCCGAACACCACCCCGATCCGCCCGGCCAGTTCGCGCCGCTGCCGGACCGGGTCGAGCCCGCAGGTCCGCAATCGTCCGGCGGTGGGCACCAGGATGCCGGTGATCATCTTGATGGTGGTGGACTTGCCCGCCCCGTTCGCGCCGATGTATCCGACGGCCGCGCCGGGTTCGATGCGGAAGCTCATCCCGTCCACCGCGGTCAGCAGTTCGCGTCGCCGCCGCCAGCGGCCCTCCTTGCGGCTGAGCACGAAAGTTCTTGTCAGGCCTTCGATATCGATGATCGCTGCACTCACCCGCCGCCTCCTTGATAGTGCTTGGTGCCCAGCCGCCACAGGAACAATGCCGCCGCCCACACCCACAGTGCCGCGATCGGCGCGGCCCAGGCCAGCCAACTCGGCAGCAACGCCGGGCCGGGCTGCCCGAGCAGGGCGATGGCCGGGACATACGAGGTGAAGGCGACCGGAATCAGAAATCCGAAAACGAGTTTCATCGGTGTCGGGAACACCGAGGTCGGTTGCATGGACGCATAGGACCCGCCGTAGGTGAAGGCATTGGTGAGCTCCGCGCCGTCGATGAGGAAGAACTGCACCCCGGCCGCGCACACGAAAAGCCCGGAGAAGATGGCGATTCCGGAGGCCAGCGTCATGCCGAACAACAGCACGTGCCCGGGCGTCCACTCGATATTGTTGCGCGACAACCCGAATGCCAGCACGGTGGCCGCCACCGCGATGCGCGCGACCCGGCGTAACTGGATATCGCTGGTCATCAGCTGCAGCAGCAAGGGCTGCGGCCGCAGATAGAAGGCGTCGAGTCGGCCCATGCGGATATAGGTGGGCAGGGTGTCGGCGTGCCCGACGATCATGTCGGCAATCGCGAAACTTGTGTTGCTGAGCCCGAACAGCACCATCATGCCGTTCAGATCCAGTCCGCCCAGTCGCGGCACATTGTGGAAGATCACCCACATCTCGGCGAATTCCACCAGCCCGATCAGGAAGGCGCTCAGCAGATCCGTGGCGAAGGACACCGGATAGGCGCGTTGAGCACGCAGCCGCGACCCGAGGACGGCGCGGTAGGGCGTGAACCGTGAGGGGCGTGCCTCACCCACCCTGCACCTCCAGCTTGCGGCGTCCGGCCCGCAGCAGCAGCTGGCCGACACCGATCAGAACCAGTAACCAGAAGCATTGCACGACAACGATTTCCATGGCGGCGAACCCGGCGGTACGACCGGAGAGCACATCGATGGGCCATTGCAGCATGGAGGGGAACGGGGTGGCGTAGGCAATGGCGCGCAACCACCCCGGGAACAGCGACAGCGGTGCGAAGAGCCCGGCCAGGAAGGTGCCGCAGATCATGTGCAGCGCACGCAGCCCGCGGGTTTCGATGAGCCAGAAACCGGCCAGGCTCACCGCGAACATGGACAGGAACGACAGCGCCATGGCCAGCAGCAGACTGATGCCGCCGAGCACATAGGGTCCGGCCGTGGTCGGGAACGCCAGCCCGAAGGTGAGCACGCCGACCAGGATGCTGGGTACCCCGCGCGGGATCAGCGAGTAGACGGCACGGCCCAGATATTCGGCCAGATGGGCGAATTGGATGTCGATGGGCCGCAGGAAGTCGATGGCCACATCGCCGGTGCGGATGCGCTCCACGATATCGGGCAGGGTCCAGAAGGCGATCGCGCCGAGCAGTCCCTGCGACAGCCAGATGTAGGCGCCGATGGTGCCCTGGGTGTAGCCGCCGAACCCGCTGTTGGCCCGCACGGCCGCCATCAGCACCGCGGCCCGCACGAAGCCGAAGACCAGGTTGGTGATGAGACCGGCCAGCATGGCGAGCCGGTAGTGCGATTGTCTGCGAAACCCTGCCTTGACCAGCTGCCAGTAGACCCCCACGTCGCTGCGCACAAGAGGTTCACGTTACGGGAACGCCGGTGTCGGGGGCCGGGTTTGGGCAAAACGCAGCGGTGCGGAGGCAAATTTGTCGAAAATGGTCATGTTTCAGACTGGGTACTGGTAGAAACATCAGCGTTTCACTCTGTTGCGATGCGAGGACCCAGATGACCATGGCCGAGACGACCGTTTTCGAGGCGCTCGAATCGAATGTGCGTGGTTACTGCCGTTCCTGGCCGACCGTCTTCGACACCGCCCGCGGCGCCTGGCTCACCGATCAGAACGGCAAGGACTACCTGGACTTCTTCGCCGGCGCGGGCGCGCTCAACTACGGGCACAACAATCCGGTCCTCAAGCAGGCACTGCTCGACTACCTGATCGGCGACGGCATCACCCACGGCCTGGACATGTCCACGGTCGCCAAGGCCCGGCTGCTCGAGACCATCCGCGATCTGGTGCTGGCCCCGCGCGGACTCGACTACAAGGTCCAGTTCCCCGGCCCCACCGGAGCCAATGCCGTCGAGGCCGCGCTCAAGCTGGCGCGCAAGGTCACCGGCCGCACCACCGTCCTGAACTTCACCAATGCCTTCCACGGCATGAGCCTGGGCGCGCTGTCGGTCACCGGCAATGCCGCCAAGCGCGCGGGCGCGGGCGTGCCGCTGACGCACGCCGTCCCGATGCCCTACGACGGCTATCTCGAGGAGTCCGAGGATCTTTCGTGGATGCGCCGGGCCCTCGACGACAGCTCGTCCGGGCTGGACAAGCCCGCCGCCGTGATCGTGGAGACCGTGCAGGGCGAGGGCGGGGTCAATGTGGCCCGCCCCGAATGGTTGCGCCACCTCGCCGAGCTGTGCTCGGACCGCGGCATCCTGCTCATCGTCGACGACGTCCAGATGGGCTGCGGGCGCACCGGTCCGTTCTTCTCCTTCGAGATCGCGGGCATCACCCCCGATATCGTGACGCTCTCGAAATCCATTGGCGGCTACGGCCTCCCGATGGCGCTGGTGCTCATGCGCCGGGAGCTGGACCAGTGGGCGCCCGGCGAGCACAACGGCACCTTCCGCGGCAACAACGCCGCCTTCATCACCGCCGAGGTGGCGCTGCGCCACTACTGGTCCGATGATCGCCTGGCGACCGCGACCCTGGCCAAGGGCGCCCGCATCCACGACCACTTCGTCTCGCTCACCGAGGAGTACAGCGGAATCTCCACGCGCGGACGCGGATTGGTGCAGGGTCTGGTGTTCGCCGACGCCTCCCAGGCCACCAAGGTCTGCCGGGTCGCCTTCGAGCACGGGCTGCTCGTCGAAACCTCCGGCAGCTACGACGAAGTCGTGAAGCTGCTGCCGCCCCTGACCGTCACCGATGACGAGATCACCCACGGCCTGGGCATTCTCACCCGCGCCGTGGAGATCGTCCGCGACGGTCACTGAAAGCCGGCGCCTACAGGGCGCGCAAATCGTCGGTCTCCGCCCACACCGGGGCCGACCGGGTGCCGGGTTCCCAGCTGCGGAGGGAACCCGGCACCACCCTTTTCGCCGAAGTGCGCCCCTACTTGCCGAAGTGCGCCAGGAACCAGGTGTTCAGTTCCGCCGCGGTTTTCGGTGCGGTCCCGGGGTTTTCGTCCGGTAGCCCGTCGAGTTCGACCTGCATGTTCAGGTCGTCGTAGATCGCGACCAGAATCTGGTGCGGATGCTCGCCGGTGGAGTCGAGATAGCAGAAGTAGCGGCCGACCGGCTTGTCACCCTGTCGCCAGACGTCGTCGGCTCCGGCACCGCCGCCACAGGAACGACCCGAGAGCTGGCTCACTTCGCTCTGATAGATGAGTCTCACCATGTCCTTGGTGCGATAGGCGGCGAATGAGACCCCGGGCGCGCCGAGCGCCTCATCGCAGGAGACGACCGCCAGCGCTCCGGCCACGGGCGGATCGACGTGGCGGCAGTTGCGGGTGATGTAGGGGTCGCTCGTGTGTTTCAGCAGAGCGCGGTCCTCGGCGGTGAAATCGTCGGGGTCCCGGCCGCTTTCCTGCGACCGGAGGCGGCGGGCGTTGTACTTCGCGTCGTAGTCGCGTGTGGCCGTCAGGTCGGTGTTGTCCCAGATGTAGGCGGAAATGACCAGCCGCGCCTCATCGGTCACGACCAGGCCGGGCGCGGGCGTGCCCCGGCTGCGATCGAGGTAGCAGGCCTTGCGACCGACCTCCTTGCCCTTGTCGAGCAGCGGGCCGTCCTTGCCCGCCGGATCCGACGGGCAACTGGTCGCGCCGAAGACGCCCAGGTAGGTGGAGGCGTAGTAATCGTGCATGGCGTCGGCGGTGCGGAATCGGAAGAAGCGGGCCGCCGGCGCGGCGGCGGCCACGTTCGGATCGCAGAGAATGAAGGACGTCCCCTGCGAATCCATATCGGCGTGGATGCAATTGGCTCGGTGATATCCGGTCCCGGGGACCAGCGCGAGCACCTCTATATCGGCGGCCTGCAGCGTCAGGGCGTCCGGGATCGGAGTGCCCGGCGTGGTTCGTTGCCAGTATGCCCAGCCCGCGAAGGCCAGCGAGCCCGCGACCAGGACGAGCACGCCCAGCACCGCCGCGATCCGGCGCAGGCGGGAGCGTCGCCCGGGGTGGCCGGCGGTGCCGTTCGGGAGGCTCGCACCGGTGCCGCCGGTGCCCGGATCGGATCGGTCCGTCACCGTCTCCGTCGTATCCGCCGGTGCCCCGGTGGGATTCGTGACCGGCCGGGCGACGCCGGTGAGTCCGGTCGTCGAGCCGGTGAGCGCGGCCCGCGCGGCGGCGGCGAGTTCGCCCGCGCTGGCGTAGCGGTCGCTCGGTTCCTTGGCCATGCCGCGGGCCACGACGGCGTCGAAGGCGGCCGGGACAGTGGGGCGGACCAGGCTGGGGCGGGGGATCGGGTCGAACAGGTGGGCGCGCATGATCTGCGCGTCATTGCCCCCGGAGAACGGCTTTGTGCCGGTGAGGCATTCGAAGAGGACGCAGGCCAGGCCGTAGACATCGGCGGTGGGGCCGAGTTCCACGGCGGAGAAGCGTTCGGGGGCCATATAGCGGTAGGAGCCGACGGCCCCGCCGTCGCGGGTGAGGGATTCGTCGGTGGCGGACTGGGCGATACCGAAATCCACCAGGTAGACGAAGCCCTCGTGGGTGAGCAGGATGTTGTCCGGCTTCACATCCCGGTGCAGCAGGCCGTCGTGGTGGGCCGCGTCGAGCGCGGCGGCCACCTGTTCCACCACCGAGACCGCGTGCTCGGGTGAGCCGGGCCCGTGCCGGTGCAGCAGTGAGCGCAGGCTGTCGCCGTCCACCAGCCGCATATCGATGTACAGCCGGCCCTCGATCTCGCCGTAGTCGTGGATCGGGATGACGTGCGCCTCCCGAAGCCGAGCCGCCGCATGTGATTCGCGTTGGAAGCGCTGCCGGTACACGCTGTCCTCGGCGAGCCGTTCGGGCAGCACCTTGATGGCCACCGTGCGGTCCTTGACCGTGTCGTAGGCCTGATACACCTCGCCCATGCCCCCGCGTCCGATCAATCGGTCCAGGCGGTACGGCCCGAACCGGGATCCGACGGTGAGCGGGTGATTCGGACTGCTCATTACCCGTCCTCGGCTGCTCGCTGCGGCTCCATTGTGGCAGTCGAGGGATGAGGCAAGCCCAGAATCACGCGGATTACAACCGGTGACCAGGGCGATCTGGAAAGGCATGGTTCGAGATGGCGGGCGAAGGCCCTCGGCCGCCGATGTCCCCGTCCCCATTCGCCCCGAGGTGCTGTCGTGTCCTCAATTGCCGTGCAGGCCAGGCCCGTTGCGGCCCGCCTGCGCCTGCCGAGCGTAGCCGTGCTGGCGCGGTTCGTCGCGCCGGTATTGGTGGTCGTGATCTGGCAGATCGCGAGTTCGACCGGAGTGCTGCCGGAGCGGCTGCTCGCCTCCCCGCTGACCGTCGTGCAGACGGCGATCGATCTGATCAAGGACGGCACCCTGACCAAGGCGGTGTCGGTGTCATTGCAGCGCGCCGCACTGGGTTTCGTCATCGGCGCGGTGTTCGGGATCGGGCTGGCGCTGCTGGCCGGGCTGAGCCGGGCGGGGGAGTATCTGGTCGATCCGCTGCTGCAGATGCTGCGCACGCTGCCGTTCTACGGGCTGATCCCGCTGTTCATCCTGTGGTTCGGTATCGGGGAGCTGCCCAAGATCGTGCTGGTCGCCTTCGGCGTGGCGGTTCCGTTGTACCTCAACACCTTCGCGGGCATCCGCAGCGTGGACGGCAAGCTGGCCGAGCTGGCGCAGGTGCAGCGGCTGAGCCGCTTTCAGCTGATCCGCCACATCGTGCTGCCGGGCGCGCTGCCGCAGACGCTGGTCGGATTGCGCCAGTCGCTGGGTGTGGCCTGGCTGGCGCTCATTGTCGCCGAGCAGGTCAATGCCGATGCGGGCCTGGGCTTCATGATCAACGACGCCCGCGAGTTCCTGCGCACCGACGTGATCGTGGTGGGTCTGCTGGTCTACAGCCTGCTCGGCCTGCTCACCGACGCCCTGGTTCGTTCGATCGAGAGGAGAGCGCTGTCATGGCGACGCGGCTTCCTGGCACACTGACCGATTCGGTGATCGCGGCGACGCTGGCCGAGCTGACGGAGACCGCCGAGGTCACCGAGACCACCGAGGCTGTCGAGGTCACCGAGACCTCCCGGGCCGCCGAGGTCGCCGGAGCGCCCGGTGAAGCCCCGGTGGCGCGAATTCGCGGCCTGGTCAAGGACTTCAGCGAGCGCCGGGTCCTGCACGGCATCGATCTGGACATCAAGCCCGGCGAGTTCGTGGCCCTGCTCGGCCGCAGCGGCTCCGGTAAATCGACCCTGCTGCGCGCGCTGGCGGGCCTGGACAACCAGACCGACGGGGAGCTGACCGTCTCCGGTGAGGTGGCGGTCGCCTTCCAGGAGCCGCGCCTGGTGCCGTGGAAGCGGGTGCGCGACAACGTCACCCTGGGCCTGCGCCACCAGAATCCCAAGGCCGCAGCGGAAGCCGCGCTCGCCGAGGTCGGGCTGGCCGAGCGTGGCGGGGCCTGGCCGCTCACCCTCTCCGGCGGTGAGGCGCAGCGTGCCTCGCTGGCCCGCGCCCTGGTCCGCGAGCCGGACCTGCTGCTGCTCGACGAACCCTTCAGCGCGCTGGATGCCTTGACCCGCATCACGATTCACGGCCTGGTGCTGGACCTGTGGGCCAAGCACCGCCCCGGCGTGCTGCTGGTCACCCACGATGTGGACGAGGCGGTGCTGCTCGCCGACCGTGCCCTGGTCCTGGTGGACGGCCGCATCGGGCGCGAGATCGCCATCGACCTGCCGCGTCCGCGTCGCCGCGACCACCCCGAATTCCTGGCCCTGCGTACGGCTTTGCTGGCCGAACTGGGCGTCTCCCCGGAAGGAACCACCGAATGAAATCCAGACGTCTGTTCGCCGCCCTGGCGCTCACCACGGCCCTCGTCACCGCGGCGTGCTCGTCCGGCGGCGACGACAGCAAGGGTGTGAACGCGGACGGTTCGGTGGACCTGTCGCAGGTGACCCTGCACCTGGGCGACCAGAAGGGACAGGCGCTGCAGGCCCTGCTCGAGGTGTCCGGCGTGGCGAAAGACCTGCCGTACAAGGTGGATTGGGCCAGCTTCACGGCCGGGCCGCCCATGCTGGAGGCCATCAATGCCGGGTCGGTCGACTTCGGTGGCGTCGGCAATGCCCCGCCGGTGTTCGCGGCCGCGGCCAAGTCGCAGATCAAGATCGCGGCGGTCTATGACGCGGGCGCCAAGGGCCAGGCCATCATCGTGCCCAAGGATTCGGCCCTGAAGGATCCGAAGGACCTGCGCGGCAAGAAGATCGCGGTCACCAAGGGCAGCTCGGCGCACTATCACCTGCTGTCGGTGCTGACCAAGAACGGGCTGTCGTTCTCCGATATCGAGCCGCAGTACCTGCAGCCCGCCGACGCGCTGGCCGCGCTGTCCACCGGCCGGGTCGACGCGTGGGTGGTGTGGGATCCCTATTCGGCCCAGGCCGAATTGGCCGGCAACCGGGTCCTGGTCGACGGCACCGACTATGTGAAGCCCGACGCCTTCTACGTCGTCGGCACCAAGACCCTGCAGAACAAGGCCACCGCCGCCGCGGTGCGCGATCTGCTCACCCGCATTCAGCGGGCGCACGTCTGGATCACCGGCCACCACGAGGAATGGGCCAAGCGGTCCTCGGAGATCACCGGCGTGCCCTACGACGTCACCCTGCGGGCGGTCGAACGCGGCAATGTCGCGGACCATCCGCTCGATGACGCCACCATCGCCGCCGAACAGCAGGTGGCCGACGCCTTCTCCGACGCCAAGCTGATCCCCGGCAAGGTGAAGATCACCGACTTCGTCGACACCCGCTACAACGACCGCTTCACCTCCTAGGAGTCCCCCGAATGAGCTTGTCGTTCCATTGGTTCCTGCCCACGTCCGGTGACTCGCGCGGCCTGGTGGTCGGTGGCCACGGCACCCCCATGTCGGGTGACCGTCCGGCCTCGCTGCACTACCTGAACCAGATCTCGGCGGCCGCCGAGACCAATGGCTTCGAGGCCGTGCTCACCCCCACCGGTTCCTGGTGCGAGGACGCCTGGCTGACCACGGCCATGCTGGTGGAGACCACCGAGACGCTGAAATTCCTGGTGGCGCTGCGGCCGGGCCTGATGAGCCCGACCCTGGCCGCGCAGATGGCGGGCACCTTCCAGCGGCACTCCGCGGGACGGCTGCTCATCAATGTGGTGACCGGTGGCGAGCCGCGGGAGCAGGCCGCCTACGGCGACTTCGCCGACAAGGAGTCGCGCTACACCCGGACCGGTGAGTTCCTGCACGTGGTGCGGTCGCTGTGGGAGTCGCACGAGCCGATCACGTTCCAGGGCGAGCACATTCACGTCGAGAACGCGCTGCTGAGCAACCGGCCCGATCCCATCCCGCCGGTCTTCTTCGGTGGCTCCTCCGCTCCTGCGGGTCCGGTCGCGGCGAAGTACGCCGATACCTACCTCACCTGGGGTGAGCCGGTGCTGGCGGTCAGCCGCAAGCTCGACTGGATCCGCGGCCTGGCGGTCGACCACGGTCGCAAGCTCGACTACGGCCTGCGCATCCACGTCATCACCCGCGACACCTCCGAGGAGGCGTGGGCAGTCGCCGACAAGCTGCTGGCGGGCATCGACCCGGCCGATATCGAACGCGTCCAGGCGGCTCTCGCCCAGAGCGAATCCGAGGGCCAGCGCCGCATGTCCGAACTCCACAACGGCAATACCGACCGCCTCGAAATCGCCCCCAACCTGTGGGCAGGCGTCGGCCTGGTCCGCGGCGGCGCGGGCACCGCCCTGGTCGGCTCCCACGAGGAAGTGGCCGAACGCCTCATCGAATACTCGAAGGCCGGCATCTCCCACTTCGTCCTCTCCGGCTACCCCCACCTGGAGGAGGCGTACTGGTTCGGCGAGGGCGTCCTCCCCATCCTGGAGCGAAAGGGCCTGTGGCAGCACCCCACCCGCCGCTCCTCCCACCCCGCCACCACCCCCTTCGCCAGCGCCTCGAGCAGCTAACCCATCCACCCGCCGCCGTCATCCTGGCGCGTGCCCGCCGTCATCCCGGCGCGCTTCTTGGCCGGGATCCACTGTCCGCGGTGGATCCCGGCCAAAAACATGCCGGGATGACGGCGGGCGGGGGATAACGGCGGGCGGGATGAGTACCGCGGGTGAGTATTTCGGCGGAAGTCGGAGCGGCCCTGGTCTTCCTACGCTTTCGGAGTCATCCACCACGGGTGACTCCGGGAGGAGGAGACCATGTCCTACATCCACATCACTCGCACACCCGGTGTCGGGTTGAAGGAGTACCGCGTCGTTCACGAGGCGCTGGGGCCGGAGCCGATCGCCGGGAACCTGCTGCACATCGTCGGTGAACTCGACGGCGCCCTGCACATCGTCGACGTCTGGGAGTCGGCCGCGCTCGCCGACAAGTTCGCCGCCGAACGCCTGTTCCCGGTCTTCGAGCAGACCGGCCTGATGCCCGGCCCCGATGCCCGCGTCGAGGCCTTCGAGGGCGAGGTCACCGACCTGCGCGGTTAACGGTCGCGATCCCGGGCGGAGAGCCCGACGTGCGAGTAACGTGCGGCCCGGAGGTACCCGTGTCGACCGAGTTCATCGGCCGCGAGCGCGAGCTCGCCAACCTGCGCCGACACTGGGAGGAGTCGGTGCAGGGCCGACCACGGCTGATCATCTGCCGCGGTGAGGCAGGCATCGGCAAAACCCGCCTGGCCACCGAACTCACGACCTGGGTCCGAACGAGGGGTGGCCGCACCCTCTGGGCACGCGCCCTCGAAGCCCGAGACGCCCCGCCCTTCTGGCTCTGGCGCCAAGCCTTCGACGACCTGCCCCAGGCCGCGGAAGCCGAAGACCGCACCCAACTCTTCGACACTTTCGCCGCACGCCTCGGAGGCGACTCGACCGGAACACTTCTCGTCATCGACGACATCCACTGGGCCGATGAACCATCGCTGCTGGCGCTACGCCATATCGTGCGCGGGTGGCGAGAGCAGCGAATCATGGTGTGCGCCACCGCTCGGGACGAGGTTGCCGACAGCTCGGACGGATGGCGGGCAGTTGCGCCGGAACTATTGCGTGAACCTGTGACCCATGTCCTGGATCTGACCGGGCTCTCGCCGCGCGGATCGGCTGCCTGCCTGAGTGGTGCGGCCGAACGCGAAGTGCCCGAGCGTATTGCCGCCGAGGCCTATGCGATGAGCGGTGGAAACCCGTTCTATCTGAGGGAACTCGGTCGCGGGCTACGTGACCGTCGGGGCGGGTCCGGCGGGCTGGAAGAACTGCGCCTGCCCGCCACGCTGCGCGAGGTGGTGCGCGGTCGCTTGGCCACGCTGCCGCCGCGCGCTCAGGAACTGTTGCGGGCCGCGGCAATTCTGGATGACGAATTCTCCGTGGCGGTTGCCGCCCGGCTCATCGGCCGTCCGGTGCTGGACTGCCTCTCCGCCCTGGACGCGGCCGCCGCCTCCGGCCTGCTGGTCCTCGAATCACCGGGCGGCACAGTCCGATTCACGCACGCCCTGGTCCGCGCCGCCTTGCACGAGGGACTGCCCCTGCAGCAGCGCGTCCTGCTGCACGCCCGCGCCGCCCGCGCGATCGAAGACCTGTATCCCGACACCCTCGACCACCATGCCGCCGCCTTGGCCCGCCATTACGCCGAATCCGCCGTGGTCGGAGACCGCGCGCCCGCCGTCGACTGGGCGCGCCGCGCGGGCGACAATGCCTTGCGCGAGTTGGCCTTCGAGGAGGCCGCCCGCCTCTACGGCACCGCCCTCGAACACGCCACCGGCCTCTCGTCCGCTGACCGCGGCCGCCTCCTCGTCGCCCGCGCTACCGCCCACCTCCGCGCAGGCCACCTGGACCCCGCTCGCTCCGACTGCGTCGCCGCGCGCGCCCAAGCTCACCGCACCGGCGATACGACACTGCTCGCCGAGAGCGCGCTGGTCCTGGAGCCCATGGGAAATCTGCTGTGGGACCGCGATATTCACCAGTGGTGCAGCGAGGCCCTGGCGAACCGCGATGGTCAGGGACTGTCGGATGCTCTGCGGACGCGGCTGTTGGCGCGGGTGACCGAGGCGGGGGTGTACCTGGGGTATTGGGCGGAGGCCGACGAAACCTCGTCGGCGGCGGTGGAATTGGCGGATCGGTGTGGGGATTATGAGGCGCTGGTGGCGGCGTTGCGGGCGCGGCAGTTGGCTTGTACCGGGCCGGAGTATTTGGCGGAGCGGGCCGGGCTGGCGGGGCGGATGATCGAGATCGGGGTGCGGACGGGGCGGCCCGGTACCGAGTTGTGGGGGCGGTTGTGGGCGATCGATAGCTATTGGGAGAGAGGGGATATCGGGGGAGTCGAGACCGAGTTGGCGCGGTTGCGGTGGTGTGCGCGGCACACCGGGGGACCCATGGCGAACTGGCATGTGTTGATCACCGAGGCTGCGGTCGCGCAGGCGAGGGGTGAGTTGGACACGGCGCTGCGGGTCGCGGAGCAGGCCCGGGAGCTGGCCGAAACCCTGGGGCATCCGGCCGGTTTCGGTGCCTTCCGTTCGCTGCTCGGGAATGTGGGCCACCATCGCGGTCATGCGGACGAAGCTCTCGAGGTGCCGCCGGACGCGCATCGCGGCGAGGTGCGCAATCGCCTCTTCATGGCGCTGGGCCCGGCGCAGCCGCTGTCCGAATGTGGTCGATTGGACGAAGCCGGTGTCCTGTACCGCAGTCTGGGACCGCCGCGGCAGTGGGAGATTCCGCCCTTCTTCCGGCTCGTCGTCCTGGCCGTCGGCGGCTCGATCGCGATGGCCCTCGGGATCACCGCCGATCTCGAATGGTTCGTCGAACAGTTCCGGCCCTACCGTGACCGGCACGTCGTCAGTGGCGCGGGCAACGCGCACTACTTCGGTCCGGTGGCACTGTGGCTGGGCAAGTTCGCCGCCGTGCTCGACGATCCGGAGACCGCCGAACGTGAGTTGCGGGCCGCGCGGGAGGTCTGCCGCGCCAATGGCGCGAAGGGGTACGTCGTCGAGGCGGAGTGCGAGCTCGCCGAGCTGCTGCTCAACCACGGGGCGACCGAGGAGGCGCTGGCGCTCGCGAAAGGCGCTCTGCCGCACAGTGAATCGATCGGCATGCCGCCCTGGACCGAGCGGCTGCGCCGGGTTATTGCCGAGGCGTCGGCGCGGGCGGTGCTGTCCCCGCGCGAGCGCGAAGTGGCCGAGCTCGTCGCCAAGGGCCTGAGCAACCGCGAGATCGCCGCGGCGCTGGTGCTGTCCGAGCGCACCGCGCAGAACCATGTGCAGCACATCCTCACCAAGCTCGGCTTCACCAATCGCGCTCAGATCGTGGCCTGGGTGAGCCGGGGACACTGAATTCACCTGCCCGTCGAGCGAGCGTCGACCGCGTCTGCCACAGTCGAGGGCTATGAAGGGTCGTGTTCTGGGTCTGTGCGCGGCGGTGCTGAGCATCGGCCTCGTAGCGGGGTGCGGTGGCGGCGGGGAAACGAGCAAGCCTGCCGGTCCGACTGCGGTGCCGCTGGTTTCGACCGGTGATCTGCCCGCCGCGCAGACCGGCGAGGTGCACCTGTTCGGCATCAATGACCTGCACGGCAACCTGCAGCCGCCGGACGGGTCCAATGGCAAGGTGGGCACGTTCACCGCCGGGGGAGCGGCCTACCTGTCCGCGCACCTCGCGCGCCTGAAGGCGGCCTATCCCGACAGCGCGGTCCTGGCGGCGGGCGACAATATCGGTGCCAGCCCGCTCATCTCGGCGCTGTTCCACGACGAGCCGACCATCGACTTCATGAACTCCATCGGCGTGGTCGCCTCGTCCGTCGGCAATCACGAATTCGACCACGGCGTCACCGAATTGAAGCGCCTGCAGCAGGGCGGCTGCGCGGCCGACGGCTGCACCCCGGGCGAGAAGTTCACCGGCGCGAAGTTCCCCTACCTGGCCGCCAATGTCACCGACTCGAATGGCAACCTGCCGCCCGGCCTACGCCCGTGGACCATGCTGCAGCTCGGCGGCCACAAGATCGGCGTAGTCGGCACCGTCACCACCGACACCGAACACATCGTGCTACCCGAGGGCATCCGCGGCTTCCGCTTCGGCGACGAGGCCGACGCCATCAACAAGTACGTGCCCGAGATGAAGGCGGCGGGCGCGGAGACGGTGGTGGCGCTGCTGCATGACGGCGGCGCCCAGCAGGCGAAGGGCGCACCCCTCGACTACAACGGCTGCGCCGATATCTCCGCGAACGTGAAAGCGTTGGCGCACAAGACCGATGACGCGGTGTCGGTCATGATGACCGCGCACAGCCACCAGGCCTACAACTGCACCCTCGACGGCAAGGTCGTCACCCAGGCCGCCTCTTTCGGCCGCCTGGTCACCGATGTGACGCTGCGCTTCCACGACGGCAAGGTCGACGCCAAGGCCGTCAACCGGGTCGTCACCCGCGACATCACGCCTGCCCCCGCGACGGTCCAGCTGGTGGATTTCTTTGCCGGGCAGTCGAAACCGCTCGCGCAGCGGGTGATCGGCAGCTCCACCGCCCCGCTGCCCGCCGAGCCCGCCGGGGCCGGTGACTCCCCGCTGGGCGATGTCATCGCCGACTCCATGCTCGACGCCATGGCGAATGTGCAAGCGGTGGCGGCCTTCATGAATCCCGGCGGCGTGCGCGCGGGCCTGACCGGCGGCAATATCACCTACGAGCAGGCCTATACGGTGCAGCCCTTCGGTAATGCCGTGGTGGCCCTGGCGCTGACCGGGCAGCAGATCCTGGGCCTGCTCGAACAGCAATGGGACAACGTGAGCAAGCCCGCCGTGCTCTCGATAGCGGGCATCACCTACTCCTACTCGGACTCAGCGCCCAAGGGCCACAAGGTGATCAGCGACACCGTCCGCGTTGCCGGTCAACCTTTGAACCCCGCCGCGTCCTATCGCGTATCAACCAACAACTTCCTTGCGGCAGGCGGCGACGGTTTCACGATCTTCACCCAGAGCACCGAAACCGTGGTCGGCCCCAGTGATCTCGATGCCCTGGAGTCCTACCTGCGCTCCCATGCCGCCGTCACCCCACCCCAGAGCCGCGTCGAGAAGCGCTGAGGCTCAACGCCGAAACTCCTCGACCGGGGTGAATTCGGCATCCCGGTCACCGACCTCATTGCGATACCACTGCTCGCGCCGATACCTCTGCACCCGATCCGCGACCGCGTCCAGCCCGGGCACGGTGCGGCGCAGCGTTTCCGCCCCGAACACCACCGGCGCCTGCACCAGCGGATGCAGCACCCACGGGAACCGGCGCGGCATCCGATGCCGGGCGTAGGTGGCGGGCGGCAGCCAGAATCCGGTGTATCCGATCTGCACGCGATAGTTGATCTCGTCGCGAATTCGCTTGGCCCACGGGGTATCCGGCTTGGGCGCGAACGCGGGCAGATAGGACTCCACCAGCTCCTCGCCATCCGTGCCCGCCGTGTGTGCGCGTTTGACGAAGGCCGCGAACATCAGCCGCACGGCGGCCTGGAAATCGCGCGGATACCAGGCAGGCTGCACGCCCAGCAGATGGCCGACATATCGCCAGAAGTGCAGTGTCGCTTCGATTTCCGAGATCGTGGTCTGATGGCCGAGGCTCCACAGCGCCAGCCCCGGCACCACGCTGCCGCCCATCAGGGTGAGCGTGGCATCCCCGACGCTGATCGGCACGCCCCACGCGTCGTAATCCCATTCCGGCCGCTGCATGAGCTTGCGCCGGATGAACACGTGCATGATCCGCACCCGCATGGCGGTCTGTCGCCCCCGCGCCCCGGCATCCAGCCCGCCCGGCTCGGAGACGTCGATCCAGAACCGCACCGTCTCCAGCTGCCGCTTGTGCGCCTTGTCCCCGGCGTACCCGCCCGCGTACGACAGCGGCTTGGTGATCGAGCTCTCCGAGTACATCTCCAGGGTGCTGGTGGTGGCGAAGCTGAAAACCGAAGTCCCCCAACGCCGGAACACCTTCGCGCCCTGCGCCACCAGCTCGGTGTCCAGCCAGTCGGGCGCGGTCTCGAACTCCTCGAACAATGCCCGCAGGGTCGGCGGCGCGTCGGGGACGCTGTCCACGCCGTGGGTCAGCGCTCGATCCAGCATGGCCCGCCCGGCCTTGGGTCCGATCTCGCCCAGGTACACCTCGTCGACGAACGCCTCGGCGACCGGATCGGCCTGGTAGTAGGCGGTCGCGAAGGCCCGCACCAACTCCTCGTCGGGTTGCGGATCGAATCGGAACACTCCGCGCCACATCCGCCGCGCCCACTGCACCCGCGGATCGGCGAGCCGGTCCCAATACCGGAACTCGCTCGGAATCTTCCCGGCCGCAGCCGCTTCCAATGTCGCGGGAGCCTTGCCTGCCATGGGTGCAGCCTAAGTTTCCCGCCCGGTCCCGAGCAGAGATTTCCGGCCAACCCTCGAACGGCTCGGGCAAGCTGCGGGCCTTGCTTTTCCGGATGGAATTTTCCAGATGTTTTCTGATCGACGGTGGTGGCCGCGCCCGGCCTCGCCATAGGGTGCCGCTCATGAATCCCGCGACCGTCACCACCGTCGACGACCTCATGTCCCTGCTGGCTGACTGCGAAGACGCCTGGGACATGCCCGACCGCAGCGGCGATCCGGTCGACATCCTCGATCATGACCGCCAGTGCGCCGAGATCCTGCGCCGCGACTTTCCCGAGGATGAGGAACTGCAGGTCGCCGGGCTGGTCCACGACATCGGGCATGTGCTGTTTCCCGGCGACGACGCGGGCCACGGCGTGCACGGCGGCGATGCGGTGCGCGATCTGCTCGGCGACCGTGTCGCCCGTCTGGTCGAACTCCATGTGGTAGCCAAGCGGTACCTGGCGGCCACGGATTCGGTGCACGCGGCGGCACTCTCGCCCTCCAGCCAGCGCACGCTGGTCGCCCAGGGTGGTCCCATGACGGCCGAGGAGATCGCCGCCTTCGAATCGGATCCGGACTTCACCGCCGCCATCGCCCTGCGTCGCGCCGACGACGCGGGCAAGGTCGTCGGCCTCACCGTCCATCCCCTGGACGTCTGGCGGCCGATCATCGAACGCGTGGCCGCGACGCGCTGATTCCCCATTCTGATCGTGAACGCGCCGGAATGACCGGGTCGGAGGCACTTGCCGCCACGGCATAGACTCGCTCTATGCCATTGTCGCCACGGGTGCCCGACCTCGCCGCGCTCGATCTGCTGCTCTCGGTGATCGAGCTGGGCAGTCTCGGGCGCGCGGCCAAGGCGCACGGGATCAGTCAGCCGTCGGCGAGTTCGCGGATTCGGTACCTCGAGCAGCTGGTGGGGGTGCCGGTACTGGAGCGGACCACGCTCGGCTCGCGGCCGACGGCGGCGGGCGCGCTGATCGCCGAGTGGGCGCGCGATGTGGTCGACGCGGCCGAACGCCTCGACGCCGGGATCGACAGCCTGCGCGCGCAACGGGATTCGCGGCTGCGGGTCGCGGCCAGCCAGACCGTCGCCGAATATCTGTTCCCCAAATGGCTGATCGGATTGCGGGCCCGCATGCCGGAGACCTCCATCGCCCTGGAATCGGGCAATTCAGCGGAGGTTGCGAAGGCGGTGCTGGAGGGCCGGGCCGGCATCGGATTCGTCGAGAGCCCGAAGCTGCCGGGCGGCCTGGAAAGCCATGTGGTGGCCAATGATCGGCTGGTCGTGGTGGTCGCCGCCGGTCATCCCTGGGCCAAGCGGCGCGAGGTCGGCGCGGCCGAGCTGGCGCGCACGCCCCTCATCTACCGCGAGCCCGGATCGGGCACCCGCAACTCCTTCGAGCGGGCCATGAGCGCCGATATGCCCGGCTGGGAGCCGAATGTCGCGCTGGAACTGTCCTCCACCACGGCCATCAAGACCGCGGTCGCCGAGGGTGTCGCCCCGGCGGTGCTCAGCTCACTGGCGGTGGCGACCGAACTGGCCGAGGGCACCCTGGTCTCGCCGGGCGTGGTCGGCCTGAATCTGGACCGGCAGCTGCGTGCGGTCTGGCCTACCGGCCAAAAGCCGACCGGTCCCGCGCGTGACTTGTATGCCATTGCGCGCCGCCCGATTTGAGTCCGTTCTGGGAGTTTTGCGTGAAGTGTTGACAGAGTGACGCCTATCACCATAATCTTCCGGCGCGGGCACTGCGGATTTCGCGAGGACGGACTCTGCCTGCATATTTCTGTCGTCAATACAATGGCTTCGCTGAATTCGCAGCCCGAAGACACAAGTGCGCCAACGCCTCCCGTGAGTGTTATCAAAGGGTTATGGTCACCGCATGGTGCGAACCGCCGCCGCAGCCGCAGACCCGGATGAACCTGACATTCCGGCCACTGCATCGCGGCCAAAGCTAGAGGTTGTTCAAGAATCGCCTGACCCCGAAGCGCCACAGCAGCACTCCTTCGGCGCACACGTCCTGAGCGCGGCCGATATCGAGCGACTCCCGTCCTCGGCCCGGCACCGCATCGCGGCCTTCATCCACCTGCAGGTGGCCACCCTGGAGGAGTGGCCCGAACCGGTCCTGCCCCCAATTCCCGAGCTCGACGAGATCTGAACCCGCTCGGAGCCCTTTGCGCCTCCGGCCAGTTGAATATTTCGTGCTTCCGGCCAGATGCCCCTTTGTGCTTCCGGCCAGATAGCACCGCCGGATCCTGGGATTTTGCCGGATGGCTCCGGTAGTCCGGCCTGACATGGTCAAAGACCATGAACACCTTGCGGCCGTCCAGCCCGAAGCATCCCCGAACCCGTGCCGCGACCCTGCTGGCCGTCCTGGTGGCCCTCGGTGCCCACGCCCCCGGACTTGCCGCGGCCGAACCGGATTCGAGCACCTGGTACGTCCGCGCGGGCGCTCCCGCGGGCGGAACCGGTAGCGCGGAAGCGCCTTTCGACTCTCTCGCCCGTGCCGAGGCGGTCTCCCGTGACGGCGACACCATTCTCGTGCAGCCCTCCACCGCGACGCTGGACGGCGGCATCGCGCTCAAACCCGGCCAGAAGCTGGTGGGCGACGGCCCCGCGGTCATCGGGGCCGATGCCGCCGCGCTGCCCCGGATCACCAACACGACCGGTGCCCACGACGGTGACGCCGTACGCCTGGCCGCGCGCACCGAGGTTCGCAATCTGGTCATCACCGGCGCCCGTCGTGGCGGCATCTACGGCACCGACGCGATCGGCACGGTGATCGCGGGCAATGACGTCACCGGCACGAATCAGCAGTGCGCCGACGGTTTCATGATCGGCCCCTTCGGTCTGCCGCCCACCCTCCCGCTGGGCGCGTCGATTCCGGCGCTGCCGGAGTTCATCACCCTCAACAATGGCTGGGCGGCCATCATGACCGACTTCCGCGCCGCGGCGGGCACGGTCCGCATCGAGGGCAATACCGTCCACGACACCGCCTGCGGCGACGGCATCGATATCCGCGCGCTCGGCGCCAGCGATATCGATGCCGCGGTGAGCCGGAATACGCTGCGCGACATCAATCTCGGCCTGGCCAAGCTGTCGGTGCTCACCATCGGCGTGCAGGCCGGCGACAACGCCCGGCTGACCGGCCGGATCGACGGCAACTCCGAGACCGATATCGCCACGGCCGCAACGGGTCTGACCAATGTCATGGCCGACAGCGAGGGCGTCTTCATCAACCCCTTCGGGCAGGCGCACCTGGATGTCACCGTGGACGCCAACCAATTCCACAATGGCTACGGCAATTTCTCCGCCAATGGCCTGGAGTACGCGACCACCAGCGGTACGCCCGACAGCCGGGTCACGGTGACCAACAGCGTCTTCGACAATGTCACCGGCGACCTGATCGAGAACTACAACCTCAGCACCGGTGGCGCGCATCAGTCGCTGACGTTGAAGAACGTGTACGCACATCATTCCACCTTCCCGGGCGCGGCGCTGAATTCCGTTGTTCCCGCGAATCTCGGAACCTGTGTGGTGACAACCAATTTCGGCCGCGCCGCGCACACGGACCTGACCATCGCCGACTCGGATTTCGGTGATTGCAGCGCCGACGGCATCGGCCTGATCGCCTACACCCCGGCCGGAAGCGAGCCCAGCACCGCCGCGCTCACCTTCGATATCCGCGACACGGTTCTCGGCGGAGCCGCGGCCAATGGCATCAGCATCCGGAATATCGGCGACACCGCCGTGCTGCACGGCTCCATTGTGCGCACCTCGATCGCGGCGGCCCGGGAATCGCTGCTGCGGGCGAGCAGCAGTGGAGGCCGAATCGGCAGTGCCGCAATTGATCTGAGCGATATCACCCTGGATGGCAAGGCGGCCGATCGGCAGGCCGTGCAGAAGGAACTGATGTCCAATTTGTCGTGATGTGGCCAATTGTTAACCATTGGTCCATTTCTTGAATACCTAGATTAACGGCGAAAGTCCTTGCCGGGCAACGTGTCAGGAAAATGTGCGTCCAGTCACTTATGGCAAATATGCATTGCCACTTGTCTGATAACAGACTTAAGGTTTGCTTGTCAGTAACTGAACCTGCGACGTGTCCTGATTCCGCAGGCCTACTCAATCGAGGTAAATCAAGTGCTCAAGCGTGGACTCGTCGCGGCTTCCGCATTGGTGGCCGCAATCACGACCATCACCGCAGGAGCGGCAAATGCCCAGCCCGCCACCGGTGATGTGGGTGCCGTCCACTGGACCGCATCCGCCACCGACCGATCGGGCACCATCACCACCGATGTCGGTTCCATGGATGTCGAAAACGGCGTCTTCAAAATCAAAGGCGCCGATGGCACGGTGGTTGCCGGAACCGAACTGACCTTCCGCGTCGACGATTTCGTCTTCCCCATCGCGGCGGAAATCCGTGGCCTCACCGCCACCCTGACCCCGCAATTCGATCTGCAGCACGCGGTCTATCAGCCGGTCGCCATGCCTTTCGAAGACACTGCCCCCTGGAAGACCCCGTACGACCGTGAGCAGGCGGCCTGGAACCGCATGAAGGACACCATCTCCATCGGCGCCACCATCGGCACCCTGGTCGGCGGCATCGGCGGCGCCGCCGTCGGCTGCGCCCTGGGCGGCATCGCCGTCGGCTCCGGCGCCACCCTCGCCACCGGCATCATCGGCGGCCTCTTCTTCTTCCTCCCCGGCGCGGTCGTCGGCTGCCTCGCGGGAGCCGCCGCCATGGGCGCCCTGGGCGCCGTCGGCGGCATGATCCTGGTCACCGCCCCTGTGGCCATCGCCGCCGCGGTCCAATACTTCACCACCATCAACGAGCCCTTCACCCCGGCGCCGGCTCCGGCGAAGTAGCCGACGCGGGCTCCGGCCCCGGTCGCGCCGATGAGGGCGCGACCGGGGCCTCCGCTGGTTCTTTCATTCCTCGTGGATCGGATCCGGGAGGGTCCAGCGCTGATCGCGCCGAGGGCGTAGGTAGAGGGCGTAGTAGGCGTAGCCCGCGGCCATGGTCGCTGCGGCGAAGGCGATCTGCTGCCAGTCGTTTCGGCCGAGGCTGTAGGCCGAGTAGAGCATGACGGCGATGACGATCAGCGGGGGTAGTGGCCACAGGGGCATCCGGTAGCCGCCGGGGATGCCGTTGGCTGCCAATCGGATTCGCAGTGCGGCCAGGGCTACGAACAGGTACACCAGGACCAGGCCCGCGCCGGTGGCGACTATGAGCCAGTGCAGCGGCAGCATTGCGGCCGCCAGTGCTGCGAAGGCGCCGACCGTCAGTGTCGCGACCACCGGGGTGTGCAGGCGCGGATGGACCGCGCCCAGTGCGCGATCGATCGGGTCCGGCCAGCTGCGGTCGCGGGCCGAGGCGAACAGCAGCCGCGCGATCTGGAGGATGATCGCGATCACCGCGTTCACGATGGCGATCGCGATGCCAACGCTCACAGCGGTATTCACCGCCGACCCGCCGCGCGCGGTCAGGAAGTAGTTCATCGGGGCATCGCTGTGCAGCAGCTCAGTCAGTGAGGGTGCGCCCAGCACGACCGCCGCCAGCGGCAGGATCTCGATGGCGACCGTCGCGGCCAGGCAGATCATGATCACCCGGCCGATGGTCCGGGTGGCATTGCGCGTCTCCTCGGCGTAGTACACCGCCGCGCCATAACCGTTGTAGGCGAACAGCGCCACGGGAATCAGCGTGGCCAAGGACCCGATTCCCACTCCCGCCAATCCATCTCCGGCTGCCGTCTGTGCGTGGACGAAGGTGCCCGGCCCGCGCTCGGTATGGGCCAGCCCGAGCACGACCAGCGCCGCGATGGCCGAAACCTCCACGCACAGAAAGACTCCCGTGACCCAGGCGTTCGCCTTGATATTGCACAGCGCGATCACCGTCGTCACCGCGATGACTCCCACCCCGACCCACTTGCCACCCAGACTCGGTATCGCCACGCTGAGGTAATCGCCCGCGCCGAGCGCGATCACCGCGATGATCAGGACCCCGTTCACCAGCGTCAGCACGAAGATGGCGAAACCGCTGGAGCGCCCCAACAGCCTTGCCGCCCAGGTGTATTCACCGCCCGCGATCGGATAGGCCGCGGCCAGCTCCGCATAGCAGAGCCCCACGAACACCGACGCCACCGCCGCGAGCGCGAGGGTGAGCACCGACGCGCCCCCGGCCGCCAGCAGTATCGCCGGAACGATGATGAAAACGCTGGAAGCCGGCGTCACCGCCGACAGCGTGATGAGGATGTTCTCCATCATCCCGAGCGCCCGCGACAGCTGCTGCGGGTAATGCCCGCGAGCGCCTGCGCCAGAGCTTGCGGTGGAGTTCGTGTCAGGCAATTCGCCGGTGGTCGGTGTGCCAGGGTGCGCGGGTATCGCGGTGGGTTCCGCGAGCTGTGCACTGGGCATCTCCGCGGTCGGTGCGTCGAGGTTTTCTGCCGGTGCTGAGTTGACGGACATCGGGGAGGGGTCTGCGGGTGACGCGGTGGCGTTCACGGGCAGGGGAGTCGGGGTGTCGTCGGGCAGGGGAGTGGGGTGCGCGGGTGTCGCCATGACCGTGCCTTTCTTTGACTTAGCATCAAAGAATGGGGGAACTCGGCAGGACAAGAGGCACGAAGAGACGTAACAATGACTTAACTGTCTGTCGACGGAAGGACACCGGTGGCGCGGAAGAAGGATCAGGAGCGGGCGCGGCGCGCGATTATCGACGCCGCGCTCGCGGCGGTCGCGGATCCGGGGGCCGATCGGCTGCGCATCCGCGAGATCGCCGGCACCGCGGGTGTCTCGCCGGGCACCGTGCACTACTACTTCGAGGATCTGGCCAATCTGCTGCACGAGGTGCATCGCTTCGCCAGCGACCGCTTCTTCGGCGACCGGCTGGCTATGGTCACCGAGATTCCGGACGCCAGAACCAAGATCGGCGCGCTGATCTGGGCCGGGCTACCCGAATCGCCGGATGACACGCTGGTCACCGCGCTGTACCGGCTGGCCTCGTACCACGCCGTCTCCGCCCAGCACGGCGATCTCATCACCGCCCTGTTCAACCAGCAGGTGGCGGTGTACGCCAGCGCGCTGGAAGTCGGAATCGCCCAGGGGCACTTCATGATCGACGAGCCGATCCTGAGCGTCGCCCGGAATCTGGTGGCGCTGGAGGACGCCTACGGCCTGCACATCGTCAGCCGCAACCGGTCCATGACCAAAGTGACCGCCGCCCAACTGATCTGCTCTTTCGCCCGCACCGCCACCCGCTGCCCCGACATCACCGTGCCCGCCGAGGAGGCCCATCGATGACCGACCCCCAGCTGTACTCACCCGACGGCCGTCCCCGCGCCCGCTTCCTGGGCATCGCGCCGCCGGGTGAGCCCGGACCCTGGAACGCCATCACCGACGTGCCCGGTGTCGAGGTCGGCTATCGCACAGTCATTTCCGGTGACGGGCCGCTGAAAGTCGGCGAAGGCCCGGCCCGTACCGGCGTCACCGCCATCCTGCCGCGCGGCCGCGCCGGGGTCGGGCGGCCCTGCGCGGCGGGCTGGTACTCGCTCAACGGCAATGGCGAGATGACCGGCACGGCGTGGATCGACGAGGTCGGCCAACTGTCAATGCCCATAACGATTTCCAACACCCACGCCATCGGCCCCTGCCACACCGGCGCCGTCGAATGGATCGCCCGCGCCCACCCCCGCCTGGCCCGCGAATGGCTGCTCCCGGTCTGCGCCGAAACCTGGGACGGCTACCTCAACGACATCAACGGCGGCCACATCACCCCCGCCATGGTCGCCGCGACCCTCGACTCCGCCCGCACCTGGCCCCTCCTCGAGGGTTCGGTGGGCGGCGGCACCGGCATGAACTGCTACGGCTTCAAGGGTGGCTCGGGCACCGCCTCCCGCCGGGTCCCCTTCGGCCCGGACACCTACACGGTCGGCGTCTTCGTCCAGGCCAATTTCGGTGCCCGCCACGAACTCACGATCGCGGGCCGCCGCGTCGGCGCGGAACTGGATACCGCCAACCCGCAGGAGACCGCCCCCTGGCCCGGCGACACCGTCGCTCCCGGCGGCGCGGGATCGGTGATCGTCATCGTCGCGACCGATGCGCCCGTGGACGCTCTCCAGTGCAAGGCCATGGCCCGCCGCGTCCCCTTCGGCCTGGCCCGCACCGGCACCACCGGCAGCCTGTTCTCCGGCGACCTGTTCCTGGCCTTCTCCACGGCCTCGGATCGCCCGTCCGACACCGGCTTTCCGCGCGGCGAGCCGATGCCGGAGGAGCTGGTCACCACCACGCGGCTGCCCTGGAATCGCATGGATGCTCTCTACGCCGCCGTCGTCGAGGCCGTCGAGGAATCGGTCCTCAACGCCCTCATCGTCAATGCCGACATGACCGGCCGCGACGGCCACCACTCCCCGGCCCTCCCACACGACCGCCTCCGGAAACTGTTGTCGGGCAAATAATCGGTTCGAGGTGCACCGCCTCTCCCGCGGGGCACTATCGAGGCATGTCCGAAGTGAACAAGCACAACCTCGTCTATTTCGAGAACCCGTCGATGCGCGGCCTCTACGCCGCCATCGACGAATGGCAGCGCACCAACAACCACCGCTTCCTGTCCCTCACCATCCACCCCGACGCCGGCAACTTCTGCTGCATCGCCCTGACCAATCCGGCCGAGGTGGTCATCACCAGCGTCGACGGCCACAATCACGCCGCGGTCAACCGCTTCGGCAACCTGTCCGTCACCTCGGACTAGGCCGAATGCGATGCTTCCGCACTGATTGTCGGCGAGGTGCTATCCGAGCTCCCCGCGCTTCTCCTGCCACGTACTGATCTGCCGCGGCCGCCACGCCCCACGCACCAAGGGGTTGTGGCCGTGCCGCCCGCTGCGCAGCTCCTTCCGGAACTCCCGGAAGTACTCGAACCGGATCATCAGCAGACCGAAGACGAAGAGCGCCGTCGCCACGATCGCGCCGATGATCGCCCACCCGCGATAACCGGATGCGGCGGCCGTCAGCGTCATCCCGAGCACCGCGATCCCCAGCAGGCACGACACCAGCGCTGGACCTTCGCCCGGATCTTCGATCGCATCCCCCGGATGCGGATGCCAATGTTCCCCGTTCGGCTTGATCGCCGTCACTTTCACCATGTCTACCTCCCTTGAACTGCGGAGATTTGTAGCCCTTAGTCCAGAATGCGCCGATCGGCGAAGCTATGTGTGGGTAATTTCGGAGATTTGCGGGTCAGTGGCCGATTCTTTTTTCGAGGCCGTGTCGATTCGGCGGATCACCATTCGACCTTGACGTGAGAGGGTCGGACAGCGACCCCCGACAAGGAGGATGACCCATGAAGCACATGATGATCTGGCGCGCCACCGACGAGGGCAAGGCGTCCATGGCCGACACCGACTTCGGGAAGATGCTCGAGATCATGGGCCGCTACAACGACGAGCTGATCCGGGCCGGAGTGCTGCTCGCCGCCGAGGGCCTCGAGGACGCGGAGGAGGGTGTCGTCGTGGACTACTCGACCGAACCGCCCCTGGTCACCGACGGTCCGTACGGCGAGACCAAGGAACTGTTCGGCGGGTTCTACATCCTGAACGTGGCCTCCAAGGAGGAGGCGATCGAATGGGCCAAGCGCGCGCCGAACTTCGGCCCCGGCTTCAAGACCGAGATCCGCCGCGTCACCACCATCGACGAATTCCCGCAGGACAACGAGTGGATTCAGCGGGAACGCGCCTGGCGCGAGAAGACAGGCCAGCTCTGAGACCTGCTCGACGACAGGCTCTGAGGCTTGGTCGACGGGAGGCTCTGAGGCTTGGTCGACGGGAGGCTCTGAGACCTGGTCGACGGGAGGTACTGAGGCTTGGTCGACGGGAGGCTCTGAGGCTTGGCCGACGGGAGGCTTCGTGCGATGACCGACAGCACCGGTCGTGAGGCGGTCGCCGCGGTGTGGCGCATCGAATCCGCGCGCATCGTGGGCGCTTTGGCCCGCTACACCGGCGACTTCCCGCTCGCCGAAGACCTCGCCCAGGAGGCGCTGGCCGAAGCGCTGGTGACCTGGCCCCGGGAGGGCGTGCCGCGCAATCCGGCGGGCTGGCTGCTCACCGTCGGCCGCCGCCGGGCCATCGACGCCTTCCGCCGCCGGGCCGCCCGTGACGACCGCTATTCCGCCCTCGCCCGTGAATTGGGCGAGGGCGGAGCGGCTACCGGTGGCCTGCCGTCGGAAACGGCTGGTGCGGAACCACTCTGGGATCCGGACCAGATCGACGACGATGTCCTCGCGCTGATGTTCATCTCCTGCCACCCGGTGCTCTCCCGCGAGGCGCGCGTGGCTTTGACCCTGCGCGTGGTCGGAGGTCTGACCAGCGACGAGATAGCCAAAGCCTTCCTGGTGCCCACCGCCACCGTGCAGGCCCGCATCACCCGCGCCAAGAAAACCCTTGCGGCAGCGAACATCCCATTCGCCGTGCCTACGGCCGATGAGCGAACGGCCCGCCTCACCTCGGTCCTCAATGTGATCTACGTGATCTTCACCGAGGCCTCCACGGCAACCTCCGGAGATTCCCTCATCCGCCTGGACCTGGCCGCCGAAGCCCAGCGCCTGGCCCGGGTACTAACCCGCCTCGTGCCCACCGAGCCCGAGGCGCACGGCCTGCTGGCCCTGCTCGAACTGACCGCCGCCCGCTTCCCGGCCCGCACCGACGCACACGGCCAGCCGATCCTGCTCGAGCACCAGAACCGAAACCGCTGGGACCGCTCCGCCATTCGCCGCGGCCGAGCCGCCCTAGACCAAGCCGCCCGCGCGGGCCGCGGCCTCGGCGCCTACGGCCTCCAAGCCGCGATCGCCGAATGCCACGCCGTCGCCGACTCGGTAGATTCCACCGACTGGCCCCGCATAGTCCTCCTCTACGAGGCCCTCTCCCGCCTCTCACCCTCCCCGATCATCGACCTCAACCGCGCGGTTGCCCTCTCCATGTCCGAAGGCCCAGCCGCCGCCCTGGCCCTCGTCGACGAACTCAAATCCGCAGCCGCCCTGGCCAATTCCCACCTGTTCCCGAGCGTCCGAGGCGAACTGCTCACCCGCCTCGGCCGCCGGCAGGAGGCCCGCACCGAATTCGAACGCGCCTTATCCCTCTGCGCCAACGGCCCGGAACGCACCCTCCTCGAGAGCAAGCTCGCCGCCCTGGACTGATGGACTATCCCTGCCAGACCCCACTGGTGAGGAAGCTGTCCCACTGATCGGCGGAGAACACCAATGCGGGTCCGCTCGGATCCTTCGAGTCCCTGACGCCCACCGCTCCGGTCGAAAGATGGGCGATCTCAACACAATCCGCGTTGGGCTGGCTTCGTGTGCTCTTGAACCATCTGGCATCGGACAGGTCTACAGTCACGCCGCGCACTCCTTCGCGATCTGCTGCACCAACTGCTTGGTGTCATCCTCGGACAACGCTACTCGCTGAATATCGTTGATCGCCTGACGATGTCGGTCGATCATGTCGGTCCGTTCGAGATACAGGGCTCCTTCGAACCCTTCCACGTACACCACGGGCGGCTCGATGAGGTGGTTTGCGAGGGGTGGAAATTCCAGCAGAGTGAACGACTGGACGATCAGTCCGAGGTGGCTGCCGGAACTGAGGGGCACCACCCGGATCGAGACGCTGGGTCGTGTGGTGGCCACATCGAGGATGTGGTCCAGCTGCTCGACCATGACGGCAGGGCCGCCGGGTGTCTGCCGGATCACAGCTTCGGACAGCAGGATATTCACTCGAAAGTTCTTGTCCGCCAGTCGTACTTGTCGGTGGGCGGCCAGTTCGATGCGTCGATCGATATCGACGGACGGACGAATGGTTGGGATAGGCGATCCGGCTGACCGCCCGGCGATATCCGGTGGTTTGCAACAGTCCTGGCAGCAAAACCGTCTGATGGGTGGTCAAACGATTGGCGACGGCCTCCAAGCTCAAATAATGGTCGAAATGAGGTGCGTACTGGTCTGTATATGCCTGCCACCAACCCTTGGTCGTACCGGCCAGTTTGGCCGCTTGTGCCTGGTCTCTGACCTCCTGCCACAGACCGAGCACCTCCTCACGTTCCCCGCCGCTGTCGGGTACCTCGTAGAGATCGAGCAGATCCCGAATCTGGCCCGTGGAGAGCTTCACCTTCTGCCCGTCTTCTATTCGCCCAATGCTTTGCGGCGATAGATCGATGTGCAGCCCGGCGGTCAATTGGCTCTTACTTGCTTGTTCTCGGTAATTACGAAGCCTACGGCCGAGGGCCCGTCTGGGGAGCGATGATCCGACCATTTCGTTTGCCTCGCTATCTGGGTGTATCCATTCTGGAATGCCAACTAATTTCGCTGCAAAGCTCGGCGGACATTCCCAATTCTATTGCCGCAGGTGTCTACTGAACTCACGAACTCGAAAAGCCGAAGGGGGCAACGAATGTCATCTCTGCCGTCGAAGGATCTGCTCCTGGACGCGTGTGCGGGCAGCATCAGCGAGGCGCATCCGCTACTGCGGGCCGCCTACGAGCTGGCCAGTCTTCATGAGGCGCGGTACGTGGCGGATCTGTGTGGCCTGTTCGAAATCGACTGTGCTCGTGTCCGATTGATCCGCGAGATCGACCGCTGGACCGCGCAGGTGCTGCCTCGCCCCTTCGCCGCCGCGACCCTGCATACGGAGACGCTCGGCATGGTGGTGGACCGGTTGGCTCAATTCTCCGTCGATGCCCGGAGCAGCCTGGGCGGTGCGGACGCCGAATGCCTCCGCCATCACACCTGGACGCGGCTGGCCGAACTGTCCCTCGCCTACGCCGACCTCTCGCACGATCTCGCCGCGCGCACCCGCCGCATCCCCGAATCCGTCACGCCCCGCCCGGAAGCGCCCGAAAGAGGCTCCCGATGACCGGGAGCGGGCCGAGCGAATCGCTGTGAAATCCTGGCCTTTTTCTTCGGTGATTGAACTGGCCGACCCCGCCGTCGAAACTGGATTCTCGACGTTTGCTGGAGGCGAAGCTGATGGGTTGGCGAAGAACGCTCGGACTGCTCAGTGTCCTGATCATGTCCGTCAGTACCCTGTTCGCGCTGTCCGTCAATCCGCGCGCGTCGGCCACCGGTCCGCATAGCGAGGAATTCACCAACCCCATCCTCGTGCCCGGCGCCGACCCCAGCATGGCCTACTATCAGGGCCGCTTCCACCTGGTTCAGGGCGACGTCTACAACAACGACAACATCGTCATCCGGTCGTCGGACACCCTGGGCGGCCTGGCCGACAGCAAGCCGGTCGTCGTCTGGGAACACCCGTCCTGCCCCGGCCCCGCCTGCACCCGGGTCTGGGCACCCGAACTCCAGCACATCGGTGACCGCTGGTGGATCTACTTCGCCGCCCAATCCGACGACCGCAACGAATCCCACCGCATGTACGCCCTCCGCTCCACGGGCGACGACCCCACCGGCCCCTACGAATACCAAGGCCCACTGGACCTCCCCGGCGGCTGGGCCATCGACGGCACCTACCTCCAATACGCCAACGCCGCCTACTTCTTCTGGTCCTGCCTGCGCGACCCCGATGACACACGGGTACAAGACATTTGCGTCGTCAAGATGTCGGATCCCATGACGCCCACCGGCGATCGCGTCAGCATCGCAACCCCCGCCGCCGCCTGGGAAACCATCCCCAACGACGCCGACCTCCTGATCAACGAGGCCCCACAACCCCTGATCGCCCCCAACGGCAGCCTCTTCCTGACCTTCTCGGCCAACGCCAGCTTCGACGACACCTACCGCCTTGGCCTCCTAGAACTCTCCCGCGGCGCGAACCCCCTGGACCCGAAGGGCTGGACCAAGTCCGGCGGCCCCGTCCTACCGGGCTCCACCGGCGCAATAGCCCCGGGCCACAACGGTTTCCTCACCATCGACGGCCACCCCTGGATCGCCTACCACGCCCGCCTGGAACCCAACACCGGCTGGGCAGGCCGCAGCATCCGAGTCCAACCCATGAACTTCACCCCCAAGGGCCGCCCCCAATTCGGCATGGCCCTCGGCCCCGACGCCCCCATCATGATCGACGCCCAGCCCCCGAATCCCGCTGCCGCACCGGGCTGATGGCCGTCAGGTGGTCACTGGCCCGGTCGCGGTACGTCGCCGCGCCACGCGCCGGTCTCGTGGGGCTGGTTCTCGATGACGGCGGATGCGAAAAAGGCCGTGCCGCATCCCATTTGGGCGCGATCCAATACGGCCGCACGGCGGAGAAGATCAACCCCGCGACGATCGACTTGTGGCTGTCGCTACGGCGATAACCGGTTTCTCGGCAGTTAACCGCGCGGAACAGGTCGGATCGGCCGTGGAAATACCGGTGCGTCAACGTCCCGGAACCGGGTATGCGAACTTTGTCCGAGGGCTACCTGTAGCCCGAGTGCAGGCGCTTCGTGCGGCTCGCGGCTGAGCACGGCATCAACGGCGATGGTTCCCGCAACGGTGCGGGATTCGGGCAAGCCGCGAGCACCGAAACCGGCTCGACGGTGCGCAATCCTGGAGAGGGAGTCCGACCATGCCCGATGCGTCCAGCCGCGCGCTCGACGAGGCGGCGCGTCCTTGTCGCGGCTCGGTCACTGACCGCCGGTGGCGCCGCCCATAGACGACTGGTCCCGCCCGAGCAATCGGGCGGGGCCCCAGTTCGAAGTTCCGCGGGCCGGACCGTTCACGCTCCCCGCGGCTCGCTGATGGCGTCGCGGACCCGGTCGAGCATGGCCGCGAACGGCCCGACCAGCAGATTGGCCTTCGCCGATTCCACGCCCTGATGCGGGCGGGTCGGAGCCAGTGCCTCGGCGATCTCGACCGCGCGCCGCATGGCCCGCAGCTGACGGGGCTCCAATTCCTCACGCAGCAGCGAGAATTCGTCCTGCTCCTCGTGCTCGGCGTGCTCGATGACGTCCTCGCGCAACTGCGCCAGCCCCTTCTCGAACTCGGTGGAGTCGATATCGAGCGATTCGAGCTCGGCCAATTGCTGCTTGGCCTGGTTCTCCTCCGCGAGCCGGGCATCGATCACCGTTGCCCCGTCCTCGATTTCGCCGCGGGCGCGCGGGTGAATGATCTCCTCCTCGGCCGTCTCGTGCACCGCCAGCAGCCGCCGCAACTGCCGGAACTTTGCCTCCCGCTCCGCCGGATCGGAGGCGTCCAAGGTCTCGGTGAACAGCGTTTTGATCTGCTCGTGCTGGCGCAGCAGCAATTCGATGGCGTCGCCGATGCCCTCGGGTTCGCTGCTCGGCTGCGCCCGGCCCGGATCGTTGTCGTGGCTGTGCGCGCCCGCCTGCCGCGGATCGGCCGAATTCTTCTCCCCGAAGCTGCCGCTGCTGGCCTTGCCGCCCTTGCCGGCCTGCTCGACAGTGTCCGGGCGATTGCCGAATTGTCCTGGATTGCCGGTGTTTGCCATGGGATGTTCCTCCTGTAGGCGAACAAGTCGCCGGCATGCGGGCCGGGTTCGCTCGCCGTACCCCGATTCGGCTGGTTCACGCACGATCGAGAGTGTTTGCGGGCGCAGCGACCGAGCGTTGTCGCCCGTGGGAGAGGCGGCCGCCGCAGCTGATTCGAGAGGATGAGGTGATGTCCGAAACCGACGATCTCGCACAACGTCTGGCCGAAGCGGTCGGCCGGACGGGCCTTACGGTTGCGGCGCAGTTTATGCCGTGATCGGGGCGCCGGTGGGTCAGTCCGAGCGGGGGAGGTCCAGCGGGGGGAGGGGGCGGTGGCAGATTTCGTGGGCTTCTTCGGGGGAGAGGCCGAACATGCGGAGTAGGTCTTCGGCTACCTGGTCGGCGGATTCGGCGTCGTCGCGCTCGGGGTGGTCGTGTAGTAGGCGGCCGAGGCAGAGGGCCGCGCCGGCGACGATGGTCATCGACAGGTCCGGGTCTTGGATGGTGAAGCGCCCGGCTTTGGCCGCGGCCTCGATGTCGCGGCGGGCGCGGGGGGCGAGCCCGCGGTCCGAGTTCGCCAGGCTGAGGCCGTTGTTGAGCAGGACCTTGCTGAGGGTGGGGTGCAAGCGGTGCAGGCGGCCGGTGAGGCGGAAGCTCTGCGCGAAGACCTGAGCCGGGTCTTCGACGTCCTCGCACAGCAGGTCGAGCAGGGCGCCGTGGCGGTCGAGCGCTTCCTCGACGGCGGCCTGGAACAGTTCCTCGCGGCTCTGGAAGTGGTTGTAGAACGAGCCCATTCCGACGTCGGCGGCCTGGGTGATCTCCAGGATCGGCACGTTGATCTTGCCGTCGGCCAGCAACGATTGCGCCGCGCCGACCAGTGCGGCGCGCGTGCGGGCCTTGCGGCGTTCCAGGCGATTGGGTCCCGACCCGTTGCTCGCGGTCATCGATACACCTCTCCTGCTGTCCAGACTCAACATCGTAGCCGCTCGACTCAATATTGACGGAATCGTCAGATAACCCTTGACTGACTCCCCACTCGTAAGTGACGATATCGTCAGTACTTGGAAGGGAGTGGTCGATGAGCGGCCATCACGATGTACACAGCGGTCTGCACAGCGAGCAGGGGGCGCACGCGGGCGAGCATCCGGGCCGAGCGCGCAATCCCGTGATCAAGGTGCTGGACCTGGCATGGCTGGAGTTCGAAAAGCCCGACCTGGACGGGGCGGAGGCTTTCGCCCACGCCTTCGGATTCGCGACCGCCGCGCGCACGGCCGACGAGTTGCAGCTGCGCGGGACCGATCCGGGCGCGCCCTGCGTGCTCATCCGGCGGGGCGAGCGCTCGCGCTTCGTCGGTCCGGCCTTTCGTGCCGCCGACTCCGCCGATCTGCTGCGGCTGGCCGACGCGACCGGTGCGCGAGCCGTGCCATTGCCGGAATCGCTGGGCGGACTGACCGTCGACCTGGCCGATCCGAGCCGGCTGCGGGTGCGAGTGGTCGCCGAGACCCACGAACTGGAGGCTTTGCCGACGCAGCAGCCGCATGTCTTCAACTTCGGGCACGAGGTGGCCCGGGCGAATGCCACGCAGCGACCGCTCCGCGCACCCGCACGCGTGCGCAGGCTCGGACACGTGGTGATCCAGTCGACGAGATATCGCGAGACCCTCGACTGGTATCTGCAGAATCTGGGTCTGATCGTCAGCGACTTCCTCTACTACCCGGGCCAGCGGGAGCGCGGCCCGGTCATGAGTTTCATTCGCTGCGACCGGGGTTCGGTGCCGGCCGACCATCACACGCTCGCGCTGACGCTCGGGCCGTCGAACCGCTATGTGCACTCGGCGTATCAGGTCGCGGACCTGGATGCGCTCGCGGCCGGTGGAGAGTACCTGCGCGAGCAGGGTTATCGCCGATCGTGGGGGATCGGCCGCCATATCCAGGGCAGTCAGATCTTCGACTACTGGCGTGATCCCGACGGGTTCATGGTCGAGCACTTCAGCGACGGCGACATGTTCGATTGCACCCTCGAGCCGGGCTGGGCGCCGATGAGCGCTTCCGGGCTGGCGCAGTGGGGCCCGCCCGTGACCAAGGACTTCCTCGGCATCAAGCCCGGAGCCGAATCGCTGCGCGAACTGCGTTCGATCGTCGAGGCGCTGCGTGAGGACAACGAATTCGATATCCGCCGCCTGCGCGGCCTGATGAAAGTGGCCAATTCATGAGCACATCCATCCTCCGCACCGCCGACGCCTGGTGGGTGCAGACGCCGGCCGGTGCCGCCCGCATCGATACCACCGCGACGACCACGCGGGAACTGCTCGCCGATCGTGAGGCGATCGCCACGGCCGCGTCCGGCACGGAAACCGTGGCGGTGGAAAGCCTTTCGCTGATCTCCCCGGTGACCGCGCCGTGTCGCGTGGTGGCGCAGATGACGAATTTCGCCTCCCACGTGAAGGACTCGGGGATGGACCCCGAGACGGTGCCGCTCACGTTCTTCCGCAAGACATCCGGATCGATCAGCGGACCTCATGACGACGTCATCCGGCCCGCGCATGTGCAGCTGCTCGACTACGAGGTCGAGATCGGCCTTGTGTTCGGCCGCGAAATGCCGGTCGGCTCCGACGTCTCGGCGGAGAACCTTTCGGATTACGTCGCGGGCCTGGTGGTCACGAACGATGTCTCGGCGCGCGATGTGCAGCTGCCGAAAACCCAGTTCTACGAGGCGAAGTCGTATCCGACCTTCACCCCCGTCGGCCCGGCGCTGGTGCTGCTGGACGCCGATGAGCTGAAGCGGTTCGGGGATCTGCGGCTGCGACTGTGGGTCAACGGTCAAGTGCGCCAGGACATGACGGTCGCGGACATGATCTACCGGCCGGTGGAGACGCTGCGCGCGCTGACCCGCTTCCAGCGCATGGACGCGGGGGATCTGCTGCTCACCGGCACCCCGATCGGCACCGCGCTCAGCGCCCCGCCCAAGCCGGTGCAGTTCATCGCCTCGCTGCTGCCGCCGAAGGTCAAGTGGAAGATGTTCTTCCAGGGCCAGGCCAAGAATCCGAAGTATCTGAAGGACGGGGACGTGGTCGAGGCCGCGATCGACACCGATGACGGCGCCCTCGACCTGGGCCGCCAGCGCACGGTCGTGAGGTACGCCCGGTGACCGACAACTCGACCCTCGAGACCTCGGCCGAGGACCTGCTCTGGCCCCGGAACACCGCTCCGGAGGACCTGGCCGCCATCGAAGCGGTGCCACTCGAGGCGCGCGGCCTGCCCGAATCGACCTACGCCCTGCTGGTTCGCGCGGCGACGCGGTGGCCGGAGCGCACCGCGATCACCGTGCTGCCGGATGCGGCGCGATGGCGAGAGCCGTTGCAGCGCACCTATTCTGAGCTGCTCGCCGACGTGCACAGGTACGCGAACCTGCTGCACGAGCTGGGTGTGCGCCGCACCGACGCGGTCGCGTTGATCGCGCCCAACTGCGCGGAGCTGATCCCGGCCACTCTCGCCGCACAGTTGGCGGGCATCGCCGCGCCGATCAACGGCGGCCTGTCGCACGAGCACGTCGCCGAACTGCTGCGCCGCTCGGGCGCCCGGGTCCTGATCGCCGCCGGTCCGGAACTCGAGCCCGACACCTGGACCGCCGCAAGCGAACTCGCGGCGCAAGGTCTGCTGGATGCCCTGCTGGTGTTGCGTCCGACGGCCGCCTCGGAACCGCCGCCGATTCTGCCCGGCATCGACGGCGTCCGGATCGGTTACCTCGATACCCTTGCCGCCGAGCAGGATTCGAGCCGGTTTCACGGAGAGCCGCCGAAGGCATCAGATCTGGCGGCGCTGTTCCACACCGGCGGCACGACGGGGGTGCCGAAGCTGGCGGCGCACCGCCATTCCGGTGAGGTTTCCAACGCCTGGATGATCGCCGCCAACTCGCTGCTCGACGAGGGATCGGTGGTCTTCGCCGCGCTGCCGCTGTTCCACGTCAACGCACTGGTCGTCACCCTCCTCGCGCCGCTGTTCCGCGGTCAGCCGGTGGTCTGGGCCGGTCCGCTGGGATACCGAGACTTCACGCTCTACGCGGAGTTCTGGAATATCGTGGCGCACTACCGGATTGCCACGATGAGCGCCGTACCGACGGTGTACGCGGTACTGGCCCAATGCCCGATCGAGACCGACATCACCAGCCTGCGCTACGCGATGGTCGGCGCGTCCCCGCTGCCGCTCGCGGTCCGCGAGAACTTCCAGTTGCACACCGGGGTCACGCTGGTGGAGGGCTACGGCCTCACCGAGGCGACATGCGCCTCCGCGCGCAGCTTCCCGGATGCGCCCCGGCCCGGCGCGGTCGGGCAGCGCATGCCCTATCAGCAAGTCGCGGTCGTCCGCACGACTGAAGACGGCGTATGGGAGACACTCCCCGCCGGTGAGACCGGAGTCCTGGTCATCAGCGGCCCAACGGTTTTCGCCGGATACGTCACCGGCCGCGACGAACACGGTCACCGCCTCGACGGACTGGGCACCGTGGTCGACGGCTGGCTGAGCACCGGCGACCTGGCCCACATCGACGATGAGGGATTCATCCATCTGCACGGTCGCGCAAAGGATCTCATCATTCGCGGCGGCCACAACATCGATCCCGCGACCATCGAGGACGCCCTGCTGAGCCACCCGCAGGTGAGCGCGGCCGGAGCGGTCGGGCGACCGGATGTGCACTCCGGCGAGGTCCCCGTCGCCTACGTCGCGCTCACCGCGGGCACCGAGGTCACCGAGGACGAACTGGTGGCGTGGGCCGCCGAGCGGGTGCACGAGCGCGCCGCCGCACCCAAGACGGTCACCATCCTCGACGCGCTGCCCGTCACCGATGTCGGAAAGCCCTACAAGCTGGGCCTGCGCGCCGATGCCACGCGCCGCGAACTCCTCGACGCGTTCGCCGAGACCACCGGTGTGGCCGATATCGCCACCGCGGTCGAGGACGGCGCGATCGTCACCACCGTCGTGCTGAACCCCGATGCCGACCGACCCGCGGCCGAGGCGATCCTGAGCCGCTATGCGATCGACGCGAGAATCGAGGTGCGGCAATGAAAACCGTGTCGAAGGTGCTCGGTGGCGTGCTGGCGGCGGAGTTCCTCGCGCTGGGGGCGGCCAAGGTCGCGGCGGTCGCGCCGATGCGCGAACGCGCGGCGCATCTCGGGTACTCCACCACCGCCTACCGCGGCATCGGCGCGGTCGAGATCGTCGCGGCCAGTGGGTTACTGCTCGGACTGCGCCGCCCCGCGCTCGGCCGGGCGGCCGGGACCGGACTGGTGCTGTTGATGGCCGGTGCGGTCGTCAGCCACCTCCGAAACGGCGACGGCGCAACCGATCTCGTGCCCGCCGCTCTTACCGCCGTGTCCGCCGCGGCCTATGTCACCACGGTGGTGGGTGAGCCCTCATGAACGCCGCCCCGATTCCGGTGGTGATCGTCGGGGCGGGTCCGTCCGGGCTCACCGCGGCCACGCTGCTCGCCCAATACGGCATCGAATCGCTGGTCCTCGAGCGGTGGGAGGGCGTCTACCCGCAGCCGCGCGCGGTCCATCTCGACGGTGAGATCCGGCGGATCGTGGAACGGCTCGGCATCGGAGCGGGATTCGACGCGATCGCCCGGCCCGCCCTGGGGTTGCGGCTGGTGGATCCGCGGCATCGGGTGCTGGCGCAATTCGACCGCGATCCGGCCGGGGGCCGCAACGGATTCCCCGAAGCCAACCTGTTCGACCAGCCGGAGCTGGAGGCGCTGTTGCGGGCCAATCTGGCACTGCATCCGGCCGTTTCGCTGCGTGGCGGTGTGGAAGTCACCGGGCTGACAGTCGAGAAAGACTGTGTCCGAGTAGATTTCGAAGACCGTGCGACCAGCACGTCCGAGTCGGTGCGCGCCCACTACGTGCTGGGTTGTGACGGCGCGAACAGCTTGGTGCGCACCGCGATCGGCGCGCGCATGCGGGACCTGCGATTCGAGCAGCGCTGGCTGGTCGTCGACCTCGCGACCACGATCGATCCCGGGCACTGGGGCGGCGTGCATCAGGTGTGCGACCCGCGTCGAGCCGCGACATACATGCGCATCGGCACGACCCGCCACCGGTGGGAATTCCGTTTGCGCCCAGGCGAATCCGCCGACGACTACCGCGATCTCGACCGCCTGTGGCCGCTGCTGGACCCGTGGCTGGCCGACGCCGACCGCGGGGGCCTGGAGCTGGTCCGGGTGGCGGAGTACACCTTCCGCGCACAACTGGCCGATCGATGGCGGTCCGGGCGGGTGTTTCTGCTCGGCGACGCCGCCCACCTCACCCCGCCGTTCATCGGGCAGGGCATGGGCGCGGGCGTGCGCGATGCCGCCAACCTCAGCTGGAAGCTGGCGGGGGCGTTGCGCGGCGAGCTGCCGGAGTCGGTGCTCGGCACCTACGAGACCGAGCGGAAACCGCACGCGCACATGATGATCCGGCTGGCCAAGCTCATGGGCTTGACCATGACCGAGGGCGGCGAACTGGGCAATCGGGTGCGCGGCCTGCTCGCTCCGCGCCTGCACCGGCTACCCGGGCTGACCGAGACGATCATCAGCGGCGAGTCCCCGCCGCTGCACCGCTCCGCGCTGGTGGCCGCACCGCCGCTGCGGCGAGGTCTGGCCGGACGGCTGGTCCCGAACGAACGGCTCGCCGACGGGCGCCGAGTCGACGACCACATTGCCGGGCGCTACGCCGTCATCACGACATCCGACCCGTCGCCGGTGGAGGCGGCGACCGTCGAACAGTGCGGCGGTGTGGTGTTGCGTGCAATGCCGGGCACCGCGCTGCACCGCTGGCTGCGCGGCGGGGGCACCGACGCCGTGCTCGTCCGCCCCGACGGCACTGTGCAGACCTGCGGGAAGACGCTGTCGGATCTGTATTCGTCACTGCCGAGTTTCGCGCCGAGTGCACGCCCGGCGCGGACCGGCCCGCCAACCCCGAAAGCCGCTGATTGATGCGAATGCCACTCATGACGATGCCGTCAGAGCCGGTGTTAAGGTAGCGAAATTATGCGTGATCGCTACCGCTAGACCCCTTGTCGACGTCTGGGTAGGAGGAATCGCATGTCTCGCTATCTGTTCGCTCTGGGCCAGTTCGTGGCCCGTCGCCGCTGGTGGATGGTGGCGGTCTGGGTCGTCCTGCTGATCGGCGCGATCACCTTCGCCGCGAGCACCGGCGGCAAGACCAACGACAACTTCACCGTCCCCGGCACCGAGTCACAGGATGCGGTGTCGCTGCTGCAGGACCGGCTGCCCGCCTTCAGTGGCGCGCAGATGCAGGTTGTGTTCGGCGCGCCGGGCATGGTCAAGGTGACCGATCAGCGGGTCACCGCCGAGATCGAGCAGGTGATGACCGGCCTGAAGGGGCTGCCGCAGGTCGCGGCCGTGGTCGATCCGTTCCAGTCGCAGGCCGTGTCACCGGATCAGCGGGTGGCGCTGGGCAGCGTGCAGTTCGCGGTATCGGCCGGAGAGGTCGAGCAGAGCACCCTCGATGCGGTGACCCGGGTCGCGGATCAGGCAAGGGACCAGGGGCTGCAGGTGGAGTTCGCCGGTGGCGTCTATCCGGGGTTCTCCGCCGAAATCCCGCACACCCCTGAGATTCTCGGCATCATCGCGGCCTTCGTCATCCTGCTGGTCACCTTCGGCGCGGTCGTCGCCGCGGGTCTGCCGATCGTCACCGCGTTGGTCGGGGTGGGCATCGGGCTCACCGGCATCCTCGGCATCGCCGCCTTCGTCGACGTCCCTTCGGCCGCGACCTCGCTGGCGCTGATGCTGGGCCTGTCGTGCGGCATCGACTACGCGCTGTTCATCCTGTCGCGGCACCGCCACCACATCGTGCTGGGAATGACTGCGGCGGAATCGATTCCGCTGGCCGTGGGCACCGCGGGCAGTTCGGTGGTGTTCGCGGCGGTCACGGTCATCATCGCGCTGTGCGGGCTGTCGGTCGCGGGCATCCCGTTCCTCACCGTCATGGGCCTGACCGCGGCGGGCGCGGTCCTGGTGGCCATGCTCGTCGCCCTGACACTGCTGCCCGCGTTGCTGTCGTTCGCCGGCGGCCTGGTCGCCAAGTTCATTACTCCGCCGTTGCAGCCGGGCAAGCCCGAAGAGGTGGCGCGGATTGCCGCCTACGAGCCCGAACGCACCTGCGGGCACGCCTGGGGACGGTTCGTCACCCGATTCCGCATCCCATTGCTGGTGGCCGGTGTCGCCGTGCTGGCGGTCCTGGCCGTTCCGGCCACACGCATGGATCTCGGCTTGCCCAGCGGTGCCACACAAGCCGAATCGAGCACGGCGCGTAAGGCTTACGACCTGGTGAGCGGATCGTTCGGCGCGGGTTTCAACGGCCCGCTGCTGGTGGTCGCCGACCTCTCGCACGCCACGTCCGGCGACGTGGTGCAGACCCTGATCGGGCGCTTGCAGCACGAACCCGGCGTCGCGGTCGTGCAGCCCGCGGCCTCGGGCAACGGGATGGTGCTGATCCAGGTCGTGCCCAAGACCGGCCCCACCGATTCCGCGACCGACGACCTGGTGAACCGACTGCGCGACGACCGCGCCGCCATCGAGAACGGCACGGGCGCAACCTATCTGGTCGGCGGCACCACGGCCGCGAACATCGACACCTCCAAGCGACTGGGCGAGGCGCTGCCGGTCTTCCTGGTGGTCGTCGTCGGCTTGGCGCTGGTGCTGCTGACCATCGCCTTCCGCACCATCCTGGTGCCGCTCACCTCGATCGCCGGCTTCATCCTGTCGGTCTTCGCCTCCCTCGGCGTACAGGTGGCGGTCTTCCAATGGGGCTGGGGCGCAAGCCTTCTCCACATCACCAAGGGCCAGACGCTGAGCTTCCTGCCGATCATCACCCTGGCCATCATCTTCGGCCTCTCCAGCGACTACCAGATCTTCGTCGTCTCCCGAATCAAGGAAGAATTCACCCGCACCGGCGACGCCATCACCTCGGTCCAGAACGGCGTCGCCCACTCCGCCCGCGTGGTCACGGCAGCCGCTCTGATCATGTTCGCCGTCTTCGTAGCCTTCACCACCGTCGACAGCCCGATCGTGCGCCCCCTGGCCTTCACCCTCGCCATCGGAGTCCTACTGGACGCCTTCATAGTCCGCCTCACCCTCGTCCCCGCAATCACCGCCCTCATCGGCACCCGCATGTGGTACCACCCCCGCTGGTTCGCCCGCTACGTCCCCGACCTCGACATCGAGGGCGTCGAACTCGAAAACCGTTTCGCCCCGGAGGCGGAATCCGCTGCGCCACAGCAGGTCCCCGAGTTCTCCTGACGGCGAGAGGACCGGAAAGTCCTTGCTGACTTGGCGTGGTTGAATCTGCGCCGATCAGTTGCGAAGTCCTCCAACTCCTCTCGGATAGCATCCAGATCCTATGCCCTCACGCAACGCCACTGGGGCAATCCCTGGCTGTTCGAGCGCGATTGGATCTGGGTGTGAGTGAACCTGGCAACGTTCGCACAAGTCGCTCACCAAAAGCGCTGCCGCCCGGAGCCGAACCTGCGACCTGGGGATTAGAAGTTCCTCCCCTCGAAACACTGTCCTGACCTGGGTATATGCTGCTTATGGGGGAGTGAAACGTGAAATCCCTAGGTGAATCGCCCCCGTCCTGTTCGATCTTGAGGATCGGGTGTACAGCCCGGTTACCGATTCCCACACTGTCCAGATGAGCCTGCGTCGATCTGACGTACTTATGCGCCGGTTCCGGTAGCCGATCGGTCAGCGCATACCGTCCGCGGCTGAGTAGTTCTGCGGTACCAATACCGTACTCGGGCCGGAATTATCCGGTGCATGACGATCGATCTCGATGCGGCCGACGACCGCGCACCTTCCGCGCGACGAACCTTCCTGAGAGTGGTTGACGCTCTCGTAGGGTTCGCACTGTACGTCGTTGCAGTGTTACTCGGGCTGACTGCGGGCTATGCCGTGATGTACGGGCTCCTGGCCGATCCATGCCCGAACAACGCTAGCTGCGATCAGGACTACGTTGGCTGGGGCATCGTAGTGTGCTGGGGCGGAACGATTCTCGCGCTGGCGACAAGCTTGGCGATGCTCGTTCGGGCAGCTGCTACGCGTAGATGGATGTGGTACTGGCCGGTGGTTGCCATTGCCGTCATCTACGCCAGCTCATTCGGCGGCATCGCCCTCGCCGGACTGCTGTCCGCCCGATGAGGGCGTGCACGCCTCGATCGAAGGAAGGCTGCCTGGTCGGAAACGGCTCTGTTCCCCAGACATGCCAAAAGCCACGTGAGGCACATCTGGAGCGCGCTCATCGATTCGCATCTCGATAGACCTCTGGCTATCCTTCTACTCGGAAGCATCTCACTACTTGAAAGCGCCCGGTGCACACGACTTGTCTAGGTGTAGCCGGAAATTTGAAAAATCCGGCCGGAACCAAAAATACTGCACTCCTGGATGTCGGAGAGGAAGTCTCCGAAATGGGCGACCGATGGAATTATGTCGGCAACGCGGCTTGGAATATGAAATTTCGAGAAGCGATCAGAAATTCTGCACCCCAGGTTGTCGTGAAGCTGCGCTTGGTTACGTCCTTGATCGTCAGTCGACGTTTGTTTGCGAGACCTGCGGGAATGAAGGATTACAGACCATCGGCTGGTATAACGGCCTACTTTAAGTTCCGCGAGCGAAGCATGAATCTACGGCAAACGGCAGATGCTATGGACCAAGAAATGCAAGCTCTAATTTTAACAATCAGGAGGTACAAGGGCAAAAATCCGCGCGCAGCCGAGGTGGAGTTCGCCGAGGAAATCGAGCGACTGAAGGAGGATCAGCGAAAGCGTGAGCAGCAAGTGCCTATCGATTGTTTTCGCGAGTCCACACGCAGGGGAACGAGCCACGTGGCCTTCTGAGGAGGTTGATCTCCGCCCGGTCGCCAGCCTGCACGACATTCGGCTACAGCGCACGCGCCGTCGCGGTCTCAGTGCCTTCGACAACACCCGCAGGGGTCGGCCACCCTTGCCAAGACCTTGACGCAGGACACTCCCAAGGGACTTCGTTACTGTGCAGGCGGCAAGTAACTTTGCAGCGCGGTTGCGATTCGTGTCGCCACTGCACACGGGTCTTCGTCCTTGTAAAAGGAGTTTGTGACGGTGAAAACGACGTCTGAGCCGCGGGTCTTGAGCTGAACCGCGCACATGAAGGCTGCGCTGTTTCCTTTGACGTGGTAGATGTGACCTGTGTACGCCCCGACGGTGGTGTCGGTTGGGTCTTCAGCCTTCACCTTCCAGTCCGCGTTGTGGTCCTTGGTGATGTACTCGACCTGCAACTCGTAGAGGCTCGGTCCACTCCAAATGCACAAGCTCCCAGGGAAGTCCTGCTTGGCTTTGCGGGTCATCCCGACGCCCTGTAGCGCGGACTCAGGGAAGGCGGTGCAGGGATCCCACTTCGGTGCCTCAGCTGATGACGCCGAGTCGGTTGATCGCCCACACCCGCTCGAGAGCAATGCGATCGCCGTGACGGCTGCGAAGGCAGTCGCTGTTCGGGCAGACGATTTGGCGATCATGTTCTCACTCCCACTTGTTGGCGGACGCTGGTGCTGCTCCTGCCCGCAGCACTGGGATGTACAGCTCGCTGCCGGGCTGCACCATCTTGCCTCCGAAGATCTTCTGATCGACGACGTTGCTTCCGGCGCGCGAATCGTCCATGTACTGCTGCAGTCGATCCGGGTCCATGCCATGCTGCTCGAGAATCTGTGGAATCTTCGTGGCAGCACTGTCTTTCACTTGGCTGAACGGTAGCAACGAGGTGCCGTCGGAGAGATTGTGCGGCAGGGTAGCTGGATCGATTCGGCCGCTGTCGACGAGCGATTGCAGCATGACGTAACGGTGCGCTGCAGTATCGCGTTCGTCGGTTTGCAGCGCGCTGAGGTCGACGAGAGTGCCATCCGGCTTTTCGAAGTTCAAAACGGGGTACGACAGTTTTGGCGAGTCGTTGAGCGCATTGATAGTGGGGTCTTTCAGGTATGCCTCCATGGTGTTCACCAGCGGCATCACGAGTTTCTTGCCGGGTACCTCGTCGAGGGCGATGTCGACGCCGGTGCTGACGGCGGCGTTGAAGAACTCCTTGGCACCCATGAAGGTGGCACCGTAGGTTTCCTTGCGATGGTTGGCAGCGGTTTGGTCGTCGTAGTGGTGCAGGCCGATGTCGGCGGCGAGGCCGCCCTCGACGAGTCCACGGAGTCGCCCGGAATATAGGGCGAGGTCGTTGCCGCCTTCGCCGAGAGCGAATGACTTGTCGAACTCGTACGCTTGGGCGATCGCCGCGCCATTGAGGATGCCCGCGGCCTTCGGGTCGCCGTCCGCCAGAGTGAAGATTCGGGTGGCTTCCACGGGGTTGAGGTTTCCGAATCCATGTGTGCCGACGAGTTTTTCGTCGACACCAGCCATGTTTCCTACGTAAGGGGATAGGGCTTCAGCGACGTAGCGCATCGAGGTGTTCTTATCGTTGAACAGCGCGTTGAAGGTGTTGGCGCCGTCGGGGGATTTCGTCGAGGAGACGATGTCGGCTAGCGCGCGTGCGCTCTTGCCAGCGCGGTTCGCTTCGTCGAGTTGGTGCTGATAGTTCGGGTCACCCTGCGGTACATCGACTTTGGCATCCTGGGTGATCCAGTCGAACATCTTGTTCATCGGCGAGTTCTCGACGCCGTTGGGCCAGTCGTATCTGATCAGCTCGGTCATGGTGGAGTCGCGGTGGTAATCCGCACCAAGCTGAGCTGGGGTGCCGTCGCCCGTGATGATGATCGAAGTGGCGTCAACGTTGCGGGTGCCGATATCGACGATGTTGCTGATCGACTTGTCCAACTCCCACTTGCCAGTCGGAAGGGTAAGGCCGCCATCACCATTGGCGTTGACGATTGCAGCGAGCTGTCCGCCCTGCCGATAGAGCTCGGTGGATAGCTTGGTACCCGGAGTGCAGTTGGTATCGGCAACGTCCAAGGCTGATGTCAGGCGCTGCAGATTCTCGTAATACTTTGTCTGCGCCCGGTATTGGCCGAGATCGTTGGGGTCCGGAAAGCGGCTCGTGTTCGAATCAGGCATGAAACCGGCATGGTCAGGCTGTTGGTCGTTGGGACCGACATTGACTCGGCTGGAGATGATGTCCTGGTAAGCCTGCGGGAGTTGTTCGTAGCCGCCGTCGACTTGCTTGCCGTCGGCCTTGACGCCCTTAACGTGCTCGTTCGATAGCAGCATGAACGAGTTGCCTAGCTCCTGTGCGTACTTCTGACCTTCCGGGCCTTGGGCGCGGAGTTGTTCGCTGAGCTTCTCGAACCCTTCGGGTCCCGCTGCGTCGAGGAATTTCTGGGTAAATTCCAAAGTCGATGCTGGGACGACGAGGGTTTCGCCGTTGCGTAGCTTTGCCAGATCCTCTGGAGATTGCTCGATCTGGTCAAGGATCTGGTCGATCTGACTCATGACCTCGGGAGGAATCTGGTCGGAGTCTTTGACCTTCTCTCCGAGTTCTTCACCGGATGCGGCGGTGACCGAGACCGGGCCCGTGCCGTTTCCGGCGTTGGGTAGTTGTTGAAAGGCTTCGTTGATGCCATTGGCGACGGCTTGGGCCATGGTCCCAGCATTGGTGAGGGCCGCCTTTAGGGACTTGGAGTATTCGTCGGCCTGCCGCTGCAATACAGCGAGCTTCACGGTGCCGTTGTCCTTGTCCGAGAGCGCACTCGCGATCTGCGCCAGCGACAGCACCACGTCGCCTTCCTCGCCGACCAGGTATTTCTCGGCTTCGATAGTGGTGACCAGTTGGGTTACTGACTTCTGAGCGAAATCCAGACCTTGCATGCCCACGGACACTGCGCCACCTGCGGTCTCGAGTGCCCCGACGGTCTTGTATCCCTCATCACGCACGGTCAGGCCTTTATCGCGGAGACCCGTGCCGAACTTGCCGACGATGTAGTCCACCGAGTTACCGACATTGGTTTGCACGCCGTCGAGCTCGGTCTTGAGCTTGCCGGCCTGCTGGGTCCAGTAGGTTCCTTGGTCCGCAAGTGTGCTGAGCTGCCAGTTTTTGACCTCGGACACCTTGGGTGTCGGGGTATCCGTCATCGAGATCCGGCCTGGGTGATGTGAGTGCCGTTGATTCGATCCTGCGTCTCGAGGTCCTTGAGTCCAGAGTCAGTACGCACGGCCAAGGTCCTGACCTTCTCGGTTGTCGCCCCTATGGCGGTCGTCGCATTCTGCGATCCAGTCACGCACGCGGCTTCGACTTTGGTTCCTGGCAGCACACCCGCGACCGTTTGTACCTGTCCATCGGCACGGACGGTGTTGAGCGCGTCGGCCGAAGTGTTCATTGTCGTGATCAACGAACGCGTGCGCTCGGAATCGACATAAATATCGTCGCTGGTCATCGCAGATCCCCCCTGCGGGTCAGTCTGGTCGGTTTCCGCTGGATACTTTACGTGCTGGACAGATCGGAATCGATCTTGTCACCGCGGTCGCAGTGGGTGGTCGTCCTCATCCCAGTCCGGGGCGGCGATCCGGGACTTGCGACGGTACGGGTCGTCGTCTTCTTCCCAGGGGTCCTCAGTGACCGCCGGGCGAGGAAGGGAACGCTCCGGAGCATCGCCGAACTGCTCGACGATCTTCTCGATTCGTGGATCGGCCTGGACCGCGCGCAGCACGTCCTCCACGTCGGCCTGGGCGTTGTCATGGGCGAGATTGATCAACCGTGCAATCAGTGGGCCGAGGTAGCGGCCATTCGGAACGATGTTCTCGTCGAAGCTGATCGCGATGACCTGACCGTTCGCCTTTACGTCGACGTACACGCCACCTTCTCGAAGCGATGCGTGTGCATTGCTCATCGCCTCGGCCGCCCGATCCATCTTCGTAGCCAAGGACTCGCTGTAACTCTGTGAACGCGGCTGTGGTGAACTCACCCGACCCCTCCTCGAGACAGTGTTCGGTAGGAATGTACGCAGTGCGCAGAACATCTCCACGCCGGTCAGCGATGTAGAACGAAGAACCGAACGCTGATTGGTCGACTTGCCGAACGGCGCAGCAACACGCAGGACACGCGGTTGCTTCTAGAGTTTGTCTCCCAGCCGGGCCTTGCGGTGGGCGTCGCGGGCGCGGGTTTTGGCGGGGGTGCGGGCGTAGCGGCCGATCATCTGGGGGCGCCAGCCGACCAGCATCATGAGGTCTTGTTCCTGGCCGCCGTTCGCGAGCCAGTTGTGGGCGAAGAAGTGGCGGAGCTGATGGGGATGGAGGTGTTTGATGCCCGCAGCTTCGGCGCGTCGGGGCGGGATTGCTGTGCGAACGGGCTTCAGCGGACCCAATCCAGGAGTGGGGTGGTGTCGAGGTCGATTCCCACGGGGGCAGGGAGGGGGACCGTGGCGCCGAACGGGACGGTCAGGATGTGTTGGTACCGGGCGTTGTTCGGGACGCTGTGGACTGTGACTTCGCAGGAATCGCGATCGATCAGCAGGTATACGGGGATGCCGGTGGCGGCGTATGCGCGCGGCTTTTCCTGACGGTCCCGGCGTTCGGTGTCCTGATCGTCGGAGGTTACCTCGACGACCATCAAGACTGGGCTGGGGTCTGCCCATTCGCCTTGGCCGACAAAGGAATCGGCGCCTGCGAGGGAGCCGTCCGGACGTGCACGGCCTTTGCGGTACTGCTCGACCTGCAAACCTTGCTCGGGAGTGAGGAACAACTCGGGGCGGGCGATCACGAAGATTCGAATCAGCCACTGGATGATTCGGGCGTGGTCCCCGTCCGGCATTGCTTTGGCCCCCAGTTGTCCGTTGATGAACTCGAGTCGCACACCCTCCGCAATACGATCGGCCGCCCGAGCGAGTTCCTCGAACTCCTCGGTTGTCATGAGTTCCTCATGCACGGCGGTCATGTCCTAACACTACGGGGATGGCACCGGTCAGCTGGGGAATTTGTCGCCAGAATATCGCGTGAGACGCTCGTCGTCCGGGTGGCGCGACAAGGGCGCCGGGAGCGCTGCTGTTTGAGTGCTGCGGGGTGTGGGTATGAGTGAACCTGGCGACGTTCGCGCAGGTCACTCACCAAAAGCGCCCCCGGCAGGAATCGAACCTGCGACCTAGGGATTAGAAGGCCCTTGCTCTATCCAACTGAGCTACGGAGGCAGTGCGGGCATCGGCGGTGATGCGGGCACCAAACACCTTGACCCAAATCGATCTCGGTGTCCAGCGCGTTAAGTATAGCGAGCGTCCAGATCAGGGAAGGGCGGTCGTGTAGCAACTGTTCGGCGCGTCGGGCGGGGTTGGCGGACCTGAGGACCGGAAACCCTGGGGGAGTCCGGATGGGTGCTTCGAACTACGCTGGGCGCATGTCGTCAGCGCAGGACCCGCCCGCAGGAACGGACGTTTCGATCAGTCGGTCGGGGTCGGGGGTGACGTTCGCGGCGATGACGGCGGTGGGCGCGGCGGCTGCGGCGCTGGTGGCGGCGCTGGTCGTGGCGTTGTCGGCGTCGCAGGCGCTGACGTTGCTGGGGATTCCGGATCCGGGGCCGTTGACCACCTACGGGTTGCCGGCGGTGCGGGCGGTCGCGGATTTCGCGGCGGCGCTGACCGTCGGGTCGCTGTTGTTCGCGGCGTTCTTCGTGCCGCCGCAGGGCAGCGGGGTGCTGGATGTCGGCGGGTATCGGGCGCTGCGGCGGGCCGGGAACGCGGCGCTCGTCTGGGCGGGTGCGGCGGCTTTGCTGGTGCCGCTGACGCTTTCGGACACCACCGGGCAACCGCTGCAGGATTCGCTGCGGCCCGAGCAGGTGTGGCGCGCCGCGGACAAGGTCGATGTGGCCGGGTCGTGGCGGTTCACGGTGTTCATGGTGGTGGTGCTGGCCATCGGGTGCCGGGTGGCGCTGCGGTGGGGTTGGACGCCGGTGCTGCTGTGGCTGTCGGTGCTGTCGCTGTTGCCGGTCGCGCTGACCGGGCATTCCTCGTCGGGTGGCGCGCACGATCTGGCCACCAACAGCCTGATCCTGCACCTGGTTTCGGCCTGTTTCTGGGTGGGCGGGTTGTTCGCGGTGCTGGCCTACGCGCTGCGGGACGGCAAATACACCGCGCTGGCGGTGCGCCGGTTCTCGAAGGTGGCGACCGTCTCATTCGTGGTGATCGCCGCCAGCGGTGTGATCAACGCCTATGTGCGGGTGCAGTGGTCTGACCTGTTCGGCACCACCTACGGCAAACTCGTGCTCGCCAAGGCGGGGGCGCTGATCATTCTCGGCATCATCGGATTCCTGCAGCGGCAGCGCGCGATTCCCGATCTCGAGAAGGATCCGCGGGATCGCGGGGCGCTGATTCGCTTCGCGGGCGTCGAGGCGCTGGTCTTCGCCGCCACCGTCGGACTGGCGGTCGGCCTGGGCCGGACCCCGCCGCCGGATCTGCGCACGGTGCCCACCCCGACCGAGGTCGAGATCGGCTACAACCTGGCCGGTCCGCCGACCGTCGCGCGACTGGCGTTCGACTGGCGCTTCGATCTGATCTTCGGCACGCTCGCCATCGTGCTGGCCGTCGTTTATCTGCGTGGCGTGCTGCGGTTGCGCAAGCGCGGCGACTCCTGGCCGGTCGGGCGGACCATCTCCTGGATGGCAGGTTGCGCGACACTGCTGATCGCTACCAGCTCCGGCGTCGGGCGCTACGCCCCGGCCATGTTCAGCGTGCACATGGCGCAGCACATGCTGTTGTCGATGCTCGCGCCGATCCTGTTCGCGCTGGGCGGCCCGGTCTTGCTGGCGCTCCGGGCAATTCAACCGGCCGGTCGGGACGCACCGCCCGGACCGCGCGAATGGATCCTGGCGGCCGTGCACAACCCGGTGTCGCGCTTCATGACTCAGCCGGTGATCGCCGCGGTGTTCTTCGTGGCCGGTTTCTACGCGCTGTACCTGGGCGGCATCTTCGACAAGTTCGTCGGCACGCACGGCGCGCACATCTTCATGAATGTGCACTTCCTGATCAGCGGCTACCTCTTCTACTGGGTCGTCATCGGTATCGATCCCAAGCCGCGCCCGGTGGAACCGCTCACCAAGCTGGGCATGGTCTTCGGCTCGCTGCCCTTCCACGCCTTCTTCGGCATCGCGTTGATGAGCATGGATACCGTGCTGGGCGGTTGGTTCTACCGCAGTCTCGGCCTGTCCTGGAATCACGATCTGCTCGGCGATCAGCACACCGGCGGTAGCCTCGCGTGGGCGAGCGGTGAAGTACCGCTCGTGGTAGTGATGCTCGCATTGCTCATCCAGTGGTCGCGCAGTGACACCCGCCTGGCCAATCGGCTCGATCGCAAGGCCGAGCGTGACGATGACGCGGACTTGACCGCGTACAACGCCATGTTCGCCGAACTCGCCCGGCGGGACGGAGAGGTACGCAAGTGAACGACGTCGCCATGGCGACCCGGAAAGTCAAGCGGCTCTACCGATCCGACGTGCGCCAGGCCCGCCGCCTGCTGCGCGGGCACACCCGCAAGACACCCGTCTTCCACACCGACATCCTCGGCCCGCGCGGGCCGGTCCCGGTCACGCTCAAGCTCGAACACCTGCAGCACGGCGGGACGTTCAAGGTGCGCGGCTGCCTCAACGCGCTGCTGCAGGCGCGCGGCGACAAGACCAGTGTGGTGCTGGCCTCGGCCGGAAACGCCGGGATCGCGGCGGCGCTGGCCAGTGCGTTGCGCGGATTGTCGTGCACCGTGGTGGTTCCCGAATCGGCCTCGCACACCAAGGTGGCGGCCATGTGGTCGCACGGTGCCGAAGTGTTGTGGCACGGAACGACTTACGCCGAGGCGCACAAGTACGCCTCGCAGCTGGCCGCCGAGCGCGGGGCCATGCCGCTGCACGCCTACGACCTGCCGGAGATAGTGACCGGCGCCGGGGTCATCGGGCTGGAGATCGAGGAGCAGGTGCGCGGGCGGCCGCCGGTACTGGTCGCGGTCGGGGGCGGCGGGCTGGTCGCCGGGGTCGCGGTGGCGCTGGGGCTGCGCGGACGCGTGATCGGCGTCGAGCCGCAGGGCGCGCCGACGCTGCACGCGGCGCTGGCGGCCGGGCATCCGGTGGATGTGGACGTCTCCAGCGTGGCCTCGGATGCCTTGGGCGCGAACCGGATCGGCGATATCGCCATGGAGGTGGCCAAGCGGTACGGGGTGCGGTCCATCCTGGTCAGCGATGACGCGATCGTGATGGCGCGGGAGTATCTGTGGCGCGAGTTCCGCATCGTGGTGGAGCCGGCCGGGGCGACCGCGGTGGCGGCCATCCAGAGCGGTGCGTATGTGCCGGCGGCGGGGGAGCGGCCGGTAATCGTGTTGTGCGGGGCCAATACCGATCTCGCGACGCTGTAGAACTCGCATCGCTACTAGTTGTCCACAGCCCGCGTGTTGTCCACACTCGCCGAAAATCCGGTGTCGTCGTGCTTGCCTGCGAGCCAAGCTTGAACCTGTCCGAACGCACAGGCTCGAATCGGCAAGGGGGAGTGGAATGTACGAGGCGAATACCGCGGTGATCGGCCGGATCGTCACCCATCCGGTGACCAGGGTGCTGCAGAACGGCGAACAGGTCCTGAGTTTCCGGCTGGCCAGTACCGCCCGCCGCTACGATCAGGGCGCCGGTGACTGGGTGGACGGTGGCACCCTCTATCTCACCGTAAGCTGTTGGCGACGGGGGATCATCGAAGGTGTCGAAGCATCGCTGCAGCGAGGTGATCCGATCATCGCGTACGGGCAGCTGCGCTCGAACGAGTACACCACCCGAGACGGCGCGGAGCGCACCGACCTCGAGATGCGGGCCCTGGCACTGGGTCCCGACCTGGGTCGTTGCACCGCCCCGGTGGCGCGCAAAACCTTCGCTCGATCCGACCGGACCGACCCCGTAGAACGGCTGCCCGCGGATGCGGACACTGCCGGAGAACCCGCTACTACACACAGTTAGGCTTGCCCATATGGCTGAGTTCATTTACCAGATGGTGAAGGTGCGAAAGGCGCATGGCGACAAGGTCGTGCTCGACAATGTGACCTTGAACTTCCTTCCCGGCGCGAAGATCGGTGTCGTCGGCCCGAACGGCGCGGGTAAGTCCAGTGTGCTGAAGATCATGGCGGGACTGGACCAGCCGAACAACGGTGATGCCTGGCTCGCGCCCGGCGCGACGGTCGGCATCCTGCAGCAGGAGCCGCCGCTGAACGAGGAGAAGACCGTTCGCGGGAACGTCGAGGAGGGCCTCGGCGAGATCAAGGTGAAGCTGGACCGCTTCAACGAGATCGCCGAGCTGATGGCGACCGACTACTCCGACGAGCTCATGGAAGAGATGGGCAAGCTCCAGGAGGACCTGGACCACGCCGACGCGTGGGACATCGACTCCCAGCTCGAGCAGGCCATGGACGCGCTGCGCTGCCCGCCGCCGGACGAGCCGGTCACCAACCTCTCCGGTGGTGAGCGCCGCCGCGTCGCGCTGTGCAAGCTGCTGCTGGCCAAGCCCGACCTGCTGCTGCTCGACGAGCCCACCAACCACCTCGACGCCGAGTCGGTGCTGTGGCTCGAGCAGTTCCTGGCCACCTACCCGGGCGCCGTGCTGGCCGTCACTCACGACCGGTACTTCCTCGACAATGTCGCCGAGTGGATCCTCGAGCTCGACCGCGGCCGCACCTACCCCTACGAGGGCAACTACTCCACCTACCTGGAGAAGAAGGCCGAGCGCCTCGAGGTGCAGGGCAAGAAGGACCAGAAGCTGCAGAAGCGCCTCAAGGAGGAGCTGGCCTGGGTTCGCTCCGGCGCCAAGGCGCGGCAGGCCAAGAACAAGGCGCGTCTGGGCCGCTACGAGGAAATGGCCGCCGAGGCCGAGAAGATGCGCAAGTTGGACTTCGAGGAGATCCAGATCCCGGCGGGTCCGCGCCTGGGCAATGTGGTCGTCGAGGTCGAGCACCTGGACAAGGGTTTCGGCGACCGGCAGCTGATCAAGGATCTGTCGTTCACGCTGCCGCGCAACGGCATTGTCGGCGTCATCGGCCCGAACGGTGTTGGTAAGTCGACGCTGTTCAAGACCATCGTCGGCCTCGAGCAGGCGGACAGCGGCAATGTGCGCGTCGGTGACACGGTCAAGCTGAGCTACGTCGACCAGAACCGCGGCGGCATCGACCCGAACAAGACGGTGTGGCAGGTGGTTTCCGACGGGCTGGATCACATCCAGGTCGGCCAGGTGGAAATGCCTTCCCGCGCTTACGTTTCGGCGTTCGGCTTCAAGGGTCCGGATCAGCAGAAGCCGGCCGGTGTGCTCTCCGGTGGTGAGCGCAACCGCCTGAACCTGGCGCTGACCCTCAAGCAGGGCGGCAACCTGATCCTGCTCGACGAGCCCACCAACGACCTCGACGTCGAAACCCTGAGCTCGCTCGAGAACGCCCTCGAGAACTTCGCCGGCTGCTCGGTCGTGATCTCCCACGACCGCTGGTTCCTCGACCGCACCTGCACCCACATCCTGGCGTGGGAGGGCACCGACGACAACCCGGCCTCCTGGTTCTGGTTCGAAGGCAACTTCGAGGCCTACGAGGCCAACAAGATCGAGCGCCTCGGCCCCGAAGCCGCCCGCCCCCACCGAGTCACCCACCGCAAACTCACCCGCGGCTAACCGTTTCCCCCGTTCGGCCCCACCCCACCAGGGTGGGGACCGACGGGAACCGGGCAGGGGCTGCGTTTGGCAGCCACATGGATGGCCGTCGGCGTCATTGCCCACTTTGCATCGCCCGGCTGCTGGACTGCGCGCTTGGTGCTGAGCGTCAAAGGCTTTGTGCGGCAAGGTTGGCGTGGCTGATGGGCTCGGCCGCCGGTGCTGGGACGGAGTCTGCCCGGGCGTTGGTGCCCTGCCCGTTCGCCGGGGTGAGTGCGGCCGGTTCGGCCTGCGGGCGGGGCGGGCTGAGAATCGTTCCGATCGGCAAGGTCGCTGAGGTCGGGGATTGCTGTACCTCGGGGCTATCAAGATCGGCGGCGGGGTCGGGCAAGATCGTTCTGGAGTGGGCCTGCGGGCTCGGGGGAGGCTGGGGGAGTGCAGGTCACACGCACTGTTGAGGTGCGGTGGGGGTGAGCTGACGGTGTACGAAACGCGGTGTGGGGCAAGGGGAGTAGCTTGTCGGGTGGTGGGTCGATCGGGCCTGCCGAGGAGTGACACCGCGGGGCGAATGGCTGGGCCGGGGTAGAGGTGGTCGGTTGGTCGCCTTTGTGTTGGTCTAGTGATTGTTTGCTGGATGGTTCGTGGACCGCTGGATGGCGGGCCGGGGCTGTGATCGTTAACGGCTATCGAGTAGCGAACTGTGTGGTTTCGCATTCGCACGTTTGCGTGAAATGTGTTTTGGTGCAAGGTTTGTCGTGGGCGACCTGGTGATTTCGGCCAGGTGAAGAGAGCCGCGAACCGTCTGGTTCGTCCGTATTGTGAGACGCGGCGCGGCATTGAGAGGAATTAGGCCCGGCACATCTTGCGCCCAGCTACTCTCGCATCGGCGTCACTTTGTTACGGAACCGAATCCGAGGAGTTGGCGAAAATGACCGTCTCGTCCGAATTGTCCAGCGCGGCCTGGGCTGCGAGTTTGCCCGCGTCCTTGCGGGGCAATCTCGTATCCCTGGAGGAGGCGTATTTCCGACACGTCGACGCCGGTGACGCCGACTGTGCCATTCCCGCGACTTCCACCCACATCTTCCGCTGCCACGTCGACCTGGCCGTCCAGCGCGTCCCCGGCACCGCGAATGTCCGTGTGTACCACGCGGATGACGAGGCCGGCCTCGGCGTCGCCGTGCAGCTGGTCACCGATGACATGCCGCTGCTGGTCGAATCGGTCACCTCGTCGCTGAGCCGCCTGGGCGTCAGCGTGAGCGAGATCGTGCACCCCATCTTCGAGGTGACCCGCGACGCCGAGGGCACCCTGCAGACCGCGGTCCCACACGAGGTCGACGGCAACGGCTCCACCGGCCTGCGCGAATCCTGGATGCACATCCAGCTGCACCCCGCCACCAGCCGCGCCCAGCTCGAGCAGATCGAGACCTCGCTGCCCGATGTCCTCACCGACGTGCGCCGCGTCATCGAGGACACCGAGGCCATGCGCGAGGCCCAGGAACACGTCGCCGGGGAACTCGACGATGCCGCCGCGGCCGGTAGATCCGCCTTTCCCACAACCGATCTCACCGACTGCGCCGACCTGCTGCGCTGGCTGGCGGACGGTCATTTCACCGTCCTCGGCTACGCCCGCTACGAGCGCAGCGTCGTCGACGGCCAGGCCAAGTCCATCATCGTGCCGGAGACCAGCCTCGGCGTGCTGCGCCCCAATGTCGGCACCGACTTCCGCGTCCCCGACAACAGCGGCGACGAGTCCCTGCTCAGGCTGACCCAGGGCTTGGTCCCGGCCACCGTGCACCGCGGCGTCTACCCCTACTTCGTCGGCGTCGCCGAAATGGATGAATCCGGCACGGTCACCGGCGAGCATCTGTTCATCGGCGTTTTCACCGTCACCGCCCTGCACGAGAACGTCCTCGATATCCCGGTCATCAACCGCCGGGTGCGCTCCATCATCGAGGCCAGCGGCTTCGACCTGGACTCCTTCTCCGGCCAGGAGATGCTCGAGGTCATCCAGGCCTTCCCCCGCACCGAACTGTTCTCCTCCGACGGTGACGCCCTGCGCCGCACCGCCAGCGCCGTGCTGAATGTCGGTATGCGCCGCCAGGTCCGGCTGTTCATGCGCATGGACGGCTACGGCCGCTTCGTGGCCTGCATGGTCTACCTCCCGCGCGACCGCTACACCACCCGCGTGCGCCTGGAGATGCAGGACATCCTGATGCGCGAGCTGGGTGGCGTCTCCATCGACTACTCGGCGCGCGTGTCCGAAAGCGACCTCGCCAGTGTGTATTTCACGGTGCGCCTGCCCGACCAGGGCGCCGCCGCGGACAGCTCCGAGAGCAACCGCCTGCGCATCCAGCACCTGCTCGCCGAGGCCAGCCGCACCTGGGACGACCACCTGCGCGACGAGGTCGCGACTTCCGCACGCCTGGATCCCGTGGTCGCGCAGCGCTACGCCGAGGCCCTGCCGGAGAGCTACAAGGAGGACTTCGAACCCCTGCGCGCCGTCGCCGACATCCTGCGCCTGCAGGGCCTGGCCGACGGCGGTATCTCGCAGCACCTGTACCGCCGCCTCGATTCCTCCCCGGGCTCATGGCGTTTCACCCTCTATGTCGGCGGCAGCGGCATCTCCCTGAGCCAGGTGCTCCCGCTGCTGCAGAGCCTCGGCGTGGAGGTCATCGACGAGCGCCCCCACCAGGTCGAACTCGATCACGGCCCCGAGCAGTGGGTCTACGACTTCGGCCTGCTGGCCCGCCCCGAACTGCTGCGCAGCGCCCTGGACCGCGATATGGACGCCGAACTGGTGGAGTCCGTCGGCCGCCTGGACGCCCTCGACGCCCACGTGCGCGGCCTGCGGGAGCGCTTCACCGACGCCTTCGAGGCCCTCTGGTACGGCCGCGCCGAGGCCGACGGCCTCAATGAACTGGTGCTGGGCGCGGGCATGAACTGGCGCAGCGTCTCCATCCTGCGCGCCTACTCGAAGTACTTGCAGCAGGCCGGATTCCCCTACAGTCAGGCCGCCATCACCCGTGTCCTGCTGGCCTATCCCGAAGCGGCCAGCATGTTCGTCGACCTGTTCGCCGCGCTCTTCGACCCGGACTCGGCCAATCCGGACCACGCCACCGAACTCGAGGCCGCGGTCCGCCACCGCATCGACGAGGTCGTGAGCCTGGACGCCGACCGCATCCTGCGCGCGCTGCTCGGCCTGATCAAGGCCACCCTGCGCACCAACTACTACGTCACAGACGCCGAGGGTCGCTCCCGGGACTACCTGTCGTTCAAGGTGGAACCGCAGGAGATCGCCGAATTGCCCAAGCCCCGACCGCAATTCGAGATCTTCGTCTACTCCCCGCGGGTGGAGGGCGTGCACCTGCGCTTCGGCCCGGTCGCGCGTGGCGGCCTGCGCTGGTCGGATCGGTTGGAGGACTTCCGCACCGAGATCCTGGGCCTGGTCAAGGCGCAGGCGGTGAAGAACGCCGTCATCGTCCCGGTCGGTGCGAAGGGCGGTTTCGTGGTCAAGAACCCGCCCGCTGCCACCGCCGATCCGGTCGCCGATCGCCAGAATCTGCAGGCCGAGGGCATCGCCTGCTACCGCACCTTCATTTCGGGCCTGCTCGATGTCACCGACAATGTCGATCGCGCCACCGGTGCGGTGATCCCGCCCGCGCGGGTGCTGCGCCGCGACGGCGACGACACCTACCTGGTCGTGGCCGCGGACAAGGGCACCGCCACCTTCTCCGATATCGCCAATGATGTTGCCCAGTCCTACGGTTTCTGGCTCGGCGACGCCTTCGCCTCCGGCGGTTCGGTGGGCTACGACCACAAGGCGATGGGTATCACCGCCAAGGGCGCGTGGGAGAGCGTGAAGCGCCACTTCGCCGAGATGGACATCGACACCCAGTCCGAGGACTTCACGGTGGTCGGCATCGGCGATATGTCCGGCGACGTGTTCGGCAACGGCATGCTGCTCTCGCGTCACATCCGTTTGGTCGCGGCGTTCGACCACCGCCACATCTTCCTGGACCCCAATCCCGATGCGGCGGTGTCGTTCTCCGAACGCGAGCGCATGTTCGCCCTGCCCCGCTCCTCCTGGGCCGACTACGACCGGTCGCTGATCAGCGCGGGCGGCGGCGTCTACGACCGCACGGTGAAATCGATCCCGGTCAGCGACCAGGTGCGTGAGGTGCTGGGCCTGGCCGCCGACATCACGGCCCTGTCCCCGCCGGAGATGATCAAGGCCATCCTGAAGTCCCCGGTGCAGCTGCTGTGGAACGGCGGCATCGGCACCTACATCAAGGCCTCCAGCGAGACCAACGCCGACGTCGGCGACAAGTCCAACGACGTGGTCCGGGTGAACGCCAACGAGTTGCGGGTCAAGGTGATCGGCGAGGGCGGCAACCTCGGCGTCACCGCCCACGGCCGCATCGAGTTCTGCCGTCACGGCGGCAAGATGAACACCGACGCCCTCGACAATTCCGCGGGCGTGGACTGCTCCGACCACGAGGTCAATATCAAGGTCCTGCTCGACGGCGTGGTCTCGAGCGGTGAGCTGCCCGAGGCCGACCGCAACCCGCTGCTTGCCTCGATGACCGACGAGGTCTCCGCACTGGTGTTGCAGGACAACGTCTCCCAGAACATCCTCATGGGCATGTCCCGGGCCGAGGCCCCGCGCATGCTGAACGTGCACCAGCGCGTCATCGAGGATCTCGAGGAGCGCCGCGGCCTGGACCGCGAGCTCGAGGCGCTGCCCAGTGACGCGGAAATGAAGCTGCGGGTGGAGCAGGGCACCGGCCTGACCTCGCCCGAGCTGTCGAATCTCATGGCGCACGTGAAGCTTTCGCTCAAGACCGAGCTGCTCGCCAGCGACCTGCCCGACAGCGTCTACTTCTCGGCGCGGCTGCCGCGCTACTTCCCGACCCCGCTGCGCACCCGCTTCGCCACCGCCATCAAGCGCCACCGCCTGCGCCGCGAGATCACCACCACCATGCTGGTGAACGAGGTGGTGGACCTGGGCGGCATCACCTACGCCTTCCGCCTCGGCGAGGAGATCGGGGCCTCGGCCTCGGATTCGGTGCGCGCCTTCACCGCCGCCACCCAGATCTTCGATCTGCACGCGGTATGGAACCGCATCCGCGCCGCCGATGTCTCCACGAGCATGAAGGACGCGCTGGAGCTCGAGACCAAGCGCACCCTCGACCGCGCCTCGCGCTGGCTGCTCAACAACCGTCCGCAGCCGGTCGCGGTGGGCGCGGAGATTCACCGCTACGCCCAAGGTGTGCGCACCCTTTCGCCGAAGGTGCCGGGCTGGCTGCGCGGCCATCACATCGACACCCTCAACGACCAGTGCCAGGCCATCATGGATCAGGGCGCGCCCTCGGAGCTGGCCACCGAGGTGTTCGGCCTGCTCAACCAGTTCCCGCTGCTGGACGTCCTGGACATCGCCGACATCACCGATCGCAGCGGTGAGGAGGTGGGCGCGCTGTACTACGCGCTCAACGACCACCTCAAGATCGATTGGCTGCTGCAGGCGGTCAGCCACCTGGAACGCGGCGATCGTTGGCACGCGCTGGCCCGTCTCGCGCTGCGCGACGACATGTACGGTTCGCTGCGCTCGCTGACCCTCGATGTGCTCTCCGCCGGTGACCCGGAGGAGACGGCCGAGGAGAAAATTGCATACTGGGAGTCGAAAAACCAGTCCCGGCTGGGCCGCGCACGCAGCGCCCTGTCGGAACTGTTCGAGTCCGGAACCCACGACCTGGCCACGCTGTCGGTTGCGGCGCGGCAGGTGCGCAGCATGGTGAGCGGGGTGGGAGCGCAATCGGAGGTACCGCGTTGACGAGTGTCGGTTCGCTGAACGGCCATGCCAAGACGGCGACGCCCCAGCCGGGAGATCTCCCGGCTCCGGGCGAGCCCAAGCGTTTCCACACCAAGGTGGAGGTGCGCTGGTCGGATATGGACGCCTTCCAGCACATCAACCATGCCCGCATGGTGACGCTGCTGGAGGAGGCCCGCATCCCGTGGCTGTTCGGCGACGAGCGGCCGACGGTCAAGCTGCGGACCGGCTGTGTGCTCGCCGACCTGCGCGTGCAGTACAAGGGGCAGCTGCGGCACGAGGACACGCCCCTGGACGTGTCCATGTGGATCGAGCGGTTGCGCGCGGTGGACTTCACCGTGGGCTACGAGGTGCGCGCCGCGGGCGCGGCCCCGGACTCCCCGCCCGCGGTGATCGCCTCCACCCAGCTGGCCGCCTTCGACATCGACACCCAGCGCCTACGCCGCCTCACCACCGCGGAACGGGACTACCTGTCGCTGTGGCTGGCGGACTGACCGAGAACGACCGTTGTCGGGACAGCTGACCCTGCACGTTCCGGATCCCGCGGAACGCGAGAACCTGGCCACCTTCATATCGCACGCGCTGCGCCTCGACCCGGCGGCGGTCATCCGGCTGCGCCGGCGCGGGGACCGCTACGTCTCCGCCTGGGCCGGAACCGGTTTCGAGGCGCTGGCGGTGCGCACGGTGGTGGCCGAACTCGGGATGGACGACGTGTCGGTCGGCGGGGACGCCATCCTCGCCGGCCTGCACGGGCCGGACGCGGCCAAGGCGTTCGGCCTCGGCTTCGCCATGGATTCGGCCTGGCGTGCGGCGCTGCCGCCGGAGGCCGGGTTCGTCCACATCGACGATGTGCCCGCGCGCATGCTCGTCGAATTGGCCGAGCGCGGAGCCGAATTGGCGGAGGAGCACGGCAGCCGCCACGGTCCGCCCGCCGCCCTGCTGGATCAGACGGTGCTCACCGTGTCCGGCGGCGGTGAGCAGGTCGAGGTGCCCATGCGGGTCGTGTTCGCGCTCGCCGCCATGGATTTCATCCCGCACGGCGGCGAGAAGACCGACTCGCGGCGCATCTCGGTCGACGAGATCGTGCGGGTGCGCGCGGCCCGCACCTGGCTGCGCCTGGACGCCCGCTACGGCTCCGTCGCCCGCCGCCGCGGCCCCGCCCTGCCGCTGCTCGCGCACTGATTCACGCCCGCCGGTTCGCGCCGGGAGCACTCCGCCGGTTCGACCCCGGAGCACTCGGCGCGAACCGGCCCCCAACGCACGGGGCACCGAATATGCTGGCTGGGAAAGCTTTTCGGACCCGGATACGTTCGACCCAGGTCGAATGCAGCCATCGGGGAGGGCGATCACCATGACGATTCTGCGCAGCATTCTCGCGGGTGTGGCACTGGGCATCGCGCTCCTGGCTCCGGCCTTCGCGCCCGTGACGGGCGGCTGAACCGCGTGCTCTACCTTGGGTAGGCATGAGCGATGTCGCGATCGTGACCGAGTGGGTCGACCTGAAGGTCGGCGAATCCGTAATGAGCGCCTATGTGGCGCGTCCCGCGGAACCGGGCGATTATCCCGGAGTCGTTGTGGGCCACGAGATCTACGGCCTGCACGCCACGGCCCGGGCGGCCGCCGACCGCCTCGCCGCACTCGGCGCCATCGTCGTCATGCCGGACCTCTTCCACCGCCCCGCCCCGCGCGCCGAACTGGAACTGCACGTCGATCGTGACCGGGGCCTGGAACTCCTGCGCACCCTGACCCGCCCCGAGGTGATCGACGACGTCGCCGCCTGCCTCGACGAACTGCGCCGCCGAAACGCGGTCTCCCTCAACATGGTCGGCTTCAGCGCGGGCGGCCACGTCGCCTACTACGCCGCGACCCAGCTCCCGCTGGCCGCCACCGCCGCCTTCTACCCGGGCTGGCTGACCAACACCGACATCCCGCTGTCCACACCCGAACCCACCGTCGAGGCCACCCCCGCCATCACCGGCCGCATCCTGCTGTTCTTCGGCGGCGACGACCCGCTGATCGACGCCGAGGCCCGCGAAGAACTCGAAGAAACCTTGAGCACCAACGGCATCCAGCACGACATCGTCGTCTACGACCCCGCCCCGCACGGCTTCCTCTTCCCCGGCCGCGACTCCTACCGTCCCGAATTCGCCGAGGATGCGTGGGCCCGCCTGGCAGACCTCCTCCTCTAACGTCGCCGAGTGGCACACCAGTGAGGGGATTTGCCCAATTCGGCCGCACTGGTGTGCCACTCGGCGAAGGGGGAGTGGTTAGTGGATGCCGAATGCGCGGAGTCCGGCGGTGACAACGGCAGCGGAGAGGATCACCACCAGCAGCGGTGCCCGCTTCCACGCCAGCCCCGCTGCTACCAGCACTCCAGCGGGCAGTGCCCAGCCGAATTGGCTACCGCCCGACGGCATCAGCGTGGTGACCGCCAGTGCGGTGAGCAGTACCACCGACGCGATCTCCAACAGCCGAACGGTGCGCGGCGAGATCTTCACCCGGCTCCGCAGCAGCGGCCCCGCGAAGCGGAACGCGAAGGTGCCGATGGCCAATGCCATCGCACCCATCAGCAGGGCCTTGGTCACGACGATGCGCTCATCGCGGCGGTAGCGGTCGAAACAGCCGGATCACTTTCCGGCGCGGACTCCTTACCGGCGCGGCGTACAACCAGCAGCACCGCCGTCAATGCGAGCAGCACCGGCAGGCCCGCGCCGAGGAACGGCGTGGTCGCCGCCGCCACCGCCGCGCCCGCGAGGGCGGCTGTGCGGGTGAGGGGTTCGCGGAGGGCGGGCAGGACGAGCGAGAACAGGACGGCCGGGAAGACGGCGTCGAGGCCGAAGGCGTTGGGGTCCGGGACCACTGCGCCGAGGACGGCTCCGATGGCCGCGCCGAGTGGCCAGGCCGCGAGGACCGCGAGGCCGCACAGCCAGTAGGCGGCGCGACGGCGGTCGCGGTCGGGCTGGGCCATGGCCATGGCGACGGATTCGTCGTTCATGACGTGGGTGCCGAGCAGTCGACGCCAGCCGGTGCCGACCACGTCGGGGACGGACAGGCCGTAGGGCAGGTGGCGGGCGTTGACCAGGAGTCCGGCCAGCACGGCCGCGACCAGGCCGCCGCCCGCGGTGAGGATGCCGATGAAGACGAACTCCGAGCCGCCCGCGACCACGGCGATGCTCATGAGCACCGGCAACCAGCCGGGCAGTCCCGAGGTCACCGCGGTAGCGCCGTAGGATATGCCGATCATGGCGACTGCCAGGCAGATCGCCGCGATACCTGTGAGCACACCCCGATCGAGTGTTCGCCATGCCGAACGCATGTTTTCTATAATGAACACAGGAGACCGGGTTAGTCAAAGGGGCACCCCCATGTCCCGGTACTGTGAACCTCATCATGACCCAGCCAGACAGCTCTCTTCCTGCTCCGCTGCAGGAGGTGCCGCAGCCTGAGATTCCGCTGCCGCCGGCGGAGGCGCCCGAGTCGCCGCAAGAGGCGATCGCCGCCGCCCTGCGCCGCGAGCGGGCCCGCTCCGGACTCTCGCTGACCGAGGTCGCGCGGCGCGCCGGAATCGCCAAATCGACGCTGTCCCAACTGGAATCGGGCTCGGGCAATCCGAGCATCGAAACCCTGTGGGCGCTCTGCATCGCCCTGGACATCCAGTTCTCCCGACTGCTGGATCCGCCGAGCCCGCAGGTTCAGGTCATTCGCGCCGGGCAGGCGCCCGCGCTCGCCTCCGGGCAGTCCGAGTACCGCATCGCCCTGCTGGCCGCCTCGCCGCCCGCGGTCCGGCGCGACATCTACCGACTCACCGCCGAGCCCGGCCACCCCCGTGAGTCCGATCCGCACAGTCGCGGCGTCGTTGAACACGTCGTGCTGTGCGCGGGCCGCGCGCGGGTCGGCCCTGCCGAGGCTCCCGTCGAACTCGAACCCGGCGACTACATCTGCTACCCGGGCGATATGCCCCACGTCTTCGCGGCGTTGGAGCCCGGCACCTGGGGCATGCTCATCAGCGAATACAGCTGACCCGCCAATAGTTCAGGGGTGCAGTGGTTTTCACTGCACCGACTCACTGCTGGATGACCCACCAGGCGGACGCCAGATGCACCGCCGCCAGCCCCACGCAGGTGGCCGCCATCGGCCAATTGCGCCGTCCCGCACCGATAATCGCGTCCCCGATCTGCGCCAGCCCGGCCACCACCAGGATCGGCGCGAGCCCGCTGCGCGTGCCGACCGCCAGCGTGATGAGCATGACCACGCTCAGCGGCACCGCCCGCGCACCGTAGCCGTAAGCGAAAAACCGTGTGCCCGCGTCGATCTGGCCACCACCCGGCACGGCCAGCCCCGGCCTCGCCATGCCCACGACGCTCGAGATTCCAGAGATCAGCGCGACCGCCGCATTGGCGAGCGCGATTCCCGTGCACGCGTCCATGATCCTTCTCTCCTCAAATCATTCAGAGTCTGAACGGTTTGAGGAAAGTATCATCTGACCCGTGAACGAAGTCAAGAAGCCGACCGAGCTCCCGAAAACCGTCGCGTTTCGACTCGGGACGGTCGGTTCGGTGGTGGCGGATCGCTTCGCCGCGCGCATCGCGGGCCTAGACCTGAAGCCGAAGCACGCGGGCCTGATGACCGCGCTGAGCCACGGCGAGGCCGCCTCACAGCAGGAATTGGCGAAACGGCTGGGCGTCGCGCCCAGCCTGGTGGTGTCGCTGGCCGATCATCTGGAACGGCTCGGGGCGATCGAGCGGGTGCGTGATCCCGAGGATCGGCGCAGGCAGGTGCTCACGCTCACCGAGCCCGGATATGAACTACTGGCCGCCTGTGAGCAGGCCGCCAAGGAACTCGACAAGGAACTCACCGCGGGCCTGACGGCCAAGGAGCGCACGGCTTTCCTCCGCGCGCTCGGCGTGCTGGCGGCCGAAGCCGGTCTGCCTACGGGTGAGTGACCAGTGCCTACGGGGAGTCGAGGTTTACGAGTGAACGACGATCAAGCCGCGCCCTCACCGAGGTACTGCAGCCACGTCGGGTCCAGCTCGGAGCTGGCCGACAGCAAACGCCAGTGCGGACCCTTGGGGGCGACCATCGGATGGTGCAGCACCCAGCCCAGTTCGCTCAGCAGTTTGTCGGCCTTGCGGTGATTGCACGGCGCGCACGAGGCGACACAGTTCTCCCACGAGTGCGCGCCGCCGCGGCTGCGCGGAATCACGTGGTCGATGGTCTCGGCCTTGCCGCCGCAGTAGGCGCAGCGATAGCGGTCGCGGTGCATGAGGGCGGCGCGGGTCATGGGTACCCGTGCCCGGTAAGGGACGCGCACATAGGTGCGTAGTCGGATCACCGAGGGGAGCGCCACCGAGGTCCCGGCGGAATGCACGACCGGACCCTCCGGATTCTCGTGCACGGCATCGGCCTTGTCACAGATCAGCAGCACGATGGCGCGACGCGCGGACAGGGCGGTGAGCGGCTCGTACGTGGCGTTCAGAAGCAGCACGCGGCGTTTGGCCCAGGCGGGAACGGGTGCTGCGGTGGGCGGATGATGCGAATGTTCGCGATGGTCGCCCGGATGGGCCGGCTCGGGATGCGCGGCCGGGTGATGCTCGGAATGAGAATGTTCGGACAATAAATGCAGCGGAGTAGCCCCCGACCCACGATTGTGGACGTCGGCGGGCTGGAGTTGTCGATGCGTGCGCGCCTCGTGACGGGCGCCGTGCCGCTGCTTCATGGGCCATACCCCGGTTTCGTATTCGTCCGATTGTGTGGTATCTCGGCAGACTGTCACCCAGTTGACCATGGTTTCGCGCACAATGCCATCTCTTTCACCACATTGCGGGGCACATTCGGATGAACAGGATGTGACGGTTGTGCACGGCCGCCCGGTCGCGCGCCGATGGGCCGGTGGCGACCCCGAAACGGGCCGTGAATCGGCGGCACGGGCACAATGGGGACGTGACTTCCGGCGAGCAGACCGCAACATCCTTCTACGAGGCCGTGGGCGGTGAGAAGACCTTCCATCGGATCGTGGCGGCCTTCTATCGCGAGGTGGCCGAGGACGAGGTGTTGCGGCCGCTGTATCCGGAACAGGATCTGGGTCCCGCCGAGCGCCGGCTGCGGATTTTCCTCGAGCAGTACTGGGGCGGGCCGCGGACCTACTCCGATGAGCGCGGGCATCCGCGGCTGCGGATGCGGCACATGCCGTTCAAGGTGGGTCCGATCGAGCGGGACGCGTGGCTGCGGGCCATGCACATCGCGGTGGCGGAGATCGAGCCCGAGGTGCTCGATGCCGAGCACCGGCAGCAGCTGCTCAACTACTTCGAGATGGCCGCCAATTCGCTCATGAACTCGCCTTTCTGAATTCATTCCGCAGAAGTCGCAGCGTCCCACAGGGTTTCCGCTTGCCCGCAGGCAGCCGCTGATCATTTGCTGAAACTGGACAAGTCCTGACAACGCACCCGCGAAAGTCGGTGTGCTTTGGCACCATTACGGCTGTGAGTGAGATTTCGGTAGCTGCCGGGGATGGGGACGCGGGAGTCCCGTGGTGGCGATCGGCCGTGTTCTACCAGGTCTACCCGCGTTCCTTCGCCGACTCCGGCGGTGACGGGGTGGGCGATCTGGGCGGATTGCGCGACAAGCTGGGCTATCTCGAACTACTCGGGGTGAACGCGCTGTGGATCTGCCCGGTAATGCGCTCGCCCATGGCCGACGGCGGCTACGACGTCTCCGATCCGCGCGATATCGACCCGCTGTTCGGCGGGATCGGGGCGCTGGAGGAGATCATCGCCGAGGCGCACGACCGCGATATGCGGGTGACCATGGACCTGGTGCCCAATCACACCAGCGATCAGCACCCGTGGTTCCGGGCGGCGCTGGCGGCGGGGCCGGGGAGTCCGGAGCGGGCGCGGTACTGGTTCCGCGACGGCCGCGGGCCGGACGGCGCTGTGCCGCCGAACAATTGGCCGAGCATCTTCGGCGGTCCGGCCTGGACCCGGGTGACCGAGGCGGACGGTAGACCCGGGCAGTGGTACCTGCACATCTTCGCGGCCGAGCAACCCGATCTGAACTGGGAAAACCCGGATGTGGCAGCCGATTTCGAGCAGACCCTGCGGTTCTGGCTGGATCGCGGGGTGGACGGGTTCCGGCTCGACGTCGCGCACGGCATGGCCAAGCCCGAGGGACTGCCCGATATGGAGCACATCCCGACCCAGATGCTGCACCTCGACGACGATGATCCGCGCTTCAACAATCCCGGTGTGCACGAGATCCACCGGCGCATCCGCAAGGTGATGGACGAGTACCCGCACGCGGTGTCCATCGGCGAGGTCTGGGTCAACGACAACACCCGCTTCGGTGAGTACGTCCGCCCGGACGAGCTGCACCTGGCCTTCAACTTCCGGCTGGCCCAAACGCCCTTCCACCCGGACCGGATTCGCGTGGCCGTCGACAATTCGCTGCACGCGGTCGACGGGGTGGCGGCCTCGCCGACCTGGACGCTGTCCAATCACGACATCGAACGCGAGGTCACCCGCTACGGCGGGGGGCCCGTCGGGCAGGCGCGGGCGCGGGCCATGATCATGCTCGAGCTGGCGCTGCCGGGGGCCGTATTCGTCTACAACGGGGCCGAATTGGGGCTGCCGAATGTCGACGACCTACCCGAGGACGCCCTGCGGGACCCGACCTGGGAGCGCTCCGGGCACACCGAGCGCGGCCGGGACGGCTGCCGGGTGCCGCTGCCGTGGGAGGGGGAGCGGCCGCCGTTCGGCTTCACCACCGGCCGCCCGTGGCTGCCGATGCCGCCGGAGTGGGCGGCGCTGACCGTGGAAGCCCAGCTCGAGCGGCTGGACTCGATGCTGTCGCTGTATCGGATGGCCATCGAAACGCGGGCCGTGCGGCCGGAATTCGCGGGCGGGCTGGAGTGGTACGGGAGCCCGCCGGGCTGTCTGGCGTTCCGTCGCGCGGGTGGATTGCTGTGCGTGCTCAATGCCACCGACGCGCCGATTCTGCTGCCCGCCGGGGACGTGCTGCTGACGAGTGCGCCGATCAACGGAAGGAAACTGCCGGCCAATTCGACCGCGTGGCTGGTCTGAAGACGCGGCCCGGCCGGTCCGGAAAATAGCCCGGTTGGTCTGAAAGGTGATTGTTACGACACGGTCGCATAACCCTTACCGGTCGTAGTAGTCGAGGCGGCATCGACTACCGTTGCCCCCGTGAGCATTCTCCAGACAGTGCTGATCTACGTCGGCATCCCGGTCGCGATCTATCTGGTGATCGCCGGATTGTCGTTCCTCGGCAAGCCGCTGCCGGGCAAGAAGCCGGCACACTACGAACTCGGTGACAAGTGGACCCAGCCCCCGGTGCTGTGGAGCGCGACCGACGAGGTGACCGGAGCCGGCCACCACGACACTGCTGATTCGCATGGCGACCATGCGGCTATCGAATCCGCCCCCGCGGACCTGATCGGAGGCCGGGCAAGTGGCAAGTTCTAATTGGCCCGCGGTGAACGAGGCCGACCTACCCCACGGCTGGGCGATCACCACCAGCGGCCGGGTGTCCGGTGTGCACGAGGCCGGCGACGTCTTCAACGATGCGCCGTTCACCGACCGCGAGCGGCTGCTCATGGACAACGCTCTCACCGATGCCACCCGCGCCACCAAGGTGCGCTTCAACATCTTCATCGGTGACCTGGGCGCCGACTCCGCCGCCGGCGTCGACGCCCTGTTCCCGTCCACCCCGGAGGCCGCCCGCTCGGTCCTCATCGCGGTGGACCCGAACACCAGCTCTGTCGAGGTTCGCTCCGGCCGCGACGTCGCCGAACGCGCCAACGACCGGGTCTGCCAGCTCGGCGCCACCGCCGCCCTCAGCTCCTTCCGCCAGGGCGACCTGATCGACGGTCTGGTCTCCGCGGTCCGCGTCATGGCCGCCACCATCGGGCGCGTCTAGTTCGCAAGCACGAATACGGCCCGGTCCCCGAGGGACCGGGCCGTTGTTCTTTTCCGGGAGTTCGCTCTCAGCAGATCGAGGCGCGGCGGCGGGCCGGGAGAACTTACGCTCGGGATATGTCCGAGCATCCGCGTTTGACAGCGATTCCCGGTGGACTCGACGAGACGGGCCGGGAGCGGCGCAAGCCCGCCGCGCGCGAACCGCTGTGGCGCGAGGCGCTCGGCGAACAACTCCGCTCCCGCCGACTGGATCTCGGTGAGAAGCTCACCGAAACCGCTGGCCGCGCGGGCATCTCACCCCAGTACCTGTCCGAGGTCGAGCGCGGCCGCAAGGAGCCTTCGAGCGAAATGATCGCGGCCCTGGCCGGAGCCCTGGGCACCACCCTGAGCGGCCTCACCCTCCAGGTGGCCCAGGAACTCCACCGCCGCCACCTCGCCTCCTTCACCCGCACCACCGCCCCCCAGCGCTACTCCGGCCAGGCCCTCCTCCTCGCCGCCTGAATCACGAGAATGCGCTGGTGGACAGGTCTTCTCGGCGTTCGACTACGCCAGTGCATTCTCGTGGGCCGAATCAGGCTCGGGGGCCGAGGATTTGGTCGGCGAGGCCGTAGGAGAGGGCGGATTCGGCGGTGAAGACGCGGTCTCGGTCGGTGTCGCGGCGGAGGGTTTCGGGGGATTGGCCGGTGTGGGCGGCGAGGATGGCTTCCACCTGGGCTCGCATGCGGACTATTTCGTCGGCCTGCAGGATGAGGTCGGGGATGGTGCCCTGGCCTCGGATCGCGGGCTGGTGCAGGACGATTCGGGAATGGGGGAGGACGTTGCGGCGGCCCTTCGCGCCGCCCGCCAGCAGCACCGCGCCCACCGCGATGGCCTGGCCGACGCAGGTGGTGACCACGGGGGACGTTATGTGCTGGATGGTGTCGTAGATGGCCAGCATCGCCGACAGGTCGCCGCCCTCGCAGTTGATGTAGAGGTTGATGTCCTGGCCGGGGCTCTCGGCGTCCAGGTGCAGCATCTGCGCGATGAGGGCGTTGGCGACGCCGGAGTCGATGGGGGTGCCGAGGTAGACGATGCGCTCGGTGAGCAGGTGTGAATAGACGTCCATGATGCGTTCGCCGCGTGGGTCGCGGGCGATCACGTTCGGGATGGTGTAGCTGGTCATGCCGTGCCTCCTGGAGAAGTGCTGGGGCCCTGGGGATTACGCGGAGATACCCGGCCGGATCAGGCAGAGATGCCCACCCGGATCAGGCAGAGATGCCGAGGCGGTGGCGTTCGGGGATGACCTGGTTGAACGACTCCACGATGTGGTCGATGAAGCCGTACTCGCGTGCCTGGGTCGCGGTGAACCAGCGGTCGTGCAGGGAGTCCTCGAAGATCTGGTCGTAGGGCTGGCCGGTGTCCTGCGCGATCAGGCCGAGCACGGTCTGCACGGTGTAGCGCAGATCATCGGCCTGCACCTCCACCTCGACGGCGCTGCCGCCGATGCCCGCCGAACCCTGATGCATGAGCACGCGGGCGTGCGGGAGCGCGAAGCGACGCCCCGGAGTGCCCGCCGAGAGCAGGAATTGCCCTGCGCTGCAGGCCAATCCGAGCGCCAGGGTGGACACCTCGCAGGGCACCAGCCGCATCACGTCGCGGATGGCGAGCATGGACGGCACCGACCCGCCGGGCGAATGGATCCACAGCGAGATCCCCGCCTCCGGATCCTCGGCGGCCAGCGCCATCAGCTGGGTCATCAGCAATGTGCCGTTGTCGTCGTCCAGTGCGCCGTCGAGCACCAGCACCCGGCGGGCGTAGAGCTGTTCGCGGGTGCGCCAGTTGAACATCGGAGTCTTGTTCTCAGCCATGACTTCACGGTGCCGCAATGGATCGCTGAAAGCCCCGCCACGCTGCTGTGAGCAGATCCGCTCACGGCAGCGTGAGGTCGAGCGGGAAATGACGACAGCCCCTCCCGAAGGCTTCGGGAGGGGCTGTCGTCAGTGAAAAGCGCTGCCGCGCAGTCGGTTTCTAGCCGCGGTCGAATTCGCGGGCGCGCAGCGAGCGTTCGATGCCCGCCTTGCCCTCGACCACCAGGCGGCGCAGGGCGGGCGGGTGGTCACCGGCGAGGAACTTGTCGGCGACCGCCACCGCCTCGTCGGTGATGGCCCAGTGCGGGTAGAGGCCGACCACGACGGTCTGGGCGACCTCACTGGAGCGGCGCTCCCACACCGAGGCGATCTCGGCGAAATACCGCTCCACGTAGGGCGTCAGCAGCTGCGCCTGGCCCGCGGGTGCGAAGCCGGCGACGATGGCGCGGGTGGTGATGTTGGCGACCGAGTCGTCGTTCATGACCGTGTTCCACGCCTGCTCCTTGACCACGGCCTGCGGGCGGGCGGTGGCGGCCGCGGCGGCCTGGCGGCGGCCGGCGGCGGTGTCGTCGCGTGCCAATTCCTCGTCGATGAGCGGGGTTTCGATGCCGTCGGAGTCGATGGCCCCGGCCGCCGCGAGCGCCTGGGTGAGCCGCCAGCGCAGATCGGTGTCGACGGTCAGGCCCGACAGGCCCACGCCCTGCGGATCACCGGCGAGCAGCTGCCGCAGCACCTGCACGTGCCGGTCCGCGAGGACCGCGCCGGTGAGCGCGTTGACGAAGGCCAGCTGGTGGTCCGAGCCCGCACCGGCGTGACGCGCCAGTTCCAGCAGGCGGTCGGCGTAGGCGGGCCAGCCCTGCGCGGTCGCCCACTCCGGGTCGGCGTAGGCGCCCAGCGCGGTGCTCGCCTGCATGAGAAGCCTTTGCACGACGCCGATCTCGGTTTCCGCGCCGACGCCGGACTGCACCAGCGCCACGAAGTCGCGGGCCTTCATCTCGGCCTGGCGGGTCATCTCCCAGGCGGCCGACCAGGCCAGGGTGCGCGGCAGCGGCTCGGCGATATCGGCGATGCGCGCCACCACGGTGTCGAGCGAGTCGGCGTCGAGGCGGACCGAGCAGTAGGTGAGGTCGTCGTCGTTGATCAGCACCAGCTTGCCGCGGCCGACGCCGACCAGCTCCGGCACCTCGGTGCGCTCGGCCGGATCGATATCGAGCTCGACGCGCTTGGTGCGCACCAGCTTTCCGTTCTGGTCGTCGTAGACGCCGATGGCCAGCCGGTGCACGCGGCGCTCACCGGCGCCGGGCTCCGCGCCCTCCTGGATGACGGTGAAGGAGGTGAAGTTGCCGTCCGCGTCCACGGTGAAGTCCGGACGCAGGATGTTCAGGCCGGTGGTCTTGAGCCACTGTGCGCCCCAGTCCGACAGGTCGCGGCCCGACGCCTTCTCCAGCGCGCCCACCAGATCGTCGAAAGTGGCGTTGCCGAAGGCGTGTTCGGTGAAGTAGTCGCGCAGGCCCGCCAGGAACGGCTCCTCGCCGACGTAGGCCACCAGCTGCTTGAGCACCGAAGCGCCCTTGGCGTAGGTGATTCCGTCGAAGTTCACCTCGACCGCGGCCAGATCCGGGATGTCGGCGGCGATCGGGTGGGTCGAGGGCAGCTGATCCTGCCGGTACGCCCAGGACTTCTCGACATTCGCGAAAGTGGTCCAGGCATTGGTGTATTCGGTCGCGCCGACCTGGCACAGCACCGAGGCGAAGGTCGCGAACGACTCGTTCAGCCACAGGTCGTCCCACCACTTCATGGTGACCAGGTCGCCGAACCACATGTGCGCCATCTCGTGCAGCACGGTCTCGCAGCGGCGCTCGTAGGAGGCGCGAGTCACCTTGGAACGGAAGACGTAATCCTCGAGGAAGGTGACCGCGCCCGCGTTCTCCATTGCGCCCGCGTTGAATTCGGGCACGAACAGCTGGTCATACTTGCCGAAGGCATAGGGCACACCGAAATTGGTGTGATAGAAGCCGAAGCCCTGCTTGGTTTCGGTGAAAAGCCGTTCGGCGTCCATGAATTCGGCCAGCGAGGCGCGGCAGTAGATGCCGAGCGGGATCTCGCCGTGCGAGTCGCTGTAGGTGTCGGTCCACTTGGCGTAGGGACCGGCGATGAGGGCCACCAGGTAGGTGCTCATGCGCGGGGTGGTGGCGAAGGTGTGGCGGACCACGGTGCCGATCTTGTGGGTGTCCACGACCGCGCCGTTGGAGATGACCTCCCAATCCTCCGGCGCGGTGACGATCACGTCGTAGGTGGCCTTCAGATCCGGCTGGTCGAAGCAGGCGAACATGCGCTTGCAGTCGGCGGTTTCGAACTGCGAGTACAGGTAGACCTTGTTGTCGGTCGGGTCGACGAAGCGGTGCAGGCCCTCGCCGGTGTTCGAGTACTCGCCGTCGGCCTCGACCACGAGCTCGTTGGAGGCGGCCAGGTTCGGCAGGGTCAGGCCCTGCTCCTCGTCGTAGCCGCTGACGTCCAGGGCCACGCCGTTGAGGACGGCCGAGCGCACGCCCGCGCCCACGAAATCGATGAAGGTCTGCGCACCCGGCGTCGCGGTGAAGGTCACCGTGGACTTGGTGTGGAAGCTCTCACGGCGCGGCTCGTCGGCACTGGTGGGCTGCCCGGTCAGGTCCAATTCGACCCGGTAGTTCTCCACCTGGACCGTCGCGGCGCGTTCGATCGCCTGCTCGCGGGTGAGATTCGGTGCGGACAAGGGGGCTCCTTAGCTCTCGGAGAACTGCTGCCGTGCAGGTGCACCCGGCTCGTCGGGCGGCGTTGCCCGGGGCTCGGTGCGAGATGCGGTGCGCCCGCACGAAGCCTCGAGCGGACCGAACAATTCTCCACTCGTGAATCCGTGCGGACACGACGTTCCCCACAATGCCACGTCGCACCGATCGGTCGCCGCAGGTCGGATGCGATCGGGCGGGCGACCGGGCGTCGAGGCGGGCCGAGCCCGTCGGTAAGCTCTGCGGCGGCAGCCGAAGCCCAGCACGAGGAGGACCGTTGAAGCACATCCACGCCGGTAAGGTGCGCGACCTGTACGAGGACGGCGACTCGCTGATCCTGGTCGCATCCGACCGGGTGTCGGTGTACGACGTGGTGCTGCCCACCCCGATCCCGGACAAGGGCGCGCTGCTCACCCGCCTGTCGAACTGGTGGTTCGGGTTCTTCTCCGATGTGCCCAACCACATTCTGTCCACCACCGACGTGCCCGCCGAGTTCGCGGGGCGCGGCGTGCGGGTCAAGCCGCTGAAGATGGTGAAGGTCGAGTGCATCGCGCGCGGCTACCTGACCGGCGGCGGGCTGGCCGAGTACCAGCGCACCGGCACCGTGTCCGGCATCGCGCTGCCGCCCGGCCTGCGCGACGGCGACAAGCTGCCCGAGCCCATCTTCACCCCCACCACCAAGGCCGACGCCGGGCACGACGAGCCCATCAGCTACGAGGACGTGGTGAACCAGGAGGGCAAGGAGGTCGCCGAGCAGCTGCGCGATCTGACCCTCTCGATCTACGCCCGCGGGGCCGAGCACGCCGCCGCCAACGGTGTCATCATCGCCGACACGAAGATCGAACTCGGTTGGGACGGTGACGTTCTCACCGTCGGCGACGAGGTGCTGACCTCGGACTCCTCGCGCTTCTGGCCCGCCGACGACTACGAGCCGGGGCGTCCGCAGAAGTCGTTCGACAAGCAGTTCGTGCGCGACTGGTCCACCTCCACCGGGTGGAACAAGGAGTACCCGGGTCCCGAGATCCCGGCCGAGGTGATCGACGTGACCCGCCAGAAGTACGTCCAGGCCTACGAACTCATCACCGGCAACACCTGGAAGGGCGTCCAGGGCTAAGCCGAAACTGCTTCGGCGGTAAGGAAGTTCGCGACGAACTCGTCTGCCTTGTGCTCCAGGGCGGCGTACTGGGCCTCGCGTTCCGCGCCGACGGTCGGGGCGTTGATGAGCAGCGTGCCGTCGGCGTCGATGCGTTGGCGGCGCTCCTCGGCATCGGGGAGCAGGCCGACGGCCGAGTACGAGAAGCCGCAGTAGTAGGCGATTCCCATGTTGAGCTGGCCCTCGAGGGTCTGCTGCATGAACGGGATCAGGGCGTCGTCGGCCGCCGCTCCGGCCAGGCCCAGCCACAGCATGCGCTTGCCCGCCAGCCGGGGCTTGCTGCGGCCGTAGGCGAAACCGTAGTTCCATACCCGGTCGATCCAGCCCTTGAGTACGGCGGGGACGCTCGCCCAGTAGACGGGGAACGCCGCGATCACGATGTCGGCGGCCAGGATTCGGTCCATGTGCTCGTGGACCTCGCGGGAGTAGGTCTTCTCGCGATTGCCCCAGTCGGGCTGATCGGCCTCGGTCATGCGCGGATCGAAGCCCTCGGCGTGCAGATCCAGCAGGTCGATGCGGTATCCGGCGGCCTCCAACCGGGCGGCGGTGCGGCGGGCGATGTGCGCGGTGAGGGAATCGGAGCGGTGGTGGGCGACCACGACCAGGGCCGTGCGGGGCTGGTCGATACCGTTGTGCGACAAGGAATTCCTCCTGGATCGGGGCGGTTGTTCGTTCCGGTGACTCCAGTACACCCGTCGCGGCGTAGACGATCCATGGGTGGAAAGCTCTCATCGATAGGAATTCGTCTACACTGGCCGGGGTGGATCCCCTGAGTAAGTTGCTGAGTGGTATTCGAGCCGAGGGCGCCGTCCTCACCCATGCCGTCATGCCCGCACCGTGGACCATCCGCTTCGCCGACCGCGCCCCGCTCACCATGATCACGGTCATGCGCGGTGGCGGCACGCTGCAACTGGCCGACGGAAGTCGGCGGCCGCTGACGGTCGGCGATACGGTGCTGGTGCGCGAACAGGACGAATTCCGTATCGCATCAGGAGATTCCGATAACGCCGGGCCGACGGTCGCGCCCACGGAGTACGAGATCTCATGCTTCACCGCCGATTCCGAGTGCGCGGGCGAGGAGCTGAACGGAATCCATTGGGGCAGTGACGTGAACGCGACGGCGTTGATGGTGGGCGCCTACCGAACCTCGTCCCGCCGCCATGAACGCCTGTTGCGGGCGCTCCCACCGGTATTGGTGGTCAGGGAGGATTTCGACTCGTGCGGCTGGGTCGAGCAGGCCGCCGCCTCCGCCGTGCTGCAGAGCGCGGGTTCGCAGGCGATGATGGACCGCCTGCTCGACTGGAACCTGGTCTGCACCCTGCGCACCTGGTTCGACCAGGCCGGTCCCGACGCCCCCACCTGGTTCCGCGGCCTCGCCGACCCGATCATCGCCCCTGCCCTCCAAGCCATCCACACCACCCCGGGCGCCCCCTGGACCGTCGCCTCCCTGGCCGCCCAGGCGGGCGTCTCCCGCGCCCTCTTCGCCAGACGCTTCACCGCCGTCATGGGCCAACCGCCCCTGGCCTATCTCACCGAATCCCGCATGGACGAGGCCGAAGAACTCCTCACCGATACCGACCTCACCATCGCCACCATCGCCAAATCCGTAGGCTACGCAGACCCTTTCGGCTTCTCCGCCGCCTTCAAACGCCACCGCGGCCTCAGCCCCACCGCCTTCCGCACCGCCGCGGCCTGACCGATTGCGCCGAGTGGCACGCCAGCGAGGGGATTTGTCCGAAATCGCCGCGCTGGTGTGCCACTC
>NZ_BAFX01000047.1 GCF_000308815.1 Nocardia concava NBRC 100430
CCCGAATTGCAATCCCTGGCAGATGATTTCGAGCCCGATCTGATTCTGCACGCGCCGGTCGATCTGGCCGCTCCGGTGCTGGCGGCGCAACGAGGGGTGCCTGCCATCACCTACGGCACGGGTCTGCTGCTCGAACCGGAACTGGTCGCGGCCATGGTGGAATGGGTCGCACCGCTCTGGATTTCGGCGGGGCTGGAGCCGGACGAGCATGCCGGGCTCTACCGGGGTGGCTACCTGGATCCGGTACCGAGCAGCCTGCAACCCGACCTCGGACCCGCGGCCGCCATCGCACGGCCGATTCGGCCCGCCGTCCCCGGCGAGATCGACGATGAGCTCCCGGACTGGGCACTGCGGCTCGGTAACCGCCCGACGGTGTACGTCTCACTGGGCACGGTGCCGATCTTCAACCAGCCCAGCGCTTTCGGTCCGCTGCTGGAGGGACTGGGCGGGAATGATGTGGATGTCGTGGTCACGGTCGGCCCCGGCAACGATCCGGCCGCACTCGGCCCGCAGCCGGGAAATATTCATGTCGCCCAATGGCTTTCGCTGGCCGCCATCCTCCCGCGCTGCGATGCCGTGGTCTGCCACGCGGGCGCGGGCACCACGCTGGCCGCGCTCTCGCACGGCCTGCCGCTGGTCCTCACTCCGCGCGGCGCCGATCAGTTCCCCACCGCCGCGGCGTGCGGCCGAGTCGGCGCGGCCCGGATCCTGACCCCCGACCGGGTGACCCCGGCCGCCGTGCACGACGAGGTCGCCACGATCCTGACCGATCCCACGTATCGTGCGGGCGCGCAACGCATCCGGACCGAGATCGAGATACTGTCCGACGCCGATGCGGTGGCCGCCGATCTCGCATCGGAACTCGCCGCGCGGACGGCCTGACGACTTCTCCGCCCCGGGCTGAGGTCAGGCCGCCTCCGGCGCCCGCGCGTCGAGCATCCAGCAGGCGGCGGTGAAGCGGGCCTGGTCGCCGTGGATGAAGGGTTCCATGGCGGCGCGGACGGTGTGGACGACCTTTTCCCGGGTGGCGTCGTCGGCGTCGACGAGGGCGAGGCCGACGGGGCCCAGGCGGGAGATGTAGCCGATGAGTGCCGGTTCGGGCATGGCGCATTCGACGTCGACGGGGCGGAGCTCGATCTCGGTCCAGCCGCTGGACTCCAGGATTCCGGTCACGTAGTCGCGGTCCGCGAAGGCGAATTGCCCGGGCGCGCCGGGGATTCGAGGAGAGAGGTTGGGCAGCAGCGGTTCGGCGATGCGTTCGGCGAGGGTGAAGTATGGGTTCTCGTCCATATCGCGCCAGGCCAGACAGCCGAGCCGCCCGCCGGGGCGGGTGGCGTGGCGCAGGTTGGCGAAGGCGGCGACCGGATCCGCGAAGAACATCACCCCGAAGCGGGACGTGACGAGGTCGTAGGCGGCGGGTTCGAACGGGTGGGTCTGGGCGTCGGCGCACACGAAATCGACGGGTAGATCGGTCGATTCGGCGTTGGCGCGCGCGGCGGTGAGCATCGGTTCGGCGATATCGACGCCGGTGCAGCGCGCACCGGTCGCGCGCGCGATCGCGATCGTGGTGCCGCCGGTGCCGCATCCGACATCGAGCACATCCTTCGCCCCGGCGTCACGCGCGAGATCCACGAGGATGTCCTGCAGCGGTCGCATCACCTGGGCGATGAGGTCCTGGGCATCGACCCAGGCATTGCCGGAAGCGCCGTTCCAGCGGGCGGATTGGTCCTTGTCGAGCGGGGTAGTCATGAGCGCTGTCCTCGATTCGGTGGACTGGGCGGAGAACTACACTGTTTCAATTCAAGTCGACTTGAGGTCAAGGCCCGAGGTGATCGCGTGAACAGCCTGGATATCTCGGAAGTCGTGCGCCGCTCCGGCGTCCCGGCCTCCACCCTGCGCTACTACGAGGAACGCGGCCTGATCGTCTCGACCGGTCGCCGCGGACTGCGCCGCCAATTCGACGAATCGGTGCTGGAGCAGCTGGCGCTCATCGCGCTCGGCCGCACGGCCGGATTCGCGCTCGACGACATCGTGCTCGCCTTCGGCCCGCAGGGTGAACTGCGCGTCGATCGCGCCCTGCTCACCGGCAAGGCTGACGAATTGGACCGCACCATCACGCAATTGAGCGCCGTCCGCGACGGCCTGCGGCACGCCGCCGCCTGCCCAGCAAAGCGCCACGCGGACTGCCCGACCTTCCGGGAGTTGCTGCGCGCGGTCATGGAGGGCCGCATCGGCACCCTCGAGGCGTTGACGCCGTGACGCCCCTCAGCCGGAGCAGGTCGGCGGCGCAATCGATTCGGCGTCACACCGCCTTGTAGCCCGGATGCACGCCCGGCGTCAGCCCCTGGTCGGCGGCGATCCGGACCAGTAGCTCCGACAGCTGCTTGTGCTCCTCCGGTGTCAGCGACCGGCACAGGTGTTCCTCGGCTTCACGTGCGACCGCGGCCAATTCGCCGAGTTTGGCCCGCCCGGCCCCGGTCAGATACAGCGCGTGCTGCCGCCGATCCTCCGGATTGCGCTTGCGCTCGATGAGCCCGCGCCCCTCGAGCTGGTCGGCGAACTGGACGAACCGGCTGGGCGGCATGCCCAATTCGTCGGCGAGCTCGCGCTGACTGCGGCCCGGCTGCGCGATGAGCAGCCGGAGCAGTCCGGCCTGGGCCGGGGTCAGATCCATGGCGGCCGTGCGCTCGGCGAAGCGGCCGGCCGCGTACGCCCCGACCTGGGCCAGCAGGAATCCGACGGCCGTCAGGGCGCGCTGCGGCTGGACCTCGTCTGTCGCATCCATGAAGAGATAGTAGCAGTGGGGAAATAATAGACGCTTGACAATCGTTACAGATTGTAATCATTATCGGAGGGGTACGGTTCGCTCCGAGATTGAGGATCACCGCGATGAGCACCACCACGACCGCTCGCACCAGCCCGTCCGTTCTCGCCCCCGCCGCCGCCTTCGCGGCGCTGACCATCGCCTACGTCGCGACCAATGCGCGCACCCCGCACCCGGATGCCAGCGGTTCGGACGTGCTCGCCTACACCTCCGCGCACGTCGGGCTCATCGATGCCGGGGCGCTGCTGCTGGTGTTGTCGGCCGCGCCGCTGGCCATCGCCGCCGGAATGATCCAGCGCATCCAGCGCGGCCCGACCATCACAACCATCGGTGCGGCGCTGGCCGCGGGCGGGCTCACCTTCGGCGGCCTGTTCGCCTGGGCCGGTGCGCGCCTGAGCGATTCGGCCGACCCCGGTCTGGCGCGGACCATCGCCGATTTCGCATACCTCTCCGGCGGCCCGGCCTACGCGGCCGGATTCGGCCTCCTCGCCGTAGGCATCGTGATTCCCGCACTGCTGGAACGGAACCTGCCGACCTGGCTGATCTGGTCCGGCGTCGCCCTCGTCGCCGTGGCCGCGCTCTCCACCCTGGCCCTGGTCGCCTCCGCCTTCGGCTTCCTGCTGCCGGTAGTCCGCTTCGGCGGCCTGCTCTGGCTGATCGCCGTCGCCGCCATCCTGTCCCGCCGCTGAGTCCCGAACCGCCACACCGAAAGGCTCGATCCCATGACCAGCAACTACTCCGACCTAGTCGGCAAGACGGCCGTTCTCACCGGAGGCTCGCGCGGCATCGGCGCGCAGACCGCCCGCATGCTCGCCACCCAGGGCGTCAAGGTGTGCGTGGTCGGGCGCGACAAGGAAGCCCTCGACGCGGTGGTCGCCGAGATCGTCGCGGCGGGCGGCACCGCGCTCGGCGCGGTCGCGGATGTCACCTCGGCCGAGGCCCTCGCCGACGTGCGCGAACTGGTCGAGCGCGAGTTCGGCCGGGTGGACATCCTCGGCGCATTCGCGGGTGGAATCGGTTCTCCGGCACCGAGTTCCGAGCTGACGGAGGAACTGTGGCGGCAGTCGCTGGACGCGAACCTCACCTCGGCATTCCTGACCGTGCGGACATTCCTGCCGATGCTGCTCGCGCAGGGGTCGGGCAGCATCATCACCATGTCCTCGGCGGCGGGCCGTCAGCCCAGCCAGGCGAATCTCGCCTACGGGGTGGCCAATGCCGGGATCATCATGCTGACCCGCCACCTCGCCACCGAGCTGGGACCGCAGGGCATCCGCGTGAATGCCATTGCGCCGTCGTCGATTCTGACCGAGAAGGTCGCCGCGCAGATGCCCGAGGCGGTCCAGCGGCAGGTGGCGGCGATCCACCCGCTGCGCCGGATGGGATCGACCACCGATGTCGCGGAGGCCGCCCTGTTCCTGGCCTCGGACGCGTCCTCGTACCTGAGCGGCATCACCATCGACGTCGCCGGCGGCCGAATCACCAACTGACCACGCGGAACTCGTGTGGCGGTAGCCCGATGGGCAACCGCCACACGAGTTTCCGGGCGCGGCCGAAGCCGGGGCGGCCGGTGTCAGTGCACCTGGGCGACGGCCTCTTTGGCGGCCGCTGCGACCAGCGGATTGTCCGCGGGGGCGGCTTGATCCGGCTTGCTGCTGAGCACCACGATCACCAGCGGCGGCTTGCCGTCGGCGGGCCAGGTGACGGCGGCGTCATTGGCGGTGCCGTAGTCGCCGCTGCCGGTCTTGTCGCCGGTCTTCCAGTCGGCGGGGATGCCCGCGCGGATGCGGGCGTCGCCGGTCTTGTTGGCCAGCAACCAATCCGTGAGCTGTTTGCGTTCGGGCGTGGCGAGCACATCGCCGAGCACCAGGGCGCGATAGTCGGCGGCCAGCGCGGCGGGGCTGGTGGTGTCGCGTTCGTCGCCGGGGATATCGGTATTGAGGTCCGGCTCCCAGCGGTCCAGGCGGGTGACCTGGTCGCCGAGTGAGCGGGCGAAGTCGGTGACGGCCTGCGGGCCGCCGAGCAGCTTCAGGATCTGATTGCCCGCGGTGTTGTCGCTGCGTGTGATGGCGGCCTCGCAGAGTTCGGTCACCGACATGCCGGAGTCGACGCGCGTCTGGGTGACGGGGGAGGCGCTCACGATCTCGTCGGCGGTGAAATGAACGACCTGGTCGAAGTATCCGGTGTTGAGCGGGTGGGCGCGTAGCAGGGCGCCGCAGGCGAGGCTCTTGAAGGTGGAGTTGATGGTGAAGCGCTCGTTCTGGCGGTAGCCGATGGACTTGCCGGTACCGGTGTCGAGGGCGAAGACGCCGACGCGAGCGCCGTGGTCCTGTTCGAGGGTGCGGAACGCGGGGTCGGCGGTGACGGCCTGGGCGGTGGTGGTTTCCGCCTGCGCCGCTTCGCTTTTCGAGTCCGTGCCGCAGGCCGCGGTCAGCGGTGCGAGCAGGAGCAGCGATGCCAGTGCGCCGTATTTCAGGGTCGACAAAACAAGCCTCTCGTCGGAGTGCGTTGGATGGATTCGGCTCTCGCCGTGTGGAATTGGTCTAACGCTGGGCGCGCAGCATGCGACCCGCGGCCTGTACGGCCGGTTCGGAACTGCCCGCGTCGCTGATGAATACGGCGAACGCGAGATCGCCGTCGATGCCGACGAACCAGCCGTGGGCGTGCTTGTCGTCGATGTATTCGGCGGTGCCGGTCTTGCCGAGCAGGCCGGGGATATCGCGCAGCGCGGTGGCGGTGCCGCCGGTGATCGTCTCGCGCATCATGGTTTTCACCTGCTCGGCGATGCCCGCGGGCAGGGTGGGCGGCTGCTTGTCGGGCTTGCCCGGCTGACCCTGCGCCACCATCGGCGGTTTGACCGAACCCTGCGCGAGCGCGGCGGCCACCAGCGCCATGCCGAACGGTGTGGCGGTCACCTTGCCCTGGCCGATGCCCTCCTCGACGCGCAAGGCGGGTGTGTCGGCGGTCGGGACCTTGCCGGTCACCGTGGTCAATCCCGGTGTCACATAGTCGATGCCGAGCCCGAGCTGCGCGGCGGCATTGGTCAGCCCGTCCGGCGGCAGCTGCACGGCCAACCGGCCCATGGTGGTGTTGCAGGACTTGGCGAATGCGGTGTGCAACGGGACCTGGCCGAGGTCGAAGTTGTTGTCATTGGGGATGACGCGGCCCTCGATGTTCTCCTTCCCCGGGCAGGCGACCATCGAATCGGGGGTCACCTCACCGGCCTGCAATGCGGCGGAGACGGTCACCGTCTTGAAGGTCGAACCCGGCGGGTACAGGCCGGTGAGGCCGATCGGCCCTTGCGCGTCCCCGGCCGCGTTCTGGGCCATGGCTAGGACGTTCCCGGTCGACGGCTGTAACGCGACAATGGCGGCCGGGGTGGTGATCGGTGCCAGCGCGGCCTCCGCCGCCCGCTGCAACGCGACATTGACGGTGGTGTGAATATCGCTGACCGGCTTGGGATCCGGTCCACCCACGCGCTGCGTGCCATCGGTGCCCTGCGCTCGCACCGCCCAGCCCGCGGCGGCATCGGCCTGCTGCTGCCACAGGTCGGCGAGTCCCGAGAAGGTCGGTGACGCAAGGGATTTGTCGACGGTCAGCAACCGGGTCTGCTGGGACGTGGTGACGTTCGCCAGGTTGGCCAGCGCGGGCTGGACTGTCGCGTAATCGGATTCGCGCAGAATCACCGCGGTGACCGGCTTGCCCTGGGCCGCCGCCAGATCCGAATTCAGGCTCGCGGCCGTGACATCCGACGCGACCGGTTGCAAGGCCGCCGCGACCGCCGCGGTATCAGCCCCGGGCGCGACATTCACCAGCGTCACGATCTGCTGCGTGAGCAGGTCCCCGCCCGTGCTGTCGAGAATCTTGGCGGGAGCCGGGTAGGCGATGCCGTACGACAGCGGCCCGATATTCAATCCGGGCGCGATCGTCGCCGGATCCCACTGGATCTTCCAGTCACCGCCGGACTGATTCGCCCGCCCGGTGGTCGTGTAGGTCCACTCGTCCTTGTCGTCTTTCCCGAGCTTCCAGGTGGCGTTCAGGGTGAACGTGCCGCCGCCATCGGTCTTCTCGACCTTGCTCGCGGTGAATCGCACCTGCTTGCCCAGGTTGTCGTACAGCGTGCCCAGCGTGGCGGTGGCCGTGGTCGGATCGCTGGTCGCCTTCGCGGCCGCGGGCACATCGTCGCGGGTGAGCGCGTCGGCGAAGGAATCGACCGTCTTGGACAGCCCCGAGGTGGAATCCGATCCCGAGCATGCCGTCGCCGTCACCAGCATTGCCGCGGCCCAGACACCCGTGAGCGCCCTCCTGCTGAACTCTGCCATGCCTGCCACCCCAACACGGATGACCGGTCGGTGTCCAAGACCAACACGAGTGAGAACCGATAAGGCTTTCGCTATCGTTCCAGCGTGGACGATATCTTCCGGACGGCCGGTGTCGAGGGGCGAGTACATGCCCGCTGCTTCGACTGCGACGGCGAATTCGGCTGGAACGCGGACGAACCGGTGGTGCTCTCCTCGGTGGTCAAGGTGCCGCTGGTGCTGGAGTTCGCCAGGCAGGTGGCGGCCGGGCAACTCGATGCCACCGATCGGGTGCGGGCCACGGCGGCCGATCGCCTGGGCGGGGTCGGCACGGCGGGCTGCCTCGACGATGTCGAATACAGCCTGCGCGATGCCGCGTGCCTGGCGCTGACCATCAGCGACAACACCGCCGCGGACCTGCTCTTCGACCGCGTCGGGGTCGAGAACGTGCGCTCGCTGGTGCGCGAACTCGGGCTCACCCGGACCCGTGTCGAGGGCTCGATCCGCGACATCCTCTACAGCATGGCCGAGGATATCGGCGCACGTGACCTGCACGAATTCGCCCGGCGCTACCCGGAATCGAGTGCGGCGGAGGTGTTCGGCACGCGCGCGGTGGATCCGCTGCGGACCACCGCCGGCACCGCGCGCGATATGACGAGGCTGCTCCGGCTGATCGGCCGGGACGAGGCCGGGGCGCCCGAGGCGTGCGCCTGGGTGCGGGATCTCATGCGGCAGCAGGCATTCGGGCACCGGCTGCCGTCCGGATTCCCGCCCGGCGTCGATATCTGGTCCAAGACCGGGACGCTGCCCGGCATCCGCAATGACATCGGCGTGGTCGGATATCCGGACGGAAGTCGTTACGCCATAGCGGTTTTCACCGTCTCGCACAGCCTGGCCGGGCGGCAGCCCGCGGTGGACCGGGCCATCGGGGAGGCGGCCCGGCTGGCGGTGGAGCGCCTCGCTCACGGCCTGCCCGACACCACATCCCACGGTCGGCGCTGCGTCGCCTGCTGAATCGGAGCCGGGCGGGACGCGCCGTCGCCCTGCACCACGCTCACGATGAGCTCGGCCAGCTCGCGCACCAGCGGATGCGGCGCTGCGGCGGGCCAGGTCAGCGCGAGCCGCCAGCTCAGCGTCCCCTCGGGCAGCGGACGCCACACCACACGCGGCTCCTTCTGCGCGACCAGCCCCTGGTCGAAGGCGACGCCGCGGCCGGAAAGCACCATGCCGAGCACGAATTCGGGATTGCGGGCGTGCTGCACCGAGGTGGGCCGGAAGCCGTGCTCCCAGCAGGTGCGCAGGGTGGCGTCGTAGAGGCCGGGTGCGGCGGCGCGCGGGAAGATCACCAGCCCGTGTCCCGCCAGATCGGCCAGGGTCAGCGCGGAGCGCGCAGCCAGCGGCGAATCCCGGGGTAGCACCACACCCAGCGGCGTCTCCACGGCCGGACCCGATTCCAGCCCGACCACATCCACCGGATACTGCAGCAGCCCGGCATCCAACTCCCGATCCGCCAGCAGCCGAACCTGTTCCGCGGTGGTCAGCTCCTGCAGATCCAACCGCACCTCGCGGCTCTCGAACGCGGTCACCAGCGCGGCCAGCACCCGCCCGGCCAGCTCCGGCGGCACCCCCACCCGCAGCGCGTCGATCTCGCCCCGATGGGCCTTGCCCACCAGCGAGGTGGCCCGCTCCCACCGCGCGATCAGATCGCGGGCCTCCACCAGCAGGATCTGCCCCGCCTCGGTCAGTTCGACCCGCCGGCTGTCCCGTTCCAGCAGCCGCGCCCCGAGCTCGCTCTCCAGCTTGCGGATCCGCTGACTCAGCGCGGGCTGGGCGATCCGCAAGCGCTCCGCCGCCCGCCCGAAGTGCAGCTCCTCGGCCACGGCGATGAAGTAGCGCAACTGACGCAGCGGATCCATCCGTCCGACGATATCGGTTTCCTTATCGCCGGGCGCGGGGGTTCAGCCGCGGGCCCGGACCTCGAGAATCTGCAGGCACCGCCCGATCGGCCCCTGCTCGTCGTGCAGCACGGTCGAGCACATGCCGACGCCGTCGGGCCCGATCGACGTCTCGACCGCCAACCCGATCCATGCACCGACCGGCAGCCGGAACAGATCGATGGTCAGATCGGTGTTGAGGAACGTGTACTTGTACGGATCCAGCCGCGCCCCAATGCCATTGGCGACGTCCGCCACCGAGAACACCCGCACCAGCGGCGAGATCTCCTCGCCCTCGACCACCTCGACCAGCGGCCGCACCCACACCCGCCGCGCGCCGCCGTCGCCGTCCACGGCCCGGATCTCCACGGATTTCACGTACCCGACGTCCCACCCGTCCGGCACGCCCCACCCGATCTCGGACGCCGCGGGCACCGGCGGCATCGGCGCATCCGCCGCGTACGCGACCGTCGAGGTATCCGACGTGGCGATCCGCCAGGCCGCGGCCTTCGCCACCGCCCGCGCACTCCCGTCCGCCTGTCGCGCCACCAGCTCCGCCGCCACCAACTCGACCCGCCGCCCCGGCCGCTCCACCCGGGCCCGCACCTCGATCTCGCCGACCGGCACCGGCCCCAGAATCTCCATGGTCAGCCGCGTCACCCGCATCCCCTCGCGCGGTTCGCAGTTCTCCACGGCCCGGGCCAGCAAGGCCGAAGGCGGCGCACCGTGCTGCATGGTCGCCGCCCACACGCTCACCGTCGAAGCGCTGGCCGAATACCGCTGATACCCATCCCCGCCCGCACCCAGCGGGACGTAATACGCCTTGGTCCCGGCCTCATCGCCCGAGGCCGCCTCCGTCGCCAGTGTCACGTCATGTACTCGGCTCACCCGGTCAACGTATCAGCCCACGTAACAGCCACTAGACGGTGTACGACAAACGGCTCGATTCTTCGAAACTCTTGACAGTTGTCGGCGATAGTGTGCAGGCTTCACGAGGCGCAATTGTTCTCTCGACAATTGCCGCGCAGGTCCGGTTGTCGACGCCTTCGCGAATTGGGCGGAGAAAGGTCGGCAGCGCTCGGAGATTCGGAGGACGCGGATCGATCCCGCGTCTCATCTCGTAGTTTCGGACGAAAAACCACCAATGCGGAGGTTGGAATGTCTGATCGCAAGCACGGCCGAAAACACGGCCAGATGGCCGCCAAGGTCAAGCAGGGCATGAAGGACCAGGGTCAGCGTATCGAGCAGAACATGGATCGCATGGCCGACGACGCCAAGCGCGACATGGACCGGCTCGGCGCGGGCATGCAGCGCGAAGCCCAGCAGGCGCGATCGGATATGCGAGAGATGAACAAGGACATGAAGCGGAAGCTTCAGCATCACTGACCCGGGAGGGTGACCATATGAAGAATGGCCGGTCCTCGCAAATCTGCGAGGACCGGCCATTCCGGTTACCTGAGAGGTTCCGCTTACATGACGAATTCCGCCACGAAGCCGCCGATCGTGAATGCGCCGATGACGATCGCCGCGATCTTCGAATTGATCGGGCGGGGCTGCTGAACGGCGAACAGGCCGAAGTTCTTCACCGAGCCACGTGTCTGGTCGTACATGGTTCCTCCAACAATTTCTCGGGCCGCCCCGGTGTGGTGGTTCCACACCGTCGAAATACCCGATGCCCCTCTCCGACTGTGTTTTCGGAGTTCGGGACGTCAACGCGAATTACGCACTAAGTATTACCACGTCGAGACCCCTTCGGCCATGGGTGTTCCGGGCCACAACCGGGCCGGTGTGATCCCGGATATGCCCAGTAAGGGGCCCCTTTCGTAGACCCTCGCCAAACCGCCACCGGCAAACCGCGGTGGGATTCGGAGAATCACACCAAGGGATAAGGGAATTCGCCCCGCGCGGGCGTGGAAAAGTGTGCACGCCGTCACCATGAGATCTGCGACACCACCGTTGTCGCGGCGGGTGGATCCGTGGTGGCGAAGCCCGGATTCCGGGAGCACACTGGGAACGGACAGCCGAATTCCACTCGCGGAGTTGATGAAATGGCGACCAACGGACCCCTCGGATTCGACCCGGAAGACCTCGAGCGCGCCCTGCGCGAGGCGGGCATCGACGTCCGCGACCTGCTCGGCAAGGCCTCCGACTACCTGGACCGCAGCACCTCGAACCCGCTCGGCGCGCTGTTCGGCCTGCTCGTACCGCCCGAACGCGCCACTCCACCGAAGGCCGAAGGCCCCACCACCGGTGAATCCGGTGACGGGGTGTGGGCCATCTACTTCGTGGACGAGAACGGCGGCGCCACGGTCGATCAGGTCTTCGCCACCGAACTCGAGGCCCTGCGCGCGCACCGGGACAACACCGACCCCAAGCGCAAGGTCCGCTTCCTGCCCTACGGCGTAGCGGTCAGCGTCCTCGACGCGACCTGACCCGAAGCCATCGACGGCACGGCGACCGTGGACGTCCGGGTGCGGCGTGCGCCGGAGGTGTACCAGTAGACCGCGCCCACCAGCAGGCCGCCGCCGACGATATTGCCCGGCACCGTGTAGACGAGATTGCGGCCCAGTTCGGCGAATGTCGCCTGGCCCTCGAAGATTCCGATGGTGTACAGCGACATATTGGCGACGCAGTGCTCGAAGCCGACGGCCACGAAGACCAGCACCGGCATCCACAGCAGGGCGATCTTCGCGCCGGAGCTCCGCACCCGGGAGAACATCCAGACGGCGAGGCAGACCAGCATGTTGCACAAGACCGCGCGCCAGAAGAGCTGACCGCCCGCCAGCGAGTTCTTCGCCGAAAGCAGTTCGGTGAGCATGGCTTTGGCGGTGGGGGAGGAAGTGACGCCGGAGGCGTGCACCATGGCCGCGAAGACCAGCGTGCCCGCGAAATTGCCGACGAGGGTGGCGGCCCAGGCGAGGAGCATGTCCTTGACGCCGGTGCGGCCGGACAGCGCCCCGACCAGCATGATCATGACCGTCGAGGTGAACAGCTGCGCCCCGGCGAACATCACCAGGGTCAAAGCGATAGGGAAGACCGCGCCTTCGAGCAGCTTCACCCCCGCGGCGTGCTCGGCCACGAACGGCGACACCGCCACCAGCAGCAGCACCTCACCCACCGCGATGAACGCCCCCGCCAAGATCGCCGACACCAGGAACCGTCCCGGGCTGCGCATGTCGCCGGCCTTGTGAACGGCCTGGTCAACGGTGCTGGCGACATTCTCGGCGAGGGTATTCACTCATTTCACGTTAGAACTCGTCCCGTTTCTCCGACACTGACCAATGTCCCGAGTTCTGTCTCAGGGGACGGGGTCAGGTGACGGGGCTGGGATGGATTCCTGAGCGGGCGCGGATTCGGTGCGCTTGCCCAGCACGGAATGCCGTCGGCTGTAGGCGAAGTAGATGACGATGCCGAGGGCCATCCAGATCACGAAGCGCAGCCAGGTCTCGATGGACAGGTTGAGCATCAGCCACAGGCAGGCCAGGGCGGCGAGGATCGGGACCAGCGGGACCAGTGGGACGCGGAAGCCGCGCTTCAGGTCCGGGCGCATGCGGCGCAGGATCGGGACACCCAGGGAGACCAGGACGAACGCCACCAGGGTGCCGATGTTCACCATCTCCTCGAGCGTGCCGAAGTCCACGAAGCCGGCCAGCAGCGCGCAGACGACGCCGACGATGACGGTCAGCCGGACCGGGGTGCCGTGCTTGCCGGTGTGGGCGAGGCCGCGGGGGAGCAGGCCGTCGCGGGCCATGGCGAACAGCACGCGGGTCTGGCCCAGGAACATGACCATGACCACCGTCGACAGGCCCGCGAGCGCGCCGATGGAGATGATGTTCTTCACCCAGGTCGCGCCGTGCAGGGCGAAAGCCGTTGCCAGGGTGGCGTTTCCATTGGCCAGGTCGGTGTAGGGCACCATGCCGGTGAGCACCAGCGACACCGCCACGTACAGCACGGTCACGATGGCCAGCGAGCCGAAGATGCCGCGCGGCACGTCACGCTGCGGGTTGCGGGTCTCCTCGGCGGTGGTGGCGACCACGTCGAAGCCGACGAAGGCGAAGAACACCAGCGAGGCCGCGGACAGCAGGCCGAACCAGCCGAAAGTCGTTCCGCCCGAACCGGTCAGGAAGGAGAACAGCGACTGGTGCACGCCACCCGCCTGCTTCGAGGGCTGCGACGGCGGAATGTAGGGGCTCAGGTTGGAGGCCTTGAAGTAGGTCGCGCCGACCACCAGCACCAGCGCGATCACGGCCAGCTTGATGGCGACCGCGACGGCCGAGACCCGCGAGGACAGCTTGGTTCCGGTGGCCAGCAGCACGCCGACGATCGCGATGATCAGCACCGCGCCCCAGTCGAAGGAGATGGACCCGACGTGCGCGACCGGGTTCACCACATTGCCCAGCACCTCGCCGAGATACTGCGACCACCCCTTGGCGACCACCGAAACGGCAAGGGCGAACTCGAGAATCAGGTCCCACCCGATGATCCAGGCGATGACCTCGCCGAAAGTGGCGTACGCGAAGGTGTACGCACTGCCCGCCACCGGCACCGTCGAGGCGAATTCGGCGTAGCACAACGCCGTCAATCCGCAGGCGATGGCCGCGAACACGAAGGCCAGCGAGACCGAGGGCCCCGCGACCGTGCCCGCGGTCCGGGCGGTGAGGGTGAAGATGCCCGCCCCGATGACCACGGCGACACCGAAGATGGTGAGATCCCTCGCCGTCAGATCCTTGCGTAGCTTGGAATCCGGCTCATCGGTATCCCTGATCGATTGCTCGACGGACTTGGTGCGGAACACTCCGCTCGCGAACGCCACTTTGCGTCTCCTCTCTGAAAACTACGGCGATCAGAGGGCCCGCGGAATGGCGTCGAGACGCCGCTCCGCGAACCTGTTGGCCGCCGCGCCGGTGCCGATACCCTCGGCCTTGCTTTCCGCGATGATGTCGCGGCAACGGTCGAAGATGCCCCTCACCGCGTCTTCGACCTCGGCCGGCGCCGCCTTGCGCAGCTCACCGGCCACCTGAATGAGCCCACCGGCATTGGCCACGAAATCCGGGACCCAGGTGATGCCGCGCTCGTTCAGGGCGTATTCCACTGCGGGCGTGGCCAACTGGTTGTTGGCGGCGCCGCAGACGAGTTTCGCCTCGATGGCCTCGGCCGAGGACGCGGTGAGCGTGCCGCCGAGGGCGCAGGGGGCGTAGACGTCGACCGGAGCGGTGGAGACATTGCTCAACAGTCGAACCGAGGGATTGCTCTTCGAAATGCGTTCCAGCGCCGCCTGGTTCACGTCGGTCGCGCAGACCTCCGCGCCGTCGGCGAGCAGCAGCTGGATGAGCTCGTTGCCGACCTTGCCGACGCCCTCGACGCCGACCGTGCGGCCCGCCAGGGTCGGTGCGCCCCAGACGGATTCGGCGCCGGCGCGCATGGCGTTGAAGACGCCGAGCGCCGTCAGCCGGGCGCTGTCGCCGGAGCCGCCCGCCGCGGTGCTGCGGCCGGTCACGTAGCCGGTGTAGCGGCCGATGGTGTCCAGGTCGTCGGTGTTGGTGCCGACATCACCCGCCGTGATGTACCGCCCGCCAAGCGATTCCACGAACCGCGCGTACGCCGCGAACAGCTCCTCGCTCTTGTCCACCGCCGGATCGCCGATGATGACGGCCTTGCCGCCACCCAGATCGCACCCCGCCGCCGCGGCCTTGTAGGTCATGCCCCACGACAGGCGCAGCACATCATCCAGCGCCGCCGACTCGCTCGCGTACGGGTACATCCGGGTCCCGCCCAGCGCCGGACCCAGCGTGGTCGAGTGAATCGCGATGATCGCCTTGAGCCCGCTCTTGTCGTCCTCGCAGAACACCACCTGCTCGTGGCGTCGCCCGCTCAACTCGTGGGAGCGTCCGAAAACCCCTGCGTCGGTGTGCATTGCGGTCACAATCGATTCCTTTCTGGACGCCGCTTGTGGCGGCTGATGGGTGGCCACGTGGTGGGCGGCCGGGGTGTGTGGGCAGCCTTCGTCATCCCGGCATGCTTTTGGCCGGGATCCATACCTGCATTGCCCATACGGTTTTGGTGGATTCCGGCCAAAAGCACGCCGGAATGACGGGGTGGTCAGCCGTCGAGGCCGAGTTCGCGGAGGCGGGTGCGGTAGAGCTCGACGTTGCCGAGCTTGACGTCCTCGTAGCCGCGGACCAGGTCGGGCAGGCCCGCCGCCTCGGTGGCCGTGGCATAGGTCTGGTCCGTCAGTCCGACCGCGAGGCGGTGGATCATTTCGGTGTAGTGGGACAGCAGCTCCCGCTCTACCTTCCGGACGTGGGCGTAGCCGAAGGGGTCGAGCTTGGTGCCGCGCAGGGACTTGCCCTTGGCGAGGAGTTTCAGGGCCACATGGGATTTGGGGGTGAGGCCGATCTTCTTCTTGCGGCCCATCGCCCGCAGCACGGGGGGATGCAGCTTGTAGGTGAGGTTTTCGCCGCCGGGGACCTGGGCCTTGACCTCGTCGAGGAAGGCGGGATCGACCAGCAGGCGGGCGACCTCGTACTCGTCCTTGTAGGCGGTCAACTTGTACAGGCCACGGGCCACGGCTTCGCTGAAGTCGGTGCGGTCGGTGACCGCGCGCTCGGCGGTCCAGGCGGCCTGGACCGTGTCGATGTAGCGGCGGGCGACCTTCGCGTTCTGATAGCCGATCAGTTCACCGGCGCGCAGCTCGACGATCCGCCGCACCTCGCCCTCGAAACCGGTGCCCGCCAGCAGTTCCGCGGGAACCGCGCGTGCGGCACGCCGCGCCGCGGCCGGTTCGGTCGCCACCGCGAAGGCCTCCGGGTCGGCGATGGCCACCCGGCCCCAGCGGAAGGCGGCGATATTGGCCGCCACCGCGACACCGTTGATGGTGATCGCCTCTTCGATCGCCGCGGCGGGCAGCCGCAGGCCACCGGTCTGGAAGGCCGCACCGACCATGAGGAAGTTGGCCGCGGCGGTATTGCCGAACAGCTGCTGCGCGGCCGCCAGGGCATCCAGGTCGAACATCGAATCCGATACCGCCGCAAGACGATCCAGCAAGGAGGTGGTCTCGGGGTAGGCGACCGACTTGTCGTAGACCATGTCACCGGTCGGTGTCTGACTGGTCGAGGCGACCACGACGGTGGTCTCCGGATTGCCGTACTGCAGATTCTTGGGGTCGGCCGCGCCCAGCAGGTCGATGGCCATGATGCAGTCCGCGCTGCCCGGGGTGAGCCGGTTGGACGGCTCCAATTCCGTTGTGGCGAACCGCAGGTGGGACAGCACCGGCCCGGCCTTCTGGCTCAGCCCGATCTGGTCCAGGCTCTCCACCGCGTACCCGGCGCGCAGCGCGGCGGTGGCCAGCACCTGGTTGACCGTCACGATGCCGGTGCCGCCGATGCCCGCGATCAGCACGTTCTGCGTGCCCAGCGGTGCACCGAGACCCGGATCGGCCACGGTCGGCGGTTCGGCGGTCTTGCGCTTGGCGGGCTTGGCACCCTTGCGCCCCTTGGCCTCCGGGTTCACCTCCACCGTCACGAACGACGGGCAGTCGCCGTCGAGGCAGCTGTAGTCGGTATTGCACGAGGTCTGGTCGATGCGCGTCTTGCGCCCGAACTCGGTCTCCACCGGCTGCACCGACAGACAGTTCGACTTGGTGCCGCAATCACCGCAGCCCTCGCACACCGCCTCGTTGATCACCACGCGGGTATTGCGCACCGGCAGTGTCCCCCGCTTGCGCTGCCGCCGGGCGTCGGCCGCGCAATGCTGGTCGTAGATCAGCACGGTCACGCCCTTGACCTCGCGCAGCAGCTTCTGCGCCTCGTCGAGTCGGTCGCGATGCCACAGCAGGGTGCCCTTGGCGAGCGCTTTCTTGTTGTGCCGCTTGGGTTCATCGGCGCAGATGATGATCTGCTTGACGCCCTCGGTGGTCAGCTTGTGGGTCAGCTTCGCGACCGTCAGCCCGCCCTCGACGTCCTGCGCGCCGGTCATGGCGACGACTTCGTTGTAGAGCAGCTTGTAGGTGATGTTCACCCCGGCGGCCACGCACGCCTGCACGGCCAGCTGCCCGGAGTGAAAGAAGGTGCCGTCGCCGATGTTCTGGAACAGATGCGGCACATCGGTGAACGGGGCCTGCCCGATCCACTGACTGCCCTCGCCGCCCATCTGGGTCAACCCGGTCACCGCGCTGTCACTACGCCCCGACAGTGTCACCAGGGTGTGGCAGCCGATGCCGCCACCGCCGATCGAGCCCTCCGGGATCGCGGTGGAGCGGTTGTGCGGGCAGCCGCTGCAGAAGTAGGGCGTCCGCTTCGCCGACAGCACCTCCAGCGAAAGCTGAGGCGGGGGAGCCTTCTTCAACTCGACGTGATCGCGCAGCACCCGCCGCAGCGGTGCCAGCAGCCGACCGGCGGTGAGCTCGCCGTCGAAGGGCATGAGCGGCATGCCGTTGGCATCCAGCTTGCCGATGATGCGCGGCGCATCCGTTGTCCCGTACAGGATTTCGCGGATCTGCGTCTCGATGAACGCGGTCTTGTCCTCGACCACGATCACCTGCTCCAGCCCGTGCGCGAACTCCAGCACCCGGTGCGCGCCCACGGGATACGGCATCCCGATGCGCAGCAATCGAATTCCGGCCCGGTGCAGGGCCGCGTCGTCGACGCCGAGATCGACCAGCGCCTGCCGGACCGCGTCGAAGGTGGTGCCGGTGGCCGCGATACCGATCCGCGCCCCCATCGGATCCACCTCGATGACATCGAGCTCATTGGCCGCCCCGAACGCGCGCACCGTCGCCCAGCGCGGCCCGTACAGATCGGCCTCGGCCAGCACACTGTCCGCGGGCGCCGCCATCGGCCGCTGCCGGTAGACGAAAGTCTTGCCCTCCCACTGGATCTCGGGCACCTCGATGGGCAGCTCGGCCACCGAGGAATCGACCGTCCACGCGCCGTCGGCGACATCGGCCACGATCTTCATGGCCACGATGCATCCCGAGGCCCGCGACAGCGCCACCCCCTGCATGCCCATGGTGATGATCTCGCGGGCATTGCGCGGGAACAGCACCGGGATCCCGAGAGCCGCCAGCGACCGCTCGCTCACCGCGGGCACGGTCGAGGACTTCGACGCCGGATCATCGCCCACCAGCAGCAGCACGCCGCCGCGCGGATTCACCCCGTACATGTTCGCGTGCCGGATGGCATCGGTGGCCCGGTCCACGCCCGGCCCCTTGCCGTACCAAACACCCACCACGCCATCGTGTGTCGCGGTCCCGGCGGGCAGATCCGCCTGGCTGCCCCACACCGAGGTGGCGGCGAGTTCCTCGTTGAAGCCCGGCACGAACGCGATGTCGTGCTCGGCCAGCACATTCGGCATGCCCAGCAGCATCTTGTCGACGCCGCCCAGCGGGCTGCCCTGGTACCCGGAAACGAAGGTGGCCACGCGGTGGCCGCTACGCATATCGCGCACATGCTGCTCGACGAGCAGTCTCGCGATGGCTTGCACACCGGTCAGCAGGACCGGACCCGCACCGGACCGGTAACGGTCGGCGAGGTCGTAGGGCGTAGCCGGCTCGGCCTGTCGTACAGGCGCACAGGCAACGTCGGTCATGAACAGTCACCACACTCTCCACGGCCCAGATCGTGAGCCGCAATGGAAGGGACCAGCGGTCGGTGCAGCGAAATCTGCCGTGGGGAGTGATCTGTGTCAACAGACGCGCGAAAAGTTGATCAGACTGCTCAAAAGTGATCTACAACACTGTGACGTACGCGTCATTCTGCTCGAGTCAGATGCTCCACCAGGGGCAGCGAGCGGTATTCGATCGGCGTCGCCAGCGCCAGCATGGTCTCGGTGTGCTTGACGCCGGGGATGGCGTGCACGCGCTGGATGATCGCCAGCAGATCCGGCTGCGACCGCGCCGCGATCCGCACCAGCAGATCGTTGCGGCCGGTGGTGGCGTGCACCTCGAGGACGTTCGGGAAGGCCCGCAGCGCCTCGACGATGTCGTTCATCTTGTTCTGATTCAGCTCGATGCCCAGGAACGCGTGCACCGCGAACCCGATCGCCTCCAGATCCACATCGGGCGGATAGCCGCGCACCGCCCCGGCCGTCTCCAGCCGTTTCATCCTGGCCTGCACCGTGTTCCGGGCGATCCCGAGCCGCTGCGCCAACTCCAGGATCGGCACGCGCGGATCGGTCGCCAGCTCCGCCAAAAGCGCGGAATCGAGCCGGTCGATCTTGATGCTCATACCGCATTCTCGCACCCGGCCCCGACCCTCCCGATAACGTGCGTTCCGGCCTGCTCGATGATCAGGGCGTGAAGCGAGACCGGAGGGGATTCATGAAGGCCAGGTCAATAGCGGTGGTCGCGATGGCGGCCGGGGCGGTGTTCGGCGTCAGCGGTTGTCAGGACACGTCCTCGGCGGGGGGCTCCACGACGACGGTGCCCGCGGCGGCCCAGCAACAGGCCGCGCCGAACGGGAGTGGGCACGGACTGTGTTTCGACCTGAATTCCGGTCTCGCGCAAGACGCGATCGCCAAGCTGTCCCCGCCGCCGGTGGGGAAGTGGCAGACCGGGCAAGCCAGTGAGGACAAGATCTCCTCGGGCTGCGACGGGGTGCTGTCGTGGCTGGAGGTCAGCTCGAACGTCAACCACCCTTATACCCACGTGCTGTTCTTCACCAATGGCACTTACCTCGGGACCGCGACCTCGGATCCGTACATGTACACGATGATCACCGGCAAGACGCGGACGAGCCTGTCGCTGACCTATCACTGGCTCAATGACAATGACGCCATGTGCTGCCCGAAGGGCGGGCCGAGCGTCGTCACCTTCACCTTGAACGGCACCAAGGTCACCGCGAACGGGCAGTTCCCGCCGCACGGCTGACCGAGCCCGCCTGAGCAAACTGACCGGTCGGACCGGGTATTTGCCGCGAACTCATTATGGACAGTGTCACTATCGATAATTACGCTATCCATTATGAGTATCGCGGCTGTCACCCCTGTTCCCCTTCGATCGCGTTGGCATCTCCCGCTGCTGTGGCTGGCGGCGGCCATGTTCGCGCTGGTGGTGTTCTCCGTGGGCGGGATGGTGATCGACCATCGGGTCATCACCGGCCTGCCCGCCTGGGACAAACCGGCGAAATTCGCTCTCTCCGTGCTGATTTACGCGGTGACCTGGGCCTGGCTCATTCCGCAGCTACCCAGGGGGCGGCGCCTCGCCGAACGGGCCGGGACCGTGGCCGCGGTCATGCTGGGCGTGGAGATGGTCGCCATCGTGATCCAGGTGGTGCGCGGAACCACCAGCCATTTCAATGTGAGCTCGCCCCTGAACAGCACGATCTGGTACGTGATGGCCGCGTCGATCGGCGCGCTGTGGCTGGCCACCGCGGTGATCGCGGTGGTGCTGTTCCGCAACCCCGGCCCGGACCGGGCGCGCAACCTCGCGTTCCGCTACGGGACCGTGCTGTCCCTGATCGGAATGGGGTTGGGGCTGTTGATGGTCGGGCCCAAGGCGGGCCAGCACGACGTTCCGCGCACCATCTCGGGCGCGCACACCGTGGGCCTGGCCGACGGCGGGCCGGGACTGCCGCTGCTCGGATGGAGCACCGTCGGCGGGGATTTGCGGATTCCGCATTTCGTGGGAATCCATGCCCTGCAGGTGATTCCGCTGATCGTCATCGCGTTCGAACTGCTGGCGCACCGCTCGCGGTCGTTCGGCGAGGTACGTACGCGAGCAACCCTCGTCACCGTCGCGACCGGCGCGTACACCGCACTGCTGGGATTGGTGACCTGGCAGGCGCTACGCGGGGAGTCGATAGTGCATCCACAAGCGCCGACCCTCATCGCGCTGGCCGTCATCGCCGCCGCGACCGCCGCCGCCACCGTCTGGGCGGTGCGTCGATGACCACCACCCTGTTCAACCTCGTCTTCTGGCTGGCCGCCCCGTTCTGGGCCGCCATGATCTTCGCCCCGGGGCATCGGTGGACCGCGAAACTCGTTGCCTCGCCGCTGATCGCGGTCCCACCGCTGCTGATCTACCTGGTGATCATGCTGCCGCACTTCTCCCAGTTCTTCACCGCGATGACGCGCCCCGATCTCACCACGCTGACCGAATTGCTGGGCAGCGCACCGGGATCCGCCGCCACCTGGTCACACCTCATCGGCTTCGATCTGTTCATCGGCCGCTGGATCTACCTGGACAGCCGCGACCGCCGGATCTCCGCGTTCCTGACCTCGCCGATCCTGTTCCTCACCATCTTCTTCTCTCCGATCGGACTGCTGTCGTATCTCGTTGTCCGCGAGGTGAAGAAGACTCCGGAGGTGCGGGATCAGCGGGTCGGCGCCAGGTGGCTGTAGACCTCGGCGGCGACAGCGGTGTCGTTGCGCGGGGTCGGATGGAACGGCAGGCCGACCAGGCTGACCCGGGGATCCATGACGGCGAGCAGCCAAGGGTCGGGGGAGCACAGGCCGTGGCCGGCGGTGGGGATCCGGGAGTCGACGAAATCGATCGAAAGGATCTGGGCGGCTTCGCGTTCGGCGTCGTTGATGCGGTTCCAGTAGGCGGTGATGGCGCCGCCGCGCGGCTGCACGTAGCGGTAGACGCCCATGATGTCGAGGCACCAGGTGGCCGAACTCTCCGGCGCCAGTTCGGGATAGCCGACCAGCTGGATGGTGGCGTTCGGGGCGTAGTACTTGATGTACTCGACGACCTTGCGGATGCGGTCCGCGTAGGCGGGCCCGGTGACCGCGTTCAGGTCGAGCCAGCGGCCCTGGGCCACCGCGTCCGGATCGCAGCCCTGGGTGGTGTTGAACGCGCAGGCCAGCTGGGTGGGGGCGTCGGCGGCGGTCGCGGTGTCGCGGGGCCATTCGTCGTTGGCGCCCAACTGGATCGCCACCACCTTGGTGCGCGGACCGAACGCGCCGTTCTTGGTGGCCTTGATCGCCAGCTGCGACAGGGTGTATCCGTCGCGGCCGGGGACCTTCTGCCCGGAGGAGGTCACCGGGCCGCTGTCGATCGAGGCGTTGGTGCAGGTGGCGTTCTCGAAATCGGCTGGGGCGACACCCATCAGCGCGCTCAGCTGGACGGGCCAGGAGGTGTCGCGGTGCAGGCACTCGTGGGACGCGGGGTCGTTGTTGCCGTCGCATCTGACCAGGACACCGTCGCAGGCGGGGTTCGCGGCGAACGAATCACCCAGCACCACCAGTGTTTTGCCTGCCGCCGGGGTCGGTTCGTCGGCGGCGGCGGTGCCTATCGAGCCGGTCGCGGCGAGCATGGCGACGGCGGCGGCCAGCCGTAGCGGGAACACGGCTCGGCCGCGGGTCCTGAAATTGATCATGCAAATCCTCTATGAATGTGTCGGCTATCTCAAGTCGCCGGTGGGACAACCATATAGGTCAACTTCGGCCAGGCAACCGACATGGGTACCAGTGGATCGCGGCAGATCCAGACCGTCATGTTGTGGTTCTCGCCGGCGATGCCGAGTGGGTTGTCCATCCGCAGCGCGGGCGTGGTCCGGGCGAAATTGGCCAGGAAGGCACGCTTCTCGGGTCCGTCGTTGGGGCCGACCCACAGCACGGTGGTGGCCGAGTCCGGCGGTGGACCCCATTGCGCGAAGCCGCGATTGGGGCTGTACGCCGGCGGGAGCCATTGGAACCGGCCGTACTGGTCGAGGGCGCCGGCTTGGTTGTAGGCCGCCGCGACGACCACGGCGTTCGATCGCTCGGCGGGCGGCAGGCCGATGGCCACCGTGTGCACCGCGTCGGCCAGGTCGGCCCAGTCGTCATTGCCGTAGTGCTGCAGGAATCCCCAGTAACCAATGGTGGTCGCGTGGATCCAGCTCTTCGGATAGGGCAGCATCGCCAGCAACGCGGCCAGTATCGCGGTGAGCACGGTCAATCCGGTGAACAGCCGCCGCAGCGGGGAGCGGGCGCCGGGGGTGTCGAGCAGCCCGGACAGCACCGCCGCGCCGGCGCCGAGGATCGCGGGCACGATTCCGGCGACGTAGTAGGACCGGCCGTGCGACGCGACCACCAGGACCACCATGAGCAAGGCCGCGATCAGTACGAATCGATACGGCCGCAGTTTCGGCGAGCGGGCCAGGCCGTACAAGCCGAGCACGCCCAGACCGCCGCCGAGGAAGCCGGTGACCACCATGATCGCGATGACGGTGCCGAGCTGGCCGCCGTCGCTGCCCGAGGTCTCCTGGGCGATGGCGTGGTTGGTCGCCAGCTGCGGCCAGTCGTGGGACGCCTGCCAGAGCAGGGCGGGAGTCATCGCGGCAGCGAGGATCAGCAGTCCGAGCCACAGGGCGGGGCGGCGCAGGATCTCCCGGGGTCCGGCGACGAGGATGCCGAAGGCGACGCACGCGCCCAGCATGAGCACCAGCCATTTGTCCTGTACGTCGATCGCAGCGGCGACGCCTGCCGCGATGAGCAACCGGTCCCGGCGGGTGCGCACCCAGCGGACCAGCAGCCAGATGATCAACGCCTGGCAGGCCACATCGAAGGCGACGCTGTCCAGCACGGTGTAGGCGAAGATGAACGGCGAGGCGGCGTAGCCCGCCGCGGCCAGCAGCTGATACCGCGGCCGCGCACCGCATTCGAAGGCCACCGCGGCGGTCAGGACCGATACCACGATGAGGAACAGCAGTCCGGGAATGCGCAACGCGATCACCGATCCGGGCGCGATCAGATCGCACAGCCGGGCGATCAGCGGGATCGCCGGACCGTTGTCGACGTAGCTGACCGCCAGCCGCCGCCCGCACGCCAGGTAGTACAGCTCGTCACCGGCCAGCTGGAACCGCGCCGCGGAGACCGACCAGACCAGCGTGATCAGGCCCGAGACCAGCAGGACGCCGCGCCACGCGAAAAGCGGCGGCGCGGAGGTCGATTCGGACTCGGGGGTGTAGGTCAGCGTCATTACTTCTCCGGTGGCGGTGCTCGACCTGGGTTGGGGCCGGGTCAGTTGGTCTGTGCGACATGGCCGTAGACGGCGGCGGCCACGGCGGCGTCCCCGCGGGCCGAGGGGTGGAAGGGCAGACCGCCGTGTTGCGGATCCAGGAATCCGTTGAACCACGGATCGGGGGAGCAGAGGTCGTGACCGGCGGTCGGCGGCTTCACATCGACGAAATCGATGCCCAGCGAACCGGCAGCATAGCGCTCGGCATCCTGCAGGCGATTCCAGTACTCGACCATGGCGCGGGCCCGCGGCTGGACCCAGCGGGCGGTGCCGAGGAAGTCGGCGCACCACTGCCCGGAGCCCGCGGGCATCACCTCGGGATAACCGACCAGTTCGATCTTCGCGTTGGGCGCGTAGTACTTCACGTACTCGACGACCTTGCGCACGCGGTCGGCGTAGGCCGGGCCGGTGACCGCGGCGGGATCGGGCCACCGGTCCTCGGCGACCGCGTTCTCGTCACAGCCCCGCAGGAGGTCGAATACGCAGGTGAACACGCTCGAGGCCGCGGGGGTGACCGCACCGTCCTTGGGCCAGGCGTCGTTGAAGCCCAGCTGGATCGCGACCACCCGGGTGCGCGGACCGAACGATCCGTTCTTCGCGGCCGCGAGCGCCTCCTGGGCCAGGGTGAATCCGTCGCGGCCCGGGACCGTTTCGCCGGTCGAGGTCGTCGGCCCGGTGTCGATCGTGGCGCTCGAGCACGAATTGTTCTCGAGGTCTTCGGGATCGAGGCCCATCAGCGCGCCGAGCTGGACCGGCCACGAGGTCGGCCCGTGCAGGCAGGCACGCAGACCCGTAGTGTCCGGGTCCACGCATTTCACGAATATCGCATCGCACGGCGGGTTCGCCGTGTAGGAATCACCCAGCACGACCAGCGTGCGGCCCGGGGCCGGAGCGGGCTCGGCATCGGCCGTACCCACCGAAGCCGCCGCGGCGAGGACGCCCACGGCGGCCACGCGCAGCAGGTGAAACGCCCTGCCCGGGGTCCAGGAACTGGTCAATGCACATCCTCGTCGCGCCTACAGGTCAAGCAAAATAATGCTGTTTCACTTTATGGGCAAGCAGTTGCTCGGTGGGCGGGATTCGGACAGGAAGCCCCGAATTACTGGGGCACACAGCACTTGCCGCCGGGGCGCGCAGCACTCGCTACTCGGTTCGCCTTACTCGGTGCGCGGCCCCGGCTACGCGTCGATTCGGGTAGTTGGCTACGCGTTATCGGCGTTGCGCGCGGGGCAATGATGAGGTCATGCCGCTCCTCGGAGCGGCGGGCAAGACTCCCGCTCGAAAGAAGACCATCATGTCCAAGGCAGTCGAACAGACCCGGAGCGGACTCACCGTCGCGCACGCCGGGCTCGGGCGCGCACCCGATGGGACCGTCGATTCCGTCGCCCGGGCGGTGCACGACGGCGACACCGTCTCCATCGATCCCGCGGGCAATGTGAGCACCCGCCTGCTCGGCATGGACGCCCCGGAGGTGAGTTTCACCCTGCCGGACGCGCCGAAGACCTTCCGCTCCATCGGGTCACCGCAGTGGGCGGACTTCCTGAACGATCCGTTCGCCGCGGGGACGCCGCCGTTCGATCCGCCGCTGGCCGCGCCGCTGCTGGCCGATCTGCGGGCCCGGCTCGGCGCCGGCTGCGCGGCCAATCACGCCAAGCATGCCGGGGTGGCGACGAAGGTGCTGGAGGGGCTGGTCGACAAGGATCGCACCGACAAGGGCGCGACCCTGGAGGACTTTCGTTTCTTCCTGGCCTTCGCCACCGATGTGATCGACCGGTACGGCCGCTTCCTCTGCTACCTCAATGTCGATGTCCCCAAGGGGCAATCGCATCCGCTGACCTACAACGAGCGGCTGCTGGCGGGCGGGTTCGTCACGCCGTACTTCATCTGGCCCAATATCGATCCGTTCCGCAGGCAACCCGTGCTGACCGACGCCGTTCCCGTTCCGGGGCAACCGATCAGCGATCCGCGGCTGGATGCGGCCCGGCAATCGGTCAAGGCCGCCCGTGCCGCCCACGACGGCGTCTTCGAGACCGCCGATCCGCTGCGCCTGCTGCCGTTCGAACTCCGCTATCTGGGCCGGGTGGCCGAGCGGGGCGGGCAAACGGTCCGCACGGGTCCCGATCGCTGGGTCATCGACCTGAACGCTACGGACGGCAAACTGCTTGCGCCGCATCGGTATATCGAGATCCCGCTGCCGGAGGACCGCCTGTTCGTCCCGTCCGAGTTCCTACCGCTGTTCCTACTGAAAGGCTGGGCCGAGGCATAGCAAAATTACATATCGCAGGTGCGACTCGTACGTGCGATCCGGGCAACGGAAGTTGTCGGTGGGTCGCCGTAGTGTTGCGCTCATGAGCATTTCGATGTGCCGGCGCGCAGGACCACACGAATTCGGTTGCGCTACCGGTGGTTCGGATAGCACTGTGTCAGTCGTAAACGATACACCGAATGGGTCATGGGGAGTGACCCTCGGGGGGAAGGAATGAATGCCATGAACCGCAATATGATTCGCGGGGGCCACTGCGGCCCCAGGTTCGCGAAGAGCAGTTTCAGCTACGGCGGCGGCGATTGCGTCGAGGTCGCGTACCACGAAGGACAGATCGCGGTGCGCGACTCGAAGGATCGCCACAGCCCGACGCTGTGGTTCACGCGCTCCGAGTGGCGGGCGTTCACGTCGGGTGTCCGGGCCGGTGAGTTCGACTTCGGGGACTGACGTGAAGGTGGTGTCGCAGCGGGTTTACTGCGACACCACCACCCCCACGTGCGGCCGACCCCTCGACGGCCGCTGGAAAATGGTCAATCGGTTGCGACACGGTGGATTTCGTCCCGGAGGTCGCTGAGAAATGAACGGGCTTCGGCGTCGAAGACCGCCATTCGGGTCAAGGCGTCCCAGCGGCGGCGATGGGCGTCGACGAGTTCGGGGCCGCGGGTCACCATGCTGCCGGGGATCGGTTCGGCGGAGGCGAGGGCGTGATCCTCGTTCTCGTAGATCACGAAACCGTGCGGAATGGTGGTACTGGCCTCGATGTCCTGAGGAATCACCCCGATGGTGACGGTATCGAGGGTCTCGATCGAGATGATCCGGTCCAGCTGGGCCAGCAGCACGCGATGCGGGCCGGGCCGAAAGCGCAGGGCCGCTTCGGTAATCAGGAATTCGAAGTGCTTGGCGGGGTCGTACAGCACCCGCTGGCGATCCAGTCGCGCCGCGAGCGCGGCGGCCGCGGCATCGGGCGAATAGGGCGGATCGAAGGTCGCGAACACCCGGCGGGCGTACTCGGCGGTCTGTAGTAGGCCGGGCACCAGCGCGGGCTGGAAGTTCCGCACCACGTGCGCGTCTTCCTCGAAGGCCCGGACATCGTCCTGCAGGTGCGGGCGGCCGGCCAGCGAGGTCGTCCAGTCGCGCACCTCGGGCGAGTGCGCCGCCTCGGTGAGCGTGCGTAGCGAACTCTGAGAATCCGCCTCCGCCCCAACCGCTTTGGCCCAGTCGAGCACCTGGGGTAGTGGCGGCACCACGGTGCCCGCTTCGATCCGGGACAAAGTCGACTGACTGATCCCGACCCGTTTCGCCAACTCCCGCCCCGAGATTCCGGCAATGTCCCGCAACCGTCGCAGCTCCGTGCCCAACTGCTGGGCCGGGCGCGATTGGCGCGCAACCGAACTCGCGGCGTTAACCGCCGCGATGCTCGCGCCCCCTGCGGGTCGATTCACTGGAACCATGATGATTCAGATCGAATCATCTTGATTCACAAGAGTCAAGCGTCGCCCGGTCACACCCTGAATCAGCCCTCGAATCACGCCACGGTGAGAGCTTGCGCAGTGCAAGACTCGACCGAAAGCCGATCGGCCGGCAGCTCGGGAGCCTCTCGCGGAGGCGTCCCGAGCTACCGGCCGATCCGATTCGGCTCGCCGATGGTGTCAGGCTGTGGCGGAGGGGTTTTCGAGGACGATGGCGACGCCCTGGCCGGAGCCGATGCAGACGCCGATGGCGCCGTAGCGGGCATTGCGCTCGCGGAGTTCGGTGGCCAGGGTCAGGACGTAGCGGGCGCCAGTGGCGCCGAAGGGGTGTCCGATGGCGACCGCGCCGCCGTTGGGGGTGAGTTTTTCGTCGGGGATGGTGAAACCGCCGAGCTGGTTGGGCAACTCGCGCAGCACGCCGAGGGCCTGGGCGCTGAAGGCCTCGTGCACTTCCCACACGTCGATCTGCTCGGGTGTCAGGCCCGCCCGCTGGATCGCCAGCGGCAGTGCCCAGGCCGGCGCCAGGCCCATGTACAGCGGGTCGATGCCGTAGACCGCGGAGGACACGATCCGGGCCAGCGGTTCGACGCCGAGCTGCGCGGCACGTTCGCCCGAGGCGAGGATCAGGGCGCTGGCCCCGTCGGTCAGCGGTGTGGAGTTCCCGGCGGTCATCTGCGTGGTGCCCGGCTGCGCGGGCAGGGCCGCGAGCTGCTCCGCGGTGGTGTCGCGGATGAACTCGTCGTGCTCGAACAGCCGCGCCGGGGTCTTCCTGGTGGCCGCGATCTCGACCGGCATGATCTCCTTGGCCAGTCGCCCGGAATCCCTGGCGGCCTTGGCATTCCGCTGCGTGCGCAGCGCGAACGCGTCGATCTCCTCGCGCGTCAGCCCGTAGCGGTCGGCCACGTTCTGCGCGGTCTCGATCATGCCGATGTAGGCATTGCGCGCCAGGAGGGCCGGGTTCGCGGGGCCGCCCGCTCCGGCCCACATGGTGTCGAGCAGGATGACGGGCCCGCGCGGCCCGAACGGCGAGTCCCCCTTCATGAATGCCCATCCCGACCGTGACATCGATTCGACGCCGCACGCGATTCCGACTCCCAGGTCTCCGGCCTTGATCGCATGCGCCACATTGACGGTGGCACTCAACGACGATCCGCAGAACCGGTTGATCGTCACCCCGGCCACGCTGTCCGGGAACCCGGCCGCCAGTGCGCCCCACCGCGCGACATCGCCCATGCCTTCGTGCGCGGGATTCACGCACCCCGCGACAATGTCCTCGATTTGATCGAGCTCGACCCCGACCCGTTCGCACGCGCCTTTCATGGTCATCCCGAGCAGGTCATCGGTCCGCAAATGCGATAGCGAACCTCCGTACCGGGCAAACGGTGTCCGGACACCACCGAGCACAAACGCCTCAGTCATCAACGCTCTCCCTCGATTTGGCCAATTCCCTTTGATTTCGACGCGAGCGTACCGCCGCTCCGATTCGTCGGCCCTCATCCGGGCCGCCGCCGTTGTCCGCTCGGGTCAAAGCTGTGGCGGTCCGGGCCAACCGGCGGGTCCGGCCGCGGGATTACGGTTTGACGCCACGGGTCGTGTGGGTCGTGGATCCAATCGCGTTGTCGCTCCGGAGGAATCGGTGAGAAGACTCTCCATTCTGGTGCTCGCAGCCCTGCTGCTTCCGATCACCGTGGCACCCGCGGAAGCGGATCCGCCGGAGCGCACCGAGCGGGTCGTGCAGACGGGCGATGGTCTGATCGTCAGCGAGGTGACCAGGTACGCGCCGCTGCCGCCGAGCGCGGCCCGGCATGCCCCGGCTTGCGACTACCTCACCTACCTGCGGTATCGACTGGCGGACGGACCGGAGGATCCACAGCAGGCCGATGCCGTGATCATCGGTCAGCCCGCGGCGCTGATGGCCGGATACAGCCTGGACGGATTGGCCCGCAACCTGGAGCACCAATTGCGGGATACCGGCGAGAAAGCCGAGTTCTGGGCCGTTCATCCGCGCAATATCTGCATGTTCGATCGGACCGGGCTGCAGGCCGCCAATGACGCGCGGGATTACCACGTCGCGTGGGATTACTACTTCGAGGGCAAGGAGATCGACGGCAAGAGGTTCGGCGGATTCAAGGCCGACTGGGATATGCCCGAGGTCTCCGATATGGCGCTCGCGCAGACCGTTCGGGACCAGTACACGATCATGAGCCGGGATCTGCCGGATCCCGTTTTCCGCCAGGACCGCACGTTCTGCCTGGGCACCTCGGACGGCGGGCTGTGGGAGGCCGCGTTCGCCGCTTGGGATTTCAACGGTGATCCCGGGTACCGGCAGTGCCGGGCGCTGATCACTCCCGAGGCCGTCCCGGCCGTCGATCCGGCTGGGCTGCAACGTATTCCGGTGGCTGGCGACATTTTCGGCGCGGTCGCCTCCGTGGTCTACAGCATCTATCTGGCGTTGTTCCATCTCGGCGTGAATCTGCCCGGCGGCGATCGGCTGGCGCTGTTCCCGACGACCCCGACGCTGGGGTTCATGTTCAGCCCGCGCTGGTGGACGCTCGTTTCGATTGCCGGAATCGCGGCCACCTACCAGCCGGATGACGAAACCGATCTCAACAGGCTGGCCATGCGGGACATATTCCTGAACATCAGTCTGCGGGTGAATTTCCCCAACAACTGGGCCGATATTCTGTTGGGCACCAATGGAATCGACACCTTCCGGTTCACCAACCGGGCCTTCCTCGGTGAGTTGGTGGGCAATACCGCCGTGAACATCCCCTACCCGCCGTACAGCGTCGGGGTGCTCGACGGCGGGCCGGTGGTTCTCAAAGAAGCGCCCTTGCCGGGCAATATTCTGCCGAATATCCCTATTCTCGGTAAATACCTGGCGACCATCACCGGCACCACCAATCGTGTCGGCCCAACCGATCATTCCGTGCTGTACACCTGGCGCAGGTTCGATCAATTGGATGGGTTGCCGTATGCCGATCCGTCCAAGCATTTCGTGGACATCGATTACTTCGCCCGGCAGGTCGGCAGCCCGCTCGGCTGGGCGAATCCGTACATGGCGCTGAAATGGACGGTGGCGGACCAGATCATGATCTGGTTCGGGGCGCGGAACCAGGATCTGTCGGGCGTTCGGCATGTCGACGAGGCCAATGCGCTGCCGTCGCTGACGATCTGGTCGAAGGACAGCCTCGAAGGGGCGCTGGTTTCGCCGTTGTTCCCCAACAACACCGAATTCGTCGAGGGGCCGGTGCATTACGACATCGGCAGTGCCGCACCGGTGCAGAACAATGGCGGGCCCGATCCGTACAGCTCCCGGATCACGAGCTTCATCACGGATCTGGTGAACACGCCGCCCGGACAAGCGCAGGCGACGGGTACGCCGCCGGCCTTCGGCAGCTCGAATCCGCCGAATCTGTTGCCGCTCGGCGTCACCGGCAGCGCCGATGACGGGCGCGGCACAGGTTCGGGCGGGCACTGAGAGGCCAGGGGGTTCGGATGCGAGCGACCATCGCGATCGCGCTTTTCGCGGCGACCATGACGACCACCGCGCTGTGCACGGCCGCGGCACACGCGGAGCCGGAGCGTCGGGAGACGGTCCTGGATCGGCGCGGTGACCTCATCGTCAGTGAAGTCACCTGGGCCGCACCGCTTCCGGCCTCGGCCGGACCGCATCCCGCACGCTGCGACACCCTGTCGTATCTGCGCCTGCGCATGGCCGACGGTCCCGACGACCCGGCCGACGCCGATGTCATCTACTCCGGCCAGCCCGGATTCATCGGCGGGCCAAGGTCTTTGGGGCCGATCGCGGAGAACACCCTGCATGCCCTGGCCCGGACCGGCAAGCACGGGGAGTTCTGGGCGATGCAGCGGCGGCCGAGCTGCCTCGACGATCGGACCGGGATGGTCGCCGCCGTCGAACAGCACGACTATCGGGTCGCCATGGACTACTACTTCCACGGCGGCACCGTGGACGGGCGCACCTACGGTGGCGTCGTCCCGGTCGGTCAGCAGGCGTTCCTGAAGGACCTGGGCGTCAGATCCATCGTCGAGGACTGGCAGTACATCAACTCGCGGGAGATCCCGGATCCCGCTGTGCGCAAACAGAAGATCTATCTGGGCGGTCATTCCCTGGGCGGTCCGCTCACCGCCTACTTCGCCGCCTGGGATTTCGCCGGGCACGCCGGATACGACGAGGTCGCGGGCCTGTGGGTGCTGGACGCGCCGATGCAGCTCGACCCCGCGGACCTGGGGCGGGTGCCCGCGCTGAAGTGGGTCGTCGATCACCTGACCGGGCTGACGTATCAGGCCGCCACGGATCTACTGGGCTCCGGTCTGTTGCCGTATGCGGTGAATCTCGGCTTGGTCGATCCCGCGCTCACCGGTATCGCGCAGGCGCTGCTCGGGCTGAGCGGGATCGAGACCAATACGCTGTTCCAGCTGGTGAGCATCGCGGGCATCGCCACCCGGTTCGAGCCGACCGCGGAGAGCGAACTGCCGCGCAACCTGCCGCGGGCACCGGCCTGGGATATCGGGTTGTCCGCCTTGTATTCCCGGGATCTGTTCCAGCCCGTCCGTCCCGACTTCCGCGACTGGCGGCTGACCAACCAGGCCATGCTCGCCTCGCTGATCGACAGCAATACCAATCCCACGCCGTTCTCGGCGGGGCTCGGAAGTTACGACGGACCGGTCGTGGAGCGGAACATGCCGGTGCCGCTGTCCTGGTTCACCGATCTGCCGATGGTCGGCCCGCAGCTCAGGACGATCGTGCGACCCCAGGTGGTGCCCGCGGATCCGGCCGGGCGGCTCAACGGCTGGCGCAACTACGACACCCTCGCCGACGAACCGGCGGCCCCGGATGCGGGCGGACAGCCGTTCGCGACGCCGCAGGAAAAGGTCTGCGACATGGAGCAATTCGCCTACTACTTCGGTGGCGGCGAGCTCGCGGTGGGTTCGCCGTACGACACGGTCCGCACGGCGATGGACATCGTGTACGGCGTGCTCGGCGCCAAGTCCGGTGATCTCGCGGCGCTGCGGCATCCCGACTATCTGTCCCGCGTGCCGTACGTCCGGCTGGCCAGCGGACTGTGGCAGCTGGCCTCGATCTTCGGTATCGACGCCGAACCGACCACCTATCTCACCAACCTGCGGCATCTCGACTTCCCGTTCAGCGGCGCGCCGTCGAACGACGGGAGTCCCACCGCCGCCGATGCGCTGGTCGAACTGACCCGTCGCTGACTACCGGGAAGGAACAATGGTCACGCGAAAGAGGTTCGCGCGCTGGGTGATACCGGCTCTGTGTGCGGCGCTGGTACCGATTCACGCCTTGGCCGCACCGGTGCCCGACGAGGTGCGCACCGAGACGATCGTGGAGGCGGACGGGGATATCACCGTCAGCCATGTACGGCTGTTCGATCCGCTGCCCGCCGGTGCTCTGCCGCATCCGGCCGCCTGTGATTGGGTCGAATACCTGCGCTACCGGCCCGCTTCCGGCCCGGCCGATCCGCAGCAGGCGGACGCGGTGGTGCTGTCCCAGGTCGGTGCTTGGCTGGGGGCGACCTCGATGGGCCTGTTGGCACGCAACACGATTCACGCACTCGGCGCACGGGGCAAGCGGATCGAATGGTGGTCGCAGCCGCGCCGCACCACCTGTCTGTTCGACGACACCGGCCTGCACGCGGCCGCCGATGCGCACGATGGCCGGGTCGCCTTCGATTACTACTACGGGGACAAGGCCGTCGAAGGACACCGCTTCGCCGGATTCCATTCGAATGCCGAGCTGGGCTGGCTCGCCGACATCGGCCTCGCCCGCTACGTCGAGGACATGCACACCGTGCTCACCCGCGAGCTGCCCGACCCGGATATCCGGCGCGCCAAAGCATTCTGCGGCGGCACCTCCGACGGCGGCCTGGTCGCAGGGGCCTTCGCAGCATGGGATTTCGGCGGTGGCGAAGAGAACGCCGGATACAACCAGTGTGCGGCGTTCCTGGGCATAGATTCACTGATCTCCACCGACCCGCTTGCCTTGCAGTCGATTCCGTTGCTGCGCGAGACCGCTGGATTGGGCAGTGGCCTGTCGTATCAGGCTCAGGTCGCGGCCTTGCACGCCGGGATTCTTCCGGTGAGTTTCACCGGAATCCCTTATGTGGAACCGCGTTTCTACACCCTGCTCGCCGCACTGGGAGCCGCCGCCCACTACGCCCCGGACGAGGAAACCGACCTGCACCGCCGCCTGCCCGCGGACTGGATCGACGAGATCTCCACCCGCCTCGCCTTCGCGGGAACCTACGCCGACCTTTTCGGTGGAGGTAATACGTTGCGCGACTTCCGCTTCACCAACACCGCCCTGCTCGGCATGCTGCTGGGCGACCACACCCTCAACGTCGGCCCCATGCAGTTCGGCATCGGCGCTCTCGACGGCGGCCCGGTGACCGCGAAGACCGTACCCTGGCCCGACAACCCGGCCTCACCGCTGAGCGCCGTCACCGGCCGCGGCCCGCGCATGATCCCCACCGACAAAACCGCCCTCTACACCTGGCGCGACTACGACCAACTGGACGGAATCGACTACGCCCCACCCGGATCCGAGGTCGTCAGCATCCACGACCTGTCCACCGCCCTCTCCACCGCCCCCGGCGAATCCCTAGGCTTCCTCGACCCCTACTTCTCCCCCCGCTTCCTCATAGACATCCAATCCGCCTTCACCGGAACCCGAACCGCCGACCTCGCCCCCATCCGCTTCAACGACCGCATCCGCCAACGCCCCGTCCTCACCACCGTCGGCACCAAATCCTGGATCGCCGTAGCCAAACCCCTCTTCCCCGCCGACACCATCTACCTCGACAACTACACCCACACCGACGTCAACATCGCAGCCACCCACCAGCCCGCCGACCACCCCGAACAAGTCAGCACCACCATCGCCGACTTCATCCTCCGCAACCTCACCTGACCTGGGTCTGCAGCGGTTTGCCGAATCGGGGCGCGTATGGCCGTGTTTGGCGCGTGCCGGCCGTGTTTGGCGCAATCGGTCCCCGTGGCTCGGAGAGGGATCGCGCCCGGTCCTGCAGAATGCCCAGGGTGACACTGTCGGGCCGCGACAGCGGCGAGGTCAGGGGTAGCGAGCCGGTCGAGGCGATAACCGCGGCGAGCGTCCGGCAACTCATCAATGAGGTACTGGCCCGCTACGGGTCGGTCGAAGCATTCTGCGACTACCTGCGCAGCCTGCTCGATTCCCCCACCGACCAGCTCCCTGCCGCGGCCCTGGCGGCACCGGTCACGGTCGGCCGCCACCGACGCCGCGGACCCGCCTGACCGTTACTCCGTGGACTCCTGCGACCACTGTTCGGCGGGCGACTATAGAAGGTGACCTGGCCGATCGCCAGCGCCAAGGTGGTCAACGCCTCCATCACCATCGGTAGTTCTCGAATTTCCGCAGCGAACCCCTACAGGTGAGGGACTCGCCGCGATAACCGACAGTGAACGGCAGGCCGCGGCCGAGATCGATGACGGCGGCAGACCCGATCAGCGACCCGGCAAGAATCGTCACCGGCCGCATCGGCGGATTCCGGTGGCTATTTCGTCTCGGGCCAGAGAGTAGGTCCGGGATCGCAGACCTGCGCGGGCTGTGACCGCCGCGCCGGTCCGCTACCGGCGTCGAAGGTCCACTGCGAAATCGGGCCCGCGGCCTTCCAGAACAGTTGCCCGCCATCGGATACGGCCTCGTACATGGCCTCATTGCCGTCGACCAGTTGAGCGCCGACACAGTAGTCGTTGTACTCGGTCCCCGGCTGTATGGCTCCGACACTGAACAACCCCGCCGGGTTCGTGAGGGCGCCGGGATTCGCCACCGTGCTCGCCCCGCTCACGGCTGCTCCCCGAGACCACCGCGGCACACCGGAAGCCCCTGTCCCACAGCTGAAATTCCAGCCCCCGGCCACCACCGTCGCGCCCTGTGCATGGGCCGTTCCCGCCCACAGACAGTCGCCGGGACTCGCCGCAGCCGTCCCCTCGGCCACCCCGACCAACCCGAAGGCACTGGCCGCTGTCACCAGAACCGCGATCCCCCAGGGCATTTGATACTTCAAAGAAGGCTTCCGCATGCAGTCAATCGTCTCGCCGGCCTCGATCACACACATCCGGTCGCCACCCCCAACCCCGCCTCCGGAATCTCCCCGGCACATCCCTGATCGGGTACCGGGTATCGGAATCCGGATGAGTGCAACCGGTTCGGGTAGTAGTACGCCCCGCTAACGTCTTGTGGTCGGACGCCTGATGCGGAGGAGTGTGCCTTGACCACGGAGTCGGTCGTAGATGTCGAAACCTCGCTGCACCCGCTGGATGACCCGGTGCGGTCGTCACTGCGCGGTGTACACCGGCGGTTCGCCGCATGGGAGGGCCGGATCGGGCGCTACGACCCCGAGGTCGCCCGGTTCTTCGGGCATCCACCCGTCCTGGAGGAACAGGACTGGGCTGACTTGGCCACCCTGCTCGGACCGGGCGGCGTCACCGCACTGCGCGGCCACGGACACGTACCGCCCGACGGCTGGAAAACACTCGACACCATCGAATCGGTGCAGATGGACGGTTCGGGCCTACGCGTCGCCCACGACCCCGACCTCGAGGTACTCACCCCGGCCGACGTCCCCGAGATCCTCGAACTGATCGGCCGCACCGAGCCGGGCCCGTTCGCACCCCGAACCATCGAAATGGGCACCTACCTGGGCCTTCGATCCGAGGGCAGACTGATCGCCATGGCCGGCGAACGCCTGCGCCCACAGGGCTGGACCGAAATCAGCGCCGTCTGCACCGACGCCGCCTTCCGCGGCCGCGGCCTCGCCACCCGCCTGATCCGCGCGGTGGGCGCCGGCATCCGCGACCGCGGCGACACCCCGTTCCTGCACGCGGTCGCCCACAACACCACCGCGATAAGCCTCTACGAGACTTTGGGATTCACCCTGCGCAAGCGCTCCCGGCTCACATTCGTGCAAGCGCCGTAACCGCCGGTGGAATGCGGGGGCGCGATCAGCGTCGGCCTCGGTCGTATTCGTATGCGTTGTTCGGCAGGGCGGGGCGGGTCGGTACCTGGGTAATCCGCGCGCCGGTCGCGATCCCGATCTGTCCGAGCGTGGTCGGCATCATGCACTCCCGGCCCGCCTGGATGCCGGGCTGGTCGGCGAATCCGGTGTCCGCCTTGAAATATGGGCCGAACAGCTGGCCTGAGGCGAGACTCATGCCGAAGCAGTCCACCTCCAGGATGTAGCTGCCATCGCCACCGCAATGCGCCGTCGCACCGGTCGGCCCTTGGTTCACTACGCAGTCCTGCGGTTCCGCCGCCGCCGAACCGGCCGCGATCGAGATCATCGTCGCCAAGCCGCCGACGAGGGCTGACATGCTGACGACCTTGCTGGTGCTGCCCATGCTCGTTCTCCCTATCGGTGTCCATCGGATGTCGCTGCGGCTGTTGCTCAGTTGATCGTGGCCGATTGCTCGATGTCGTCGATCGGCAGGGGGCCGTCCACGGTTGCGCTGACCCATACCGCGTTGAGGTTGATGTCGCCGCCGCGGTGGGAGAGGAAGGCGATGTCGGAGGCGTCGCGGCCGGTGGCGATGCGGACCAGGGTCGAGCGCGGAGCGAGCATGGTCGGATCCAGCGCCTGCCAGGTTTCGTTCACCCACGCCTCGGTCACCGAGTGGAAGTCCATGGGGAAGCAGCCGGGTGCGTAGACCGATGCGACGCGGGCCGGTATCCCGATGGCCCGCACGAGTGCGACCACCAGATGCGAGTAGTCGCGGCACACCCCGGTGCCGGACAACAGCGTCTCGACGGCGCCGTCGACGGGGGTGCTGCTGCCCGCGACATAGCGGATGCGGCGGCCGACCCAGGACGAGATCCGGGCAGGCATATCGGGATCGTTTGTGCCGCTGCCGAATTCGGAAGCGGCGAAGCCGAGCAGCCGGTCCGACTCGGCGAATCGGCTCGGCCGCAGATACAGGGTGTGATCGTAGTCGGAGGCGTCCTGCGGCAGTGCCGTGCCCAGGGTAGTGGCGCGATAGTCGACCTGCAGATTGCCTGCGCCGGAATCGAATACGTGAATTCGGCTGCCGTGGGGGCCGTTGACCTCGCGGGGCACGATCGTCTGGCCGTCGAGCGTGAGGACCATCGATTCGGTCAGGTCGAGCCCCGGCTGCCGGGCGACGGCGATCTGCAGTTCGAGCGTCGCGGGGGAAAGGACCGCGACGTCGAGATGGGCGGAGACGTCACGCTTCATTCCCTGATCCTCGCAGGATGCGCAGGAGTTCGGGGTATCCCGGAGATCCGGCCCGCCACGGCTGCTGTTGCGTGCGAACGATGCCGGTGCCGGACCCATCGATGGGGCCTGGTGGCCGCGAACCGCGGACCCGATGACCGAGCTGCACCAGGTGATCGAGGCGATCGGCCCGGTGCTGGGGCAGCTGGTTCGCGTCCGATTCGATTGGGCCGCAGCGGGATCGGTCTTCGATGCCGCCGCCGGTGCGCACCCTGATCGCGGCGGGTGCGTCGGCGGCATCATGCACCTGCTCGGATCGCGCGACGCGCGGCTGGCTCTGCTGGTGGTTCCGGCGGATACCGCGCCCGCCCTTGCCGCGATCCAGATGCGTTGGGCTGCGGGGCAACCGCTGCCCGACGACCGAATGGCGTGCGCGGTGTCCACCACGAGCCCGATGGGTCCACGCCCGGATTGAGTCAGTTGGGCGTCGACGTGCGTTCGGCCCAGCGGCGAGCAGCCGTCCGCCGCACGGTGCGTTCGCGCCGGCACCGATTACCGGTTCGCAACAGGTCGTGCACCGTCGGTGTGCCGTTCGCTGTGGCGGCGGCGGTCATCGCCGAGCACGCGTCGGTCGGCGCGGTGTCGGGCGGCACCACCAGGAGCACGAGTCTGCGGTCGCGCAACCCGATCAGTTCGACGGTGTGCGCGGGGGAGTAACCGTGCCAATCGAGCCGCACCGGCTTTCCGGCCACACTCAGCGCACGGGTGGGCGTATCCCAGTCGGTCAGGTAGTACGCGACCCTCAGGACCGGACCGAAGTTCGCCGCGACGGCCGTGATCAGGCCGGGGAGCTCGGCCACGAGGTCATTGGTATAGGGCCACCAGCCGCCGTCCACGTAACCGGTTTTCGGAGCCCACCGCTTCATCAGCACACGCGGCATCGGCACCCCCCGACCGGATTGGGCGTCGATATCGGGGCGGGCCGGCCGTGGCGGGTGAATCGGATGCGTCGTCATGGTGTGCGGATTGTCCTGTCTCGGCCGTGAGCGGCTGGTTCTCCGGGCATGTTGCGCCTACGCTGGTCGAATGAGACGTAGGCCTACACTGTTGACATTCTACCCACGCCGCGTGGCGAACGGGCGCGCAAATGGCTGATGGCGTGGCCGCCCGTCAACGCTGTAGCTCTACACTCGGCCGAGCAGTGCAGATTCCGATCGGACGGAGGGCATCCTGAATGGCCGAACAGCCTGTCAATCACAGGAATTCGCGATCGGCGAACCCGCGGTCGGCGCCCGGCGCGCGGCGGGACGCGCCGATCACCCGGGCGGTGGTGTTGAACGCCGCCCTCGAGATCGTCGATCGGGACGGGGTCGACGGGTTGTCGATGCGGCGGCTGGCCGAGGCGGTCGGGCGGGATCCGATGGTGATCTATCGGCATGTGCCCAACAAGGCGGCGGTGCTGGACGGAGTGGCCGAGATCGTGTTCGACCAGCTGTCGGTCGACACCACCGATTCGGACTGGGCCGGACAACTGCGGGTGGTCGCCCGCGAATTCCGCCGGCTGGCGCTCGAGCATCCCCGGGTGGTGCCGCTGTTGGTGACGCGGCCGCTGGCGACGCCGTTGGGACAGCGGCCGCCTGCGGTGGTTCGCCCGCTGGAGGGGATCCTGGAATTGCTCACTCGCGCAGGGTTTTCCGGTGTCGATGCGCTGCATGTCTACCGTGCGCTGTTCGGGTTTCTCTACGGGCACGTGCTCAACGAGCTGCAAGAGATCGTGGAGCGTCCCGAGGAAACCGACGAGGTGCTGCGCCTGGGGTTGTATCGACTCTCCATCGAGGAGTTCCCGCTGGTGCGCGAGCTGGCGCCGGAGCTGGCGGCCTACGACGGCGCGGCCGAACTCGAGCGCGGTCTCGACATCCTGCTCACGGGTTTGGCGGCGACCCTGCCCGACCTGGGGAAATGACCACCCTTTTCGTGCCTCGACCTCGGGGTCACGGTTGTCTACGGCGTTAATCTACGATGTAGACTATCGTTGTGGTTGAGGGCGCGGCTCCGCTACTTCGAAAGCAGGCATGCTCATGATCACCTTCGGCGACGTTCTCCGGCTGGGCAGACACGACCGATCCGCCGGGCGTCATGAGTCCCACGACGGCAGGCCTCGTCTGCGATTGAAGGCACGGGGCCAGGACGACGGCTATATCGACGGCGAGTGGTGGCCCCGTTCCACTGATCTCTGTGCCGAGCTGCCGAATCTATTGGCGGCGCTCGCGGTTCGGCTCGGGCCTGCCCGGCGTGTGGTCTACGACCGGGTCAGTTGGTCGAGGGTGCCGCGGCGGGTGGTTCTCGGCGGTCGCGCGGTAGAGCTCGATGCCCACCGATTCGAGCTGGGCAATACCTTGTACATCTTCGGCAGCGCCGGCGGCATGATCGTGCTGCGCGTGGTCACCACGGCCGACGACTACGCCGCGGCCTGCGCGACCCTGATGGACCGAGACGCCTGATCGCCCGTCCCGAACTACCGTTGGCGTGGAGGCGCGGCTCCATCTCCGGGGTCGGCTCCGCAAGAACAGACGGGCGTCGGATATGAAGGCCGGCCAGGCTGATGTTCGAAATCTCCGTCGGCTCATGGCGAGTGGTCGATCATCGTGAGCGGCTTCGATCCGGTGGGTTCGGAGCGCTTCCTCGCCGCGCTGTCGGCCGTGCCGCGTTCGGTCGTCGGTCCGTCGCGCATCGCGATGGCGTGTGTGGACGTGCTGGCCGTGCAGCGCGCCGCGATCGCGGTGGGCGTCACCGAGACCGGCTGGGAGGTATTGTGCGCCAGCGATTCGGTCGCCGATCGGTTCGAGGCGTTGCAGGCCACCGCCGGGCAGGGCCCCGGGATCGACGCGGTCGTGCGCGGCGAGGCGGTCGTGGTCGAGGATCTGGCCCTGATCCAGCATCGGTGGCCGCTCCTGGCCGCCGCGATGACCCCCGGCGAAACCGGTGCGGTGTATTCGATTCCGCTGCAAGCCGGTGCCGCCCGGCTGGGTGTGCTGGATCTGTTCAATGAGAAACCGGGGCTCCTGGATGGCATCCAGTGGGCGGCGGCGTCCTCGGTCGCCATGATGGTGACGATGATCCTGCTGTCGGATCAGAGCGCCGACGCCGAGAGCGCCGAAATGGTGTTGGGGCAGTGGTGGAGTTCCGCGCCTCGCACCCGAGAGATCCATCAGGCCAGTGGGATGGTCGCCGTGCAGCTGGGGATTCCGGTCCGCGATGCCTACTCCCGCCTGCAGGCCCACGCATTCGCCCACGGGTTCACCCTGGCCGAGGTCGCCGCCGATGTGGTGGCCCGCCGCTTGCGCTTCGGTCGCGGTCCCGAGATGTCCTGACACACAACGGAGATGGAATCCGCCTTCGGACAATTGCGCGGCTACGCCCGCGCCCACAACCTGCGCCTGACCGCCCTCGCCCGTGCCGTCGTGGAGGGGACCTCCGAGATCGGACCCCTCCTCGACGGATCCGCTCCCTGACCTCGGCGGGCCGGCGTCGTAGCGCAGGCCGTATCGCCGGCACCGGGTTCGCACCCCGGGGCAACAGGTCAGTCGAGGAGTTCGTCGAGGTATTTGGCGGGGTTGTCGAGGAAGGTGCGGGTGATGCGGTAGTGCTCGGTGTCCTCGTATTCGACGAGTTCGAAGCCGTCGTCGCCGATTTGGTAGATCCAGGCGTCGGGGTAGGACATCAGGATCGGGGAGTGGGTGGCGATCAGGAATTGGGAACGGGCGCGGACGAGTTCGTGAATGCGGGCGATCATGGCCAGTTGGCGGCTCGGGGACAGGGCCGCTTCCGGCTCGTCGAGCACATAGAAACCGTGCCCGCCGAAGCGATGCATCAGCAGCGCGAAGAATGACTCCCCGTGCGATTGTTCGTGCAGCGACACCCCGCCGTAGGAGGCGATCACCGGCGGTCCGGGCGCGGGTTCGCGGTCCAGATCCTCGATATTCGTGGCCACATTGAAGAAGCTCTCCGCCCGCAGGAAGAACCCGTCCCGCGGCTTGTGCACCGACTTCACCAGCCGCAGATGCTCATTGAGCCGCGAGTGCGAACTGCGCGTCGCGAAGTTGAAATTCCGCGTCCCGCCTTCCGGATTGAAGCCCCAATCCGTGGCAATGGCCTCCAGCAGCGTCGACTTCCCGCTCCCGTTCTCGCCCACGACGAACGTCACCCGCGGATGCAATTCCAGTTCCGAGAATCCGCGCACCACCGGCAGCGAAAACGGATACTCGTCGAAGGACGGCACCCTCGCCCGATCCAGCACGGCTCGCCGAACGTAGGGCGCGCTCACCCGCGCCCCGCCTCGTCTATCAGTCGCGCCGTATCCACCCGGACAGTGTGCCCGGAAATAGCTGTGTTCGCCTCGGGGTTCTCACCCATTCTCTGTTCAACCTCGGAGGACGGCCCCGGTCCGATGCGGTGTGACCGGACAGCTGGTCCTCGACGCGGTTCCCGGCCGCGGCGCGGGCTTCAGCCTCGAGGCGGAGCAGCCCATCACCGGCGCGGCGTGGGAACAAGGCCGCCGCCCCACCACCACCACCTTCACCGAACCGCAGGTTGTCGCCCATGCCGTCGATGCCTGCCCGATCCCCGGGCGGACCTGACCGCCGATACCAGCGCTCGGCGCGGATGGCGTGGACGTTCAGTTCACCGGTGCCACGTGGCTGCGGATGGCTTGCTCCACAGGCTGATTCGCGTCCGCGGCACCGGATGGTTCCGCACCGTTGAGGATCTCGTCCAAGACGGGTGCGCGATCGAGTGTCGCCGGAATGCGATGCGTTTCCCTGGCGCTCACGACGACCGCGAGCAGCACCGCGGCGTACACGCGTGAACGCGGCACCGTCAGCCGCAACCCGCATTGCTCCGCCGCGCGGATTCGCGCCTCCACGGTGTCGAGAACATCCTGGATCACCTGCAATTCGATCGCGGTGTCATCGCGCGGCATGACGGCCCGCCCATCGCAGCACGCCGTCGCCGAACAACGCCACCTCGAGCAGTGCGAGTCCGTAACGCCACACGCGCCGCTGCTGTCTCCGATGCGCCGCCGGGTATCGCCGCGCGTGCCGGCCACTCCCGCCCTTCCGCCGCTCCGCCTCGACCCGTTCGATGATGGACTGGACCGACCACTGATTGCCGTCGGACATCGCGATCTCCTCCCTGTCGTCGCTGCGCCACCAGCACACCAGTGAAACGCGCAGGTCTAAGCGAAATCGGACGTTCCGAACAGAATTGGTCCGATTCACCAGGGTGCGGTCCGACAGCGGCGTACCGTCTGTTCCGCGATGGCGTGTGTTCCCGTTCCGAAAATTCCGAGGATGCAGACATGGCCGACGATGACGAGCCCTCGACGCTGCCGCGGCGACAGCTCGGCCGCTTTCTCCGGGAAGCCCGTGAAGGACGCGGATTCTCGATGGATCGTGCCGCGAGCCTGGTGGAGCTGAGCAAAACAGCGTTGCACCGGATCGAGACCGGCGGGGTGAAGAAGATGCGCGTCCGCGATATCCGCGCCCTGTGTGAGTTGTACGAGGTGAACGAGGCAGACACGGCGCGTGCGGTCGAGTTGGCCGAGCAGGCGCGAAACCCGTCCTGGTACACCGCTTTCAGCGGGCTCTACAGCGATGCGACCTTCAATATGTATGTCGGGCTGGCGGCGTCCGCGCGGCGGCTGATCGCCTACCACGAGATGGTCTTGGGATTGGTGCAGACCGCCGACTACGCCAGGACTCTCATCAGCGCCTTCTATCGGGACGGCAGTGCCGAAGACATCGATCGCCGAGTCGAGCTGCGTTTGAAACGGCAGACGATCATTACTCGCAAGGTGGATCCGGTGCAGCTCGAATTTCTGCTGCACGAATCCACATTGCATCGGGTCGTCGGCAGCCCCCGGATCATGGCCGCCCAACTCAAGCATCTGGCCGAGGTCAGTACGCTGCCGAACGTCTCGGTGCGAATCCAGCCGTTCGCCAGCGGCTACGCATGGGGAATTCTGCACGGCCCGTTCGTGATTCTGGATTTCGGCACCGCCGCGCGGGGTCACCGCGTCGAACCACCGCTGGTGTACTGCGAGGGCAACGGCAAACCCGATCTCTACCTCGAACACGCCGACGACGTGCAGCGCTACATTGACATTGCCTCGGCGGTGCGCCGAACCGCCCTGGACGAAACGCGTACGCGAGACCTGCTTCGGCAGGTGGCAAGGAGCTATCAGACATGAGTGCCGACCTCACCGGAGCGACCTGGTTCAAGAGCACCCGCAGCGGCGGCCAAACCGATTGTGTCGAGGTGGCGTGGCTGGCGGATGGTGTTGTCGGCGTGCGTGATTCGAAGGATCCCAGCGGCCCGGCGCTGACTTTCGCGCCGGAGGCGTGGGATTCGTTCACCTCCGGCGTGGTGCTCGGAGCCTTCGACCGCACATGATCAAGGGAGACGCATCCGTGTGAAGGTGCCTGTGCGCGCGAGTCAGTGCCGGCAGAGCCAGTCGGTGCCGTAGTGGCCGGCGTTTCCGCCTTCGAGGTGTACCCAATGGCCGTCGCCCTCGCAGGGGCCGCCTTCGACGCGGTCGCTGGCGGGTTGGGTGGTCGTGGTCGGTACGACCGGCGGGGCGGTGGTGGTCTCCGGGCCCGCGCCGTGGTTGGGGTTGGTGCAGATGGTGCCCTCGCACGGTACCCAGGTGCCGTCGCCATTGGGGTTGGGGATGGCGTTGGGTCCGATGTAGCTGCCCAGCGGGCATCCCGGATCCTGGTTCTTCGCGCAGTATTCGGCCGAGAGCCCGTTGCCGGTCGAGCCATCCGCGCCGCGTTGCGCGATGGTCGTGGTGGGTTGGGCGGGCGCGGTGCTGGCGGGTGCCGTGGTCGACGTCGTCGGGGCGGTGGTCGAGGTCGCGGGCGCTGCGGTGGTGGTGCTGGGTTTGGGTTCCGGCGTCGAATCGTGCGAGCAGGCGGCCGCGCCCGCGATCAGGGCCAGGCCCGCGAACGCGATCAGCAAACGCTTCATCGGAGAACACCTTTCGGAGTCGATGTGGGGAGCGGACCTGCCGCGGGGCCGGCGCTTCCGCCGGGGGTCAGGAGCAGACCGCGGCCTGGATGGAGTTGGCCAGCGGGAGCAGCGGACTGGAGGCGCCGCCGGTGGCTTCGATCGGAAAGACCAGGGGATAGGAGACGATGGCGGCGGTGGCGAGCAATTTGCGCATGTCGATCTCCAACTTTCGTCTTCCGGATGAGCTTCTCACCGGCTCAGTCAACTCTCAGCAACTATTCTCGGCACGGGCCATCTCCCGATGGAAGTTGGCCGCGTCGGGCCCGGTGCGGGTGAACCAGTACAGGCTCGCGGTGAGCAGGACGTTGTCGCGACAGATCGGGGTCGCGGGATTGGCCCACTCGACGAATTTCTCCGCGATCCAGGCCAGTTGCAGGATCGGGGAGTCGGCCAGGCCCGCCGACAAGGCGTTGGGCTGTGTCGAGTGCAGCACGCGGTAGCCCTTCCGCTGTGCCCAATCACGTTGCGCGGCTTCGAGTTGCTCGAGCTCATCGGCATCGAGGCCGTTCGGCACGGGAAGGTCTTCGCCGACCATGCCGAGCTGGAGACGGTCGCCGTGGGTGTGTGCGCCGATGACGCGAAGCGGGCTCGAGAACACGAACCCGGGCAGCGACGGGATCACCAGATGGAACGCATCCGCCGGGTCGCCACCGTGAGCGCGGGGATCGCTCAACGGCCTACTCGCAGCGAGGAATTCGACGAACGAGGTCGGGTAGCTGTGGTTGAGCAACAGCGGGGTGGCGTCGGGCTCGGGTGAGCGCAGGTGCAGGAAATGAATGGTCTGCCCGTCGATCTCGGTCACGAAGTGTGGCAGCTCGTTCAGCTCGGCTTCGTGTGCGCGCCAATCGAACCCGTCCGCCCAATAGGGGCGTGGCGCAGGTAGTCCTCGAAGATTTCGATCAGGGCTTTTCGCTGCCGCTCGACGCGGCGGCGGAATTGCGGCGGGGTGCTGTCGACCAGGCTGAACGCGGCGCGCCAGCGATCGACTGGAGCCGTGGCTACGCCTCGGGCCACCGCTGATTTCCGATTTGCCGACCTGGACGGCATCGGCCGTTCGGTTGATGGAATGCTGTGATTATCGGCCGGATGGCCGATGTCGTCGGCTCCGTCGAACTCTGATGATGGCGTAAGCAGGGAAATCTCGGTATCCACTCGTCGGAAGGGCCGAAAATGCGGATTGCCACGCTACTCACTCTCGCGCTGTCGATGGGGTCCGTTGCGTCGATGACGGCGCTGGGCGGCGGTATCGCCGCCGCGGATACTCCACTCAGCGGGCCTACCGCGTGCACCGGGGGAACCCTCACGATCTACCGCTACCCGGCCTCGGGGAGTGCGGGCCCGGGTACCTCCGTGTACGGGGACCTCGGCACCTGCGACGGCATTCAATATCCCTCCGTGGACCTGAAATACCCCGTCATCCCCACCGAACCTGGACCGCAGCCGATCTCGTCGGGAACCCTCACGATGCACGACCCGCTCGCCGTCGGCAATGCCCCTACCGACCCCTACCAGAACTCCACCGATATCTCCGGTGTCTGGGTCGAGTCCCCGGTCGGTGTACCCACTTCCACCACCCTCACGGTCGGACGGCCAGGTACCACCCAGTTCGGCCTGACCATCGAGTCGACCGTGATCAGCGATCCCGGCTCCGCGTGGGGTGGTCTGGGCAAGATCCGGGTCGACCGCGCCGTCATCTTCTGACCCGCCGCGTGACGTATCGAGTTCCCGAGGTGCGGCGGACCCGCGGGGTGGCTATCGGCGTGCTGTGGCTGGTCCTGGTGCTGCTGTGGCTGGTCGATTGGATCAGTGTGTGGCCACCGATCACGGGTCGACACAGCGTGTGGGACTGGCTGCTGGTGGTGTGCGGACCAGTGTTCGCGGCCTTGGTTGTCGTGCCCGGCCGAGGGCTGACGGTGGCGTGGCGGGCGGGTCTGGCGGCGGCCGGTTCCTGGCTCTTGACGGTGGCGTTGGCGGTGTTTCCGTCCCACGACGCGTTGTCGCTGTGGGGGTTCCTGGAAACCGGTGCGCTGCTGATCCTGTTGGGTGTCACCGCTCGTCGCGTCCAGCCGCTGAGCCTGGCGGTCGTGCTGTGTAGCGTGCTCGGCTTGGCGATTGTCGCGTTGCCGCTGCGCGTCGCTCATCACGTGGTCGACGCGGTCATCTACACGATCGTGATGGCCTGGTGTGTGGCGATCGCGCTGATTCTGGGCGGGTATGTGCGGTCGGTGGATATGCGCCGGGTGCAGACGGTGGCGCGGGTGCAGCAGGCCGAGCGGCTCGAACTCGCAAGGGAACTGCATGATTTCGTCGCCCATCACGTAACGGGCATTATCGTGCAGGCGCAGGCCGCACGCACCATCCTGGCGACGGCGCCGAACGAGGTCGAGGGCATCCTGAATGCGATCGAGACCGCTGGGACCGAGACTCTCGATTCGATGCGCCGATTGGTGCGGGTGCTGCGCGAACAAGATTCGCGCACAGTTCGACCCGGTGAGCTGTACACCGAATTGGCTGATCTGGTGGCCGATTTCGCGCGCGGCGGTGGTCCCGAGCCCACGGTCCACGTCACGGGTGCGGCCAGGAATGTCCGGCTGGCTCCGGAGGCGGAGATCTCGGTGCATCGAGTGGTGCAGGAATCGCTGACCAATGTTCGCCGGCACGCACCCGGCGCGGCGTTGGTCACCGTCGGCGTCGACGTCTCGAATGCGCAACTGGCAGTGGAGGTGTGCAACAGCGCGCCTGCCGAGCGGGGGGCGGTGCCGGTCGGCGGTCTCGGCGGACTGGGTCTGGTCGGTCTGGCCGAACGCGTCGAGGCCGTCGGCGGGGTGTTCACCGCGGGCACGGTGACCGGCGGCGGCTGGCGTGTGCTGGCGTGTTTTCCGGTCCTCGACACGATCGAGGGGTAGCTGCGTCGCGCGTCGGGAACCTGCTGTCCATGTGGCACGATCGGGTCTCGTGACCACCCCCGGCGCACGCCTCCCCGAGAGCCGTGACGGCGACTCCGGATCGCCGATCCGGGTGTTGCTGGCCGATGATCAGGAACTGGTGCGCGGCGGTTTCCGGCTGATCCTGCAGGCCCAACCCGACATCGAGGTCATCGCCGAGGTCGGCGATGGCCTGTCCTGTGTGGAGACCGCCCGGCGGCTGCGCCCGGACGTCTGCTTGGTGGATATCCGCATGCCCAAACTCGACGGTCTCGAGGTGACCCGTGCTCTCGCCGGGCCCGGTGTCGTCGACCCGATGAAAGTCGTCGTCGTAACCACCTTCGACCAGGACGACTACGTCTACGGTGCGCTGCGGGGCGGGGCCTGCGGGTTCCTGCTCAAGGACGCGGGCCCCGCCCTGCTCGTGGAAGCGGTCCGGTCCGCGGTCCGCGGTGACGCGCTGGTCTCCCCGTCGGTGACCGTCCGACTGCTTCAACGACTCGCCACCCCGGCCGCCGCCGAGTCTGAAACATCCTGTGCGACAGCCACTCTCACTGAGCGGGAGGGGGAGGTCGTCGGGCTTGTCGCGCAAGGATGCACCAATCAGGAGATCGGCGCGACTCTGCATCTCTCGCTCGGCACGGTCAAAACCCATCTGGGCAATGTGCAGACCAAACTCGGTCTACGCAATCGCGTCGAAATCGCGGCGTGGGCCTGGCGGAACGGGCATCGAACCCAGCCCTGAATCGTGTCGTTCCGTCCTCTCGGACTTTCGGCCGATACGTGCCGCGGTATTTCGGCTGAACGGTCGATATCCCGGCACCTGTCACTGGCCGACGATGGTCGGGTACAGCAGCACCAATACCCGAGCAAGTTCAGGAAAGGGACAGTCCGATGATGCGGAATGCGATCACAAAGGTGTGCGCGGGAATCGTTGTCGCCGCGATCCCTGCCTTCGTAGCCCTGGGCAGCGCGGGCACGGCCAACGCCGACGCGCCCGACCCCGCCGACACGGTCCAGCCGGTGGACTCGGTTCCCGCGTCCAATCCCGTCGCCAGCGGTGCCCTCGAAGGAGCGGGTATCGGTGCTGCGACGGGAGCGGCCAGCGGTGCGCTCGCCGGGTTGCCGTGCAGCGTGGCCGCCGGCGCGGCCGGTGGGCTGGCGGGTGCGGCGGCCGGAGCGGCCGCGGGTACCGCCGTGGGCCTGGCCACCGCCGGACTGGCCCTGCCCGTCACCCTTCCGGCCGGAGCCGTCCTCGGCGGCCTGGCCGGTGCGGGACTCGGCGTAGCCGCGTGTGAGACCCTCCCGATCGCCACCGGAGCCGGTATGGGCGCCGCCCTCGGCGCAGTCGGCGGGGCGGCGGCAGGAGCGATCGACCCGAGCGCGGTGCCCAACCTCGTCCCCTGAATCCGCGACCTCGAATGGTAGGAGGGTCCGTCCGCACAGCGGGCGGACCCTCCGCCCTGTTATCCCGAGTCGGGGGTGTGGTGGGCGACACGATCGTGCGCTGGTGAAATAGGACAGATTCTGTCCTGCAGGGTTCGTAGATTGGTCGATATGAACGCTGACATCATTCCCTTCCGGATCGAAATTCCGCAGGTCGAGCTCGATGATCTGCGTGAGCGCTTGGCCCGCACCCGAGCACCGTTCCCGGTTTCCGGGGCCGGTTCGGATTGGGAGCGTGGCATTTCCCCGGACTACCTGCGTGAGCTGGCTGCCTATTGGGCCGACGGTTTCGATTGGCGCGCTCAGGAAGCCGAGCTGAATCGCTACCCGCAGTTCGTCACCGAGATCGATGGGCAGCGGATTCATTTTCTGCATTTGCGCTCGCCCGAGCCGAACGCGACTCCGCTGTTGCTCAACCACAGCTATCCGACTTCGTTCGTCGAGTTCCTCGCTGCGAGTGGGCCTTTGACCGATCCGCGCGCCCACGGCGGCGACCCGGCCGATGCGTTTCATCTGGTCATCCCGTCACTACCCGGGTTCGTCTTCTCGAGCCAACACGCCGAGGGCGGCCATTTCCCCGCTTTCGAGGTCCCCGATCTGTTCGCCGACGACATCCGCGCCTTCTTCCGCCAACTCCGGAGCTGACACCAAAGCACCTCAGCTGAGGGGCGTCGTGCCGATGCCGAGCGCGTTGACGCGATCGACGGCTGTGAACGTGTCAGGGCCGGGATCCCGGGGCGGTGTTGCGGAAGATATGGATGGCGATGTTGGTGGGGGAGCCGGAGGGGAGCCAGGTGGGGACGGCCAGGTCGGGGTAGCCGTCGCCGGTGAGGTCGGTGGCGAGGAATTCCTGGGGCAGGGTCAGCGGCAGGTTGAGCAGGGGGACCGGGTCTCCGATCGGAACTTCGCCCGCCGCAACGAAATTGCGGTTGCCCTCGTTGTGGTACAGGAGTACGCGGCTGGTGACTGTTTCCACGATGGCGAGGTCGGGTCGGCCGTCGTTGTCGAAGTCCGCGACCTGGACGGCGGGGTTGCCGTCGATCAGGCCGGGGCCGTGGATCTTGGTGGTCGCGGCGGAGAAGGCGCCGTCGCCGGTGCCGTAGAGGATGGTGACGTCATTGCTGTTGGCGTCGCCCACGATGATGTCCGGACGACCGTTGCCGTCCAGGTCGGTGATCTGGATCTGTTCCGGTGACCAGCCGACGCGGTAGGCATCGGCGAAGCGGAAGGTGGCGTCGCCGTTGTTGAGGAACACTCTGAGGTAGTCACCCTGGATCGGGCCGAGCGGATGCGCCTCGCCCACCACCAGATCGGGGAAGCCGTCGTGGTTGAGATCCGCCACGGCCATCGACATCGCGATACCGAAGCCGACCGCGTAAAGCGGTGCTCCGGCGGGTGCGAACGCGCCGTCCCCGGTGCCGCGGAAGATGGTGACCGTGCCGGGCAAGTTGCCGTGGACGGCGAAGTCGGCGCGGCCGTCGCAGTCGAAATCGGCGACCGAGATCTTCATCGGCGGATACCCGTTGATGGTGAAATTGCTTGGTGGCGTGAAGGTTCCGTCCGGTCGGCTCAATATTACGCTGACCTGATCGGTGGCCCAGCTGCCGGTGAGGATATCGGGTATCCCATCGCCGTTGACGTCGGCGGCGGTCACCGTGCAGGCGTCGCGTCCGATGTCGATCAGCGTGGGCGGCCCGAAGGTGCCGTCCCCGTTGCCGTGTGCGATCAACGGGCCGGACCCGAGGCAGTTGGCGAGCACCAGATCTCGGCGTCCGGTTCCCGAGAAGTCCGCAGCGGCAACGGGATTGCCGCCGTACACCGAGTCCGGCGCGAAGAGCCCACCCGGGACGCGGCCTTGTGGCAGGAAGGATATGGCCGGTTGCTCCGCGGCCGTGGGGGTGAGGGAGGCGGAGACGGTAAGGGCGGTGATGAACACCGCCAGCGCGGCGACGCGTCGGTACGAGTCTGGATTGGACGACACAGACCCCATACTTTGCGGTGGGGATCGAGTGGCGGCCGCCGCATCCGTTCAGATGTCGAGCACGGTCAATGGTGTGGCGCACACCGTCAATCACGAACCTGGACAGCGCGAATAGCGTTCCGCGCATGCGGCAGGGCGGGTTGAACGGGGCACGCTACGCGATCGCGGTGGTGCTCATGGCGATCGGCGTGAGCTGGTACCCCGTGCCGGTGGCGCACGCGGAGCAGCCGGGTCGTAGCGAGACACCGATAGAAACCCGCGGCGACATCCTGGTCAGCCAGGTCACCTGGGACGCGCCGCTGCCCGCGGGCTCGGCCCCGCACGCGCCCGAGTGCGACCGATTGTCGTTCCTGCGCTACCGGTTCGCCGACGGGCCCGCGGATCCGAACGAGGCCGATGCGGTGATCAGCGTGCAGGCGGGCAATATCGGCGGTCCCAGTTCGCTGGGGACACTGGCGGTTTCGACGCTGCATCAGCTGCGGGCGACCGGAAAGACCGCCGAGTACTGGGCGATGGCGCGCCGTCCCGTCTGTTTGGAGGACCGCGCCGGAATGATCGCGGCGGTGCGCGACCGGGACTATCGCACCGCGCTGAACTATTACTTCCGGGGCGCTGCGGTCGATGGCCACACCTGGCCGGGCTGGGCCAGCGACACCGAGCAGCGCTGGCTCGCCGACTACGGGCTGCGGCAGACGATGGCGGACTGGCATCTGATCAATGCGCTCGAACTCCCCGATCCGGTTGTGCGCAAGGCGAAGATGTTCATCGGCGGGCACTCGCTGGGCGGCCCGCTGTCCTCGTTCTACGCGCAGTTCGACTTCCCCGACGGACCCGGCTTCACACAGGTCGCGGGAGTCATCGGCATCGACGGCCCGATCCGGTCGGATCCGTTCCTGCTGCGGCAGCTTGCCTTGCAGCCAGTGGCCGACGTGTACGGCATGATCGGACTGCCACTGTCCACCGCCCTGCTCGGCACCGGAATCCTGCCGCAGGCAACCCAACTCGGCTTCGCCAATACCGGCGACCTGTTCAACCTGATCAATATCGCCGGAATCGCGGCACGGTTCATGCCCGACGTCGAAAGTGAGATCCCGCAGTCGATTCCGCACACCCCGTTCTGGGATATCGTGCTCGGCACCTTGTTTCCCGGCGCACCGGATTTCCGGCAGTGGCGACTGACCAATGCCGCGGTACTGGGCGCGTTGATCGGAAAGAACTCGATGCCCTCGGTCGGATTGCAGTCCGGCTTCGGCGTTTTCGAGGGGCCGGTGGTCGAGAAGCACGTCATCGTCCCGCCCGAACTGACCCAGCTGCCGGTCATCGGCGGCATGTTCAAGGTGGTCTCCGCCGAACGACTGATGCGCCCCGCCGACCCGACCGGGCGACTCACCGGATGGCTCGACTACGACCAACTCGACCGGGCGCAGGACGGGGGTGCGCCGTTCACCACCCCGGCCGAACAGGTCGCGGCACTGGCCGACGTGGCCACCGATGTCGGCGCGGGCGCCCTCGGCTACACCACCGCCTTCGACTCCAACCGCCAGCTCGCCGATCTCGGCTTCGCCGAAACCGGCTACCGCGGAGGCGATCTCGCGCTCCTGCGCTACCCCGACTATCAAGCCCACACCCCGACAACGGTGATCATCGGCGACATCTGGCGGCCCTATCAAATGCTGGGCCCCAACCTCGGCCTGCCCTGGATCGAATTCGGCCAGCCGGCCTCGGCCCACTACGCCGAGCACTACAGCCACCTCGACATGCTCGCCGCCGCCGAACGGCAGAACAACGGCCGCCCCGAACTGGTCGGCACCACCATCGCCACCTTCGTCGAAGGAGTGCTCGAACCGTCATAGCGCTGCACACGATCCGCGCACGGCCCCCGGGCTTTACTCGCTACTTCAGTTCGAAGGCTGCATGAATGGCGTCGGTCAGGCTCTGCTCTTGCCCGGGCTGCAGGTAACCGACGCGGCGGCCGAGCGCGTCGGCGGGGATGGTGGTGACTTTGTCCAACAGCGCCACACAGTCGTGATCGAGCCCGTTGCCAGCGCCGAGCCGGACCTCGGTGGGTATATCGCGGATGGTGCTCGTGATCGGGGCGACGGTGACCGTGTTCAGCACCGGCCGGGCGATCTCACGGGTCAGCACCAGAACGGGCCGCGGTTTGGTGCCCAGTTCGGCTATGTGAATCGGTCTCACTCATCACCCCATACGGCCTTGTTCGCCGCGCCCAGGAATTCGTCCAGGTCCTCGTCTTTGCCGTCGGGGATGGCGGTGTACCCGGCGACGATGGCTTCTCCGATGGCGCGTTCGCGGTAGTGCTCGAGGGCGGCGGCGACCAGGGCGGCGCGGCTGGCGCAGTGTTGGGCGGCTACCTCGGCGTCGACGAAGTCGACTAGCTCGTCGGGCAGGCGGATGGTGATCTGCTTACTCATACCGACAAGCATACCGAGTTTGGTATTATCGTCGGGATTCATTTGGATTTGCCCGGCGCCGGAACGACTGGGGATTCGTTGACAGCGCACCTTTGGGTGGAATGCGTCGAGGCCCCGATTCATAGGAATCAGGGCCTCGTGTCGGGGTGGCTGACGGGACTCGAACCCGCGACACCCAGGATCACAACCTGGTGCTCTACCAGCTGAACTACAGCCACCATTGCCGGTAACTTCCGGCGCGGTAGAGCTTAACTTGTTCCCCGGTCGAGTACCTAATCGGCTGTTCAGGTGGGGTTTAGCCCGCCTCGGGCGGGGTTGCGGCGGGGGTGGAGAGGTCGGCGGCTACCGCGGCGATTTCGGCGGTGGAGGGGCCGGGGGGAGCGACGAAGGCGGTGCGGCGGTAGTACTGGAGTTCGCGGATGGATTCTTGGATGTCGGCGAGGGCGCGGTGGGCGAGGCCCTTTTCCGGCTGGCCGAAGTAGATGCGGGGGTACCAGCGGCGGGCCAGTTCCTTGATGGAGCTGACGTCGATCATGCGGTAGTGCAGGTGCCCGTCGAGGGTGGGCATGTCGCGGGCGATGAAGCCGCGGTCGGTGGCGATGGAGTTGCCGGCGAGGGGGACCGTGCGCGGGGTGGGGACGTACTGCTTGATGTAGTCCAGGATCTGCTGCTCGGCTTCCTCGACCGACACGGTGGAGCGGCGGACCTCATCGGTGAGCCCGGAGCGGGCGTGCATCTCGGTCACCACCGGCGGCATGGCGGCCAGCGCGGCGTCGTCGGCGTGGATCACGATGTCCACGCCCTCGCCGAGGATATTGAGGTCACTGTCGGTCACGAGCGCGGCCACCTCGATCAGCTTGTCGCTGTCGAGCCGTAGGCCCGTCATCTCGCAATCCATCCACACCACGTATTTGTCGGACACTCGCCAAACCTTAGACCTTTCGCGTGTTTCGCCCCCGGTACCCGGCCGCGTCGAGGGCGCTCACCTGCGCGACCGGGCAGTATCGTTCTCTCCAGATCCGCGCATAACGAGCGGTCGGCATGTTGGTTGGGCAGTTCCGAGCAGTTCGCAGGGCAGTCGCAGTTGGCAGAGCAGACGGAGGAAGCGCGATGACCACCCCGCAGGAGAAGGCAGCGGCGGCACGGAAGGCAGCGGAGGAGGCGGCGCGGATCGCGGCCGAAGCGGCGGCCGCGGCGGAAGCGGCGGAAAAGGAAGCGGCCGATCAGGAAGCCGCGGAGAAGGCGGCCGACAAGCCGAAAAGCACTGCCGCCCCGGCCGGTTCGGGTGACAAGGACGAGGCGGCCGCGCAGGAGATCGCGGCGGGCTATGCGATGGAGGGGCTGGCACTCGAACTCGGCACCGTCATCACCGGCGGCACCGTGCATCCCGATGCGCGTGTGCGGATTCCGATGAAGACCATGAACCGCCACGGTCTGGTCGCGGGCGCCACCGGTACCGGTAAGACCAAGACCGTGCAGGGGATCGCCGAGCAGCTCTCGGCGGCGGGCGTGCCGGTCGTGGTGGCCGACATCAAGGGCGACCTCTCGGGGCTGTCGCAGCCGGGCCAGTCCAACGACAAACTGCTCACCCGCGCACAGGAAACCGGCGACGCGGACTGGAAGCCGCAGGGGTTCCCGTGTGAGTTCGTCTCGCTGGGCACCGAGGGCATTGGCGTGCCGATCCGCGCCACCATCACCTCGTTCGGGCCGATTCTGCTCAGTAAGGCGTTGGGGCTCAATGAGACTCAGGAATCCACCCTCGGCCTGATCTTCCACTGGTCGGACCAGAACGGCTTCCCGCTGCTGGATCTGAAGGACCTGCGTGCCGTCATCCAGTTCCTCACCAGCCCGGAGGGCAAGGAGGATCTCAAGGGGATCGGCGGCGTCTCCGCGCAGACCGCGGGTGTGATCCTGCGCGCGCTGGTGAATCTGGAGGCCGACGGCGGTGACACGTTCTTCGGTGAGCCCGAACTGGATCCGGCCGATCTGATGCGCACCATGGGCGGCCAGGGCGTCATCACCCTGTTCGAGCTGGGCGCGCAGGCGGCCCGCCCGCAGATGTTCTCGACCTTCCTGATGTGGGTGCTGGCCGACCTGTTCCAGACCTTGCCCGAGGTCGGTGATATGGACAAACCCAAGCTGGTGTTCATCTTCGACGAGGCGCACCTGCTGTTCAACGGCGCGTCCAAGGCGTTCCTCAATCAGGTCGAGCAGACCGTCAAGCTGATCCGCTCCAAGGGTGTGGGTGTCTTCTTCTGCACCCAGCTGCCCACCGACATCCCGAATCAGGTGCTCTCCCAGCTGGGTGCGCGCATCCAGCACGCGCTGCGTGCGTTCACGCCGGAAGATCAAGCGGCACTGTCCAAGACGGTCCGCACCTACCCGAAGACGGCGACCTACGATCTCGAAAAGGCGCTCACCTCACTGGGCATCGGTGAGGCCATCGTGACGGTGCTGTCGGAGAAGGGCGCACCCACCCCGGTGGCCTGGGCGCGCATGCAGCCGCCGCGCTCGCTCATGGACACCATCGGCGACGACCAGATCCGCGCTCGCGCACAGCAATCCACGCTGTACGGCAAGTACGGCACCACGGTCGACGCGGATTCCGCCTACGAGATCCTGGCCGAGAAGTTGGCCGCCGCCCAGCAGCAGGCGGAGGAGGAGCCCCCGGCCAGGTCCTCGCGCTCGACGAAGGCCGCACCCGAGCCGGAGTCCATGGCGGAGAAGATCGTCAACAACCCTGCCTTCAAGAACCTCCTCCGCTCGGCTGCCACCGTCGCCGGCCGCGAAATCAGCCGCAGCATCTTCGGCACCCGCAAACGCTGACAACCAGCTCCTTGTCCGGCAGCAGCACCCCCGTCATCCCGGCATGTTTTGGCCGGGATCCACAGCCACGGTGGTGGATTCCGGCCAAAAACGCGCCGGAATGACGGGGCGGGCTTTCTGCGGCAGCCGGGATGGCTGGGGCGTTATGCCGCGGCCGGATACCTCAGCAGCCCATCTCGCGGCACATCAGGTCGTCGATGGTTTCTCGGCGGATCAGTTCGCGGGTGCGGCCCTCGGTGACGGCGATGATGGGTGGGCGGCCGATGCCGTTGTAGGAGGAGGCCAGGCTGTGGTGGTAGGCGCCGGTGCAGGGCATGGCCAGGACTTCGCCGGGGCGGAGGTCGGCGGGGAGGCGGACGTCGTGGGCGAGGATGTCGCCGGCCTCGCAGTGGCGGCCCGCGATGGTGGCGGTCATGTGCGGACCGGTGGGGTGGCGGTTGACCACGACGGCGTCGTAGCGCGCACCGTAGAGGGCCACGCGCGGGTTGTCGCTCATGCCGCCGTCCACCGTCACGTAGGTGTGGCCGTCCTCCACGTGCTTGACCGACAGCACTCGGTAGAGGGTGACGCCCGCGCGGGCGACCACCGCCCGGCCGGGCTCCAAAGCGATTCGGGGCCTGGGGAATCCGTGCCGCGCGCACGCCGCGTCGAGCGAGTCCTCGATGATGTCGGCCAGCTCGGCCAGATTCATTTCCGCGTCCCCGCCGCGATAGGCGACCGCGTGCCCGCCCCCGAGATCGAGCTCGGTCAGCGTGATGTCGAATTCGTCACGGATGCGTGCCATTTCGCCGATCATCCGCCGCACGGCCTCGCCATAGGGGAAGGTGTCGTGGATCTGCGACCCGATGTGGCAGTGCAGCCCGGCCAGCTCCAGATTCGGTTGCCGCACAATGCGATCCACCGCCTCCCAGACCGCCTGCCCGCCGATCGGGAACCCGAACTTCTGATCGGTGACCCCGGTGCGTACCGCCGGGTGCCCGTGTACGTCGATATCGGGAGTCACCCGGATCAGCACTCGCTGCGGCCGATTCGCCAGCGCGGACAGCAGCGTGATCTCGGTGGGGGAGTCGACGACGATGCGCCCCACCCCGCAGTTGATGGCCGTCTCCAGCTCGGCGAACGGTTTCCCGTTGCCGTGCAGCACGATTCGCCGTGGATCGGCCCATGCTGCCAGCGCCACCGCCAGTTCCCCCGCCGAACACACGTCCAGCGACAGCCCCTCGTCGGTGATCCATTCGGCCACCGCGCGGGTGAGTAGCGCCTTGCCCGCGTAGATGATCTCGGCGTCGGGGAACCGCTTGCGGTATTCCTGGCAGCGCCCGCGCACCTCGCCCTCGTCCAGGACGTAGGTCGGGGTGCCGTACTGATCGGCGATATCGGCCAGCGCCACCCCGCCGACGGTGATGCGTCCGTCGCCGTCGTAGTGGGTGTCCCGGGGCCAGATGGCCGGGTCGAGCCGGGGCGTCATGCCCCCGTCACGCAGCGACGGAAAGATCTCGAGCAGCGTCAAGGCATCTCCTGTGGGCGTCCCCGCTTTCTCTTCTGCGGGGCCGATCTCAGGACTACGCCGGTCCGCAAGGCACGGGTACATCCGGCTACGCGGCCTTGACGATGCTCGCGCGGATCCTTACGCGATGTTGACCTTGGCTGAATGAATACGCGGCTCCGCCGCGGTTGTCACTCGCCCAGTTTCTTGTAGGCGGCCCCGGCCACCACCGAGGTGATCGAGCGCGGCCCGAACTGCCCGGCCAGGCTCATACCCTTGCTGATCAGGCCCGGAACCACGCGCATCTTGTTGCGGGCGAGCGCGTCGATGGTGATCTTGGCGGTGTGGGCGGCGGTGACCCAGATGAACTCCGGGATCTTGTTGCCCATCTCCTCCTGGTCCGGATTGTCGGTGCGCACCGGTCCGGGCGCCAGCAGCGTGACATGCACGCCGGTGCCCTTGAGTTCGCCGCGCAGCGACTCGGAGAAGGTGTTGACGAACGCCTTGCTCGCCGAATACGTGGTGTTGTGCGGAATCGGCATATTGCCCGCCGCGGACCCGGTGATCATGATGCCGCCCGCGCGCCGCTCCAGCATGCCGGGCAGCACCGCCAGCGTGAGATCGTGCACCGCAACGGCATTCAGTTCCATGATGTCGCGCTCGTAGTCCAGATCCAGCTTGGACAGCGGCCCGAAGGTGGCGACGCCGGCGTTGTTGCACAGGATGGCGATATCGCGCGCGGCCAGTTCCTTGGCCAGCGGGGTGCGCTGGTCGCGGTCGGACAGATCCACCGCGCGCACCTCGGCGGTGATGCCGTACCGCTCGGTCAGCCGCTGCGCCAGCTCGGCCAGCAGATCGCCGCGCCGGGCGACGAGGATCAGGGAGTAGCCCCGCGAGGCAAGCTCTTCGGCGAGGGCGACGCCGATCCCGGAGGAGGATCCGGTGACGACGGCGCGATTGTCGGCGGTGGGTGCAGGCAGGCTCACGACATCGCAGCCTACCCACACCCCGCCCCGGGCCTCACCCCGTGGCGGTATCGGTCAGCCGGCGTTGCCGGTGCACTGCGATTCGCTGATGTGCACTTCGCTCGGCTCGGCGCTGCCGAGGCTGACCAGCAGCGGGTTCGGGCTCGTGCCGCTGGCGGCGATGGCGTTGCGCTCGGCAATCGCCTTGGTGGGACCCAGGCCGGTGAACAGGTTGCCGTCGCGGTTGGCGATGGCGGCGCAGCCGTTCATGAACCGGACCTTCACGTAGCAGTTGGAGACCCCGCACTCCTTGATGGCGTCGGCGTCCGCGCTGCCCTGATCGGGGTAGTTCCAGGTGGTGCCGAAGTTGTAGTAGTAGCCGTCATCGCCGACGGCGATCGCGCCGTAGAGGTCGGCGGCGGCATGCGCGGTGCCCGCACCGCCGACGAACAGTGCGGTGGTGGTCGAGGCCACCATCGCGAGGGCGGCTTTACGAGACAGGTGCATTGAGAGTTCCTCCCCCAAGATCGATTTATGGTGCCTCGCGATCATGACAGGGCGGTACGACAACTCCGACCATCTGAATCGGTTGCCGTATAGGTCATTCCGAGACGACGAAGGCCCCGCCGGATTCGACGGGGCCTTTCGGGAGGGTCGGTTTCAGCCGATGATGACCGACTGGAACGGAATGGTGATGCTGCGCGCGCTCGCGGACAGACACGGCCCAACCAGCGACGGCGGGTTGTCGATCGGCCCGGTGTTCACGATGATGTTCGAGCCCGCGTCGGGGCCCGAGGTCGCCTGCAGCGTATTGCTGGTTCCGGGCGGAGTGGGACCGCCGGGCACATGGAACGGCCCGGTGACGTGGGTCTTGTCGCCGTTGGCCCAGATCAGATCCGCGTCCACATTGACCTGGACGTCGTTGCAGCTGCCGGTGCCGGTGAAGGTGCCTTGGAAGCCCTGCACGTCACAACCGGTCAGGGTGCCGCTGAGATTGCCGTTCACCGGCATGTCCATCTCACCGATGGGGCTGGTGGTGACGGTCAGATTGCCGCCGTTGCAGACCGTGCTGGCGGTGGCGGTCGGGGTGAACGGGGTGAAGCTGAGCAAAGCGCCGCCGGCGAGGGCGGAGCCCACGAGCGCGAAGGTCTTGCGGGGTGATGCCATGGTGCTCGTCTCCTTGGATCGATGCAGATCAGGTGGCGAAACGTGGCGAAACGTGAGGGACTATACCCCTGTCTTTTTCGGCTCCATGAAGGCGATGCCCCAGGTCAGATGTCCATGCCAGACGCTGGCGATGCGGCCGCCCTGGACGGCCGGTTTGGGATCGCCGATGGGACCGCCCGCGGCGCGCACGGCGGCCACGGTGGCATCCAGATCGGGACACAGGAAGGCGACGCCCACCAGCGCGGGCGGCAGTCCCGAGGTGACCGCCTCGATGAAGGGCTCACCGACGCGGTAGAACGCCATCTCCGGCCCCTGCGGCCCGCGCGGGAAGAACCGGCGGCGCGGCGGAACACCCAGCACGGCATTGAGATTCGTGACCGCGTCGTCCAGGTCGGGAACCCAGTAGACGACGTGGTCGACGGTCGTGACGCCATTGGCGTGCGTGGACGGCCAATCGTTCTCGGCCGGTTCGGAATCCAGGTACGCGACGCCGAGAGCATCCGGAGCGGCGTGGGTTTCGTCGAAACCCCAGGCGGCCTCGCCCAGCACGCAGTCGACCGCACCGATCCGGATCCGATCGTCGCGAACCGTGAAACCCAGTGCCGCCCAGGACCGCTCGTCTCCGGGCAGCCCCAGGCGGGTGAGGTTCGGCACTACAGCTCCGCCGCCAGGCGGGTGCCCTGGTTGATGGCGCGCTTGGCGTCCAGCTCGGCGGCCAGGTCCGCGCCGCCGATGAGATGCACCTTGACGCCCGCGGTCACCAGCGGCTCCTGCAGATCGCGCACGGATTCCTGTCCGGCGCACAGGATCACGTTGTCGCATTCGATGACCTGCGGACGCTGCCGCTTCTCACCGAAGCTGATGTGCAGCCCGCGATCGTCGATGCGCTCGTAGTTGACCCCGCCGATCTGCTCGACGCCCTTGGCCTTGACCGCGGCCCGGTGCACCCAGCCCGAGGTCTTGCCCAGGTCCTTGCCGAACGAGGACGACTTGCGCTGCAGCAGTACGACTTCGCGCGCGGCGGGGGAGGGCTTGGGGGTGGTGACGAACCCGGGCACGTTGGGATCGTCGGAGACGCCCCACTCCTCCTTCCACTCGTCGAGCTTGAGGCTGGGATGCCCGTCGACGGTGAGGAATTCGCTGACATCGAATCCGATGCCGCCCGCGCCGATGACCGCCACCTTCTTGCCGACCGGCTTGCCCTCGCGCACCAGTTCGGCGTAGGTCAGCACCTTCGGGTGATCGATGCCCGGGATGGCGGGGATGCGCGGCTTCACGCCGGTGGCCAGGATGATCTCGTCGTAGCCGCCCGCGATGAGCTGCTCGGCGGTCGCCTGGGTCCCCAGATGCAAACGCACACCGGTGATCTCGATCTGCCGCGTGTAGTAGCGGATGGTCTCGCTGAACTCTTCCTTGCCCGGAATGCGCCGCGCGATATCGAACTGCCCGCCGATCTTGTCGTCGGCCTCGAACAGGTCCACGTGATGCCCGCGCTGCGCCAGGCTGACCGCGGCCGACAAACCGGCCGGACCCGCGCCCACGACCGCGAACTTCCGCGTCCGCCGCGTCGGCAGCAGCTTCAGCTCGGTCTCGTGTCCGGCGCGCGGATTCAGCAGGCAGGAAACGGTTTTCGCCTGGAAGGCGTGGTCCAGGCAGGCCTGGTTGCAGGCGATGCAGGTATTGATCTCATCGGTCCGCGCGTCCTGCGCCTTGCGCGCCCACTCCGGGTCGGCGAGCAGCGGGCGGGCCAGCGACACCAGGTCCGAATCGCCGCGGGTGAGGATCTCCTCGGCGGTCTCGGGCATATTGATGCGGTTGGACGCGCACACCGGGATGTCCACGATGTCCTTGACCTTCGCGGTCCATTCCACGAACGCCGCGCGCGGCACCGAGGTGACGATGGTGGGCACCCGGGCCTCGTGCCAGCCGATATCGGTATTGATGATGGTGGCCCCCGCGGCCTCCACATCCTTTGCGACGGCGGCGATCTCGTCCCAGGTCTGACCATTCTCCACGAAATCGGCCATGGACAAACGGAATACGATGATGAAGTCCGGGCCGACCGCCTTGCGCACCCGGCGCACGATCTCACCGGCGATGCGGCGGCGGTTCTCCGGCGACCCGCCCCACTTGTCCTTGCGCTTGTTGGTGCGCTCGGCCAGGAACTGGTTGATGAAATACCCTTCACCACCCATGATCTCGACGCCGTCGTACCCGGCGAGCTTGGCCAGCGAAGCGCAGCGCGCGTAATCGTCGATGGTCTCCTCGACGCCCTTGCCCGACAGCGCGCGCGGCTTGAACGGGTTGATCGGGGCCTTGATGGCCGAGGCCGAAACACTGGTCGGCATATAGGAATAGCGGCCCGCATGCAGGATCTGCAGCGCGATCTTGCCGCCCTCGGCGTGCACCGCCTTGGTGATCGCCCGGTGCCGGTAGGCCTCGGTCTTGTTGGTCAGCTTCGCGCCGAAGGGCAGCAGCCAGCCGGTGCGGTTGGGGGCGTAGCCGCCCGTGATGATCAGGCCCACACCGCCTTTGGCGCGCTCGGCGAAGTAGGCGGCCAGTCGGTTGATGTGCCAGGCCCGATCCTCGAGGCCGGTGTGCATGGAACCCATGACCACGCGGTTGCGCAGCGTGGTGAATCCCAGGTCCAGGGGTTCGAACAGGTGCGGGTACGCGCTCATCGCTGAGTGCCTTTCGGTTCGGACGCCTGCGACCGGGCTGTGTCGCGCTTCAAGGCGTCGAGTACTTCGTCGCACCAGTCGATGATTCCCTCCTCGACGCGGATGCCGCCGCGGAGAACCAGGTACAGGTGCAGTTTCTTGCCGGAGAGCTGATCCGGCGCGGGATAGTCCTTCTTCTCGAAGGCGCGGTACAGGTCGAGCCGGTGCTCGTGCTGATCGCGGTGGCGCTTGATCTCGGCGATGATCCCGGAGATATCGCCGAGCGAGGCCGCCCGCAGCTTCACGCCCATCTCGTTGCGCATGGGCTCGAGTTCGATGGGCTCGCCGATCCAGCGGATCAATTCGTCCAGGCCCGCCTCGGACACGGTGTAGACCTTCTTGTCGGGGCGGCCCTCCTGCGGGACCGTCTCCGCGACCACCCAGCCCTGCTCGTCCATGCGCTTGAGCACGCGGTAGATCTGCTGGTGGGTAGCGTTCCAGAAGAAGCCGATGGACTTGTCGAAGCGCTGGGCCAGGTCGTACCCCGAGCTGGCGCGTTCGGTCAGCGATACCAGGAGCGCGTGTTCGAGGGCCATGGTCGTCAGGATAACTGCTACGGACCGTACTATGCAATTCAGTGCATAGTGTTTTCGAGTTGCGGTTTCCTTGCCTGCCGCTACGGTTAACGCGCCCGGTCGCGGGGTGGATTTCATGGCGAATCACTCGCCCGGAGTTGCCGGGCGTAGGAAACTCTTATGGCGAAACAGGGGAGGCAGCCATGCGCTCGAAATTCACCACCGTCGGAGCGGCGGTACTGATCGCGACCTCGGCCGTGCTGATGACGGCGTGCAATGACAAGGACGTCAAGGGCACGCCGGTGGCGTCGGTGACGACGGCGGCGGGCGGTGCGAATCAGCCCACCGACGCCAAGGCGGGCGGCAATACGTCGAAGTCGGCCGTGCGCACCATCGGCAAGACCGGCTGGTACGAGGGCTTCGAGATCACCGTCGACAAGGCCACCGTCACACCGGACGAGTTCGGCGGCGCGAAGGTGCGCATCGACATCACCTACAAGAACACCACCACCAAGGACAAGACGCTCAGCGCCGTGCCCGGCCTGCAGGTCGGCGGCGCGCTCGATGCCGGGGCGAGCTGGGACACCCCGACCGTGCCCGGAAAGGGTTCGGCCGCAGGCGATATCACCACCACGGTGAAGAA
>NZ_BAFX01000046.1 GCF_000308815.1 Nocardia concava NBRC 100430
TGGGCGACGGTTGGGCCAGCCACGTCACCGCCGAGGTCTCCCTCGGCACCCGTGAGGGCGCTTCCGTGCGCGGTGGCGACCTGGGCGGCCTTGTCTCCGGCGGACTTTCGGACGCCGCGTCCGTGGACGCCGCCATCGACGCCGCCGTGCAGGCCGTGGCCGCGCGCCGCGGGATCGCGGTCTCCATGCCGTCCGCCGGTGGCGGTGCGGGTGGCGCGACCGTCGACGCCGCCGCGTTGGGCGAGTTCACCGAGCAGATCACCGGCCGCGACGGCGTGCTGGCGCAGGCCGCCCGGGTGATCCTGGAATCGCTCGGCCACGCCGAGCAGGCGTCCGCGCCGGAGGCCACCACCGACACCCTGGTGGATCTGGTCTCGGCCGAATTGGGTTCGGACTGGCCGCGACTCGTCGCGCCCGCCTTCGATGCCCGCAAGGCCGTGCTCATCGATGACCGGTGGGCGAGCGCCCGTGAGGATCTGGCCCGCCTGTGGTTCGGCAACGACGGCTCGCTGCCGGCCGAGCCCGAGGTGGACGGCTTCCACGGCGCCGGTGTAGCCGTTGCGGCACAGGCCAACTGGTGGCGCAACCGCGCCATGAAGCAGGCCCGCTCGGTGCTGGCCGGCGTCTACGGCGCGATCGCCGAGGCCGCGCTGCGCACCGAGGAGACCGGTGCCTGGTCCTCCGACATCGCCGTGATCACCGGCGCCAGCAAGGGTTCCATCGCGGCGGCGGCCACCGGCCGCCTGCTCGCGGGCGGTGCGACCGTGGTCGTCACCACCTCCAAGCTGGACGACGAACGCCTGGGCTTCTACAAGCAGCTCTACCGCGACAATGCCCGCAACGGCGCCGCCCTGTGGGTGGTTCCGGCGAACATGGCCTCCTACAGCGACATCGACGCCCTCATCGAGTGGGTCGGCACCGAGCAGGTCGACAATGCCGGTGGCGCGAAGGTTCTCGTCAAGGAGGCGATGACCCCCACGCTGCTGCTGCCGTTCGCCGCGCCCCGCGTGGCCGGTGACATGTCCGACGCGGGCGCCCGCGCCGAGATGGAAATGCGCGTGCTGCTCTGGTCGGTGGAGCGCCTCATCGGCGGTCTGTCCAAGATCGGTGCGGACCACGATGTGGACGCGAAACTGCATGTGGTGCTGCCGGGTTCGCCCAACCGCGGCATGTTCGGCGGGGACGGCGCCTACGGCGAGTCCAAGGCCGCCCTGGATGCCATCGTCGCCAAGTGGCGCGCGGAGAAGTCCTGGTCGGAGCGGGTCACCCTGGTGCACGCGCTGATCGGCTGGGTGCGCGGCACCGGCCTCATGGGCGGCAACGACCCGCTGGTCGAGGCCGTCGAGAAGGCGGGCGTGCACACCTGGTCCACGCTGCAGATGGCCGACGAGCTGCTCAAGTGGTGCACCTCGCGGGCCCGCGTCGTGACCGCGGCCGGACCGCAGCAGATCGACCTCACCGGCGGTCTCGCCGGGGCGAAGCTGGATCTGCCGGAACTGGCCCGGGAAGCACGGGAACAGGCCGAGGCCGCTGCCGCCGAGGAGTCGGAAGGCACTGACGGCGCGACCATTTCGGCGCTCCCGGCTCCGCCGACCCTGTCCTCCAAGCTGCCGACCCCCGAATGGGGTTCGGTCACCGCCGATCTCGACGACATGGTCGTCATCGTCGGCGCGGGCGAGCTCGGCCCCTACGGCTCGGCGCGCACCCGCTTCGAGATCGAGGTCTCCGATCAGCTCTCCGCCGCGGGCGTGCTCGAGCTGGCCTGGACCACCGGCCTGGTCACCTGGGAGAACGATCCCAAGCCGGGCTGGTACGACACCGAATCCGGTGAGTACGTCGAGGAATCCGAGATCGCGGACCGCTACCACGACACCGTGGTGGAGCGCTGCGGCGTGCGCCGCTACGGCGACGACGGCGCCATGATCGACAACACCGCCCCGCTGCTCACCTCGGTGTTCCTGGACAAGGACCTCACCTTCGTGGTCAACAGCGAGGCCGAGGCGCGCGCCTTCTACTCCGCCAACCCGGAGCAGACGGTCGTCACCCCGGTCGAGGGCACCGGCGACTGGCAGGTGATCCGCAAGGCGGGCACCGAGATTCGGGTGCCGCGCAAGGCCAAGCTCTCGCGCACCGTCGGCGGCCAGATCCCCACCGGCTGGGATCCCACCAAGTGGGGCATCTCCGCCGATATGGCCGGCTCCATCGACCGGGTCGCGCTGTGGAACATCGTCTGCACCGTGGACGCGTTCCTGAGCTCCGGCTTCAGCCCGGCCGAACTCATGAGCTGGGTGCACCCGGCCATGGTCGCCAACACCCAGGGCACCGGCATGGGCGGCATGTCCTCGATGCGCTCGCTCTACATCGACAACCTGCTCGGTGAGCCGCGCGCCAACGACATCCTCCAGGAGGCGCTGCCCAACGTCGCTCTGGCGCACGTGGTTCAGAGCTACGTCGGCTCCTACGGCGGCATGATCCACCCGGTCGCGGCCTGCGCGACCGCGGCGGTCTCCGTCGAGGAGGGCGTGGACAAGATCAAGCTCGGCAAGGCCGACCTGGTGGTCGCCGGCGGCTACGACGATCTCGGCATCGAGGGCATCGTGGGCTTCGGCGACATGTCGGCCACCGCCGACTCGGCGGCCATGTCCGCCAAGGGCATCAGCGACCGGTACTTCTCCCGGGCCAACGACCGTCGCCGCGGCGGCTTCGTCGAATCCATGGGCGGCGGAACGGTTCTGCTGGCTCGCGGCACCGTGGCCCTCGAGATGGGTCTGCCGGTGCTGGGTGTCGTCGCCTTCGCGCAGTCCTTCGCCGACGGCGTGCACACCTCCATCCCGGCCCCCGGCCTGGGTGCGCTGGGCGCCGGTCGCGGTGGCCCGGAGTCCAAGCTGGCCAAGGAACTCGGCAAACTCGGCGTCAGCCCGGACGAGATCGCGGTGGTGTCCAAGCATGACACCTCCACCGCCGCGAACGATCCCAACGAGTCCGAGCTGCACGAGCGGCTGGCCACCTCCATCGGCCGCTCGGAAGGCGCTCCGCTGTTCGTGATTTCGCAGAAGACCCTCACCGGTCACGCGAAGGGCGGCGCGGCGGCCTTCCAGATGATCGGGCTGTGCCAGGTGCTCGAGCAGGGCGTCATCCCGCCCAACCGCAGCCTGGACTGCGTGGACGAGAAGATGGCCCAGTACCCGCACCTGGTGTGGCTGCGCGAGGCGCTGGCCGTGGGAGATCGCTTCCCGCTCAAGGCCGGTCTGGTCACCTCGCTCGGCTTCGGCCACGTGTCCGGCCTGGTCGCCATCGTGCACCCGCAGGCGTTCGTCGAGGCCATCGCCGACGCCGAACAGCGAGAGGCGTACCAGCGCAAGGCCGAAGAGCGTCAGCTCAATGGCCGCCAGCGCTTCGCCGAGGCCATGTGCGGCGGGGCCCCGCTGTACGAGCGGCCCGCCGACCGCCGCCTGGGCGGGGACGGCACCCCGGCCAAGAAGTCGCGCCAGCTCGAGGCCGACGTGCTGCTCTCGCAGCAGGCGCGGCTGGGTTCGGACGCGGTCTACGTGGCGGTGCCGAAAGGCCCGGCCTGCCAGTAGAAATGACGGGTCTACCGGAAAGTAGCTCACGGTAGGTCTGACACGGCGGGCTCGCACCCTGTATCTCTTGATGAGTGCACGGCGCGAGCCCGCCGTTCCATGTCAACGACCAGACTAGGAGTCCCACACTGTGACGATCCTGGGTATCGGCCTGGACTTGGTCACCATCTCCGAGTTCGCCGAGCAAATGGAACGCACCGGAACCACCATGCTCCGGGAGAGTTTCACCGCGGGAGAGCGGCGTTACTGCCAGAGCAAGGGCACCGATCCGGCGCGCAGCTACGCCATCCGCTGGGCGGCCAAGGAGGCGGTCATCAAGGCGTGGGCGTCGTCCCGCTTCGCCCGCAGCCCGCAGATCGGGGACAACCCGTACCCCTTGATCGAGGTCGTCAACGACGCCTGGGGACGGCCCAGCATCAAATTGCACGGGCTGGCAGCGGAATTCCTGCCCCGGGTGCGAGTTCACCTGTCGCTCACCCACGATGGCGATACGGCGGCCGCGATGGTGGTGCTGGAGGATCCGGGCGAACTAGCCGACCTGATGCGCGACTGAACCCGTCGTCATTCCGGCGTGTGAACCCCTCGTCATTCCGGCGTGCTTTTGGCCGGAATCTACTCCGGATCGAAAGTCGTGCGCTGCCCGCCCGACCGCGATTCCTTTTCCGCGATCAGCAGATACGCCACCATGAGTCGCTTGAGCTCGGCGACGGCGTCCTCGTGGGCGAGGCCGTCCTGCACCGAGAAATTCAGCATCGAGTACACGACGTGCACCAGCACCTGCGCCATCATCGAGCGACGGCCGCGGGGGGTGCGGGGCATGAGCGGACGCAGCATCTGCGCGACCGCCTCGGCGAATTCCTTCTCGTGGATGGCGCCGGTCGCCCGCGTCGAGGGGGTGGACTGCATGGCCAGCCACACCTCGCGCCGTGACGGGTCGGTCATCCACAGATCCGCCAGGTGATCGACGAGCTGGGTCATGTGCCGAAGCCAGTCCATGGACGGGATCTCGCCGTGGAAATCGGCCAGCTCCTGTGAAACCGCCACCAGGTCTTGGCGATTCAGCTCGCAGACGATGACGTACTTGTTGGCGAAGAACTGGTAGAGAGTGCCGATCGGCACTTCGGCGCGGGCCGCCACCTCTTCGCAGGTGAACGATTCGAACCCGACCTCGACGAGTAATTCCCGGGAAGCCTGCAACAGGGCGTCGAACTTGCGTTTTGATCGTTCCTGCGTCGGGCGGCGACGGGGCATCAGCTCCTGTGGGTCGTCCTGCAGCTCCAACGCAGGGTCCGGTCGTCGCGTCGACCTGGCTCCCGTGCGTGCTTCCACGCTGAACAGCCTACGGGTAGCGACACGCGCATGACACGCTGCGGTACTTCGTGTGTCACCCGATCGCACCCATCCGAGCCGCCTTCGGCGCCGAACACCCATCGCAGCTGCGTCTCAGCTGCGGGGTCTCGGGAATTCTTCGCCCTCGTGTTCATAGCCCAGGATGACGACGTTGGAAGGCTGATTGTGGTTGCTTCTGCCCCTATTCGTTCCGCGGTGACCATCGGCGTCGCCACCGAGCGCGGCACGGTCCGCGCGGTGGCCCTGGCTGATGGCGGAGACAAACTGACCGAGCGCGTGGTGCTCGAGCGTGTCGTGCCGATCACCGGAGATACGAAGGCCGACTTGGCCGTCGCGGTGGAGGCGGTGATGGAGGAGGTCGCCGACCGGATCGGCGCGGATCGGGAGATTCTCGGCGCGGCCGTCGCGTATCGGGACGCGGCCGAGCGGCGGGCCATCGTGACCAAGCTGGCCGCGGGGCCGTGGCACGACGCCTCCCTGGTGTCGGCCAAGGCCGCGCACCTCGCGGTGGCGCGGGCCATGACCTGGGTGGACGAATTCGAGGATCTGGCGATCTGCGAGGTGGTGCCGGGCTTCCAGGCGTTCTCGCTCATCTCGCCGGATCGGGGGCGGGTGCTGGCCGCGGTGACGCTGAGCGGCGGCGCGGCCACCGAGGAGGCCATGCGCACGGCCGTCACGGCGGCGTGGGACCAGTTCGACGCGGCCGGGGTGAAGCCGGACGCGGTGGTGCTGATCGGTTCGGCCGCAACCGAACCCGCGGTGGTGGCGGCGTTGGAGTCGGGCTTCGGCGCGCCCGTCATTCCGTGCGGGGTCGCGGCGGTCGCGCCCGCCATCGGGGCGGCGCTGGCGGCACTGCCGGAGGCCGAGTTCGCGGGGGAGGCGGCCGAGCGGATTCGCCGGGCGCGCGGCACCGCGGCGCTGTTCGCGGCGGCCAGCGTGCTGGCGGGCGGGCTGGTCGCGGGCGGAGTCTATGCGGCGGGCAGCGATTCGAAGAAGGTGCCGCAGCCGATGCTCATCGACTCGCGGGTGTCCGCCGACGCGCGCAATACGGGTGGCGAGCATCAGGTCGGCGATCCGTCCGCGCCCGCGCCCGAAAGCGGTTCGGCCGGGGGCATCCTGGACGGGACGCCCGGCATGGTCACCCCGACCGACGCGGTCGCCCCGAACTCCGAACCGCAGCCCGCGCCCGAATTGCAGCCCGGCGATATGGTGACCATCGACCCGGCCACCCTCAACTGGGGCCCGCACTCGGAGAAGCCCGGCGCGCATCCGCGTCCGCTGATCAAGGCTCAGCCCGAGCCGGAGGTCAACTCGAATCCGGAGTCGATCATCCCGGCCCCCACCCACGCGGTCGGATCGCCGACCGAAGGTGGTCTGTTCCCCGGCGAACTCGCGCCGCCCCCGTTAGGCAGCCCCGAGTTCTCCTCGTGGTGGGACAACCACTGGCGCATGATGCTCCAGTGGGCCGCGCAGATGATGCCGAAGGTGTAGCGCGCGTTCCGACATTGCTGACATGGACCCCCGGTTCCTGAAAAGGCCGGGGGTCCCGTCATTCCGGCGTGTTTTTGGCCGGAATCCACTCTGGTCGGTGTGGATCCCGGCCAAAAGCATGCCGGGATGACGAGGGGGTCAGACCGACAGGTCGCGGCGGAGCTTCGCCACGTGGCCGGTGGCCTTCACGTTGTACTGGGCGACCTCGATCTTCCCGTTCTCGTCGACCAGGAAGGTGGAGCGGATGACGCCGGTGACCTTCTTGCCGTACATCATCTTCTCGCCGAAGGCGCCGTACGCGCCGAGCACTTCCTTGTCCGGGTCGGACAGCAGCGGGAAGGTCAGCTTCTCGTTGTCCCGGAACTTGGCCAGCTTGGCGGGCTTGTCGGGGGAGATGCCGACGACCTCGATGCCCGCGCCCTCGAGCTCGGCCAGGTTGTCGCGGAAGTCGCAGGCCTGCTTGGTGCAGCCGGGGGTGCTGGCGGCCGGGTAGAAGTAGACGATCACCTTGCGGCCGCGGTAGTCCGACAGCGAGACGTCCTTGCCGTCGGCGTCGGGCAGCGTGAAGGCGGGGGCGGTGTCGCCGGGACTGAGTCGGTGATTCTCGGTCATGCCGCCACGCTAGTCGACGGGCTCGAGCCGGTGTTGGCGATACACTCCTGAGCAGGTCGGCTCGCCCGCTCTCCGCGTCGTCTCGATGCGGGAGTCGCCGTGCGACCGGCCCCGAGACGACAACGCCGCCCAGCGCGGCTATCCAGACAGGAGTGTGACGTGGCGAGAGACACCGAGGCGATCGAGCACGAGATCGAGGCCGCCCGCAACCGGCTCGCAAGCACCCTCGACGAACTCGCGGTCCGCGCCGACCCGCAGCGGCTGGCCGACAACGCCAAGCAGTCGTTCGTGGCCAAGGTCAACGAGCCCAAGATCAAGTACAGCCTCATCGGCGCCGGCGCCCTGATCGTGGGACTCGTCGTCCTCAAGATCGTCCGCCGTTGAGCTGAATCAGCTTCCAACGCCATGCGGCCCGGTCCGAAAGGACCGGGCCGCATTTGGCTTTTTGGGGCTAGACCGTCGGGCAAGCCATGCCGGTGCCGTCCGGGTCGAGGTGCGGGCTGTAGCCCGGCTGCCCGCGGAAGAGCGGGGCGACGCCGGCCGCACGAGCCTGGTCGCAGTTCTGGTAGACCGGACCGCCGGCGGAGCCGGTCTGGGTCAGGCCCGCCGAACCGGTCGCGGCGGAACCGGTGTCGATGGCGGACGAACCGGTGCCGGAGGAACCGGTCGGGACGTCGGCGTAGGCGACGGCGGTCTGGGCTGCGATGGTCGTCAAGCCCGCGACGCTGGCGGTGACGAGAAGCCGGCGAACGTTCATGTATTCCTCAATGTCGGCGCAATAGGGTGGTAACTGGCCCGGTTCGGCGCGGATTGCCACCGCCGCCGCAGCGATCACGGCGCGGTGACCGGTCCGGGCTCGGCGTCGAGTGTTCTGGCGCAACGTTGCATTGTCAACCGGATGGGCTATCCATCCAGGTGGATTAGGGGATTTGCCCCGAACGCCGGAACCTCCACTGCCGGAATATGTCTCATTCGTCCTGTACGGAAATGCGTTCCCGCATTGATGATTTCCGCCAGAACTACGCAAATCGAACCGTCAACACTGTACGACAGTGTGCACTCCGAGGGTCGCTCCGATTCGCCATGAGATTCCTGTGATATCTCATGGTGTCCGTGTCAACTAACCGTCGATACTATGGATGCCATGACGCGCTGGCTGACCGACGAGGAACAGACGACCTGGCAGTCCTTCATTCGCATGCGGCAACGCCTGGAATCCGCCATGGCCGCCGGACTGGCCAGTGACGGGCTGTCGATGTCCGACTTCGAGGTGCTGGTGGCGCTCTCCGCAGCCGACGGTCAGATGCGCGCCAAGGAATTGGGTGCGGAGATCTGCTGGGACAAGAGCCGCCTGTCCAAACACCTTTCGCGAATGGCCGCGCGCGGGCTGGTCGACCGCTGCCAGGCCGTCGATGACGCCCGCGGCCGCGAGGTCAGGCTGACCGATGCCGGGCGCACCGCCCTCGAGGCCGCCGCGCCCAACCATGTCGAACTGGTCCGCCGCCTCTTCATCGACGACATGACCCCCGCCGAGGCCGCCGCCCTCCGCTCCCTCGCCGACCGCGTGGTCACCGAGGTCGAGCGCACCGACGTGGAGGGCATCGGCTAGTCCCCCCGTCATCCCGGCATGCTTTTGGCCGGGATCCACAGCGGGGAAAGTGGATTCCGGCCAAAAGCGCGCCGGAATGACGGGGGATCAGTCTTTGGGGCGGTCGAACTGTGCGCGCTTCCAATCCCCGAAGGGTTCGTCGCGTTCGCGGACGGCTTCGCGGAAACCGGCGGTGGCCGAGCGCAATTGGAAGGCGTAGCCCTCGCGGGTGTGGCGGGAGACGCCGTCGAAGACGGTGCTGATCATGCCGGAATTGAGGACGCCCTGGTTGAGGAGCGCGCTGTTGAGGGCCAGTTTGGCCATCACCAGCTGGTTGATCGGGACGCGCGAGATGCGTTCCAGCAGTTCCTCGGTGCGGGCGTCGAGGTCCTCGGGTGCGGGGGCCTCGATGGCCAGGCCCCATTCCTCGGCCTGCTTGCCGCTGAGGCTGTCGCCGGTGAACAGCAGTCGCTTGGCGCGCTGGTCGCCGACCCGATGCGCCCACATGCCCGCGGCCGGAATGCCCCAGGTGCGGGTGGGCGGGTAGCCGAAGCGGGCGTCGGCGGCGCAGATGATCTGATCGGCGAACAGCGCGATATCGGTGCCGCCCGCGATGGCGAAGCCGTGCACCTTGGCCACCGTCGGCTTGTTGGCGTGCAGCAGGCTGGCGAAGCCGCGGTTGAAGCGCGACATCATGGCGTAGTCGACCATGGGATCCCAAGTGCCCCAGGGATTGTGGTTGCGCGCCTGGACCACCGGATCGAGCACGGTGCCCTCGGTGGAGATCGCGGTGCCCTCTGCAGACGCTGTGCCGCCTGCCCAGGAGTCCGCGCCCTCGGCGAATACCGACAGGTCATACCCGCCGCAGAACCCCTTGCCCCGACCGCTCACCACGATGACGTGCACCCGCGGATCCAGATCGGCCCGCTCGACGGCCGCCGCCAGTTCGACCGGCGTATCGACGGTGATGGCATTACCGCGCTCGGGCCGATTGAAGGTGATGCGGGCAATGCGCCCGGTCACCTCGTAGGTCAGTGTGCGCGCGGTGTATTCGTTCACCGGTTCGGGACGACCCGCGAACAGCGAGTCATCACCCCCGGTCAGATCATCGCGCCAGGCGGCCGGGCGCGTTCCGGAGTGGTTCTCGTAATCGGGGGACACTCAAGCAGTGAACCCCGGTTCATTTCTTGCTGTCAAGAGTCGGAGCCGATGCCGTCGCGAGTGCGTGCGGTCCGCTACTCCCACGGTTTGACCGGCGGTTTCACCCAGAGGATCTTCTCGTCCAGCGCCTCGCGCCGGGCCGCCGGATGTTCGGGATGCCGTGCCGCCCACGCGTCCTTGTCGTTCAGCAACCGCGCCACGACCTGCCAGGTCTCCTCGGTGCTGGGCGGATTCGTCTCCGCCGCCCGCGCCAGCTTCCGCCGCTGCGCCGCGGGCAACTCGAGCAGTTCCGCCCCGCTGATCCCCCGCGCCCACACATACGCCGCCAGCCGCCGGGCCTTCTCCTCCCGGCTTCGACTGGCGTGATCGGAGTGCGCGTAGTCGGCCATATCTCCCAACCCCGCAGGTAGTCGGCAATGTCTTTGCCCGACCCTACCCGAGTGCCGGGTTATGGTTTCCGGGCAGTTCGATGGCCGTTCCACCCGATCGAAAGGACCAACCGTGACCGCGCCGATCGCGCTCAGTTGCGTCACCATCGACTCCGCCGATCCGCTGCGGCTCGCCGAGTTCTACAGTGCTCTGCTGGATTGGCGAATCATGCACGCCGAGGATGGATATGCGCTGATCACCGATGGGAAGTCGGTCATGTGCTTCGGGTTCGTGGAGGGGCATACCGCCGCGCCGTGGCCGGATAATCCGGCGCAGCCCAAGCGGGTTCACGTGGATCTGAATGTCGCCGATATCGATCAGGCCACCGATCTGGCCGTTTCGCTGGGGGCGACCATCCCCGAATTCCAGCCCGGCCTCAATCCCGATTGGGACAATCAGCTGCCGTGGGGCATCGTGCTCGACCCCGAGGGGCACCCCATCTGCCTGAATCTGCGGGAATAGCAGAGCTTTTGCGGCTACCGTGGCTGCATGCCGGATGCCGTGCGTATCGATGATCTGGTCATTGCCCGCGCCACACCGGCGGAATGGGCCACCGTGGTGGGGTGGGCCGCCGCCGAGGGGTGGAATCCGGGGGCGCGGGATGTCACCGCGTTCTTCGCGCAGGATCCCGACGGGTTCTTTCTCGGCCGGGTGAACGGGGAGCCCGCCACCGCGGTGTCGGTGGTCAACTACGGGGACGACTTCGCCTTCCTGGGTTTCTATCTCGTGCGAAAGGACCTGCGCGGGCGCGGATTCGGGCTGGCCACCTGGGAAGCCGGGATGAAGCACGCGGGGGACCGGGTGGTTGGACTCGACGGGGTGCCGGACCAGCAGGACAACTACCGGCGCAGCGGCTTCGAACTCGCCTACAACAGTGCACGATTCACGGGCGTACCGCGGCTCCCGCTCCCGGACAACACCGTAACCGCCCTCGCACCAGCCGATTTCGCCGTCCTGCACCCCTACGACTCCGCCTGCCACCCGGCCGACCGCCCGGACTTCCTCACCGCCTGGCTCAACGAACCCGGCCACCGCACCTTCGCCCGCATCGTCGACGGCACCGTCACCGGCTACGCCACCCTGCGCCCGGCCCGCGATGCACTGCGCGTCGGCCCGTTGTTCGCCGACACCCCCGCCGACGCCCGTCAACTCCTGGCCGCCCTCGCCGCTCACGCGGCGGGAATGCCACTGGCAGTGGATGTTCCGCTGATCAACGAGGCGGCGGTGCGGCTGATGGAGGAGGCGGGGCTGAGGCCCAGCTTCGAGACCGCCCGCATGTACACCGGCCCGGTCCGGGAACATCGGTCGGACCGGATCTTCGGAGTGACGACCCTCGAACTCGGTTGAGCGGACCGACCGACGTCACCACCGCAGCGGCGAATGGGTCGGGATTGTGGTGGCGGGCAGGGGAAGACCGGCGATGTTCACGGTCGTCCGCAGCAGGCGGCCGATCGTGGTGAGGTACAGGGTGGTGTCGTCGAAGGCGAGGGAAGAGGCGAAGCTGCCGTCCGGGATGTCGATGAGGGTGTCGAGGGCGCCGTCGGGGGTGAATCGTGCGATGGCTCCGGCGCTTCCGAGGGCGACCCAGACTCCGCCCTCGACGTCGACCGCGAGGCCGTCGCACTCGCCGCGCGGCGCGGTGGCGAAAACCCTTGTCTCCCCGTCGCGTATCGCCATTACTCGGGCTCGCGCGTATTCGCTGACGTAGAGGGTGGCGCCGTCGGGGGAGAACCCGAGCCCGTTGGGCCAGGCGATGCCGCCGGCGGCCTCGCTGACGGTTCCGGTGGCATCGATCTTCAGGACTTCACTGGGCCCGGCGGATTCGCCCTGTTGCGGTCGGTGCCGCAGCACGCCCACATACAGTGACCCGTCGGGTCCGGTGGTGATGTCGTTGAGGCCGGTGGCGCCCTCGACTCTCAGGATCGTGCCCTGCCCACTCGGACCCGTGTAGGCCAGGTCGCGGCCGGTCATGATCAGACCGCCGTCGGCGTGGGCCGCCGAGCCGCCGATTCCGCGCCGGGACGCTACGACGGATTCGGTTGTGCCGTCACGGAATCGGAAGACACCGCCACCGGTCACGTTCGAAAAGACGACACTGCCATCGGGTTCCACGAGCGGCGCTTCGAGCAGTCCGGGTGTGGAGTACAGCTCGGTGAGCATGGGTCCCCCCTCCTCTACCAGGATGACGGCCGTACCCGGCCGGGGGTGACCACACGTGCGAGGGTGTCGCGCAATTCGAATGTCGCCCCCGGTCCGAGGGTAGCGCCCCATCGCTGGGTGAATCGTGCCGCCGCCGCGTCGGCGGCGCGGGTGCAGGCCCAGCCGCGATCGGTGAGGGTGACGACCTTGGCGCGGGCGTCCTGGGGATGCGGATTGCGTTGCGCGTAGCCCTTTTTGACCAGTTCCTCGACCAGCTGGCTGGCGGCCTGCTTGGTCACGCCCAGGTGTTCGGCGATCTCGCCGACCGTCGCACCGTTCGGCGCCATGCGCACGAAGGCGAAGCCGTGGCTGGGGCGGATATCGGTGAATCCGGCCGCCACACAGCCGTCGTGGATGGCGTCGGTGACCTCCGCGGCGGCCGCGAGCAGCAGCATCGGCAGGTCCTGTGCGTATCCGGGCATGCCTGGAATCTTGGCACTTGACAGAAAAGTCAACAAGCTTGACTATATTAGTCAAGCAGATTGACTAAAGGAGTTCGCAATGCCCGTCATCTACGCCGCCGACGTCCAGGCCCACGAAATGCACGGCTCCCGCTTCTTCCCGCTGGTCCGTCCCAGCACCGGCAGCAAGGAGCTGTGCCTGTGGCGGCTCGAGGTATCGCCCCGCACCGACGGTGTCGCGCATCGGGTGCTGCGCGAAGAGGCCTTCGTCGTCCTCGCGGGCGGCATCACCATGACCATCGATGGCGAATCGGCCGAGCTGGCCCCCGGCGACGCGGCGGTCGCCCCGGCCGGATCCGTCATCCGCATCGATAATCCGTCCGACGGCACGGCCGAGATTCTCGTCAACGCGCCGGTCGGTTTCAGTGGTGAGCTCATGGACGGCACGGTCATCAGCCCGCCCTGGGTGAACTGACGACCGTGCCTGATTGCCCGATGGTCGGCCGAATCGGCTCGCTGCTCAGCCGAACTGCGCGCTCGTGATGGCGATCGACGCGCTGCGGGCGCCGTCGGTCAGGCAGGGGGCGACCATGGGTCCGCCGTCGACTGCGCCCTGGGAGACCGTGAGCTGTTGTCCCGCACCGGGTCCGCCGGTGATGGCGACGGTGTTGGTCTTCGGCGCGCCCGCTCCGCCGGGCACGTCGTACGGGCCGGAGAAGGTGCTCGTCTGCCCGTTGGCCCAGGCGATGGCGCCGTCGACGGTGCCGTTCACGTCGAAACAGCTGCCGGTGCCGGCGAAATCGGCCTTCACGGTGCCTGCCGGTGAGGGCGTGCCCTGGCAGCCGGACAGGTTGCCGGTGACCGTGGCCTTGACCGGCGTAGCCGACAGGCCGATGGGATTGGTATTGAACGAGATCTGCCCGCCGCTGCACGTGCCGGACAGCGGGTCCGCCTGGGCCGGGGCGGCCAGGGTGAGCGGTGCGGCGAGTGCGGCGAAGGTGAGCGTGGCGGTCGCGAGCGCGGCCTTTCCGGAAGTGATCATGACGAGCCACCTTTCGTGAGGTTCACGGGATGGGGTCTTTCGGCTATCCGAGCCATGCGCGCAAAGCGAGAGTAATAGCGAATTCGCATTGCCAGTACTGTGATCGGAGCCACTGTCGCGGCCGGTCGGCGCGGGACGGCTGCGTCTTCGAATCCGGTGGCGGAAGCTGCATATTTCTTGGCCGCCCGGGACAGGCCGTGGCGGTGATTGTCCGGGCCGGTCCGGTCGAGCACGATGTGCACATGTTCGACTGGGACCTGGTGCGCAGCACCGCCAGCGTGCATGTACTCGTGCGGCTGGCCGAGGAGCGTGGCATGCCCGCCGCGCAGGCGCTGGTGGGCAGCGCGCTCACCGCTGAGGCGGTGCTCGACACCGATGCGACTGTCACCGCGCGCCAGGAAGTCACCGTGATCCGGAACCTGCTCGCGCGCTTCGGCGCCGAACCCGGGCTGGGCGCGGAGGCAGGGCGGAACTATCACATCGCGCTGTACGGGCCGTGGGGTCTGGCGCTGCTGTCGAGCGGCACGCTGCGCCAGGTCATCGAGGTCGCGCTGCGATATCTGGATCTGGCCTTCGTCTTCGGGCGGCTCACCTTCGCCGAGGGGGCGGAGCAGAGCAAGCTGGTCTTCGACGGCGCCGAGGTGCCCGCGGACGTGCGGCCATTTCTGGCCGAGCGAATCCTGTCCGGGATCCAGACCATCGGCCGCGAACTGTTCTCCGCCGGAGTCCCCGCGACCCGGGTCACCTTCCGGCACCCCGCCCCCGGCGATTCCTCCCGCTACCGCGAAATCTTCGGTGTGGAACCGCTTTTCGGCGCATCCGAGGACGCGATCCACTTCGCCTCGGCCTTCCTGGATTTCCCGCTACCGCAGGCCGACGACTGGACCCGCACCGGCTGTGAACAGCTCTGCCACGATCTCCTGGACCGCCGCCGGGCCCGCACCGGAACCGCCGGGGCAGTCCGAAACATCCTGGCCCGCAACCCCGTTGCCCTCCCCGGCCACACCGCGGTGGCCGCGGAACTCTGCCTCAGCCCCCGCACTCTCACCCGCCGCCTCGCCGAGGAGGGCACCACCTTCCGTGCCCTGCAGGACGAGGTCCGCCGCCTGCTCGCCGAGGAACTGCTCACCCACACCGATCTGTCCTGCGACCAACTGGCCACCCGGCTCGGCTACGCCGACGCCGCCTCGTTCATTCGCGCCTTCCGCCGGTGGACCGGCCACACCCCGCAGGAATACCGCCACCGGCGCCCCTGAGCCGGGCCCAACTTCCGCGCCATTTTCTGACACGTGTTCTAATTTGAGGGGAAGATCAACCGCCAGGGGAGGCAGCATGGTCGCGTTCGCGTTCTTCACCGAGGAGAACGGCCGTTACATCGCGTCGCCGATGGCCGTCAGTGCCTGGTCCAAGGCGCAACTGGCGGGTACGGCCGTGTGCGGGCTGCTGGCTCACCGGCTCGAGACCCACAGTCCCGGGACCGGGTTCGTGCCCGCGCGTTTCGGCGCCGACATGTTCCGTCCGGTGCTCAACGAACCGATCGAACTCCGCAGCTCGATCGCCCGCGACGGCAACCGCATTCGGGTGGCCGACGCCGAGATCGTGCAGCAGGGCGAGATTCGGGCCCGCGCCAGCGTCACGTATCTGGTTGCTTCCGAGGAACCCTCCGGCGAGGTCTGGCAGCCGGACCGGCAGTTGCCCGTTCCCGAACAGCCACTGGACGGGCCCTGGGGGAATCCGCCGCTGTTCAAGTCCGGGACCGACGACTGGACCCACGATTTCGCTTCCGGCGTCAATCCCTTCCGGAAGGCCGCCTGGACCAACGTCCCCGCCATCGTCGACGGTCACCCCATCACCCCCTTCGAACGGGTGGCCTTCGTCGCCGATCAGACCAACCTGGTCTGCAACTGGGGAACCGACGGCATCAACTTCATTAATTCCGATGTGAGCCTGACGCTCTCGCGCTTGCCGGAGGGCCTGGAGGTCGGACTTTTCGCGCAGGATCGAATCTCCGCCAACGGCGTCGCCGTGGCCACGGCCATCCTCTACGATCGCACCGGCCCGCTGGGTACCAGCTCCATCACCGCCCTGGCCAATGCGATCCGCCGCGTGGACATGGCCGAATTCGCGGCTGCCCGGTCGCTTTCGTAGCGAAATGGGTAAGCGGTAACCATGGATACCGCATCGAAGATCGATTGGAAGGGTCTGTGGCGGAACGAGTACGGTTCCCGCCTCACCATCACCGACGACACCGGCGGCCGGCTGGCCGGAACGTTCGAAACCGCGTTGTCCGACAGCTCGTTCGCGGGCAACGAGGTTCCGATCATCGGCCTGCACACCGGCCCGTGCGCCCAATTCTCGTTCGTCGCACCGGGTTCCATTCCGAGTGTCTGTTCCTTCACCGGCCTGCTCCGCGACGGCGACCTGCATGCCGCCTGGCATGTGGTCTCGGATCAGGCGATCAAACCCCCGCGTCCCGGCGCCGCGCCGGAGCTGCTGACCCTGCCCTGGGCGCACGCGGTGCTCACCAATAGCGACACCTTCACCAGGGCGGAGTGACCGCCGAACGCGCAGTATTACGATTCGGCATCTTCGCCTACCGATCAGTAGGTGATCTCGTACCGTCTGTGGCGATTCGCCCCAGCGCTATACGAGGACACCCATATCGTGAAACTGAAGCACTGCCTTTCCATAATCGCGATCGCCGCCGCCGGAACTCTCGTCGGCCTGCCCTCCGCGAGCGCCGCCGGCGGCAAGTATGTGGCGCTGGGGGATTCGTATGCGGCCGGTGTCGGGATCTCCAATATTCTCGACAAGACCTGCTCGCGGTCCGATCGCAATTACGCCCACCTGTTCGCGGCCGCCCGCGGTTACAGCCTCACCGATGTGACCTGCGGCGGGGCGACCACCGATACCGTGACCAGCGGCCAGCTCTCGGCCGTCACCGCCGATACGGCGCTGGTCACCCTCGGCGTCGGCGGCAATGACATCGGCTTCGGGTCGATCGTGAAGGACTGCGTGACGGCGGGGACGCTCGGCACCGGATCGGGCACCGGCAGCGCGGCGCTGCAGGCGCTGGGGACCGGAAGCACCAGCGGCAGCGCGGAATTGCTGCTGGGCTGCAAGAACAAGTACGACGCCGATATGCCGAACCGGTTCGCCCAGGTGTCGGCGAAGGTCGCGAAACTGGTGTCCGACATCAAGACTCGCGCGCCGCAGGCCCGCATCGTGCTGGTCGGCTACCCGCACATCCTGCCCGACAACGCGGCGCTGTGCGCGGGGCGGCAGCCGGTGCTGCCCGGGGATGTCGACTGGGCGCGCGACACCGTCGTCGGCGGGCTCAACACCATGCTGAAGTCGCAGAGCGGCACCGAGTACTTCAGCACCTACGAGCTGTCCAACGGCCACGACGCGTGCGAGGCGATTCCGGACCGCTGGATCAACGGCACCTCCGTCGACAATGGCGAAGGCGCGCAATTCCATCCGAACCAGTACAGCCACGCCGCGACCGCCCAGCAGATGATCGCCACGCTCTGATATTCAGCTCGGTTCGGTCGCCTCGCGGTGTGCGAGGCAGCTGCGCACGAAGTCCTGAACCACCGGGTCGGCGTCCTCGGCGGGCCGCCAGACGACGCCGACCCGGGTGGGGCTCACCCCGCTGACCGGGCGGTACACAATGCCGGGCTTGGCGAAGAAGCGCGCCGAGGACTCCGGCGCGAGGGCGATGCCGTAGCCGTTGGCGATGGCGATCAGCCAGTCGTCGGTGCGGTCGGTGACCGCGCCGACCCGCACCGGATGCCCCTCACGTTCGTCGGCGGCCAGCCAGAAGTCGCGCCACGCACCGGTTTCCGGCGGGGCCGTGACGAACGGCTCGTCCCACAGTTCGCGGAACTCGATCACCTCGCGGTCGGCCAGCGGATGCGCGGCGGGCAGCGCGACACACCGCGGCTCGGTCAGCAGCCATTCCACCCGCAGCCGCTCCTGGCCGGGAAAAGGCAAGCGCAGCAAGGCGATATCGACCTCGCCCTCGACCAGCCCAGCGGTCGGATTCGACCATTCCGCGGCCTGCCGCATCTCCACCCGCCACTCCGGTCGCCGCCGTGCGAACTCCGCGATGATGAGCTGGGTGGCCTCATTGGCCGCGCTGGCCACGTAGCCGACCCGCAGCAGCCGCGCCGCCCGGCTGGCCGCGCCCCGGGTCTCGGTCAGCGCCGCGTCCCAGCTGCCCAACACGTTCGGCACCCGTTCGGCCAGCGCCCGCCCCGGTTCGGTCAGTGCCATACCGGCTTTGGAGCGGGTGAACAGTTCGACGCCGAGCTGGGACTCCAGCTGCTTGATCTGCTTGGTCAGCGCCGGTTGCGAGACGAACAGTCGCTCGGCGGCGCGGCTGAGATTCCCCTCCTCGGCGACGGCGGCGAAGTAGCGCAGCAACCGGGTGTCCACATCCATGCCATCAGGTTATAGATGCAGGTATTGGACGTGCGAATCCCCTTGGACCAGGCTCGAAGACATGTTCATCACCTACCTGGCCGTCACCGCGATCGCGATCGCCATGAACGGCGCGATGGCCGTCACCGATCTCGCCCGCGCCGATTTCGTCGTCGCCAATGCCGCCGCAGTGAGGTTCCCGCAGTCGCTGGTTCCGCTCGCCGGAATCCTCAAGGGGGCGGGCGCCCTCGGCCTCGTCGCGGGCCTCGCGGGCTTCCGGCCCCTCGGCATCGCCGCCGCATTGGGCCTGACCCTCTACTTCGCCCTCGCCCTGATCGTTCACGTCCGCGAGCGCGTCTTCTACAACATCGCCTTCCCCGCCGCGTTCTTCGCCGTCGCCGCGGGTGCCCTCGCGCTCGCTGTCGCGCAGTAGCGGCCGATGGCCTGCGAAAGAGGGCCTCGGCCGTCGGAGTGACGGTGCCGAGGCCCTTTTCGATCGATTCCTCAAGCGGCGGCGGCGATTTCCAGCTTGCGCGGGGTGCGGACGGGCAGGTGGACGATCACCTGCGGATCCCGGCGCGGCCAGGCCCGCAGCGCCACCGTGATGCCGATCGCGGCGAATCCGGCCAGTGTCAGCCAGGTGGTGGTGAAACCGGCTGTGGTGGTGAGCCATCCGGTGATCGGGTAGGTCAGCAGCCAGGCCAGGTGCGAGAGGGAGAACTGGGCCGCGAAGAGGGCGGGCCGGTCCGCCGCCTGCGAGGACTGCCGCAGCACCTGGCCGGTTGGCGTCAGGATGGCGGCGGTGCCCGCGCCGGTCAGCGCCCAGACCGCGATGGCCGCGCTCCACCGCCATTCACCCGAGTCCGCAAGGGACAGTGCGATGGCCGCGCCCAGGCCGGTCAGCAGCGTCGCCGCGCCGGCCAGCATCACCGGGCGGGCGCCGGTGCGATCGAGCACCCGGGGGAGGGCCAGGGCCACGAGCATGGTGCCGAAACCGTTGGCGGCCAGCAGCATTGCCACTCCCGACTGGTTCCCGCCGAGGGTATCCCGCACGTAGTTGACGGTGTTCACCATGACCACCGACCCGGCGGCCGCGACCACCAGATTCAGTCCGAGCAGCCCGCGCAGCCGGGGAGTGGCGGCGAAGATGCGCACGCCCACCGTGATCCGCTCCCGGAACGAATCACCCTCGGCGACATTCGCATTCGGAATCCGCGTGGCGATGACCAGCAGGGCCGACACCCCGAACCCGATCGCGGTTCCGACGAACAGCCAGTGGAAGCTCATCACGGTCAGCGCCGCGGCCGCCAGCATCGGACTCAGCAGCGTCTCCATGGTCGCCGCCAGCTGCGCCGCCGACAATGCTCGGGTGTACTGCTTCTCGTCCGGCAGGATGTCGGGAATCACGGCCTGATACGTGGGTGTGTATGCGGCGGAAGCGGTTTGGAGCACCGCGATCAGAACGTAGATCTGCCAGATCTGATCGATGAACGGCAGCGCCAGCACGACCGCGCCCCGGATCAGATGCAGCGCCGTCAGGAACGTCCGCCGCGGCAGCCGCCCGGCATACGCCGCGACCACCGGTGCGACCGTCACATAGACCAGCATCTTGATGGTGAGCGCGGTTCCGAGCACCGCGGCCGCGCCGCCACCGGCCAAGTCGTAGGCGAGCAACCCCAGCGCGACGGTGGTCAGGCCGGTGCCGAACAACCCTGACACCTGAGCGGTGAACAGTCGCAGATAGTCGCGATTACGGAAGAGCGAGTTGAGGGTAAGGGCGGAGGCCATCGGAATCACTTCCTCGGAGTAGGTGGGTCGGCTGGTTGCTGCTGAGACATCGGCATTCACACATCGCCCACTCCTCTCCGGTCCGGTTCCGTCTACTCGCAGAAATGTAATACCCCCTGGGGGTATATACAACCTCTCGCCCGGTGATGCGCGCCACGATGGCCTTCGAGTACGGTTGAGGGGTTCCGAATGTTGCTGGGGCACTGAACCGCTGGGGGCCTTCATGTCGGCGCTGGGACGACCGGGATGGGTGCTCGCCGGGCGGTATCGGTTGATCGAGAAGCTGGGGACCGGTGGGTTCGGGACCGTCTGGAAGGCGCGCGACGAGCAATCGCGGGTCGATGTCGCGGTGAAGGAAGTGCTGCTCCCGCAGGCCGAATCGAGCGCGGAGCACGCCGAACGGGTCGCGCGGGCCGAACGCGAGGCGCGCAATGCCACCCGGCTGCGGGACCATCCGAACATCGTCACCGTCCTCGACGTGGTCACCGACGGTGTGACGCCCTGGATCGTCATGCGCCTGGTGCCCGGCCGATCCCTCAAGCAGCGAATCGACAGCGATGGGCCGGTGCCCGCCGCCGAGGCCACCTCCATCGCCGCCGCGATGTTGCGGGCGCTGCGGGCAGCCCATGACGCGGGAGTCGTCCACCGCGACGTCAAGCCGGGCAATATCCTGCTCGCCCCCGAGGGCGAGGTCCTGCTCACCGATTTCGGAACCGCCCGCCACCATTCCGATCACACGCTGACTGCCAAGGAGACGCTGATCGGTTCGTTCGAATACATGGCGCCCGAACGCATCGACGGCGACGACACCCCGGCCGGAGACCTGTACTCCCTAGGCGTCACGCTGTACCACGCGGTGGAGGGGTTCTCCCCGTTCCGTCGCGACACCATTCACGGAACCATGAAGGCGGTGCTGTTCGGTGCGGCCCGCCCACCCGCGCATGCCGGGCAACTCGGGCAGCTGATCACCGCGCTGATGGACAAGCATGCGGAGCGACGCCCCTCGATTCCGGAGGCGCTGACACTGCTCGAGGCCCGGACGCCACCGGCCCTCGGGCCGAAACCGCAAGCCCCCGCCGGGAGTTCGCGATCGCCGGTGTCCGGCCGGCGGCGTCGCGAGGTCGGTCAGCTGCTGGCCAGTGCCCGCGATCACCAGAAGCGCGGCGATATCGGCGAGGCCGAACGACTACTCCGCAAGGCCGCCGCGATGGATGACGCCCTCTCCATGTCCTTCCTCGCGCGCCTGCTCGAAAACCGGGGCGCCCGTACCGAGGCCGAGCGCTGGTACCGGCAGGCCGCCGAGAGCGGCGAGACGCTCTCGATGCTCACCCTGGGCCACATGTGCATGAAGGCGGGCGACCTCGATCAGGCCGCCTACTGGTACCGCCGCTACATCGACCACGGTCACGTCCTCGGAAAGGTCCACCTGGCAACGGTGCACGAGGCGCGGGGCGAGGACGACAAGGCCGAACGCCTCTACCGCGAGGTGGAACGGGACGGCGACATGGTCGCCCTGAAGGCCCTGGGTGACCAGTGGAAATCCCTGGGCCGCACGGAAGCCGCCAAGCGTGCCTACAGCAGATCCGCCCGGGCCGGTTATGCCCCGGCCAAGGCGGCCCTCGAAGGCTTGACCTCGCGCTAGGGCCGCGGTGTTCGCGGGACCTTGATGCTGCGGTGTTCGCAGGAACTTAATATCGGGAAACGGGCAGGCGAGACGCGGTATTGCCTAATATTGGTCGCGTGACCAACTTGACGGCGGCACGGGGATCGGGACTCGTGAACGCTCGAATCGATCTGCCGATCATCCCGCCCACGGTTCTGAGCGGGATCGTGGAGATCGGCCGGCGGGAAGGGGCCGAGGTCGACGCGTGGTTCGTCGGCACCGGCCTCGAGGCCGCGCACATGCTGGCCCCCGATCCCGGCAAGGTGTCGTTCCGCCAAGCCGCGACGGTGCTGCGGCGGGCCGTACGGGATATGCCCGGCAAGCCGCTCGGCATGCTGGTCGGCGGCCGGGACATGCTGCTGTCGATGGGAATGCTCGGGGTCGCCATGCGGTCGTGCGCGACGGTGGGTGACGCGGTGGCGGTGGCGCTCGATCTGCATCTGGCCTCGGGCAGCCTCGTCGACGTGGATCTCGAATACCTCGGCGACGAGGTGGCGTTGAGTTTCCGGGAGCGGCGGCCCGAGCCGGAGCTGCGCCGGTTCCTCATCGAGGAGGCCCTGTCCACCGTCATGGTCTTCGCGCGCACGGTCGCCGGTTCGAACTGGTCGCCGTCCCGGGTGGAGTTGACCTACCCGCCCCCGTCCTACGCCGCCGAGTACGCGCGGTTCCTGCGCTGCCGGGTGGAATTCTCCGCCGATGCCGACCGCGCCTTCTTTCCCGCGAGCGTGCTCGATATCGCCTTCCCGACCCATCACGAACCCACCCGGGCACTCGCCGTCGACGCGTGCCGGCGACTGCTGGGCGTGGATCGCCGGGAGTCGGATGTGGTGGCCGCGGTCGAGGCCGTGCTCGAACAGGATCTGCGGCATCCGCTGTCGGCGGCCGACGTCGCCGGTCATCTGCACATGTCCGAACGCACCCTGCGCCGCCAATTGGCCGTGGCCGAGCAGAGTTTCAGCACGATCCGGGACCGGGTGCGGCAGCGGCAGGCGATCCTGCTGCTCCGGGAATCCACGCTGCCGGTCGCGAGCGTCGCGCGCGAGGTCGGCTACAGCGATATCCGGGACTTCCGGCGCGCCTACATCCGCTGGACGGGGCACCCGCCCAGCGCCGAGCGGCGGCTCGCGGGCTAGGGGGGATTTCCGGCCGTTGCGGGGCGTGCACGGTCAGCGTCCGCTCAGCGCGTGTGACGGCGTTCACCCGGCCTTAGATTGCTGGCCAGCCGCTGGTCACCCTGCTACGCGGCGAAGAATCGCGAAGGATCCACCATGCGGAACACTGCACGTACCCGGATGACGCTGGCGGTCGCCACGGCGGCCCTGATCACGCTCGGCGCGGAGGCCGCGACGGCCAATGCCGCGCCCGCGGCCTCGGATCCGGCGGTCTCGGCCGCGCCCGCCGCCGTCACGCCCGCCCCCGTTCTGCCTGTGGCCGATGCGGTTTCGCCGATCCCGACGGCGACGCCCATCGACGCCCAGGCCGATATCACCAATGCGCTGAACCAGGCCGGGAACGAATTCATGCTCGCCGCCACCGTGGGCACCATGGCGGGCGGCGTGGTCGGGCTGGTCGCGGGCTGCGCGATCGGGGCCGTCGTCGGCATGATCGGCGGCTGCATCCCCGGGCTCGGAATCGGCGCGGCGGTCGGCCCGATCCTCGGCGGCGTCATCGTCGGTGTCCCCGCCGGTCTGGCCGCGCTCGGCCAGGCCTACGCCACCCTGCACGCGGCGGGCGAGATCAGCGCGCCGCTGCCCGCCATGCCCTGACCGCTGAGATCGAAATCGGGAGTCACGTGAAGAACCGCGCCGAATTCATCGGTCTGGCAGGCGCTTACGCCGCCCAGGGGCTCGGGTACGCGACGCTGGTCACCGTGCTTCCGCAGCTCGAGACGCGGCTGCACATCGGCGAGGCGACGGTGTCGCTGTTGCTGCTGGGCGTGTGCGTCGCGGCGGCCGCGGGTTCGGCGCTGGCCGACCTGGTGGCGGTGCGCTGGGGCAGTCGGCAGGCGCTGTGCTCCGGGTTCGTCTTGGAAGCCGTTGCGCTGGGGGCGATCGCGTGGCTCACCGACTTCGGTGTCTTCGTCCTCGCCTTGGCCGCCTACGGAATCGGGCTGGGCATGGTCGACGCCGCGTCCAACATGCAGGGCGTGCTCGCGCAGAAGCGCAGCGGCACTTCATTGTTCGGGCGGTTGTACGCCTCCTATACCGCCGCGGCGGTGGGTGGCGCGTTGCTGGTGTCGGCCTGCCTCGCGACCACCTCGTCGCGGCTTCCGCTCCTGCTGACCGCGGCGGCGCAACTGGCGGTCGCGGTCGCCGGGATCCGAGTGTTCGATCGGGCGCGGGCCGCCCATCGGCCGCATGACGACGCTGCGCGGCGAGACCCGTTGCCGCGCAGTGGAATCTGGTTCGTCGGGTTGCTGGTGCTCGCGGCGTTCACCGTCGATTCGGCGGTCTCCGCCTGGGGCACGGTGTATCTGGCCGATGGTCTCCGGGTCGCGAGCGCGGCCGCGCCGCTGGGGTACGCCGCCTATCAGGCGGCGGTGTTCCTGGCCCGGCTGGCCGTGGATCCGGCGGTGCGGCGTTTCGGCCGCCCGCTCCTGGCCACCGCGGCCACGGCGGTCGGGATCGCCGGATGCGGTGTCGTCGCGGCCGTTCCGACCCTCGTGGGGGCGGTCGCCGGATTCGCCGCGGCGGGCGTGTGCACCGGGATCCTGGTGCCGATCGCCTTCAGTGCGGCGGGCGAGCTGCGGCCAGAGCGCAGCGACGAGGTGATCGCCCGGGTCAACCTCTTCAACTACGCCGGAGCCGTCGCGGGCGCGGTGGCGCTCGGACTGGTCGCGGCCGGGCCCGCCCTCGGCTACGCGTTCGCGATTCCCGCCGTCGTCCTGCTTGTCGCTACGCCCGCGCTGCGGCGGCTGCGCCATGATGACGGTGACGAGAACGCGATCCGCCGCCCGGCCGCGGTCGGCGGACGACCGGAAAGGGCGCGGTGACCCGATGTCGCACAAGGAATTCGACGAGGCTCGTGCAGCCGTGGCCGCGGCGGCCCAGCGGCTGGCCGCGGCCGGGTTGCTGATCGGCACGGCGGGCAATGTGAGTCTGAAGGTGGGCGAGCACGTGGCCGTGACCGCCACCGGCGTCCGGCTGGCGGAGGCGGGACCCGAGCACGTCACCGTCGTGGATGCGGCCGGGCGGGTGGTCGCCGGTGAGCTCGCGCCCACCTCGGAACTGGAGCTGCATCTGGGCGTGTACGCGCGGTTCGACGCCGGCGCGGTGGTGCACACCCATGCGATCGAGTCCACCGCGCTGGGGCTGGTCGTGGACGAGATCCCGTGCCTGCACTATCAGCAGCTGCTGCTCGGCGGTGTGATCCGGGTGGCCCCGTTCGCCACCTTCGGCACCCCCGAACTGGCCGCCCACGTGCTCGCCGCGCTGGACGGCAAGCGGGCCGCACTGATGGCCAACCACGGTGCCGTCGCCCTCGGCTCGAGCCTGGACGACGCGGTGGAGAACACGCTGCTGCTGGAGTGGCTGTGCGAGATCTACCGCAAGGCAACGGTTTCGGGTCCGGTGCGCACGCTCAGCGAGGAACAGCAGCTGGCGGTCATCGAGGCCGCGCTGCGCCGCGGCTACGGCACCACCCATCGTCTGGAAGAACAGGACACCTAGTGGACCAATCGATTATCTGCCTGGGAGCGCACGTGTTCGACGTGCAGGTGCGGCCGGTGCAGGAGATCCCGGAAGGGCAGGGCGCGACCCTGGTCGAGCAGATCCGTTTCAGTCCCGCGGGCACCGCCGGTGGCACAGCTTTGACGCTGGCGAAACTCGGTGCGTCGGTGCGCTGCGCGGGCGCGATCGGCACCGACCCGATCGGTGATCTGCTGCTGGCCATGCTCGGCGCGCGCGGCATCGACACCTCGCTGCTGTTGCGGCGCAAGGAAGTTCAGACCTCGGCGTCGGTGCTGCCCATCCGGCTGGACGGGAGTCGGCCCGCCTTTCACGTGCCCGGTGCCAACCTGACCTACGGGCCGGACGACGCTCCGCACGAGGAGATCGCCCGCGCCACCCACCTGCATCTGGGCGGACCCGAGCTGATCGGCGGGGAGGCGGCGGCGCGGATTCTCGAACCCGCCCGCGCCGCAGGCGTTGTCACGTCGGCCGATCTGCTCGCCTCGGGCGATCCGGGTGTGCTGGCCTGGATCGCCCCGGCGCTGCCGCATCTGGACTATCTGCTGCCCAATGACGATCAGGTGCTGGGCTGCACCGGCGCCGCCACCCTCGAGCAGGGCTGCCGCGACCTGGTGGATCGTGGCGTCGGTTGCGTCGTGGCGACGCGCGGTGCGCAGGGCGCGCTGGTGGTCACCGCCACCGAAACCTTCGCGGTACCGGCCTTCGCCACCGACGTCGTCGACACCACCGGGTGCGGGGACGCGTTCTCGGCCGGTTTCCTGCGCGGCATCGCCCTGGGGCGCGATCTGCGGGCCGCCGCCGTATTGGGTTGCGCGGCAGCCGCACTCGTGGCGCAGGGGCTGGGCAGTGATCACGGCGACTTCGATCTGGCCGCCGCCGACGCCTATGCCGAAGGGACCGCCACGCTATGAGCGAGAAGACGGACGTCATCGTCGTCGGCGCGGGACTGGCGGGCCTGACCGCCGCCCGCGACCTGGTCGCCGCGGGACTGAATGTGGTTGTCCTGGAAGCCCGTTCGCGCGTCGGCGGGCGGACTCTGAATCACGACCTCGGCGACGGCCGGGTGGTCGAGGCCGGTGGTCAGTTCGTCGGACCCACCCAGGACCACATCCTCGGGCTGGCCGAAGACCTCGATGTGAAAACCTTCCCCGCCTACAACGAAGGCGCGACTGTCTACGTGCGCGGTGATTCCGCGCGTCGTTTCACCGGCGACATTCCGCCGGACGTGCTGGCACTGCCGGACCTGGGTGTCGCCATGCACCGGATCAACACACTGGCCCGCGGCATCCCACTCGACGAGCCCTGGCGCGCGGACCACGCCCGGAAATGGGACGGTACGACCTTCGAAAGCTGGCTGCGCGGCACCACTCTCACCGACGGCGCGCTGGACCTGGTGAACGTCTTCCTCGGTTCCGCCTACGGCGGTTCCGCCGCCGACGCCTCGCTGCTGTTCAGCCTCTGGTACATCGCCGGTTTCGGCAACGAGACCACACCGGGCACCATCGACCGCGGCATCGGGGTCACCGGCGGCGCCCAGGAATCCCGCTTCGTCGGTGGCTCCCAACGCATTTCGGAACTCATGGCCGAGCAGTTGGACGGCCGGGTGGTGCTGGATTCCCCGGTCCGGATGATCGAGCAGGACGCACAGGGTGTGCGTGTGATCGCCGACTCCGGTCTCTACCGGGCGGCCCGCGTGATCGTGGCCATCCCGCCCGCCCTCGCCGCCCGCATCGCATGGCGTCCCCTCCTGCCGCCGCAGCAGGACGCCCTGTTCTCCCGCCTGGCCTTCGGCACCTTGATGAAATGCGAAGCGGTGTACCCGGAACCCTTCTGGCGCGCCGACGGACTCAACGGCCAGGGCGTCTTCCGCGCCGATTCCCCCGTCTGCTCCATGTTCGACAACACCCCGCCCGACGGCGGCCCCGGCGTCCTCATGGGCTTCGTCGGCGGCCCGGAGTGGCGCAAATGGGCGCCCCGCCCGCCCCGCGAACGCCGCGGCGCGGTGCTGCGGCAGTTCGCGAAGGTCGTCGGCAAGGACGCGCTGCGCCCGATCGACTACTTCGAAATGGATTGGACCGCAGAGGAATGGACCCGGGGCGGCCCCACCTCGGTCCCCGGCCCCGGCGTATTGACAAGCCTGGGCTCCTGGCGAGACACCCCCTTCGGCCTGGTGCACTGGGCCGGGGCCGAACACGCCGACCACTGGAACGGCTTCATGGACGGCGCAGTGCGCTCCGGCCGCGACACCGCCCATGCCGTCCTCGCCCAGTTCTGACGAAAGAGCCCCCATGCCAGCCCATTTCGAAATCTCCGAACGCGCGATCATCCCCGCCCCCGTCGAACGGGTTTGGGAGGTCGTCTCCAACACCGCCCGCTACGCCGAATGGGTGGCCGCGGTCCTGGAAGTGACCGACCACCACGGCACCGCCGAACTCGGCAAGACCTACTCCGAACGCAACCGCACCCTCGGCCCCCTGACCACCCGTTCGGTCTGGACGGTCCGGGAGATCGAGCCGCTGCGTCGTCGCGTCGACACCGGCGTCGGCTTCGAACCACTCCGGGAGATGACCAATATCTTCGAGTTCCGCCCGGTCGACGCCGGAACGGAGATGACCTACGCCGTCCGCTACCGAATCACGCCCGCCCCCTTCGGGCACCTGCTGCATCGCATCGTGCAACCCGGCACCCGCCAGGGCATGCAGGCGTCGATGTCCAATCTGAGCGACCTGCTCATCGCTGAAGGCTGACATCGGTGGGGGCGTGTTCGGTGAGGCCGATGCGAATGTGCAGGGTCCGCAGGGGTTTCGGCGCCCACCAGTTCCAGCGGCCCATCAGGCGCATGAGCGAGGGGACGAGCAGACAGCGGACCAGGGTGGCGTCGGCCAGCACGGTCAGCGCCAGGCCCAGCCCCATCAGCTGAATGAAGGCGAGCCGGGAGAAGACCAGGGCGCCCAGGACGATGGCCATCAGGACCGCGGCGGCGGTGAAGATGCGGCCGGTGCGGGCTATGCCCATGGCGACCGCCCGGGTGTTGTCCTCGGCGGTCCCGTCGGAGGCCACCCATTCTTCGCGGATGCGAGAGAGCAGGAAGACCTCGTAGTCCATGGACATGCCGAAGGCCAGACAGAACATCATGATCGGGACATTGGCGACCAGGTAGCCGGTGGGGGTGAAGCCGAGGAAGCCGGACAGGTGGCCGTCCTGGAAGACCCACACCATCGCGCCGAAGGCGGCGGTGAGGGAGAGCGCGTTCATGAGCAGCGCCTTGATCGGGAGCAGGACGCTGCCGGTGAACAGGAACAGGACGCTGAACATGGCCGCCGCGATCCAGACCGCGGCGAAGGGGAGTTTCGCGCCGATGGCGTGGAGGGTGTCCACGTTTTCGGCGGCGGCCCCGGTGAACAGGGGCGGGACCGGCGGGGTGACCGCGCGCAGCCGATCCAGTTGTTCCTGTCCCGCGGCCGAATACGGGTCCAGGGCGGTGCCGACCGCGAGGACCGCGCCCGCATCGGTGATCATCCCCGCCGGCGCGGAGGCCAGGCGGGCGCCATTGATGTAGGTTCCGGCCCCCGACAGGACCGCGGACGCGCCGGGCACTTTGGACAGGGCGGTCGCGTACGCGCCGAGTTCCTCGGTGCTGCCGTGGAATCCGGGCAGCACCACGGTGATCGCGCTGGCCGGGTTCTGGGTGAACTCGGTGCGCAGGATGTCGCCGACCTCGCGGCTGGAGGTGACGCCCGCGCGAATGGCGCGATCGTCGGGTGTGCCGAATCTGATGCCCAGGAACGGCGATCCGAGCAACAGCAGGATCGTCACCACGGCCAGCGAGATCGGCACGGCGCGGCGCGTGACGAGGGTGACCATGCGGTACCAGACGCTCTGCTCCGGCGGCACCGTCCGGGTCGGGCCCAGCCGCAGCCAGCGGCGCACCGGCACCCGCAGGTCCCAGGCGTTGACGCGCGCGCCGAGCAGCGCCAGGCAGGCGGGCAGCACCACGACAGAAGCCAGGGCGGCCGCGGCCACCACCGCGAGCCCGCTGTAGGCGAACGAGCGCAGGAAGAACATGGGGAAAACGATGAGCGCGGCGAGCGAAAGCACCACCACCAGAGCGGAGTACAGCACGGTGCGACCGGCCGTGCACACGGCCCGCACCGCCGCGTCCCGCATATCCAGCCCGGCGTCGAGTTCCTCGCGATAGCGCGAGACGATGAACAGGCTGTAGTCGATCGCCAGCGCCAATCCCAGTGCGGTGGTGGTGTTCAGGGCGAACACCGACACATCGGTGAACTCGGTGAGGATGCGCAGCAGCGCCATGGTGGTCACGATGGACACCAGCCCGATGGCGACCGGCAGCAGCGCGGCCACCACGCTGCCGAACACCAGCACCAGCACGATCGCCGAGAGCGGGATGGCCACGGCCTCGGCCAGGGCCAGATCCTGGATGCTCACCGCGTTGAGATCGCGCAGCGTGGTGGCGTAGCCGCCCGCCTGCACCGTCACGTCCGGGAAATCGGGTAGCGCGCGGACGATTTCGTCCGCGGCGCGCTGCTGGGCGGTGTCGTCGCCGCCGATGCGGGCCAGCACCAGCGCGGTCTTGCCGTCGGAGGTGCGCAGCGCGGTCCGCAGATCCGGCGCGGTGGACCAGTACGACCGCACCGCGACCACATCCGAGCGCGCCTGTAGCCGGTTCACCAGCTCCGTGCCCGCCGTGCGCGCCGCCGTGCTCTCCACTCCGTCGGGCGATTGCACGGTGAGGACGAGATTGGGTGCCGCGCCGCCGAATTCGGCGTTGAGCAGCTCGGTGGCGCGGGTGGATTCGGCGGCCGGCGGGGTGAAGCCGCCGGCCTTCACGTGGGTGGCGACGGTGCTGCCCAGCGCGCCGCACACGATGATCAGCAGCAGGGTCGCGCCGAGCACCGTGCGCGGCCGGTGCACCGCGAACCGCGCGATCCGCTCCAATATCGAATTGCCCACTGTGGCTGCCTTTCTCGCGGCACTCGGTGCTGTTCGCGGCTTTGCGTGCGGGGCTGCTCAGGGCAACCGGGTGATCAGGTCGATGCCGTCGTCGAGGGGCAGTGCGGTGCGCACGTAGCGATCCGGCCGCGCCGCCAGATACCGGTGGAAGTCGCCGATCTTGTCGGCGTGCTTGGAAACATTGTCCGAGACGATCACCGCGCCCGGGGCCAGTTTCGGCTCCATGATCCGGAAAATGGGCAGATGCAAGGGAATCCAGCCGTCCAGCAGCAGCAGGCCGACCGGTCCGGCCAGCCCGGCCAGGGTGTCGCGGGCGTCACCGACCAGGATTCGCGCCCGGTCCGCCAGCCCCGCCGCCGCCAGATTGGCGGTGGCGGCCGCTGCCTTGTGCGCGCTGAGCTCGGTGCCGATCACCCGGGCCCCGGTCCGTTCGGCCGCCGCGGCCAGATACAGCGTCGACATCCCATAGGACGTCCCGTATTCCACGATGGTAGCCGCCCGCGTGGCCAGCGCCAGCTGATACAACAGCCGCCCCACCGGCCGCGCGACGGGCAGCAGCGCCTCCTCGGCGACGGCCGTGATCGCCTGCAGCGCAGCGCCGTTCGGCGTCGCACCCAAGGTTCCCAGCGAGGCGCCCACGGCCCCGAGCAGTGCCCCGTCCGTGCTCGCGGTGCCCTCCAGGCGCTCGATCACCTCGCTGACGCGCGGGTCGAGGAAGTCCAGCCGGACGTCGTCGGCGGTGTCGATCATGAATGTCCTCCTGAAGGTATGAGCGTGGCCGGACCCGCGACGTCGTTCGCCATCGCGCGCGAATCGGGCTGCGCCGCAGGCGTGGTGCCGCCCTCGGCGGCGATCCACTGGGCGGCGACGGCCGGGTGGACGCCCGCGTTGCGCAGGCGTTCTATGACGGCCACGGGTGGTGCGCCGCGGCCGAGCGCCTCGCGGATCATCGGCGCGAAGCGGGCGCGCTCGATCACCTCCCGGCGGGTGTCGAGCAGGGTGCGGTGGGCGGCGGCGGCGCCCGCGTGCACCAGTGCGCCGAACTGTTCCAAGGCCACCGTGACCACCGCGCGCACGGCCGCGTCGGTGATCTCGACGGTCCCGTCCGCACCCGGCCTGAGCACGCTGGGTGCGGAGGCGAGCACGATCTCGGGCTGATACAGCACGATGTTGCCGAGATAGGACAGCACCCGGTTGAGGTCGGCCAGCCCGCGCGCGCCATTGCCGCGCGAGAGCGTGACCACCACGGGCAGTACCGCTTTCCCGCGCAGCGCGCCGTCGCCGTGCGGTCGCGACAACCAGTCCAGGGCGTTCTTCAGCACGCCCGGGATGGACTGGTTGTACTCCGGCGACGCGATGATCACTCCGTCGGCCGCCGTGACCGCGGCCCGCAGCGCGGCCACGCCCGGATGATCCGGGTAGACGTCGATGTCCTCGCTGTAGAGCGGAACCTCGCCGAGTCCGTCGAATATCCGGTAGTGGCAATCGAAGGGCAGCAGCCCGGGCACCGCGCCGAGGAAGGCGCGGTTGAAGGATCGGCTCCGCAGGGAACCGGGTATGGCGAGCACGGTCGGTATCGGCACGGCTCACCCGGCGGGGGGTTCGTAGAGCAACTGGGTCAGCTGCTCGATGTCGTACTTCTCGCGCAGCGCCGCCACCGCGGCCGGATCGACCTGCTCACCGTCGCGGAAGATCTCGATCAAACCCTCGAAGTAGTGCTCGTGGTCCGGTGGCGGGGACGCCTGGAAGAACATCTTCGCGGGCCGACCGGACACATTGCGGAAGGCGTGCGCGCAGCCCGGCGGCACGAACAGCACGCTGCCCGCCGCGGCGGTGATCACCTGGTGGTCCTCCTCGGACCGCCACTGCGACCAGTGCCCTTCCTTGGACACCGGTTCGAAGGCCAGGAACTCCAGCTCGCCCTCGACGATGTAGAACAGCTCCTCCGAGTGCGCGTGCCGGTGCGCGCCCACGTCGAAGCCCGGCGGCACCAGCACCTCGAAACTGGATGCGGCGCGGGAATGTTCGCCGGTGACCTTGAAGACCACCTCGTGCGCGGCACTGATCAGCCGTTTGCCCTCGCCGGGCGCGACATACAGACCCTGAACGCTCACGGTGTGACCCACTCTCCCAGCGAGATCTCGGCGGTGATGCCCGGCCCGAACCCGGCGATGATGCCGCGCCCGATCTTCGGATTGTCGGGGTCCTCGAACAGCCGCCGCATGGCGTCCAGCACTACCGCGCTGGCGATATTGCCGTGCTTGGTGAGGGTTTCGCGGCTGTAGCGGAACTGGTTCGGGGCCACGTCCAGGTACTTCGACAGATCGTCGAGGATGCGCGGCCCGCCCGCGTGCACGATGTAGAAGTCCAGCAGCCCGGCATCCCAGCCCTCCTGCTCGGACACGGTGCGCAGCACGGGCGCCAGCGGTTCCATGGTGCCGGGCACCCGCTTGTCCAGCTGGAAGTGGAAGCCGGTGGCGCGCACCGCGTAGGAGATCCACTCGGTGGTGCCGGGGATCAGGTAGGAGGCGTTGCGCCGCAACTCGATTCCCACGTCGCCGGGCGAGACCTCGTCGGAGACCACGACCGCCGCCACCGCGTCGCCGAACAGCCCGTTGGACAGCAGTGTGCCCACCGCGATATCCGTCGGCTGATAGCACAGCGAGCAGAACTCGCACGCCACGATGAGCGCGTTCGCGCCCGGATGTGCCCGGCAGAAGTCCAGCGCCCGCGCGATGGCGGCACCGCCTGCCGCACAACCCAATTGGGCGATGGGCAACTGCGAGGTGGAGGGCTGGAAGCCCAGCTCGTTGATCATCCAGGCCGTCATGGAGGGCATCATGAACCCGGTGCACGACACGTAGATGATGACGTCGATGTCGCTCGGCGTCTTGCCCGCGTTGGCCAGCGCCTCGGCGACCACGATCGGGACGTAGTGCTCGGCCTCGCGCCGGTGCACCAGGTTGCGCTCCTCGAATCCCGGGTGCCGCAGCGCGACTTCCAAGGGCTGCACGATATTCCGGGTCTCGACGCCGGTATTGCGGATCAGCCGCAGGGCCAGCTCCAGGTCCGGGTTGCCGGCGTGCAGCTGCTCGGCCACCGCGAGGGTCTGCTCCAGGGTGACGACTTCCTCGGGGAAGGCCACCGCGGGCTTGTGCAGGATCGCCATCCGTCTCTCTTCTCTGACTCGTGGGGGATGGGGCGGGCGGTTAACCGGCCGCGAAGACCAGGGCGGCGAGCAGGACGGTCGTCCATCCCACCAGGATCGTGTGCGGGGGAGCGAGTTTCGAGCGGGCGCGCAGCGCCGCCACCCCGTCCTCCAGCGATCGGCCGCGCACCGCGAGCGCGGTGGTGCCGACGAAGCGCACGGCCAGCAGGCAGGCCGGCAGATACAGGACCAGCCCCCAGTTCGGACCCGAGAGCGTCAATACCGACGCGGTCACCAGAGACGCACCGGCACAAAGCATTCCGACACCGACGGTGAGCGCGCGGGTCAGGCCGAGGGCGCGCACATAGGTGCGGATCCCGTACAGCTCGTCCTCGGGGAAGTCCTCGGCGTGGTTGATGACGATGACGCCGATATTGGTGAGGGCGAACCCGCAGATCACCCCGACCGCGGCCCAGGACACGGGGTGCTCGAAGGCGCGCAGCACGAACAGGCCCGGCAGGATGAAGTACACCGCGAGCAGCACGGGCAGCTGCCAGATTCCGCGCCCGTTCAGGTGCAGCGGCGGCAGCGAATAGCCCATGCCGAGCACGGCCCACAGGCCGCCGATGAGCAGCAGGTCCAGATGCCCGGTGCGGTAGGTCAGATAGCCCTCGATCACCGCCACCACCAGGCTCGATGCCGCGATCTGGCGGACCACGGCGGTGACGCCGAGCCCGTAGACGGCCTGCGACAGGCGGGTCTTGTAGATGGCGTCCATCTCGCGGTCGGCCAGGCAGTTGGCCATATTGCCGACCTGGATGGACAGGATCACCACCACGGTGGCGAGCAGCATGTTCAGGGAGAGCAATTCGCGTGCGGTTCCGGCGATCAACAGTGCCGGAACCAGGGGCACGGTGAGGGTGAGGGGCAGGAATTCCACGCGGCGGATGCGCAGGCCGTAGCCGAGCCATTCACCGAAGCCCAGTTTTCCGGCAACCGGCTGCTCGCGCTCGTCGGTGAGAATTCTGGTCCATTGTTTCGAAAGCGTCAGTGACGCGGAACTATTATCCGTCATTTCGAAATTTCTCCGTATAGCAAGATATTGTCATGCCCGGCCGCGGCGGTCTCGTGAGCGAGAAACGGCTGGTGACAAAGTTTTTGGAGGGGAAACTGCCGGGAGTCCGAGACTGCGTCCGGCGGCGGATGCGCACAGCGGTGGCGCGAATTCAGCGTGACACAACGGGTGTCGAACGTCAACAGATACGAAACTGTTGACGGCCCCGGATCGATGTGTCACGCTGAATTCGCGCCACTCGTGCGCACTTTCGGCGTTGTCGCCTCGAATCTCTGGAATCGGCAATCCATTTCCCTGTGCCGTTTCTGTTCTCGCATTCACTTTCGGCCCGGATCGCTATGCCCCCACGGCTCGCGGCAGTGCCGGGATGGAGACCCATGACCCTCGAAACAACACTCCCGGCGCCCGCCGATCTGGGCGCCCTCGTGCAGAAGGCGGTGGACGCGGTCCCGTTCGACCCGGGCCTCACTCGTTTCCCGCGCACGGTGCTGGAAAGCCTCGGCGCCGCGGGCGTACTGCGCAGACGCTGGACGCCGGCCGGCGAGGAGGGCGGCGTCGGCGATGTGCCCTTCGGCGTCCGCATGGGCGAGGAACTGGCCGGTCGCGCGCCGGCCGGTGTCGCCATCGGCGTCTCACTGCACACCGAGACCGTGCTGTCGTTGCTGCACCGCTTCGGAACCTCGGATTACCTTGCGGGACTGCGGGAACGGGCGCTGGACGGGCAGGCCGTCGGCTGCGTCGCGGCGAGTGAGCCGCGCGGTGGGTCCGACCTGTCCGCGGTCTCCACCCTGGCCACGCCCACCGCGACGGGCTGGTCCATCACCGGCCGCAAGAAGTACGTATCACTGGGCGCGGTAGCGGATTTCGCCATCGTGCTGTGCCGCATCGCGACCGCCGCGGGCGTGCCCACCGAACGGCACGCCACCATCGCGGTACCGCTGCGCGACGCCGAAATCGTGCGTGAGCACGAGAAATTGGGCACCCACGCGCTCGATACCGTGGTGGTCGATTTCCGGGAGGTCGAGGTGGACCGCGATGCCACCGTCGGCCGGGCCGGGCTCGGCGTGCTGAACCTGAACTACGGGCTGTCCTTCGAGCGCCTGGCCATCGCGGCCCAGGTCGCCGGTGGCTGCGCCACCGCGGTCGCGCTGGCCGTCGAACACGCCGAGCGGCGTGAGCAATTCGGCAAACGGCTGCGCGACCACCAGTACATCGCCTATCGGCTGGCCGAACTGAAGGCCGAGACCGAGGTGCTGTCCGGCGCGGTGCACACCCTGGCCCGCGATCTCGTGTCCGGCCCGCTGGACCGGGCCCTGATGAGCCGCATCGCCTCGGTGAAGCTGTGCGCCGCGCGGGCGGGTGAGCGGCTGATCAGCGAGGCCATGCAGGTCTTCGGCGGACCCGGATACCTGCCCCGCGAAACGCCCTTCGGGCAGTTCTGGAACGACATCCGGGTCTCGCGCATCGGCGCCGGCACCGACGAGATGATGCTGGCCATCATCACCGACTCGCTGCGCGGCAATCCGGACCTCTACGACCGGCTGGTGAGTATCTCGCAATGACCATAGCAATCGCCGAAAGTTTTTCGCTCCAACGGATTTCCACGTCCCGGCTGTTGGTCGCGGGTTTGAGTGGCCAGGTCGGCCGCGGCCTGATCGAGGCCACCGCCGAGCTGCCCGCCCCGCCGCACACCACCGCCCTGGTCCGCCGCCGCGCCCGCGCCGACCTGGCCCGCACCGGCGGCACCGCCGTCCAGGTGATCGGCGACATCACCGAAAACGACTGGGGTCTGGCCGATTCCGACCTGACCACGCTCGGTGAGGTGGACGCCGTGGTGAACCTGGCCGGACTGGTCGACTGGACCGCCTCGCAGGCCACCATGGACCGCATCAACTATCTGGGCGCGATGAACGGACTCGCGCTGGCCCGCAGGCTGTCCGAGCGCCTCGGCCGCACGGTGCCCTACCTCTACGTCAGCACCGCCTATGTGGCGGGCACCATGCACGGCTATATTCCCGAGGACCCGCACCCGCCGCACGCGGACCGCACACCCTACGAACTGAGCAAATGGTTCGCCGAGAACCACCTGTTGCGGGAGGCGGCCGACGGGCACCCGGTGCTGATCGCCCGCATCGGCGGTGTCATCGGCGGCTCCCGTTCCCGATCCACCACCCGGTGGAGCTCGCTGTATCAACTCGTCGCCCCAATGTCCTCGGGTCAGCTGCCGGTGCTGCCGGTGCGTCCGGGTGCGCGGGTGGACATCCTGCCCCGCGACATCATCGGCGAGGGCCTGCTGCGCCTGGTGAACCACGGTGCCGCAACGAATTTCGCGGCCTGGCGCGGCGGCGCCGTCGTGCACCTGTGCGCGGGTGAGTACGCGCCGACCCTGGCCGCGCTGCTGGCGCTGCTGGCATCCAAGGACACCGAGGGCCGCTATGACCCGCCGCGGCTGGTCACCGCGCCCGACCGCGCGCTCCGGTTGGCCGAGAACGTGGGCCTCAAATACGCGCGCTGGAACCGGGAGATGGGCAATCGCCTGTTCGGCCTGCGCTACGTGTCCATCGACCGCATCTTCGAGAGGACCCGGCTCATGGAGCTGACCGACGGCTGGTGCCCGACCACCCCGGTGGAGGACATCATCGACATCGCATTCGGCCTCGGGGCCGCGGCCGCGGCCGCGGAGCTGCCGGAACTTCCGCTGGGGAGGTTCGCATGAGAATCCTGGTCGTCGGCGCGTCCGGCTATCTGGGCCGCGCGGTGGGACAGGTGCTCGCCGCGGACGGCCATCAGGTCGTCGAGCTGAGCCGCTCCGGAAGGTCCTGCCACGGAAAGGGTGTCGCGGGCGACGCCAACTCACCCGGCCTCGGGCTGGACGCCGAGACGCTCGGCGCGCTCGGCGATATCGAGATCGTGGTGTGCTGCGTGGGCTCGGTCGATATGGGCCTGGATCCCGCGGCCGTGGTGAACGTGCACGTCAACGGCACCCGCAATGTGCTGGACTTCGCCGCCTCCATCGACTCGGTGCGCCGGGTGGTGTACGTGTCCTCGGTGCTCGCGCTGGGACGGGCCGGCGGGCTGATCACCAACCGGGATCTCAGCCGCGGCCAGACCTTCCGCAACTGGTACGAGTACGCCAAGTACCGGGGCGAGCTCATCGCGCGGCGCGAACGCCGGGTGCCGGTGAGCATCCTGCGGCTGGGCACACTGCTGGGATCGGCTGCCGCCGAGGTGATTCCGCGTCGTGGCGGCCCGGTGTCGGCACTGCCGCACCTGCTCAGCGGCTATCCGGTGGCGCTCGAGGACTGCGGCCGATTCCCGGTCTACGCGGCCGATGTGGCCGTGGCCGCGAAGGTGGTGCGGGATCTGGCGGTGTCCGCCGAACATCGCGGCGCCTGCACGTATTTCGATCCGGAGCGGCCCACGCTGGCGGCGATCCTGGAACGCCTGTGTCGACCGTGGGGCGTCATGCCCAAGGTCGTGGACTCCTTCGGCCCGTCCTGGATGCAGCGTGCGCTGACCCGCCGCTTCGGAGTGGAGCAGGAGGTGGTCGACTACGCCCGGCCGCTGTTCGACTTCGCTCCGTCCGTCTTCGATTCGCTGCCCGATCCGGATATCGCCTCGCGCACCGACTACATCCTGGAAACCGGTGTCGCTCTGCGGGATTCCGGTCTGGTGCGGACACCGTCCGCGCTCGGCGACCTGCGCGCCGCGCCCGCCCTGCCCCTCGCCGGAACGGGGGCGCCGCGATGAGCTTCCAGCACTGCCGCGTGGACACCTACGCGCACCCCAGCCTGCGCGTCTATTCCGCGGGCAACTTCGGCGAGATCGCGCCCAAGCGGCTCTCACCCATGTCGTGGTCGCTGGTCGGCCGGCCGATGGAGCTGGGCACCCGGCGGTTCGTGCACGACATTCTGGGCCCGCAGCGCTGGGCGACCGGCTCGAACTACGTGTTCACCGGCTACTTCAACTGCCGCCCGTACCACAATCTCACCGCGTACTGCCATATCGCCGAACACGTGAATCTGCTGACGCCCGAGGACGTCACGGCCGCCTACTTCGAGGGCATCGCGCCGCCGGTCTCCGCGCTGGCGCACCGGCCCGGCTCGCTGCGGCGCAATGGCGCGACCGCCCGCATGCTGCGCGAACTGGTGCAGCTGCGGCCCCGCGCCATCGAGCTCGAGCAGCAGGTCTTCGACTACGAGCAGGAAGTGGACGCGGTCCTGGCGCAGGACGCGATGTGGCGGCTGGGAGAGCTTGCCGCGCAGGGCAATACCCTGCTCGAGCGCGCCTGGCACCTGCACATCATCGGCACCTCCGGTTCGATCGCGGCGGAAGTGCTGCAGCGCAATGTGGTCGGCCACCTGGTGCGCGGCGGCAACCGGATCACCAACTGGCTCAAGGAACCCGCGGAACTGCCGTGGGGCCGCATCGGCGAGTTGGCCCCGATCCCGGGTGGGCCGTCGGGCTTCGTGGAGCGGCCCTTCTACGAGGTCGCCGACACCGCCCTGCCCTGGGCCGATTTCGTGATCCCGCCCATGGGGCACAGCCCGTCGGCGACGCGCGAGGAGCCCGATCTCTCACCCCGGGAGGCGCTGATCGGCATGACCGGCGGCTGGCGCGGCGCGGGCATCGACGCCACCGTGCTGTTCCTCGGCGACGTCATGGCGCTGCGCGAGCACAGCAAGTCCCTCGCCATGCGAATGCTGCACGCGCACCGGCGTTTCCTGCCGCTGCTGGCCGCCCAGCGCGGTGTCGGCGCGGCCGACTGGCCGTATCTGACCATGTCCGAACTGCGCGGCACGCCGCCGGACCGCACCGAGATCGAGGCCCGGCGCGAAGCCTGCGAGGACGCCCTGGCCATCGATATGCCCGACTATCTCGACCTGTCGCCCGGCGCGCCCGCCGAATTCCAGCCCGCCCGCACCCCGCGCGGCGTCTCGGCCGGAGTCTGTGACGGGCTCGCCATCGGCCTGGGCGATATGCCCGCCACCCCCGGCGCGGTGCTGGCCTGCGAGAGCGCCGACGCCAATGTCATTCCCATTCTGCCGTTCGTGGGCGCGGTCGTGACCGCGCGCGGCAGCCAGTACTCACACATCGCCATCATCTGCCGCGAGCTCGGCATACCGGCGGTCGTATCCCATCCGCTGGCCGGCGACATCAAACCCGGCCAGCGGGTGTACGTGAACGGAGACACAGGAGAGGTGCGAATTGTCCACTGAGAACCACACTTTCGACCGGGTGGCCGATGCCGAGCAGGTGCTCGCGGTCATCGAGGACAAGCTGGCCGTCGGGCGTCCGCGGATGGATCTGCGGCTGACCGACTCGGTCCGCGACGACATCGACATCGATTCGCTCTCGCTGATGGAGGCCATGACCCGCGTCGAGGAGGAATACGGCATCGAGCTCATCGACAACGAGGAGATCTACACCGTCGTCACCATCGGCGATCTGGTGGCCTTCATCCAGCGGGTGTACCGACAGCAGCACGATCCGGTGAAGGAGGCGTTGTGAGATCCATCGTCGACTGGATCACCGACCGCGAGCACGACGGCGCCCTGCGCTTCTACACCGGGCGCGACTGGATCGCGCAGACCTACGACGAGATGGCTTCCGCCGCACTGGGTGTCGCCGATGTGCTGCGCGGCTACGGCCTGCGGCCCGGCAACCGGGTCGCGCTGGTGCTCCCGACCTGCCCGGAGTTCCCGAAGTTCTTCTTCGGCGCGCTCGCCATGGGCGCCATCCCGACCGTGGTGGCCCCGCCGGGGCTGCCCGACAGCGGGGTGGCCGGACAGCTGGCGCGGTTGCGCGCACTCGACCCGGCGGCCGTGGTCGCCGAGTCGAGCACGCTTGCCGCGCTGCGGGATTCGGGACTGCCGCTGCCGGGACACCTCATCGATGCCGCCGCCGAGCTGCCCGTGGGCGGCAGCGGCGTGCTGAATCCGCCCACCGGCGACGACACCGCCATCATCCAGTTCACCTCCGGCTCCAGCAGTCTGCCGCGCGCGGTGCGGATCAGCTCCCGGGCGGTGATCGCGCACGTGGAGATGCTCAAGACCGTCTTCCACGACAGCACCGAGAACGAGACCGCGAGTTTCGGATCCTGGCTGCCGCTGCACCACGACATGGGCCTGATCGGCACCTTCCTCTCACCCCTGCTGTACGCGCAGGACAGCTGGCTGATGCGGCCCGAGCACTTCGTGCGGCGGCCGCTGACGTGGCTGGAGCTGTTCGGGCGGCACGGGGTCAATCATTCGGCCATGCCCAACTTCGCGGTCGAACGCGTGGTGCGGCTGGTCGGGCGGGACAGCCTGCGCGGCATGGACTTCTCGCAGTGGCGCTCGCTCATCGTCGGCTCGGACCGCATCAATTTCACCGCGCTGCGGGCCTTCCACGATCTGCTCGCGCCGTACGGGCTGCCCGCCGAGACCGTCAAACCCGGGTACGGCATGGCCGAAACCACCCTGGCCATCACGGTTTCCGGGCTGCGCGAACAGCCGACCGCGCTGGCCGTGGACCACCAGACCCTCAGCGACCACGCCGAGGTCGAGGTGCTGGCCCGCTGCACCCTCACCGGCGACGAGCCGGTGCCCGACGGCGCGCACCTGGTGGTGTCGTGCGGGCGGGAACTGCCCGGCGCGCGGGTCACCGTCGTCGACTCCGATCACGCGGAGCTGCCGCACGGCCAGGTCGGTGAGCTCGCCGTCCGAAGCCCGGGCCTGTTCAGCGGCTATCTCGACGAGCAGCAGCCCGGCGATGAGGACGCGCCGGCCGTGCACTACACCGGCGATCTCGGCTTCCGCAGCGGCGACGAGATCTATGTGCTGGGCCGAATGGGCAACGCGGTCAAGGTGAACGGCACCTTCGTCACCGCCGAGGACATCGAGCTGATCCTGTCCGATCGGCTCGGCATCCACCACGACAAGATCAGCGTGGTGCTGCGCGACCTGGAGATGACCGGCAAGGTGTCCAGCCTGGTGGTCTTCCAGCAGCGGGTCTCCGCCGACGGCGTCGAGACGGCCCTGGCCGTGCTGCGGCGGATGGGCTTGGAATCCGCGGGCGCGGCGCTGATCACCATGGCGCCGTTGGCGATTCCGCGCACCACCAGCGGCAAGCCGCGGCGGGTGGAGCTGTGGAACGACCTGGCCACCGGCGTCAGCACCGGCAAGGAACTCTTCGTCGGCGCGGCCTCGCCGCTGTTCGGCCTGCACGCCGGGGAGGATCATGCGCTCGGCCGTTGAACGATTCGAAACACCGGAGATCTCCCGGGCCCGCTTCGGCGGCAAGGGCTTCTTCCTCACCAAGCTGCGCGAAATGCACTACGCCGTACCGCCTTTCCGGGTACTGGAGGGTGCGGCGCTGCGCCGGGGCGGCATCTCCGAGTCCGAGCTCGACGGCCTGCTCACCCTGTTGCGGGCCGAGGCCGCCGCGATCATGGACGTGGACCCCGGCTCGGTGGCCTTCGCGGTGCGCTCCAGTGCGCCCGTGAGCATGCCCGGCATGATGGATACCATGCTGGGCGTGGGCCTTTCGCCCGCCGACCTGCCCGCGCTGACGCGGCGGCTGGGCGGCGTCGACGCCGCCTGGGGCATGCTGTGCATCGGGGCCGAGGGACTGTGCAGGCATGTCGCGGGCATCACCGTGGAGCAGACCCGACCGCCGGGACCGGTCGCGTACCACCGGCTGCTGGCCGCCTTCGAACGGGCGACCGGCACCGACTTCCCGGACACCCCCGCCGCACAGGCCAAGCGGGCCGTGGACGCGGTCGCCGCCTCCTGGAACAATCGTCGGGCGCGGGAATACCGTGCCGTGCACGGCATTTCGGAGGACGACCGCCCGTCGGTCGTGATCCAGGCGATGGCCTACGGGACGGCGGGCGCGCGCAGCGGCAGCGGCGTGGTCTTCAGCCACGACCCGCTGACCGGCGTGCGCGGCCTGCACGGCGAATTCCTCGGCGGCCGCACCGGCGAATCCCTGGTGGCCGGAACCGTGACCCCGGCCGCCGTCGCCGAGCTTGCCCGCACGGTGCCCACCGCGCACGCCGAACTCGCCGCCTACACCGACGAACTGTTCGGCTGGCTCAGCGTCATGGTCGAGGTCGAATTCGTGGTCGAGCACGGGACGCTGTGGCTGGTCCAGGTGCGTCCGGCCATCGCCCGCGATCGCGTGCACAACACCGTTGCCGTGGACGCCTGGCGGGCAGGCATTCTCGACCGCGCCGAGGCGCTGCGGCGACTGCGCCTGGACGCCCTGTTCGCCGAGGCTCCGCCCTGCGCGGAGCCGGGGCGCGCCACCCTGCTCGCCGACGGTATCGCCGCGTCCAGCGGTGTGGCCGTCGGGCGCCTGGTCCGCGACTCCCAGTCCGCGCTCATGGCCACCGAACCCGTTGTGCTGCTGCGCCCCCGGACCGAACCGGAGGATTTCGCGGGCATGGTGGCCGCGGTGGCGGTGGTGACCCTCGAGGGCGGGGCCGGATCGCACGCCGCGGTGGTGGCCCGCGAACTGGGCCGCCCGGCCGTGGTCGGCGCGGCCTTCGGCGACCCGGCCTGGCCGGGACGCTCGGGAGCGGCGCTGGTCACCGTGTGCGGCACCACCGGCCGGGTCTGGCTCGGCGCGGTGCCGATCGCCGAGGGCGCGGTGACCGGGTGGCCGGGCGATCTCATCGGAATACCGGAGGACACAACGGTATTCGCTTCGCTCGAGGACTTCATGGAGGCGGTGCCGGAGGCCGTCGCGCTGGACGAGGCGGGGGATCCGGCTGGTCTGCCCGCCTCGGCGGTCGTGATCACCTCGGACGCGGATGCGGCCGACGTGGCGGCCGAGCATGTCCGGGTCGCCTTCGTCTGCGTCGCCGACTCGGGAGAAAAGCCCTGGCGGACAACGCTTCCCGAGGCGACCCCGGAGTTCGTCATCGCCGCCGCGCCCACGCAGCGGCGTTACGTGCACGCGCTGCTCGCGCTGCGCGCCACCGCTTCCCATCGATCGGAGACCTCGCCATGACCATCACGGATCACACCGGCCTGTCCATTCCCGAGCGCACGCGGGCGCTGCACGCGGTGCGCATCGCGGGCTGGGTCATGACCGAGCGGCTGCCCGGCATCCCGATCCTGTCCGACGCCACGCTGTTCCGCACCGCGGCGACGCCGCGCGGGGAATTGACCGGGCTGACCCCGGCGGGCGAGCAGGCCGCCGAACTCGAACTCGCCGCGGTCAGCGCACACCTGAACACCGAAGCCCGCGAGCGTATTCGGGCCCTGCTCGACGCGTACGAGCAGGTGGACGGTCGAATGAAGGATCTGGTCACCGCGTTCCAGCGGGACCGCACCGCGGCCCGGGCCGAACCGCTGGTCGCCCTGCACGGCGAGGTGGCCGAGCTGCTCGACGGCATCGCCGCGGCCTGCCCGCTCTGGGACGGCTACCCGGCGCGGCTGCGCGGCGCGGTGGGCCGCATCGAGCAGGGCGATCTCGATTACGTCGCCGCACCGCTGCTGGACAGTTTCCACACCGTCTGGCATCTGCTGCACCGCGATATGCGGGTGGTCACCGAATCCTGGTGACCACCCGATCATTTCCGCGCGGGGGATTCGGCCGCCGACAGGGCGGCCAATTCCTCGATATCGAATTCGGCCCGATGCGCGGGACCGTGCCGGGTGAGTTTTCCGCGCCGCACCCACTGCCGAATGGTGGCCTCTGAAACGCACAGCGCCCGGGCGGCCGCTTTCGTCGGCACGGTGCGTCTCCGGTCGTCCGGCGCGGTCGTTTTCCCACTCGGACCCGCGATCGTTTCTCCGGTCAGGCCCAGCCAATCCCCGGCGGCCCAGGAATGCCCGGATTCGCAATTCAGCGAGGGATTCTCGGCGTCCCCGGCGATTTCCAGGCTACCGGCGCATTCCGGTGCCGGGCAGGCGCGCACCGGCCCTGACAGGGGATCCGCGTCCACGGCCGCCACGGCGCGCCGGGCCAGATCCGCGAGCTCCTCGGCGAAGTCCCCGGCCGCCGGATGCGCCGCCAGCCAGTCCAGATGCGCCGCCAGGAATCCGGTCAGACCCACGATGTCCAGGGTCCGCAGCGGCGGCACCGCCCGCTCACTGGTGACCAGGCCCGCCCACGAGGCCAGCACTGCGGTGATCTCCGTGCGGGCCTCGAGCACTTCGAAATTCACGCTGGCATCCCGGGCGCGACTGCGGGTCACCCGCTCCCCAGGGCCGCGCCGCCGCGCCGCGGCCAGCGACATGGTGCTCTCGTCGAACAATACCGCGATGCGGTCCAACTGGGCGCGGACGCCGGAGAAATCATCACAGACCATCGGAATCCCCAAACTTCTGCCGATATCCGGCGGAGTATTCCCCGACCGGCTCTGCTTATGAAGATCGCATCGGCCCGGGGTGCTGTCAAAATGGTGACCTGGGCATTCGGCAAGATGGCAAGTTATTGTCACGCGCGCCGAAAAGCGTTGTCAGGGAACGGTGAATTGGTCGGACGATCCCGGGAATTGTTCCGGTTGCGGCGCGAAATCCCGTTCCACCACCAGCGCGATGTGCAGCCGGGACGGGCAGCCGAGCTTGGTCATGATCTGGCGCACATGGTTGATCACGGTCCACTCCGAGATACCCAGCTGGGTGGCGATCATCCGGTTGGTCATGCCGGTGGCGACCAGGCGGGCGATTTCGCGCTGGCGGGCGGTGAGCGCGTCCAGCGGCGAGGCCTCCGGCGGGGCCGGGGTCGGCGCGGCGAGGATGTAGGCCACCGCCTCGGCCAGTCCGAGCTTCGCCGCGACGACATCGACGGCGTGAAAGGCGTCCGCGCCCAGCAGATCCCGGTAATGCTCGAGGCGCGGGCCGGAGTCCTCGGCATCGCGCGGCGGGATCTGGTGCACCGCACGCAGATTCCGGACCGCCAGTCCCAGTATCGCGGCGTGCGTGAGGTAGTCGGCCCCGGCCGCGTCGTAGGCCAGGGCGCAGCCCTCGACCGCGATGACCGTCGCGAGCAGATGCTCGGCCGGGTCGTAATAGGTGAGCACCTCGCGATACAGCTCCAGCGCCCGATCGGCGGTCTCCGGACCGATCTGGCTGCGCGCCAGCACATTCAGCGCGGACAGGCGGATGGTGACATCGCACTGGCGGATGCGATCGCGCACCTGCACCCAGGTGACGTCGGCGGCGCGCGGCGGTTGGGGCAGCTCCAGCATGGCCTGGGTGATCGGCAGCCAGGCCAGCGAACGCTCCGGCAGCCGGCCCGACAGCGGCAGCAACGCGCGCACATGCCGTTTCGCCGCCCGGACATTGCCGAGCGCGTTCAGGGCCGAGGCCAGCGGCATACCGACGCGCAGTGCCCGGAATTCGTCACCTGCCAGCCGATAGGCGTCGGCGGACCGGGTCAGCAGGCGGGCCGCGCGGTGCGGCCGGTCGGTGCGCAGCGCCCACAGGCCCAGTAGTTCCAGGCACAGTGGCCCGGACAGCCCGTGCAGCGTGGCGCGGCGCTCGGCCAGCGCCGCGGTCAGCACGTTCTCCAGTTCCCGCACGTGCCCGTGCTGGTACCAGACCGAATCCAGCAGGGCCACGGTCTCGATGGCGCGTTCGGGCTGGCCCAGATCGATCAGGTGGTGCACGGCGGTGAGCAGGCCCTCGACCGGACTGCCCGCCTCGTCGGAGCGGTCGTTGCCCGCCAGCCGGGGCCCGATCTCCTCGGTCGCGCAGAACAGGCGATCGGCATGCTCGCGGCGCAGCCGATCCGCGCGCTCGGGATCGGCCTCGCGCACCCGGCGGCAGTAGCCGCGCACGGTGGTGCCGAGCCGGTAGGCGCCGGCGTCCGCGCCCGATTCGACGCGGTCCAGCAGCCCGCGCTCCGACAGCAGGGTCAGTGCGTCGCGGGTCGCCGCGCGCGGCAGATCGCTGACCTGATGGGCCAGTTCGACATCGAACGGCGACTCGAACAGCGACAATCGCAGCAGCAGGTCGACGACGGTGTCGTCCAGGTCGGCCAGGGTCCAGGCCACCGCGTCGTGCATGGTCCGGTGCCGCTCGGGACCGCTGCGGAACATCGGCGAGTGCAGATCGACGCCCGCCTTGATGCGGCGCAGGGTGCGGATCGGGCCGATCCGGGCGATCTCGGTGGCCGCCAATTCCAGGGCCAGCGGGACGCCGTCGAGCTCCCGCACGATCTCGTCCAGGACCAGCCGGTCGGCCAGCGACTGCTGGCCGCGGTAGTAGCTGTCGATGCTGTCCAGCAGCAATTGCGACGCGGGCGAGGAGGCGGGGTAGTAGGAGGTGTCCTCGCCGCCGCTGATTTCCAGTGGGCGCAAAAGCATCACGTGCTCGCCCGGCAGTCGCAGCGGCGCCCGGCTGGTCGCGACGACCATGGTGGCCGGACCGCGCTCGAGCAGCAGGCCCACCTCCGGAGCGATCTCGGCCGCGACCCGATCGCAGTTGTCCAGCACCAGGATTCGGGTATCCACACCGTCCAGCAGTGAGAACAACGGGGCGGCAGCGGAATTCAGCCCCGACAGCGCCGCGGCGACCGCTCGCAACGCACCCGCCCGGTCTTCCACGTCGGCCAGGTCCACGGCGGTCGTCACGCCGCGAAATTCCTTGTCGGCCAGCGCCTCCTGCACCAACCGGCTCTTTCCCACCCCGGCCGTGCCGGTGAGGGTGAGCAGTCCCGTGGTCCGCCGCCGCAGCGCGTCCCGCAGTCCCGCCAGCTCGCTGTCCCGCCCGATCAGCCGGCGCGCCGATCGGCTCCCGGACTCCCCGGATAGCGGTCGTTTCCCGTCTTCGCGGTCACCCATCGCGAATCCTCCTCGTCATGCCTACCCGAGGCGGCTCGCACCCTCGATCACGTTGTGCACCATTGCATCCGGTTCGATTCGGGCCGGAGCCGCAGGCTCACATATGACTGCGTCGCGGCATGATGGTAGCGACTCCGGACGCCTTTCACAGTGTTGATCTTCGTTCCGGAGGAAAAATATGAAACAAATGTGTTTCATAGGGAGCCGGGCCCCGTGGTGCGGGGCGGTCGGCCGGGAGTGGGAGAAATGGTGCGCCATCAGGGACTTGAACCCCGAACCCGCTGATTAAGAGTCAGCTGCTCTGCCAATTGAGCTAATGGCGCTTGGTGCGGAAAGTAGGGTAACCGGTCGGGGGACTTGGGACCAAAACGCCTGGAAAAAGGGGTCGCCCCCGGCAGGCTGGGCCTGTCGGGGGCGACGGGGTCGAGCGGGCTAGCCGGCGAGGCCGGCGGTGATGGACTCGATGATGCGGGGGCGGAGTTCGGCGGTGCTGATGATGGCGTCGACCGAACCGACCTGGACCGCGCGTTGGATGTTGTGGACGCGGTCGAATTCGGCGGCCACCTCACCGAGCTTCTCGGCGCGAACCGAGGAGCGCAGTTCGTCGCGTTCGGCGGTGATGATCGCGCGATCGGTGCCCGACGCGCTGGCCGCGCGAGCCTCGAAGTCCTTGACCCTCGGGTCGGCCGCGGTGCGGGCGTTGACCTCGCCGGAGAACACCACCGCCGCGGCGGGGGCGCCGCCGAGGACGGAGGCGAAGGAGCCTTCGAGCGCGAGCACCGTCATGTTCGGGTTCAGGGCCTTGGAGAAGACCACGAACGCACCGCCGTGGTAGCGGGAGATGACGCAGAACACGATCGGGCCGTCGAAATTGACGATGGCGCGGCCGATTTCGGCGCCGTACTCCAGCTGCACCTTGCGCATGGACTCCGGGGAGCCGTCGAAGCCGGACAGGTTGGCCAGCACCACCAGCGGGCGGTTGCCGCTGGCCGCGTTGATCGCCCGGGCCGCCTTCTTCGAGGACTGCGGGAACAGCGTGCCCGCGGTGTAGGTGTCGGGCCCGTCGGTGGCGGGGAAGCCACGTCGCGGGACGCTCTTGGACTCGATGCCCAACAGGCACACCGGGATTCCGCCGAGGCGCGCGTCGAAGACGACGGCGGTCTCGGCGTCGGCCATGCCGGCCCAGCGTTCCAGCACCTCGTGGTCCTGGTCGGCCAGCGCCCGCATCACGGTGCGAATGTCGAAGGGCTTCTTGCGATCCGGGTTCGCGCTCGCGGAGAAGATCTCGCCGACCGTGGCGAAGTCGCTGCCGTCCAGCACGTGCGGGAAGTCGGAGACGTCGCGGTCGATCGGGTCGACGGTGGTTCCTCGTCGCGGCCCCTGCTCACCGGGCACCACGTAGCTGTAGTCGTAGTGGGCCATCAGAATGTCGCGCGCGGCAAGCAGATTCGGCGCCCAGTACTGCGCCTGGCCGTTGGGGCCCATGACGCGGTCGTAGCCGCCGATGCCGAAGTTGTCCTCGGCGGAGACCGCGCCGGAGAAGTCCAGCGCCTGCTTGCCGGTGAGCACCATGGCCGATTCCGGCGTCATGATCAGCACGCCCTTGGTGTGCATGAGCATGGTCGCCTCGGCGTTCCAGTACGGCTGCGCACCGACATTGATGCCGTTGACGACGATATTGATCTCGCCGCCGTCCTGGGTGAACTCGACGATCCGCTTGAGCGCGGCCGCCACCCAGTCCATGTTCTCGGTGCCCGAGGACATCGAGATGCGCGCGCCCGAGGACAGCGCGTACCACTCCAGCGGCACCCGCATCTGCTCGGCCAGGTCCAGCGCCGCGATCACCCGGCGGCACTCCGGCTCCGACAGCGCGCCAAGGGATTTCGTCGGATCGCCGAGCAGCGCCACGCGGGTGATGCCGCCCGGATGCTGCGCGGTCGCCGTGGTGACCACACCGGCCACCAGCGCGGCCTTGTTGTGGCCCTTGGGCCGATCCACGGGCACCAGCGCGTTGTTCTCGTCGAGGTCGTACTCGGCGAAATCACCGAGCAGACCGGTCAATTCGTACGGGTAGACGGTATTGCGGCTGGCGGCGCGCAGCACCTTCTGCCGGTACTCGTCGAGCGGCTCGACCGGATCATCGCTGCGCTCATCGACATTCACCACGACGCGACCGGTGGTGTCGAACGAGATGCGCACCGCGATCTTGGTCAGTTCCCCGGTCTCGGGGTCACGCTGGCGCGCGATGAGCAGGATCTCCTCGAGCCCCGCGCCCTGGGTCATCGGCAGCACGTGCCCGCCGATCACCGTCTCCAGCTCGCTCCGGGTGACGTCGACCACCGGCCAGATGTACATGACGATCCGGTTGGTGTTGAACCGCTTGTTCGACGGCCGCTGCGCCTGCGCCCGCCGCAGCGAGTCCAGGCAGGTGGCGATGGTGTTCTCCGCGGTCGGCAGCACCAGCAGCCGGCCGTCCTGCTCACGCAGCGCGGCCAGGTCGCGCACCTGAGCGAACGCGATGAGCCGGTCGTCGTTCGGATTCTCCTTGGCCACCGCGCGGAACAGGTACACCTCTTCGTCGTCCGAGGACGGCAGGC
>NZ_BAFX01000045.1 GCF_000308815.1 Nocardia concava NBRC 100430
CACGGTGGCGAGGGTCTGACCGTGCACACCGGCCACCTCGACGCCGTCGGCGACAATGGTCAGCGGCCGGTCCGCGCGGCCGAGGCGGTCACGGTCGGGGGGAATCAGGAAGGGGCTCATGGTGATACGTACTCCGTCGTCGGGTTGAGGACCGCCGGTCGGTCGACGGTGAACGCGGTGCTGTCGAACCGGCCCGGCTCGCCGGTCAAGGCTGTGGCGACCAGTTGCGCCGTCCCGATGGCGAGCCCGATGCCCGCGCCTTCATGCCCGGTCGCATGCCACAGCCCGGCCAGCCGCGGATCCGGGCCGATGACCGGCAGGTGGTCGTCGACATAGGGTCGGAAACCGCCGTAGGCGCGCATGATCGCCACGTCCGCGAGCATCGGGAACAGGCGCATGGCCTTGCGAGCGATCGCGGCCAGGCTGTCGGGACGGATGCGGTCGTCGAAGCCGGCCTGCCGCCGCGACGAGCCCAGCAACAGCGGCCCGCCGCGCGTGGACTCGACCACGGTCGAGGTTTGCAGGCCCGCCGCCGAATTGCCCACCTCGCCGACGTAGTCCGCGTCGTAGACCTTGTGGAAGACGGTCGGCGGCAGGGGAGCGGTGATCAGCACGTCGCCACGGCGCGGTTTGACCGCGATCGGTGCGCCCAGCACCCGCGAGACGGTGCCCGACCACGGCCCGGCGGCATTGATCACCACGTCGGCGTACCGGTCGCCGCGGGTGGTTCGCACCCCCAGCAGCTGTCCGCCGCCGACGATCGAACCGGTGACGGCACAACGGGTTTCGACGATCGCCCCGGCCGTGATCGCCGCGGCGAGCAGGGCGGTCGCCGCGGCGACCGGCTGCACCTGTGCGTCCTCGGGGTAGTGGACCGCAGCGGTCGCCGCCGGGGTGATCGCGGGTTCGGCCGCCGTGAGCTGCGCCGCGTCGAGCGCCTCGCACCGCACACCGGCCGCCCGCTGGCCATCGGCGAAGGCTGCGAGCGTGGCCGCCCCGTCCTCGGTGGTGGCGACGACTATGCCGCCCTTGGGATCCCATTCGACGGCGGCGACGGCCGCGGGCAGCCGCTCGCCGATCCGCTCGAGCGTCTCCGGCCACAGCCGCCGCGACATCTGCGCCAGCGCCAACTCCGGACCCGGACCCTTGTCGGAGACCAGCACATTGCCCTCGCCGTGCGCCGTGGTCCCCGACGCCACCCCGCCCGCCTCGCAGACGCGCACGGTCAGGCCCGCCAGCGTCAGCCTGTCGGCCAGGGCGCAGCCGATCACGCCGCCGCCGATGATCAGCACCTCGGTCCCCCTCACGGACGATGTGCCGGTTTCCTCGAATGTCATTGCGCCCGAGCTCCGTTCACCGATCTCGGCACCGACAGCGGGTTGTCGTCGCGCAGTTCCGGCGGCAGCAGTTCCTGCGGCATGGACTGGAACACCACCGGGCGCAGGAACCGCGCGATGGACGCGGTGCCCACCGAGGTCGCGGTGGGCGCGGTCGTCGCCGGGTAGGGACCGCCGTGCTGTTGCGCGTAGGTCACCGAAAGCCCGGTGGGCCAGCTGTTCCACAGCACCCGGCCCGCGGCCGCGACGCCCTCGGCGACCAGCGCGCTCGCGGTGTCGTCGGCCTCGTCGCCGAAGACCGAAACCGTCAGCTGGCCGCCGACCGTGCGGGCCAGGTCGAGCAGCTCGGTATCGTCGCGGTAGGTCACGATCAGCGCCGCCGGGCCGAACATCTCATGGGTGAGCGCTTCCGGATCGGCGAGGACATCCTGGGCGGTGGTGGTCAGCAGCAGAGTCCGGCCCGCCGCGCCGCCGCTGAGGATCCGGACCCGGGGGTGATCACGGAGTTCTTCGACGGCGCCGATGAATCCGGCTTCGATCGCGCCGTTGAGCAGGTCCCCCGTCGGTTCGGGTGTCGATCGCGCCAATTCGTCCAGCAGCGGCGACCCGACGGGGATCGCGATCAGCCCCGGCTTGGTGCACAGCTGGCCGGCACTGGACGACAGCGCGCTCAGCAGACCGGCGGTGATCTGCGGAGCCCGGTTGCGCGCGGCCGCGGCGGTGACGAAAACCGGGTTGACCGAACCCATTTCACCGTAGAACGGGATGGGCACCGGGCGCGCGTTCGCGATGTCGAACAGGGCCCGCCCGCCCTTGCCGGAGCCGGTGAACGCCGCCGCGGCCACGGCCGGATGGGTCAGCGCTCGCACGCCCGCGTCGAGTCCGAAGATCAACCCGAAAACTCCACGCGGGGAACGATGTTCGTCGAGCGCATCGGTGATGATCGCGCCGATGGCCCGGGACAGCGCCGGATGACCGGGGCTCGCCTTCACGATCACCGGGCAACCGGCGGCCAGGGCGGCGGCGGTGTCGCCACCGGCGACGGAGAAGGCGAACGGGAAGTTGCTCGCCGCGAAATTGACGACCGGGCCGAGCGGAATGTGCATCCGGCGCAGATCCGGCCGGGGCGCACCCATCGGCCACTCGGCGTCGGCGGTGTCGATGCGGACGTCCAGATAGCCGCCGTCGCGCACCGTCTCGGCGAACAAGCGCAACTGGAAGGTGGTGCGCCGCAGTTCGGCGGTCAATCGCGGCTCGGACAGCCGGGTTTCGCGCTGCGCCAGGACGATCAGATCGGCGGCCCGAGTGTCGAGTCGGTCGGCGATGCCGTCCAGCACCCGGGCGCGTCCGGCCGCACCCGTCGCCGCCCATGCCGGGGCCGAGGTGGCCGCGGCCTCGACCACGGCATCGACCTCGAGTGCTGTGGTGTCGGCGATCGCGTCGGCTGTCGTGTCGATCATCGGTAGCCCTTGGCCAGCACTGCTTCGGTGTCGCCGGTGATCTTGGCGATCAGTTCGGGGGCGAGCGGAATGCGCGGCGGGCGGCAGGCCCCGCCGGGACGGCCGGCCAGGTCCATCGACAACTTGATGGCGTGCACGAACTCGGTCTTGGAATCCCAGCGCAGCAGCGGGTGCAGGTCCCGGTACAGGGGTAGCGCCTTGTCCAGGTCGCGGTTGACCGCCGCGTTGTAGAGCTCCACGGTCACCTGCGGAATGGCGTTGGGGTATCCGGCCACCCAGCCGACCGCGCCCGCGATGCCCAGTTCCAGCACCACGTCGTCGGAGCCGATGAGCACGTCGAGTTCCGGTGCCAGTTCCTTGATCTCGTAGAAGCGCCGGACGTCGCCGGTGAACTCCTTGACGCCCACGATCAGCCCCTCGGCGTGCAGTTCGGCCAGCAGGGCGGGGGTCAGGTCGATGCGGGTGTCGATCGGATTGTTGTAGGCCACGATGGGCAGGCCGACCGCGGCGACGGTCCGATAGTGGTCGAGCACGACCTCCCGGTTGCCGCGATAGATGTTGGGCGGCAACAGCATGACCGATTCGGCGCCCGCCGCGGCGGCCTGCTCGGCCCATTTGCGAGCCTGCAGCGCACCGTAGGCGGCGATGCCTGGCATGACCGAGAAGCCTTGCGGCGCGGCCTCGATCGCGGTGGTCACCACGCGGGCGCGCTCGGTGTCGTCGAGGGTCTGGTACTCACCGAGCGAGCCGTTGGGGCTCACACCGTGGCAGCCATTGGCCGCCAGCCACCGGACGTGCTCGGCGTAGGCGTCGTAGTCGACCGAGAGGTCCTCGGTGAACGGCAGGGTGGTCGCGACGATCACCCCGTGCCAGGGCTTGTTCGCCGACGTCGTGGTGGTTTCGGGCATGTGAGTCTCCATCAGGTCAGAGTTCCGGGAGAGCGCCCCGGCCGCATGCCACCATGTGATGTGTGACATTGCACTGAAGGTAGGTGATGGAGTGATGCCCGGTCAACCGCTTGCGTGATCCGGGTCACCACCCTATGGTGCAATGTCACACATCACTGATGAAGGTGGATCATGACCGCTCTCGACGACTCCGCGACTGCCCAGCAAGCCGATTCGGGCCCGCCGCCCGCCGGACTACGCCGGATCGTGGCCGCGGCCATGGCCGGCGCGGTCGCCGAGTGGTACGAGTTCTTCCTGTACGGGACGGCCTCCGCGCTGGTCTTCGGTCAGGTGTTCTTCCGCTCGGGCGGCAATGCCATTGACGGCATCATCGCGGCCTTCGCGCTCTACGCGGTCGGATTCCTGGCCCGGCCCTTCGGCGGAATCCTGTTCGGGCACTTCGGCGATCGCGTCGGGCGTAAGGCGCTGCTCCAGCTGAGCCTGGTGGTCGTCGGCATCACCACCTTCCTGATGGGCTGCCTGCCGACCTTTTCCGTGATCGGCTACTGGGCTCCCGTACTGCTGGTGACACTGCGTCTGATCCAGGGCTTCGCGTTCGGCGGCGAATGGGGCGGGGCGGTGCTGCTGGTCAGCGAGCACAGTCCGGATGACCGGCGCGGGTTCTGGGCCAGCTGGCCGCAGTCGGGCGTGCCGCTGGGCAACGTGCTGGCGACCGTGGTGATGCTGGTGCTGTCGGCGAATCTGTCCGAGGCGCAGTTCCTGTCCTGGGGGTGGCGCATCGGCTTCTGGCTCTCGGCCGTCGTGGTGCTGGTCGGCTACTGGGTGCGCTCCAGCGTCGACGACGCGCCGATATTCCGTGCGGCGCAACAGCGTTCCGAGGCCGACCGGCGGCACGCGCTCGGCATCGTCGAGGTGCTGCGCCACCACTGGCGGCAGGTCCTCATCGGCATCGGCGCGCGATTCGCCGAGAACATCCTCTACTACCTGGTGGTCACCTTCTCGATCACCTATCTCAAGCTGGCCGTGCACGTGGACACCGCACCGATCCTGGCGCTCATGCTGGTGGCACACCTACTGCACTTCTTCATGATTCCGGCGGCGGGTCTGCTGTCGGACCTGATCGGCCGGCGGCCGGTGTACCTCACCGGCGCCGTGCTCACCGCCGGTTGGGGTTTCGCTGCCTTCCCGCTCATGGACACCGGGAACTACGCGCTCGTCATCGTGGCCATCACCGTCGGTCTGGCCATCGAATCATGCACCTACGCACCGTATTCCGCCCTCATGACCGAGATGTTTCCCACTCGCGTGCGCTATACGGCGCTGTCCTTCTGCTATCAGGTCGCCCCGATCCTGGCCGGATCGCTGGCCCCGCTCATCGCCATCAGTCTGTTCGACCATTTCCACAGCTCGGTACCGATCTCGCTGTATCTGGTTGCCGCCGCGGCGATCTCGGTCGTGGCGGTCGGCCTGGCACAGGAGACCGTGGGCAAGTCCCTGTGGTCGGTCGACGCCGATGCCGCGGCGGCCCGGCCGGACACTATGCCACGTGACATGGCATAGACTGTCGTGAATCGATCGAATCAGACGATCCTGGGCTAGGGGTGAGCACGTGAGTATCGACCAGTTCACCCAGGTGGAAAAGGTCAGCCTGCGCGACAAGGTCTCGCGGGCGCTGCGCGCGGCCATCATCGCCGGTGAAATGGAACCCGGCGTGGTGTACTCCGCTCCGACCCTGGGTGCTCGCTTCGGAGTGTCGGCCACTCCGGTCCGCGAGGCGATGCAGGATCTGGCCCGCGAGAACCTCATCTCGATCGTGCCCAACAAGGGTTTTCGCGTCACCGAGGTCGCCGAGAAGGATCTCGACGACATCACCCGCATCCGCCTGCTGCTCGAACCGCCGGTCGTCCGCGAGATCACCCCGCTGATCCCCGACGCGGACTTTCCGCATCTGCGCTCCCTCGCGGAAAAGATCGTCGAGGGGGCGGAGGGCGGCGACCTGGTCGAATACACTGCCGCGGACCAGATCTTCCATCTCACGCTGCTCGGCTACGCCGACAATCCACGCCTCAACGCCCTGGTCTCCGACCTACGCGACCACACCCGCCTGTTCGGCCTCGCCTCCCTGGCCAAGAAGGGACAACTGGTGGACGTCGCCCGCGAACACCTCACCATCGTCGACCTGTTGGAATCCCGCGACCAGGACGCCGTCGAACGTTTCCTGCGCGCTCACATCCAGCAGGCCCGCGGCCGCTGGGCCAAGCCCGAAGAGTAAGCCCCGCACAGGGTTTGCCGCGAGGATGCTCGCGGCTGTGCGCGAAGCTGGAGAGGAATACGACACCCTCCCGTGGCGCGACCGCCGCGGGAGGGTGTTCGAGTTGTGCGCGAGGCGGGACTTGAACCCGCACGTCCGAGGACACCAGAACCTAAATCTGGCGCGTATGCCAATTTCGCCACTCGCGCTAACGGTACGACCGTCCAAACTTTACCGGGTCTAACGGGGATCGCGAAGCACCGGGAGGGTGTCGCGTACTGGTCGGTAACCCTAGCTGGGATTATAACGATTTGATAAAGGGCAATGTGAGGGGGCCTCATATTTCCTACGTGGGTGTAACCAGCCTCACCAGTGGGTTCAAACATGAGGGAGGGTCATGTTTCGGAGCATTCTGGTACGGACGTACGGAAATACTCGGGGGTAGTTCACGAGGCGGTGACCAAACATGAGGAGATCCTCATGATTTTCTGCAATCCTTGGCGTCTACCAGGGCCTGCGGGCCGAGGGGATACCTGCGCACCGTGAGCGCGGCCCAGTCCTGTTGATGGGGGCCGCCAGGAGAAGGAAGTCGAACGTCTTGACGATCAACGAGAGCACCGGGACCGGATCGAAGGCCAGGGCGGCGGGGAAGTCACGGGAGAGTGGGGTCAGGTCAAGCCTGTTGGACCGGTTGCTGGGGGGCGCTCCGTACGCTCTCGCATTCGGTGGACAGGGCGCGCAGTGGCTCAGTGAACTCGAGGAGATCGGGCGCGACTCCGCGCTCGAGCCCGAGCTGACCGCGCTGGTCAACGAGGCGGCCGCCAAGCTGGAGCCGGTTGCCTCCCAGCTGCTGGTCGTTCGGCCCGTCGGGTTCGACCCGGTCGCGTGGATGCTGGAAGAAGAGATCGCCGACCCGGAGCAGGGGGAGGTGTCGGGAGCGCCGTCAGCGCAGGTGTTGCGCTCCGCCGCCGTCTCCATGCCCGGTGTGTTCCTGACCCAGATCGCCGCGCTGCGCGCGCTGCGCCTGCAGGGCCTGGACATCGTCGCGCACGCGCCCGCAGCCGTCATCGGTCACTCCCAGGGCCGCATCGCCGCCACCGCCGCCGAGGCGCACGGGCAGCGCGATGCCGAACTGCTCGCGGTGGCCCAATTGATCGGCGCCGCAGCCGGTCTGGTCGCGCGTCGGCGCGGCCTCATGCCGGTCGGCGACAAGTCGCCCATGGTCGCGGTCTCCAATGTCGACCCCGAGGCGCTGAAAGCCGTTGTCGCCGAGGTCATGACCGGCGTCGCCCCGGAGAAGGCCGCCGTGCTCTCCATCGTCAACGGCCGCCGCCGCGCCGTGCTGAGCGGCCCGGTCGCCCAGCTGGACCGCGTGCGCCAGCGCGCCGACGAGATCCACGCCGAGCAGGCCAAGGAGCGCGACGCCAAGAAGCGCGGCGGCTCGGTCTTCGCTCCGGTCTTCGAGGACATCCCGGTCGAGGTGGCCTTCCACCACCCGGCGCTGGCCGAGACCGTCGAGCTGGTCAAGGGCTGGGCGCAGCAGTGCGGCCTGGACGCCGAACTGGCCGCCGCCCTCGCGCAGGAAGTACTCGTCGACCCGATCGACTGGGTCGGCATCGTCGACGAGACCGTCGCCGGTGGCGCGCAGTGGATCCTGGACCTCGGTCCCGGCGATCTGCTGTCCCGCCTCACCTCCGGCTCGCTCAAGGGCACCGGCGTCGGCGTGCTCGCCGCCTCCACCCGCCCGGGCCAGCGCAGCCTGTTCACCCCCGGTGCGGCCCCCGAGGTCGCCCCGGCCTGGAGCGAGTTCGCGCCCAAGCCGATTCGCCTGCCCAACGGCCGCGTCGTGGTCGAGACCGCGTTCACCAAGCTCACCGGTCGCTCGCCGATCCTGCTGGCGGGCATGACCCCCACCACGGTCGACGCGAAAATCGTTGCGGCCGCGGCCAATGCGGGTCACTGGGCCGAGCTGGCCGGTGGCGGTCAGGTCACCGAGCAGATCTTCGCCGACCGCGTCGAGGAGCTGAAGAGCCTGCTGCAGCCCGGTCGCGCGGTGCAGTTCAACTCGCTGTTCCTGGACCCGTACCTGTGGAAGCTGCAGCTGGGCGGCAAGCGCATCGTGCAGAAGGCCCGCACCGCGGGCGCGCCGCTGGACGGCGTCATCGTCACCGCCGGTATCCCGGAACTCGAAGAGGCCGTTGCCCTCATCGAGGAGCTGACCGAGGTCGGCATCACCCACGTGGCGTTCAAGCCCGGCACCGTGGCGCAGATCCGCGCCGTGCTGCGCATCGCCGACTCGGTCCCCGGCTACCCGGTGATCATGCACATCGAGGGCGGCAAGGCCGGCGGTCACCACTCCTGGGAAGACCTCGACGACCTGCTGCTCGAGACCTACGCCGAACTGCGCGGCCGCGACAATGTGATCGTCTGCGTCGGCGGCGGCATCGGCACGCCCGAGCGCGCCACCGAATACCTGACCGGCGAATGGTCGCGGCAGCACGGCTACCCGGCCATGCCGCTGGACGGCGTCCTGGTCGGCACCGCCGCCATGGCGACGCTCGAGGCCACCACCGCCCCCGAGGTCAAGCAGCTGCTGGTCGACACCCCCGGCACCCCCGACTGGGTCGGCGCGGGCACCGCCAGCGGCGGAATGGCTTCCGGCCGTTCACAACTGGGCGCGGACATCCACGAGATCGACAATGCCGCCTCCCGCACCGGCCGCCTGCTGGACGAGGTCGCCGGTGACGCCGAGGCCGTGGCCGCGCGCCGCGCGGAGATCATCGAGGCGCTCAACGGCACCGCCAAGCCGTACTTCGGCGATGTCGCCACCATGACCTACCTGGAGTGGCTGGAGCGCTACGTCGAGCTGGCCGTGGGCCTGGACCGCCGCAAGGACTTCGACTGCGGCGGCGACTTCTCCGACGCCATCGCCGATGCCACCCGCTCGGTGTGGCTGGACATCACCTGGCGCGACCGGTTCGCGGAAATGGTGCGCCGCACCGAATCCCGTCTCAACCCGGCCGACCGCGGTGAGATCGCAACGCTTTTCGCCGACGACACCGCGTTCGAGGCTCCCGTGCAGGCGATCTGCACCCTGAAGGAGCAGTACCCGGTCGCCGCCGAGACCGTCCTGCACCCGGCCGACGTGCCGTTCTTCGTGAGCCTGTGCAAGATCCCGGGCAAGCCGGTCAACTTCGTGCCGGTCGTCGATCAGGACGTGCGCCGCTGGTGGCGTTCGGATTCGCTGTGGCAGGCCCACGATCCGCGCTACACCGCCGACCAGGTCTGCATCATCCCCGGCACCGTCGCCGTCGCGGGCATCACCCGGGTGGACGAGCCGGTCGGCGAACTGCTGGACCGCTTCGAGCAGAACACCGCCTTCTCCCTGGTGCGCGCGGGCATCGTCCCGGCCGCCGTGGACGGCCGCCGCCGCGCCGAGGTCGCCAACGGCCTGCTCGACATCGTGTTGGCCGCACCGGATGTGCAGTGGGCCGGCCGCACCACCGTCAACCCCATCCACCGCCTGGGCAACCTGGACGAGTGGGAGATGAACGGCAAGGGCGCCAAGCACCCGCGCACCGGCGCGACCCTGTCCGCCACCGAGGGCCCCGAAACCGATTCCGCCTACGTGGAATTGGCGGTGCCGCTGCTCGGTAAGGACGCTGTTCGCATCCGCATCACCGTGCCCACCTCCGTGTACAACGGTGGCGCGCCGGTCATTACGGAGGACGACGCCGAGGCCGCCATGAGCGCGCTGCTGGCCGTCGCCGCCGGACAGTCGCTGCCCGAGGTCAAGGACGTCGACGGCGTCAAGGTCGCCCGCGTCAATGTGGCGTGGAGCCCGGACCTGATCGCCGACCACGCCGGTGTCACCGGTGCCGGTCTGCCGGACTCGCTGTCCACCATCGGACGCAGCGTGCCCGACGTGCTGGTCGGGGCCTGCTGGCCCGCCGTCTTCGCGGTCCTCGGCGCGACCCGCACCGGCGCGGGCGCGAGCGTCATCGAGGGCATGCTCGACCTCGTACACCTGGACCACCAGATCGAGCTGAACGGCGAACTGCCTGCCGCCGCAAGCGTTCTCGCGGTGCGCGCCGAGTCGGTCGAGACCCTCGACACCGACCTGGGCCGCGTCGTCGAGGTTCGCGTCCGCGTCTCGGGCATGCTCGACAAGCCGGAGACCGGCATGTCCATGCCGACCATCGCCACCCTCACCGAGCGCTTCGCCATTCGCGGCCGCACCGGCGAGGCCGAGCTGACCGATCCGCCGCGCGCCGCCGGTTCGCTGTCGGACGAGGCCACCGACACCCCGCGTCGCCGCCGCCGCGACGTGACCCTGGTCGCCCCGCGCGCCATGGGCGCCTTCGCACAGGTCTCGGGCGACTTCAACCCGATCCACACCTCCGACAACGCCGCCAAGCTGGCCGGTCTGGGTTCCCCGATCGTGCACGGCATGTGGCTCTCGGCCGCCGCGCAGCACGCGGTCTCGGCCATCGACAGCAACGACAAGGTGCCGCCGCGCACCATCACCGCCTGGACCACCCGCTTCCTGGGCATGGTCCGCCTCTGCTCGCAGGTCGACGTGCGCGTGGAACGCGTTGCGGTGGACCACGGTTCGGAGATCGTCGAGGTCTCCTGCCGCATCGAGGGCAACCTGGTGATGACCGCCACCGGCCGCATCGCGCCGCCGAAGACGGTCTACGCCTTCCCGGGGCAGGGCATTCAGGCCAAGGGGATGGGTCTGGAAGCCCGCACCCGCTCCAAGGCCGCCAAGGATGTCTGGGATCGCGCCGACAAGCACACCCGCGAGGCCCTCGGCTTCTCGATTCTGGCCGTGGTGCGCGACAACCCGACCTACCTCAAGGCGCGCGGCGTCGAATACCGCCACCCGCAGGGCGTGCTGCACCTGACCCAGTTCACCCAGGTCGCCATGGCGACCCTCGGTGTCGCCCAGGTCGCGGAACTGCGCGAGGCCGGCGCCTTCATCGAGGGCGCGATGCTCGCGGGCCACTCGGTCGGTGAGTACAACGCGCTGTCGGCCGCCGCGGGCGTGCTGCCGCTGAACGCGGTGCTGGAGGTCGTGTTCCAGCGCGGTTCGGCCATGCACGAGCTGGTGCCCCGGGATGCCCAGGGCCGCAGCGACTACCGCATGTGCGCCATCCGCCCCTCGCAGATCGGCATCGCCGACGACCAGGTCATCGACTGGGTCAAGGGGATCGGCGATCGGGCCGGGGAATTCCTCGAGGTCGTCAACCTCAACCTGCGCGGCTCGCAGTACGCCATCGCCGGCACCGTGAAGGGTTGCGAGGCGCTCGAGACCGAAATCGAGCGGCTGCGCGCCGAGACCGGCGGCAAGCGCGCGTACGTGCTCATCCCGGGCATCGACGTGCCGTTCCACTCCACCGTGCTGCGCGCCGGTGTGCCCGAGTTCCGGCAGAAGCTGCTGGATCTGCTGCCGCAGGACCTGGACCCGAGCCTGCTCATCGGCCGCTACATCCCGAACCTGGTGCCGCGCCTGTTCAACCTGGAGCGCGACTACATCCAGGAGATCGCGGATCTGGTGCCGTCCGAGCCGCTGGCCGAGGTGCTGGCCAACTGGGACGAGTGGACCGCCAAGCAGGTCGAGCTGTGCCGCGTGGTCCTGGTCGAGCTGCTGGCCTGGCAGTTCGCCAGCCCGGTGCGCTGGATCGAGACCCAGGATCTGCTGTTCACCGATGCCGAGCACGGTGGCCTGGGTGTCGAGCGGTTCGTCGAGATCGGTTTGGCCGCAACGCCTACCGTCGCGAACCTGGCCTCCAACACGCTGAAGCTGCCGCAGTTCGGCAGCGCGGTCGTCGAGGTGCTCAACATCGAGCGCGAGCGCGGCATCGTCTACTCGACCGATACCGATCCGGCTCCGGTGGAAGAGGTCGACGAGACCCCGGCCGCTGAAACCGCTTCCGCCGCACCGGCTCCGGCCGCTGCCGCCGCCCCGGCCCCGGTGGCCGTGCCGACCGGCGGCCCCACCCCGGACGACATCGCGTTCTCCGCCGCCGACGCCACCCGCGTGCTCATCGCGCTGTGGACCAAGCTGCGCATGGACCAGATCGGCCCGGTGGACACCATCGAGGGCCTGTGCGACGGCGTCTCCTCGCGGCGTAACCAGCTGCTCGTCGACCTCGGCGCGGAGCTCTCGCTCGGCGCCATCGACGGCGCCGCCGACGCCGACATGGGCGCGCTGTCCAACACCGTCGACCGCCTGGCCCGCACCTACAAGCCGTTCGGCTCGGTGCTCTCCGACGCCATCGGCGATCACCTGCGCAAGGTCTTCGGCCCCTCCGGCAAGCGGCCCGCCGCCATTGCCGACCGGGTCAAGAAGACCTGGGGC
>NZ_BAFX01000044.1 GCF_000308815.1 Nocardia concava NBRC 100430
TTTCAATCGCGGCGGTGGAGATCGTCGCGAAGGTGGATTCAATCGCGGCGGCGGGACCGTCGTGAAGGCGGCTACAACCGCGGCGGTAGTGATCGTCGCGAGGGCGGGTTCAACCGCGGTGGCGGGGACCGTCGTGAAGGTGGCTTCAACCGTGGTGGCGAGCGTCGTGAGGGCGGCTTCGATCGCGGTGAGCGTCGTGAAGGTGGCTTCAATCGCGGTGGTGGGGATCGTCGCGAGGGTGGATTCAACCGGGGTGACCGTGGGGATCGTCGTGAAGGCGGATTCAACCGCGGTGGCGAGAACCGTGGTGGCGGACGGGGCTTCGATCGGGACCGCAGCGACCGTGGTGATCGCGACGATCGGAAGAGCTTCGCGCGCAAGGATTTCGGTGACGAGCGTCGCGAGAAGCCGCGCGAGGATAAGGATTTCGACCGGAACGGGTCGGGGGAGCGGTCGTTCGATCGCGGGCAGGACCGTCGCCGGGGCGGCGAGGGCGCGCGGGTCGGCGGCGGCCAAGGCGGGGAGCGGCGTTCGGGTCGTCCCGATGAGCCGAACCTGCCGGACGATGTGCAAGCCTCGGATCTCGAGGGCGCGGTGCGCCGCGATCTGCTGAGCCTGGACAAGAGCAATGCCGAGGCGGTGGCACGGCACCTGGTGATGGTGGCGCAGCTGCTGGACGAGGATCCGGAACTGGCGCTGGCGCACGCCCGGGCGGCGCGGCAGCGGGCCGGTCGCATCGCGGTGGTGCGTGAGACCGCCGGTGTCGCGGCCTATCACGCGGGTGAGTGGGCCGAGGCGCTCTCGGAGCTGCGCACCGCGCGCCGGATGTCCGGCGGTTCCGGCCTGCTGGCCGTGATGGCGGACTGCGAGCGCGGTCTGGGCCGTCCCGAGCGGGCCATCGAGCTGGGTCGCAGCGACGAGGCGCGGGCCCTGCAGGGCGACGAGGCCACCGAGCTGCGCATCGTGGTCGCCGGCGCGCGCATGGATTTGGGTCAGTTCGACCAGGCCGTGGTGACCCTGCAGACCGCCGAACTCGATCCGGCCCGTACCGGTTCCGCCGCGGCGCGCCTGTTCTACGCCTACGCCGAGGCGCTGCTGGCAGCCGGTCGTGAGGACGAGGCGCTGACCTGGTTCATGAACGCCGCGTCCGCGGATCTCGACGGCGAGACCGATGCCGAGGAGCGGGCCGCCGAACTCTCCGGTGACGGCGAGGGTGTGGACTGGACCGCCGCGTTCGACGAGGACGAGGACGACACGGAAGATTCCGACGACACGGACGAATCGGATGTGGCTGTCGGGGCCGCGGACGCGAAGGCCGCGGACGAGGATGACGAGGATTCGGAAAAGTCGGAAAAGGCCGAGCCTGCGGTCGAATCCGCCGAGTCGGCCGAATCCGCCAAGTCCGGCGAAACCGAGAACTGAGGACCGGCAAGTGATTCCGACCGTGTGGCCGTGCGAGAGCGCGGCCGCACGGTCGTTCTTGTTTCTGCGCACAGTGAGAGGGACGGCGTAATGCGACTGCGGGACCGCTTCGAGGCCTTGCTATTGGATCTGGATGGGACGCTCTTCCGCGGCCATGAGCGGATTCCCGGTGCGCCGGAGGCGCTTTCGGCGGGTGAGCCGGGGCAGCGGCTGATGTATGTCACCAACAACGCGAGCCGTTCGGCCGACGCGGTTGCGCTGCATCTGCGTGAACTGGGTTTCGACGCCCACGAGGACGAGGTGGTGACCAGCGCCCAGGCGGCCGCCCGGCTGCTGGCCCAGCGGGTCCCGCCCGGTTCCACCGTGCTCGTCGTCGGCACCGACGATCTGATGTCCGAGGTGGAGAACGTCGGCCTGCAGGCGGTCCGCCGCTTCGACGGCGTGCTGCCCAGTGCCGTGGTGCAGGGCCACAATCCGCAGACCGCGTGGCCGGATCTGGCCGAGGCGGCCTACGCGCTGCGCTCCGGGGCGCTGTGGGTGGCCGCCAATACCGATGCCACCCTCCCCACCGAACGCGGCTTGGCCCCGGGCAACGGTTCCATGGTCGCGGCGCTGCGCCACGCCTCCGGTATCGAGCCGATCGTGGCGGGCAAGCCGTTCGCGCCGCTGATGGAGGATGCGCTCGAACGCGCGGGCAGCCGTAAGGCGCTGGTGGTCGGCGACCGCCTCGATACCGATATCGACGGCGCGGCGGCCACGGGCCTGGAGTCGCTCATGGTCCTCACCGGTGTGAGCACCCTCGAGGATCTGCGCACCCAGCCCGCCGACCGCCTGCCCACCTACGTCGCGGAATCCATTGAGGCCCTGAACCATCCGGTCGCCGACCTGGACCCGGTCGTCCCGGGCGACGGCGATATCGCCGACACGATCGCGGCCCGTTTGCGAGAGGCTCCGGGCCGCGCGATCGCCGTCGGCTCGGTCTCGGCGTAGCGACCGGGTGCGAGGTGTGAAGTCTCACACCGGCTTTCGCGCCTCTATCAAGGTGCGCGCGGAGTAGGCGACGAAGGGGCCGTCACCGCGGATCTGCCGATGCAGGTCGTGGAGGCGGTCCCGGTAGTCCTCGACCGTGAAGCCCGGGACCATCCAGATGACCTTGCGCAGGAAGTACACGACCGCCCCGATGTCGTTGAACTCCATGCGAAGCCGCTCCGAGCGGGACTGCACGATCTCCAGTCCTGCCGCCCGCGCCGCCTCGGCCTCGAGCTCCGGATCGCGGGCCAGGCGGGCCTCCGGCTGTGGACCCAGGAAGTATTCGACGAGCTCGAACACGCTGGCCGGGCCCACATGCTGGGCGAAGTAGACGCCGCCGGGTTCGAGCACCCGCGCGATCTCGCTCCACCACACGGTCGCCGGATGCCGGCTGGTCACCAGATCGAAGGCCGCGTCCGCGAACGGCAGCGGCGGTTCGTCCGGATCGGCGACCACGACCACCCCGCGCGGATGCAGCAGCCGGGTGGCCTTGCCCAGATTCGGCGGCCAGGATTCGGTGGCGACCATGGTCGGCGGGAAGACCTCGGCCTCGGCCAGGACCTCGCCGCCACCGGTCTGGATGTCGAGTGCGGCGCGAGCGGTCGCGAGCCGACGGGCCTGCTGTTTCTGATAACCCCAGGACGGCCGCTGTTCGCTGGCGCGCCCGTCGAGCCAGGAGAAGTCCCAGCCGTCGACGGACACGGAATTCGCCTCGGCGATCAGTTCCTCGAAGTCGCTGTCCATTTGCCCAATCCTGTCAGCCGACCGCAAGAGGTTTTTCGCGCCACGCACGAGCGCGTCCCTGTCCGACCCGCGAGGGCCTTTCGGTTCGACGCGGGTGCGGCCGGTCGGCGGTGGGATCGGGATGCGGCGGGGTACGTGTGTTCGAATACGAGTTCGGGTAGCGTTGTCGCCACGATGACTACGCCGACGCCTCATTCACCGATTCCCGCACCGGGACCCCGTCCGGGGATGCCCGGAATGCCGGGCCCGCGCCCCGGGATGGCGCAGCCCGGACCGTCCGGAATGCCGCTGCCCGGGCAGCATCTGGCGGGCACGAATCAGGATTTCGCGGACCCCGAGCGGGTCAAGGCGGATGTCGATGCGCTGCTGGCCGAATTGTCGGCGGGCGCACCGAATCCGGGTTTCCCGGGCGCGCCCAGCGTGCACTCCGAGGGCACCGATATCGTGCGCCGCGCCAAGATTCTCGAGCAGGCGCACGAGGTGCTGGTGCAGGCCCTGGCCACGGTGGACAAGATCTGAGGTGGCCAGGCGCGCGCGGGTGGACGCGGAACTGGTTCGCCGCGGATTGGCGCGGTCGCGGGAACACGCGTCCGAGCTGATCAACGCGGGCCGCGTCCTGATCAATGGGTCGGTCGCCACCAAACCGGCGACCGGAGTCGAGGCGGGCACGCCACTGCTGGTGCGGGAGGAACCCGACGAGGTGCAGTGGGCCTCGCGCGGCGCGCACAAGCTGCTCGGCGCGCTGGAGGCGTTCGAGCCGCAGGGCGTGTCGGTGGCGGGCAAACGGTGCCTCGATGCCGGCGCTTCGACCGGCGGATTCACCGATGTGTTGCTCTCACGCGGAGCCAAGGAGGTCGTGGCCGCCGATGTCGGCTACGGCCAGCTCATCTGGCGGCTGCAGAACGATGATCGCGTCCAGGTGCACGACCGCACCAATGTGCGGGCGCTGACGCCCGAACTCATCGGCGGCACAGTCGATCTGGTCGTCACCGACCTGTCGTTCATCTCCCTGGCCCTGGTGCTGCCCGCCTTGGCCGCCTGCGCCGCGCCCGGCGCGGATCTGCTGCCGATGGTGAAGCCGCAGTTCGAGGTCGGCAAGGAACGCGTGGGAGCCGGTGGCGTGGTGCGTGATCCGGCGCTGCGGGCCGAGGTGGTGGGCGAAGTCGCCGCCGCCGCAGCGAAACTCGGCCTGCGCACGCGCGGGGTGGTGGCGAGCCCGCTGCCCGGGCCGTCGGGCAATGTCGAGTATTTCCTCTGGTTGCGCAAGGAATCCGGGACGCCGGCCGGACCGGAGGAAACCGGCGGCGCGACCGCTGACACCGCACTGGTCGGTGCCGACGCCTACGATACGGACGAGGCGGCGCGTGTTGCGGCGTTGATCGAGCGTGCGGTGCAGGAGGGTCCACAGTGAACGCGGCTAGCCCGGCCAGAGAAGTGCTGCTGGTCGCGCATCCGGGACGGTTGGAGATCACCGATACCGCGCATCGGGTCGCGAAGATCCTGTGCGGGGCGGGGATCGGGCTGCGCGTGCTCGAGGACGAGGCCTACAGCACCCGCTTCGATGTGGACGATCAGGGCGCGGCCGACGGGTATCCGGCGCGCGTCATGGCGCACAATCCCGACGCGGCGGTGGGCACCGAGATGGTGCTCGCGCTCGGCGGGGACGGCACCTTCCTGCGCGCGGCCGAACTGGCCCGCAGCGCCGGAGTGCCGGTGCTCGGAATCAATATGGGCCGGATCGGATTTCTCACCGAGGCCGAGGCCGAGAATCTCGACGAGGCGCTGTCCCAGGTGGTGCGGCGCGATTACACCGTCGAGGAGCGGATGACCATCGATGTCACCGTGCGCGTCGACGATGTGGTGACCGAGCGCGGCTGGGCGCTGAACGAGGCCAGCATCGAGAATGCCGCGCGCATGGGCGTGCTCGAGGTGGTGCTGGAGGTGGACGGCCGCCCGGTGTCGGCGTTCGGCTGCGACGGCGTGCTCGTCGCCACCCCCACCGGGTCCACCGCCTACGCCTTCTCGGCGGGCGGGCCGGTGGTGTGGCCGGAACTCGAAGCGCTGCTGGTGATTCCGTCCAATGCCCACGCCCTGTTCGCGCGACCCCTGGTGACCAGCCCGGATTCGCTGATCGCGGTGGAAACCGTTGCGACGGGCCATGATGCGATAGTTTTCCTCGACGGCCGACGCACCCTCGCACTGCCGCGGGGCGGCCGGGTCGAAACGGTCCGCGGGACCGAACCGGTGCGGTGGGTTCGGCTCGACTCCGCGCCGTTCGCCGATCGGATGGTGCGCAAATTCCAGTTGCCCGTGACAGGCTGGCGAGGCCGACGGCGAACGGAGAGCACGAGTGCTGACAGAGATCAGGATTGACGGGCTTGGCGTCATTTCCACCGCCACCGCGCAATTCCATGAGGGTTTAACAGTTTTGACCGGTGAGACCGGTGCGGGCAAGACCATGGTGGTCACCAGCCTGCATTTGCTCAGTGGTGCGCGTGCCGACGCCGGGCGGGTGCGGCTGGGGGCCTCGCGGGCCGTGGTCGAGGGCCGCTTCACCGTGGACGAGGTGCACGACGGCGCCCTCGGCGAGGTCGAAGAGGTGATGGAATCCTCGGGGGCCGAACGCGATGACGACGGCAGCATCATCGCGGTGCGCACCGTCGGCAGCGATGGGCGCTCCCGGGCGCATCTGGGTGGGCGCAGCGTGCCGGCCTCGGTGCTGTCGGATTTCACGACGCCGCTGCTCACCGTGCACGGACAGAACGACCAGTTGCGTCTGCAGCGGCCGGATCAACAGCTGCACGCGCTGGACCAGTTCGCCGCCGACGCCGTGGCCCCGCTGCTGGCCAAGTACCAGAAGGCGCGAAAGGCCTGGCTGGACAAGCGCAATCAGCTGCTGGAGAGAACCGCGCGCAGCCGGGAATTGGCTCTCGAGGCCGATCATCTGACCCAGTCACTGGCCGAAATCGACGCCGTCGCACCGGAACCCGGTGAGGACGAGCATCTCGTGGCCGAGGTGCGCCGGCTCTCGGATCTGGATTCGCTGCGCGAGGCCGCCTCGACCGCGCACGACGCGCTGGCCGGGCCCGCCGACTCGCCGGGCGAGGACGCCGGGGCGCTGGACCTGCTCGGCACCGCGCGCGCCCGCATCGAAGCCTCCGACGACCCGAAGCTCTCCGAGCTGGGACCCCGCCTGGGCGATGCGATTTCGGTGATCGTGGATCTGACCACCGAGCTCAGCTCCTACCTGTCGGATCTGCCGTCCGATCCGGGTGCGCTGGAGTCCATGCTCACCCGGCAGGCCGAATTGAAGACCCTGACGCGCAAGTACGCGCCCGATATCGACGGCGTCATCAAGTGGGCCGACGAGGCGCGCCTGCGTCTGGAATCGCTGGACGTGTCCGAGGAGGCCCTGGCCGCCCTCGCCGCCGAGGTCGAGACCGCCGCCGAGAAGGTGCGTGAGACGGCCCGCAAGCTGACCGCCGCGCGCAGCAAGGCCGCGGGCAAGCTGGCCTCCGCCGTCAGCGCCGAACTGGCCGGTCTGGCCATGGGCCGGGCACGCCTCGAGGTCGGCGTGGGTCCGGTCCTCGCGGGCGTACAGGATTCGGCCCCGCTGGTCATTGACGGCAAGGAACTGCACGCCGGTTCCACCGGTGTCGACGAGGTGGAATTCCGCCTGGCCGCGCACTCCGGCGCGCATCCGCTGCCGCTGAGCAAGAGCGCCTCCGGCGGTGAGCTCTCGCGCATCATGCTCGCCCTCGAGGTGGTCCTGGCCAGCTCCGAACACGGCACCACCATGGTCTTCGACGAGGTCGACGCCGGTGTCGGCGGGCGCGCCGCGGTCGAAATCGGCCGTCGCCTGGCCCGATTGGCCCGCACCCACCAGGTCATCGTGGTCACCCACCTGCCGCAGGTGGCCGCCTTCGCCGATACCCACCTGGTGGTCGACAAGCTCGATGACGGCAAGGCCGTCAAATCCGGCGTGAAGGCGCTCACCCAGGACGAACGCGTCGTCGAACTCGCCCGCATGCTGGCGGGCATGGGCGACACCGAAACCGGCCGCGCCCACGCCTGGGAACTGCTGACCACCGCCGACGCCGAAAAGGTCGGTGCCGCCGTCTCGGGCGAATAGACCGCGCCCCGCCTTCGGTGGCGAGACCTCAATCCGCCTGCGGCGCTTCGGCTTCGGCCAGTGCCGCGCGGATCAGGGCGCGAGCGGACCAGGACATGAGGTCGGTGGCGGCCTCGGGGGAGAGGCCGAGGATGTCCTGGGTGCTGACCAGCGCCTCGATGCCGTAGACCAGTGAGACCGCGTTGACGAGGCGGTCCAGTTGTTCGGGTGGCAGCCGATCGGCCAAGGGCTCCAGGGCGGTTCGGGCCATCTGCAGCCGGGTGGTGCCGCGATTGGGGACGCGGTCGGCCTCGGGCAGATCCGCCTGTTCGATCCAGCGGTCCTGGATGGAGCGCAGCACCGTGCGCCAGAGCAGCTGATCGGCGAACTGCATGGTCGCGGCGGAGCGGACGACCGTGTCGATGCGCTCTTCTGCATCGCCGGTGAGGCCCTCGAGCACGCCCACGAAATCGCGGCGCAGGGATTCCTCGCGGGAGGAGATCTCGTTCCAGAGCGACTGCGGGTTGGGGAAGTAGCGGTACGCGGTCGCGGGGGAGACGCGTGCCGCCTCGGCGACCTCCGGAATCGAGGGGGAGCGGCCGTCCTTGGCGAGCGCGATCGCGGCTTCGAGCAGCGCCTCACGGGTGCGCATCTTCTGGTTCTGCCTGCCACTCGTGAGAAATTTCTCTTGACGTGAGACGCTCATCTCACGAAGATAGCAGAGCCTCATAAAACTGGGCGTCACTGATCAGGGAGGACACGTGATGACACCGGAGGAAATGAACGCCATCTACACCCGCCACGCGGAGGCAGAGGCGAACAAGGACGTGGCGGGGATTCTGGCGACGCTCAGCGATGACGTCGAACACGAGGTGGTGGGGGATCCGCGCGGGATCCTGCGCGACCACGCGGCCATCGGGGCGCGGTATCAGGAACTGGTCGAATCCATCGACGAGGACAAGTTCGAGACCGTGCACCGGTACTACGGCGAGAACTTCATGGTGGACGAATCCCATTGGTACGGGCGGGTGCCCGGGAACTTCATGGGGATTCCGGGCAACAACCGGCCGGTGAACTTCCGGATCCTGCACGTCTGCGAATTTCGCGACGGGAAGATGACGCGCGAGAACGTGTGGCTCGACGTGGCGGCCGTCATGCAGCAACTGGCGCCCCAGCCCTGAGTCTCGACTACCGGCCAGCACCGAATCGACGACCGGCCGGGGCCCCGCCGACAAACGGCCGGGCCCCACGGGGCTCCGGCCGGAAGTCTTTACCGCCGCGCTGTTTTCGAGGGGTGCGCGGCGGTTCTCTCGAAGGGGCTTACTTGATCGCCTTGCGGACCGCGCCGATCAGCTGGTTGATCAGGGCGCGCAGGCCGGGCTCGAGGATCGAGTCGGGCACGGGGAGGCTGGGCTCGGACTCCATGGTGTACACCACGCGGGTGCCGCCCGGCGCGTCGGAGAAGCTGATGGTCCCGACGTGGCGCTTGACCGGCGCACCGGCGATGACGCGGTAGACCATGCGCTCGTTGGGAACCAGCTCGGTGGTCTCCTCGGTCGGGCCGACCGGGCCGAGGCCGAGGTGGTACTGGGCGCCGACGCCGTTGGGTGCGCCGATACCCGGCTTCTTCAGCGAAACCTTGATGGGCACAAAGGGATTGATGCTGTCACGCTCGGTGAAGAGCTTGTAGACGGTCTCGCGCGGGGCGGGAAGGACGGTGTCGACGGTGGTGCTGGCCATGACGGCATTGTCTCCTTTCGTGCCGGTGTCCGGAGCATATCCTTACCGGCGGGTAAGAAGATAGCTCCCGGCTCGAACGGATGCCGTCACTGTGACCAATGGTGACGTTGACCGGCGCGCCTCCACCATTGGTTGAGACTTTGGGGTAATCATCGTTCGTTATGAAGATGATGGCCCTGCTTTCGCGCAATACCGAAACGTTGCCTGGTCTGACCGGTATGGCCCGGGTGGACCGGAACACGAGGCGGTTGCTGCAGCGAGTCGGGCCCGGGGACGTCGTGGTCCTCGATGAGATGGACCTGGACCGACTCACGGCCGATCGGCTGGTCGAGGCGCAGGTGGCGGTGGTGATCAACGCGTCGCCGTCGATCTCCGGCCGGTACCCCAACCTCGGTCCGGAAGTGCTGGTGGCCAACGGCATTCAGCTGATGGACGCGGTCAGCTCCGACGTCTTCAAGAGGATCAAGGACGGCACCAAGGTTCGCGTCGAGGGCGGTGTCGTCTACGCGGACAAGCTGTCGAAGAAGGAGCCCGAGGCGCTCGTCGAGGGCATCGAGCTCACCGAGGCCACCATCGCCGAGCGCATGATCGAGGCGCGCAACGGGCTGGCCGACCATCTGGAAGCCTTCTCCGGCAATACCATCGAGTTCATCCGCACCGAATCCTCGCTGCTCATCGATGGAATCGGGGTGCCGGAGGTCGAAATCGACATGAAGCGGCGGCATGTCGTCGTCGTGGCCGACGGCCCCGAGCACATCGAGGACCTCAAGCGCATCAAGCCGTTCATCAAGGAGTACGCGCCGATTCTGATCGGCGTCGGCCGCGGCGCGGATACCTTGACCCGCAACGGTTATCGCCCCGACCTCATCGTGGGCGATCCGGAGGAGATCACCGCCACCACGCTCAAGTGCGGCGCGGAGGTCATCCTGCCGGCCGATACCGACGGCCACGCCAAGGGTTTGGAACGCATCCAGGATCTGGGCATCGGCGCGACCACCTTCCCGTCCTCGGGCGCGCCCGCGGATCTGGCGTTGCTGCTGGCCGATCACCACGGCGCGTCGCTGATCGTCACGGTCGGTGCGGCGGCGTCTCTCGACGACTTCTTCGACCGTGGCCGCCGGGATTCGAATCCGGCAACCTTCCTGACACGCCTCAAAATGGGCACCAAGCTCATGGATGCGAAAGCCGTTGCGTCGCTGTACCGTCACCGGGGTTCCGGATGGGCGGTCGCGCTGGTGGTGCTGGCCGCGCTGGTGGCCCTGATCGTCGCGATTCTGGCCACCCACATGGGTGGTGAGGCGCTGACCTGGGCGAGCGACACCTGGCATCGCGGATCCGATTGGGTAGAGCGGCTATTGGACCGTCAGAAATAGGGGAGCGATGATTTCCTTTCGCCACCACGCGATTTCGATCGCCGCGGTTTTCCTGGCCCTGGCGGTCGGCGTGGTGCTGGGCACCCGCACGCAAGGCAACGGGTTGTTTACCGGCTCGGGCGATCGGCAGCAGATCGAGGATCTGCGGGCCGAGAACGGGCGGCTGAACGAACAGGTGAAGGCCGCCGACGCCTTCCTCTCGGGCGCCGCTGGCAAACTTCTGGCAGGCACTCTGGCCAACCGGTCGGTTCTGGTCTTCACCACGCCCGACGCCGACAGCGGCGACGCGGACGCGGTCACCGCCGCGCTCACCACCGCCGGGGCCACGGTCACCGGGCGGGTCGGGCTCACCGGCGCGTTCACCGACTCCTCCGAGGGCGACCGCATGCGCACCGCGCTGGTGAACGTCGTTCCGGCCGGCGCCCAGCTCAAGATCGACGCCGTCGATCAGGGCAGCCTCGCGGGCGATCTGCTCGGTCAGGTGCTGCTCGCCGATCCGGGCAGCGGCCAGCCGCGCGGCACCGCGCAGGAGCGCGGGCTCGCGCTGGAGACACTGCGCGGCGGCGGCTTCCTGACTTTCACCGAGGTCCAGCCCGCGCAGCTGGCCGTGGTGGTCACCGGCGACGGCGCGCGGGCCGGGGAGAACAATCGCGGCACCATCATCGCCCGGTTCGCCGGGGGACTGCGCTCGCACAGCGCGGGTGTGGTGCTGGCGGGTCGCTACGGGGCCGCGGACGGTCCGGGCGCGATCGCGGTCGCGCGGTCGGAGGGCGGGCTGGCCACGGTCACCACCGTGGACAATGTGGACCGCGAGATCGGCCGGATCACCACCGTGCTCGGGCTGACCGAACAGCTGAACGGCGGAACCGGTCGGTACGGCACGGGCGCGAAGGCGACCTCGCTCACAATCGTCGCCCTGCCCCGCTGACCGCGACACGGCAAAACCTGCCCGCGACACGCGGAATCGAGCGATTCGCGGGCAACCGGTGTGCGTGGCATTCGAACAGCCTGCGCAATCCGTGTTACCGTGAAGTCCCGTGGGTAATTCACGGATTCCGGCGCGCGCGGCCACGAAACACATCTTCGTCAGCGGCGGTGTCGCCTCTTCACTCGGCAAGGGCCTGACCGCCTCCAGCCTCGGTCAGCTGCTCACCTCGCGCGGTTTGCGCGTCACGATGCAGAAGCTGGATCCGTACCTGAACGTCGATCCCGGCACCATGAACCCCTTCCAGCACGGTGAGGTGTTCGTGACCGAGGACGGCGCGGAGACGGACCTCGATGTCGGTCACTACGAACGGTTCCTGGATCGCGATCTATCCGGGGACGCCAATGTCACCACCGGCCAGGTGTACTCGAAGGTGATCGCCAAGGAGCGCCGCGGCGAGTACCTCGGCGACACCGTGCAGGTGATCCCGCACATCACCGATGAGATCAAGTACCGCATTCTCGCCATGTCGGGGCCGGACCTGCACGGTCAGACCCCGGATGTGGTGATCACCGAAATCGGTGGCACCGTGGGCGATATCGAGTCGCAGCCGTTCCTCGAGGCGGCGCGGCAGATTCGCCACGAGGTGGGGCGCGACAACTGCTTCTTCCTGCACGTCACGCTGGTGCCCTACCTGGGCCCCTCGGGCGAGCTCAAGACCAAGCCGACCCAGCACTCGGTGGCGGCGCTGCGCAATATCGGTATCCAGCCCGACGCGCTCATCCTGCGCTGCGATCGGGATGTGCCGCAGGCGCTCAAGAACAAGATCGCGCTGATGTGCGACGTGGATGTGGACGCCTGCATCTCGACGCCGGACGCGCCGTCGATCTACGACATTCCGAAGGTGCTGCACCGGGAGGGCTTGGACGCCTACGTCGTTCGCCGCCTGGGCCTGCCCTTCCGCGACGTGGACTGGACGGTCTGGGGCGATCTGCTGGACCGCGTGCACAACCCGCGCGAAGAGGTCACCGTCGCGCTGGTCGGCAAGTACGTGGACCTGCCCGACGCCTACCTGTCGGTCACCGAGGCGCTGCGCGCGGGCGGATTCGCCTCGCGGGCCAAGGTGAATATTCGCTGGGTGCAGTCCGATGAGTGCGAGACCGAGGCGGGTGCGCGGTCGCATCTGGCCGACGTGGACGCCATCCTGATTCCGGGCGGCTTCGGTATTCGCGGCATCGAGGGCAAGGTCGGTGCGATCCGCTACGCCCGCGAGCACAAGATTCCGCTGCTGGGCCTGTGCCTGGGTCTGCAGTGCGTGGTCATCGAGGCGGCGCGCTCGGTGGGTCTGAAGGACGCCAACTCCGCGGAGTTCGAGCCCGACACCAAGTACCCGGTCATCTCGACCATGGCCGACCAGGAGCAGATCGTCGCCGGTGAGGCCGATCTCGGCGGCACCATGCGCCTGGGCGCCTACCCGGCTGTGCTGGAGAAGGATTCGCTGGTGGCTGCCGCCTATGGCGAGACCGAGGTCTCCGAGCGGCACCGCCACCGGTACGAGGTCAACAACACCTTCCGCGACAAGATCGGCAAGAGCGGCCTGAAGTTCTCCGGCACCTCCCCGAACGGCCACCTGGTCGAATTCGTCGAGTACCCGAAGGACAAGCACCCGTTCCTGGTCGCCACCCAGGCGCACCCGGAGCTCAAGTCCCGCCCGACCCGCCCGCACCCGCTGTTCGCGGCGCTCATCTCGGCCGCGCTGGAATACAAGGCCGCCGAACGCCTCCCGGTGGAGATCCCCGACGAGATCCCCGCCGAGGCCGAGAAGGTCTCCAAGTAACACCGCGCTGATCCACCCACACCGCCCGGGCACTCACCGAGTACCCGGGCGGTTTTGCATCCACCCCCAATGCGCCGAGTGGCACACCAGTGAGGGGATTTGCCCGAATTCGCCGCGCTGGTGTGCCACTCGGCGGTTGGCAGCCGGGTCGATCGGCGTGGTGGCCATCGCTGTCGTGCCGCATACCAGGCCGGAGCGCGCTTCGGGTTGGTGCGGCCGCCGGGCCTGCATCCGCGACCTGGACTCGCTCGAGATGCCGGGGCGCAGGGTTGGGGCGGAGAGCAAGTGGTGAGTGCGGGTCGCGATACGGTTCTAGGGTGACGTCTTCCGATTCGGCTCCCGGCAGCCACGATTTCGATGTCCTGTCCAGTCGCACCGTGTATTCCGGTGCGATTCTGGCGCTGCGGCTGGACCAGGTGGTCATGCCCGGTGGGAAGGTCGCCGAGCGGGAAGTGATCGAGCATCATGGTGCGGTGGCCGTCGCGGCGCTGGACGCGGATGAGAATCTGGTGCTGATCAACCAATATCGGCATCCGATCGGGCGGCGGTTGCTGGAACTGCCCGCCGGGCTGCTCGATGAGCAGGGCGAGGATCCGCTGGAGGCCGCCAAGCGGGAATTGGCCGAGGAGACCGGGCTGGCCGCGCGCGAATGGTCGGTACTCGTTGATGTGGCGCTGTCGCCGGGGTTCACCGATGAGGCGCTGCGGGTCTACCTGGCCACCGGGCTCTACGAAACCGACCGCCCCGACCCTGAGCATGAAGAGGCCGACCTCCAGGTCCTGCGCATGCCCCTGGCGGAGGCGGCGCAAGCCGCGCTCGCGGGTGAAATCACCAATGCCACAGCCGTAGCCGGTGTGACGGCCCTGATGACGGCCCGGTCCACCGGTGCGGCACTGCGACCGGCGGATGCTCCCTGGCCGGGCATGCCGACCGCCTTCCTGGACCGCAAGGCGCGGGAGAAGTCGGCGCCGCAGTAGATCCCGTGCCGCGGTAGATCTCGATGCGCCTGCGGATCCCGGTGCTGCGGCAGATCCCGATTGGGATACTTGTGCGATTTGCCGGGTCTGGTCGGGGAAGTTCGTCGGTGGCTGCTGCAATGATGTGAGCCGTGCTGAAGCGGCAGATTGACGCGTACCTCGACCATTTGGCGGTCGAGCGCGGTGCCGCGCGCAATACGCTGAGCGCCTATCGGCGGGATTTGGGGCGGTATCAGTACTTTCTGAGCACGCGTGGGGTGGAAACGCTTGCGCGGGTGGCGGAAACCGATATCGCCGATTACATGGTGTCGCTGCGGTCGGGGGATGACGAGCATCCGGCGCTGGCGGCATCCTCGGCGTCGCGGGCCCTGGTGGCGGTGCGGGGACTGCATCGGTTCGCCACCGCCGAGGGGATCACGGACGCGGATGTCGCGCATCCGGTGAAGCCGCCCACCCCGGCCCGGCGGCTGCCGAAGGCCCTTCCCTACGACCAGATTTCACGGCTGCTCGACGCGGCCGGGGGCGACATCGCCGACGGTCCGCGCGGTCTACGAGATCGGGCGCTGCTGGAACTGCTGTACTCGACCGGCGCCCGCATCTCGGAGATGGTCGGGCTGGACGTGGACGACATCGACACCGCCGAGCGCGCGGTGGTCTTGCGCGGCAAGGGCGGTAAACAGCGCATGGTCCCGATCGGCCGCCCCGCCCTGGCGGCCCTGGACAACTACCTGGTCCGCGGCCGCCCCGCCCTCTCGGCCCGCGGCAAGGGCACCAGCGCCCTCTTCCTCAACCACCGCGGCGGCCGCCTCTCCCGCCAATCCGCCTGGCAGGTCCTGCAATCCGCCGCCGACCGCGCCGGCATCGCCGCCCAGGTCTCCCCCCACACCCTGCGCCACTCCTTCGCCACCCACCTACTGGACGGCGGCGCCGACGTCCGAGTAGTCCAGGAACTCCTCGGCCACGCCTCGGTCACCACCACCCAGATCTACACCCTGGTCACGGTCGGAACCCTGCACGAGGTCTGGGCCACCGCACATCCCCGCGCCCGCTGAGGGATTCACGGGCCGCTTTCGCAACGCCGAGGGTCCTATGTACTCGGTAGTGCAATTTGCTTAGCGTGGCAGGAAACCCTGGAGCGTTCGGAGGGCAGATGGCACTGACATCGCGAGTCGCGGACTGGCAGCGCTCGGGGACGGTCGAGCGCGTCGGCGGACACGACATCTTCGTCCGCGAGCGGCCGGGTGACGCCGGACTGCCGCCGGTGCTCTTGCTGCACGGCTATCCGTCGAGCTCGTACGACTGGCGCGACGCCTTCGACCTCATCGAGGGCCACCGTCTGCTCACCTTCGACTTCCTCGGGTTCGGATTGTCGGACAAGCCCCGGGATGAGCAGTACTCCTTGCGAATTCAGGCCGATCTCGCCGAGGAGGTCGCGCGGCGGTTCGCAGGGGAGCCGATTGTCATGGTGGCCCACGACATGGGCAGTTCGGTCGCGACCGAACTCCTGGCCCGCGACATCGACGGCACCCTGTCCTTCGCCCTGAAGTCCGCCCTGCTGTTCAACGCCAGCATGGTCCGCGAACAGGCCAGTCTCCTACTGGGACAAAAACTTCTACTGAGCCGCATCGGCCCCCTGTTCGCCCGCCTAACCACCGAATCGGCCTTCCGCCACTCCTTCGCCAGCATCTTCTCCCCGTCGCACCCGCTCACCAGGGCAGAAGCCGAAGACCAGTGGTCCCTGCTCAGGTACAACGGCGGCCACCGCATGCTCGACAAACTCATCTACTACAACCAAGAACGCGTCACCCCACCCACCTCCGCCCGCTGGCACAACGCCATACGCACCTGGCCCGGCCCCCTCGCCCTGGCCTGGGCCGAACTAGACCCCATCTGCACCGAATCCGTCCTCCACGCCGTCCTGACCCTCCGCCCCGACACTCCACTCACTCGTCTCCCGGGTTTGGGTCACTATCCGCAGCTCGAGGACCCCAAGCGTGTTTACGAGATCGTCCAGCGTCATGCGTCGCAGGAGTGATCGACTGCGCTCACTGCGAAAATCCTTGACCCGCAGTGCGGTTGAGGTCGCACCATGGTGCGATGACCGATCTCGGAATTACGTTCATCAGAGCATTGGAATTGCCGGAGGACCGGATAGCGAAGTCCATCGAGGACTTCTGGCAGCAGCGCGTATACGACAAATACTTCCCCCCTTTGCTGGAATCACGGCTCCTGCGCAGAATCTCGCCGGATGCCCGGTTCGGACTCGTGGATATCGTGTTGTGGGACGGCGGCGTGAGGAGCGACCCGCTGACGTATCCCTCGTTCAAGCGAATTGACCCGGTCACCACCGCTTACGGCGGGTACTACGAAGTCGCGGCCGAATATCACTCGGCAGCAGGCGATTCCGGCTCTGGCGAGGGCGTCGTCTTCGTCAACGCCTTCGAACTCCCCATCAACCGCATCGACGAATTCCTCCCGCACTGGAACGGCCGCGCCGAACTCCAGAGCCACGCTCCCGGGTTCCGGAACAGCCGCATGCACCGAGCGATCCACTGGGACACTCACTTCCAGCTGATCAACATCTCCCACTGGGACAGCGTCGAAGCCTGGCAATTCGCAACCGCCAATCCCGACCTCCAGCAACGCCGCGCAGCCTCCCCCGACTTCGTCACCCCCAACGGCGCACTCTTCCGCGTCGTCGCCGAATCCTGACTGCGATTCATGCAATGCTGGGCGTGAAAAAGAGGAGGGTCGGCGATGAGCGGGTACTCGCGGTGGCAGGACATCCGCGGTGAGTTCGTCGAGCGGGCGGGCGGTGAGGATGCCGTGGCGGCGGGCCGAGAGGAGTTGCTCGCCGAGGTCAGCGGGTACCGGCTTGGCCTGAGTGCCACAGACGTGGAAACGCCCGGGTGACCGTTGGGGTCACCCGGGCGTCGTGTCCGCGAAGTCGGGTTACTTCTTCTTCTCGCGCTTTTCGCGGACTCGGACGTTCACTCGGACGGGGGAGCCGTCGAAGTTGAACTCCTCGCGGAGCTTTCGTTCGATGAAGCGGCGGTAGCCGGCTTCGAGGAAGCCCGTGGTGAAGAGGACGAACGTCGGGGGGCGGGTGGAGGCCTGGGTGGCGAAGAGGACTCGGGGGAGGCGGCCGCCGCGCATGGGGGGCGGGGTGGCGGCGATGACTTCCTTGAGCCAGTTGTTCAGGCGTCCGGTGGAGATGCGCTTGTCCCAGGAATCCAGGGCGGTTTCCATGGCGGGGACGAGCTTTTGGACGGCGCGGCCGGTGTGGGCGGAGATGTTGACGCGCTGGGCCCAGCGGACCTGGACCATTTCGCGGTCGATCTCGCGTTCCAGCATCTCGCGGCGGTCCTCGTCGACCAGATCCCACTTGTTGTAGGCGATGACGAGGGCGCGCCCGGTCTCCTCGACCATGGAGATGACCCGCAGGTCCTGCTCGGTGATCGGCTCGGAGGCGTCGATGAGCATGACCGCGACCTCGGCGGCCTCGATGGCGCCCTTGGTGCGCAGCGAGGCGTAGAACTCGTGGCCCGAGGCATTGCTCACCTTGCGGCGCAGGCCCGCGGTATCCACGAAACGCCAAGGCTTGCCGCCCAATTCGACCAGCGAGTCGACCGGGTCGACGGTGGTGCCCGCGACATTGTGGACCACCGAGCGCTCCTCGCCCGCCAGCCGGTTGATCAGCGAGGACTTGCCGACGTTCGGCTTGCCGACCAGCGCCACACGACGCGGACCACCGATGAGACCCGTTCCCTCGCGCGGAGTTTCGGGCATCACCTCGAGGATCTTGTCCAGCAGATCACCGGTGCCGCGACCGTGTGCGGCCGAGACCAGGTGCGGCTCACCCAGACCCATCGACCACAGCTCGGCGGCGTCGGCCTCGAGCTTCTGGTTGTCGACCTTGTTGGCGACCAGGATGACCGGGGTCTTGCTGCGGCGCAGCGTCTTCGCGACCGCCTCGTCGGCGGAGGTGGCGCCGGTGGTGACGTCCACGACCACCACGATGGCGTCGGCGGTCTGCATGGCGACCTCGGCCTGGCGGGCCACCGACTGCTGCAGGCCCTTGGCGTCGGGCTCCCAACCACCGGTGTCCTGCACCATGAATCGGCGTCCGGACCAGGTGGCCTCGTAGGAGATGCGGTCGCGGGTGACGCCGGGGATGTCCTCCACCACGGCCTCGCGGCGGCCCAGAATGCGGTTCACCAGCGTGGATTTGCCGACGTTCGGGCGGCCCACGATGGCCACCGTCGGCAGCGGGATGTGTTCGGCGTCCTGCTCGCCCTCGAATTCGGCGATGTCCCAATCGGTTTCGTCCGACCAGATGCCATCACCGGCGAAGGTGTCCTGGGTCACTGCGCGCCTCCCGCCGAAATCCGTTCGGCCACGACGCGATACAGCTCGTCGATGACCTCGTCCTTGTTCAGATCGCTGGTGTCGACCAGCACGGCGTCCTCGGCGGGACGCAGCGGCGACACCTTGCGGGTCGAGTCCAGGTTGTCGCGGCGCTGCACATCCGCGAGCACGGCCTCGTAATCGTCGCCGCGGCCCTCGGCGATGTTCTGCGCGTTACGGCGGAACGCCCGCGCCTCGGCCGAGGCGGTGAGGTAGATCTTCACATCCGCCTCGGGCAGCACGACCGTGCCGATATCGCGGCCCTCGACCACGATCCGGCCCGCCGCCGCGGTGATCTCGCGCTGCAGGGCGACGAGCTGCTCACGCACCTCGGGCACCGCCGACACCGCGGACACGGCCTTGGTCACCTCGTTGCCGCGGATCTCGCTCGACACATCCTCACCGTCGAGCAGGATGACCTCCCGGCTCGGATCGTTGCCGATGGTCAGCGGCAGTTCCTTGACCGCCACCGCGATGGCCGCGGGGTCGTCCAGGTCCACACCGCTGCGCAGCACGCGCAGGGTCGCGACCCGGTACATGGCGCCGGTGTCGAGGTAGCTGGCCTCGAGCCGGGTCGCCAGCTGGCGCGACACGCTCGACTTGCCGGTGCCCGACGGGCCGTCCATGGCCACGACCAGTTGCGCCGATCCGGTCAGCGCGCCGGCCGCGTCGATCAGACTTCCCACACCGTTCACAACGACACCGCCTCGTAGAGCTTCCCGATTTCGTCCCGGCCCAGCACACGCAGCGTGCCCGGCCGCTGATCGCCCAGTGCGACCGGTCCGATGTGGGTGCGCACCAGCGCCGTCACCGGGTGGCCGACCTCGGCCAGCAGGCGGCGCACGATGTGCTTGCGGCCCTCGTGCAGGACCACCTTCACCAGCGACTTGCCCTGGCCGACCTCGAGCACCTGGAAGCGATCCACCTTGGCGGGACCGTCCTCGAGCTCGACGCCGTCCTTGAGCAGCTTGCCGATCTCGCGGTTCTTGACCTCGCCGTTGACCGTGGCCAGGTAGGTCTTCTGCACCTCGAAGGACGGGTGCATGAGCCGGTGCGCCAGATCGCCGTCATTGGTGAGCAGCAGCAGGCCCTCGGTGTCGGCGTCGAGACGGCCGACGTGGAACAGGCGCTGTCCGGCCGCGATTCGCTCGGCGACGATATCGCCGACGCACGGGCGGCCCATCTCGTCGGACATGGTGGACTGCCAGCCCTTGGGCTTGTTCAGGGCCAGATACACCTGCTCGTCGCGGACCACCACGCGCACGCCGTCGACGCGGACGACCGCGGTCTGCGGATCGATGCGCAGGCCCTGCTCGCGGACGATCTTGCCGTCGACCTCGATGCGACCGGCGTCGATCATCTCCTCGGCGGCGCGCCGCGAGGCCACACCCGCCTTGGCGAGGACCTTCTGCAGACGCTCGCCCTCGCCCCAGGGGAGCTTCTTCGGGCCGCGCTCCTCCAGGTCCACGTGCTGGTGCCGGGCGGGCTTGGCATTGCTGATCAGCACCGGTGCGACGACCTGCTTGACCGGCTTGACCGACTTCTTCTTGGCGGGAGTATTGGGCGAGGTATGCGGGGCCAGCGGGCTGCCGCCGCCGATCCGGCCGCGCGAGGCATTGCGATCCTGGCCGAAACCGGAACGGCCCTCGCCGAATCCGGTGCGCGAGGCGCCGCCACGGCTGTCGCCGCCGCGTCCCGCGCCGCGGGAGTCGGAACCCCAGTCGCCGCGAGACTGATTGCCGCGCGCGGAGTTTCCGTACGAGGAGCCGCCGCGCGGGGCCGCGCCGCCGCGCGAACCGCCACCGCCCCACTGGTTTTCGCCACGCGAGCCACCGCGAGAGTCGCTGTAACCGCCACGCGAGCCGCCGCCACGGTTCTCGCCGTAGCCGCCACGCGAAGCACCGCCGCGATTGTCGCCGTAGGAGCCACCGCGCGAGGAACCGCCACGGGAATCGCCGTAGCCCGAACCGCCGCGGGATTCGCCGTACGAGCCGCGGGAGCCGCCGGAGCGGGAGTCATAAGAGCCGGAGCCGCCGCGCGAGTCACGGGAATTGCCGCCCCAGGAGGGCGAGTCGCCGCGGGATCCGCCGCGGGGGTTCGCGGAGCCGCCTCCGCCGTAAGAGCCGCCGCCCCGTGCGGACCGGTTGTCTCCGGTCCGGCCGCGGGCGGCCTGGGAACCGCCCCTGGGCGGTTCGCTGCCACGTTTTCTACGATCCGGTGTGCCATCTCGGCGAGCGGGTGTATTCACGTTGTCCTATTTCAATCATCGGTACCGAGGTCGATATCGGCCTCGGCCGGTTTCTTCAGCCTGGTGTACCGGGGGTCGGTGTCCAGGCTCTCGTTGATCTCGTCGATCAGATCGACGCCCGGGAGCAGGGGAGCCAACGGCGGCAGATCCGCCAGTGACGCAAGTCCGATCCGTTCCAGGAACAGCTCGGTGGTGATGTACAGAGTGCCGTTGGTCTCCGGGTCCGCTCCGGCCTCCGCGATCAGCCCCCGCGCCAGCAGGGTCCTGATCACGCCATCCACGTTCACGCCGCGCACCGCACTCACGCGTGCTCGGGTAACCGGTTGACGGTACGCGATCACCGCCATGGTTTCCAAAGCGGCGCGTGTGAGCTTCGACCGTGCGCCGTCCAACAGCATACGTTCCACGTAGGGCGCGAATTCAGTCCGCGTGTAATACCGCCACCCATCCCCGACGTACCTGAGATCCATCCCACTCCGCCGCGCGGTCAACTCCGCCGACATCTCCCGCAGCGCCGTCTCGACCCGCATCGGGTGATCCCGCATCGCCGACGCCAGCAGCTCGACCGGCGCGGGCGCATCCACCACGAGCAACATCGCCTCGAGCGCCGCCCGAAACTCCTCCTCCGAAAGCTCCTCTTCGTCCTCGAACTCCTCCGAATCGACAGTGCCCTCCGCCGCCGCGCCGGGCGCCTCCGCCGACTCGGCACTCGCATCCACACCGTCAGTGACCTCGGACACCACCTCGGTGGCCTCCGCCCCGGCCTCCGAGATCACGTCGCCTTCGGCGTCGTCCGCCGAGCCTGAGCCGAGCTCGGCCACATCGGAGTCCCGTGCCGCTTCGCCGGATCCGGGCTGGGCCGAGCCGGATTCAGTGCCGGGATCGGTTGCCTCTGCCTCGGGGACCGGGGCGGCGGAGCCCGCGATCTCGGTGACGAGGTCGGTGGTTGCGGGGGTATCCGGGGCGGCGGTGTGAGCCGTCGCCGGGGCGTCTGTTCCGGCTGCTTCGGCTTTGGCCGCGGCGGCGGCTTCGGCGATGATGCGCTGGGCCGGGGTGAGTTGAGGCGCGGCCTGGTTGGCGGCGGCGGGGTCTTCCACGTCGTCTCCCAAGTTCTGCACCTCGGTCACCCGTAGTCCTCTTCGATCGTCACTGGTTGGGCGGGTTGGTCTTCGAGCTCGCCGATCCAGCTGATGGACAGCGGGCCCAGGGGGTCGGGCTGGTCGAACTCGATGGTTTTGCCTCGGTAGAGCTCGAGCAGGGCGAGGAAGCGGGCCACGATCTGGATCGGAAGCTCGCAGTCGGCGCAGAGGTCGTGGAAGGTCGTCCAGCCGCCGGCGCCGGCGCTCTTGAGCCTTTCCAGGACCAGGGCGGCCTGTTCGGCGATCGAGATCGCGTGGGCGTGGATGTGATCCAGGCCGACCCGCGGTTTCGGTCGCGGCCGGAACACGGTGGCGGCGACGTCGGCGAATTCCGCGGCGTCCACCCCCAGCGTAACCTCCGGCAACAGCTCCAGATACCGCTCCTCCAGCGAGACCGCGCGCGGATACCGTTGCAGCGCCGCCGCCTCCAGCTCGCCGAGCAGTTCGGCCACCTGCTTGAACGCGCGATACTGCAGCAGCCGCGCGAACAGCAGGTCGCGCGCCTCCAGCAGTTCCAGGTCCTCCTCGTCGGACACCTCGCCCGACGGCAGCAACCGGGCCGCCTTCAAATCCAGCAGAGTGGCCGCGATGAGCAGGAATTCGGTGGTCTGATCGAGAATCTTGTCGGCCCGCAGTCCCTGCTCGCCCGACAGGCTCGCCGTGAGCGCCTTGGTATAGGCGATGAACTCGTCGGTCACCTTGTGCAACGCGATCTCGGTGACATCCAGCCGCCGCGAACTGATCAGCTGCAACAACAGGTCGAACGGCCCCTGAAAGTTGGCCAGGTTCAGATGGAATTTGCCGTCTTTGCCCGAATCATCCGCTGCCGCAAGCGCAGCCATGGGTGCGTCGGATCCGGCGATGTCCGCCACGATCGCGGAATCGGCCGACGCGCCGGAAGTCTCACCCGCCGCACCGGCGCGGTCCTCACCGCCGAACCCGTCGTGCTCGTCGGCACCGGTCTCCTCGGTGCCGTGGTCCCCACCAGCATCGTTGTCGTGGCCCTCGCTCGCGGCGATGTCGACAGCTCCGCCCGCGCTGGAGTCGTCTCCGCCCGCGGCAATGTCGGCCAGGAGCGAAAAGTCTGAATCGTCCGAAGACACGGGAGAGCCCGGGGACGCCGAATCGTCCCCGGGCAGGTCGAATTCCGCGTCCGCCGGGTCGTGCGCGGACGCCGAGTCGAGAGAATCGCTCAACGGCCCGACCGCTGGATGACTTCCCGGGCCATGGCCCGATAGGCTTCGGCGCCACCGGATTTGGGCGCCCAGGTGGTGATGGGCTCACCGGCGACGCTGGCGTCGGGGAAGCGGACGGTCCGCGAGATCACCGTGTCGTAGACGAGGTCGCCGAACACCTCGACCACGCGCGTCATGACCTGACGCGAATGCAATAGGCGGGCATCGAACATGGTGACCACGATGCCGTACAGCACCAGCTCGGGATTCAGCCGGTCCCGCACCTTCTCCACGGTGTCGTTGAGCAGGGCGAGTCCGCGCAGCGAGAAGTACTCGCACTCCATCGGAATGATGACGCCGTCGGCGCAGGCCAGGGCGTTCACGGTGAGCAGGCCCAGCGACGGCTGGCAGTCGATGAGGATGTAGTCGTAGCGGTTGCGCAGCGGCGCGAGCGCACGGCCCAGCGTCTGCTCGCGCCCGACCTCGTTGACGAGCTGGATCTCCGCCGCCGACAGGTCGATATTGGACGGCAGCAGATCCATCCCGTCGACCTTGGTGTTCATCAGCACGTCGTCGACATTCACCTTGCCGGGCCCGACCAGCAGGTTGTGCACGGTGACGTCCAGATCGTGGTGCGCCACACCGAGTCCCGCCGACAGCGCGCCCTGCGGATCCAGGTCGACCAGCAGCACCTTGCGCCCGTACTCCGCCAGCGCCGCACCGAGATTGATGGTCGAGGTGGTCTTGCCGACCCCGCCCTTCTGATTGCACATGGCCACGATCAGCGCGGGCGCGGTGTGATCGGGCTCGGGCGGCACCGGAATCTCGCGCAGCGGACGCCCGGTCGGCCCGACCTGCTTGGCGTCGTGCACCACATCGGGTGCCTCCCACAGCGTTTGCGCGGCGGTTTCGATCCGCTGGCCCGCACCACCGGTAGTCGTCACGTCCGCTGCTCCTTCGACGTTCCTGCCCTTACCCCGCCCACCGACCTGCCGTGAACGACGCGCCCGGCCGCGTGTGCGTACCGGTCCCTCTTAGACGCTACCGCCTGTTCGCGCAAGACCAACGCTCGGACACGCACTGTAAACCTGCACTTCAGGGACGGTAAGGGCACCCTCGGCCCGGTCTCTTGACTGGTCGGAGGCACTCTCGCGTTGTGGGACAGCAGGTTACGGGGTCACAAGCATGTTCCCAGCAGATCAGGGGAGATACGCCCGAATCCGTCGCAATCGCGCCTCCCGACCGCCACCATTCCGGACATTCGCCCAATTCCGACATCCCCGAGCCACATCGAGTGCCGGCCCGCCGACAGTCGCCCCCGGCCCCGCCCTCGCCGCCGCCCGGTGCAACAAGATCAGGGAGCTCTCACCGCGCGAATTCGGACAAATTTCGACACCGAGAGCTCCCTGATCTTGATTCGACGCCCGTGATGGGGGAGCGGGGCCGGGGCCGGAAACGGTAGGGTTTGGGGGATTTTGGTGGTGCGAGGGGCCGAATGGTGCGTGCGGGCGAGGAATTCGCGGGATATCTGATCGAGCGGCAGCTCGGCGGGGGCGGGATGGGGGAGGTATTTCTCGCCCGGCATCCGCGACTGCCGCGATTGGTGGCGCTCAAGCTGCTGGCCCGGGAGTTGGCCTCGCAGGCGGAGACTCGCGCCCGCTTCGAGCGGGAAGCCGAGCTGATCGCGCGGCTGGATCATCCGAATATCGTGACCGTGCACGACCGCGGCGTCGAGGACGGGCGACTGTGGATCGCCATGCAGTACGTGGACGGCGGGGACGCCTCGACCCTGGATCCGTACACGCTGCCGCCGCGCGAGGCGGTGCACATCATCGCCGAGACCGCGAAGGCCCTCGACTACGCGCACTCGATGGGTGTCGTGCACCGCGACGTGAAGCCCGCCAATATTCTGCTCACCCAGCCGCCGATGTGGCAGGAGCGGCGGATCCTGTTGACGGACTTCGGAATCGGGCGACTCCGCGATGATTCGGCGCAGATCACGCGGACCGGGACGCTGGCCGCGACCATCACCTACGCCTCGCCCGAACAGCTGTCGGGCAGCGCGCTCGATCAGCGCTCGGACCAATATTCGCTGGCGTGCACGCTGTTCCGGCTGCTCACCGGATCGACGCCGTTCCAGGCGGAGACGGTCGCCGCGGTCGTCACCGGCCACCTGCAGCATCCGGTGCCGAGGCTGAGCGATCGCCGCCCCGAACTGCCCGCCGCCCTCGACGCGGTGGTCGCGCGGGCGCTCGCCAAGCGGCCCGACGCCCGCTTCGAATCCTGCCGGGCCTTCGCCGAGGCTGCGGCGCAGGCCTTGTCGGAGGTCGCCGAGTCCACGCTGCCGCCGTCGTCGAGCGCGGGGGCCGCGAATGCGACGCGGCTGCTGCACCCCGCCGAGAACGCTGCCGGCGCCACGGCGGTGGTCACGACCCTGCCCGAGGCCCTCACGGAGGCGGACACGTCACTGCTCGGTTCGAATGCCACGGGTCTCGATGCCGCGGCGGCGGGGCCGAATGGCGCGGGGCAGAGGTCGAACGCCGCGGGGCCGGGATCGAACGCCGCGGGGCCGGGATCGAACGCTGCGGGGCCGGGATCGAATGCTGCGGGGCAGGGGCCGAGTACCGCACGGCACCGGCTCGATACGTCGGCGCGCACCGGTCCCCGCCGCGGCCGCTGGATCGCCGCCGGTGCCGGGACGCTGGCGGTGGTGCTCGCGGTGGCCGCCGGAATCATCTGGACGACACGGCATTCCGGTTCGGATCCCACACCCCCGCCGCCGGTGGCCGAGACCGGCGCGCAGGCCGCGATCCTGTCCGGCTTCGCCCCGTTCCTGCAGATCGACGCACAGGGCAGGCGCGTCGCCGCACCGATCTCGGTGGAGGATCCCGCGAATGACGGCAGGCTGCCGTGCTCCGCGGTGTCCATCGCGGCCGCGGTGCCTCTGTCGGGCGATCGAGACACCGTGGCCCTGGGTAAGAACGTGCTCGCCGCCGTGAATCTGGCTCTGTCCCAGTTCCTCCGGGGCGGGAATCGCGCGTGCCCCGTCAAGGTGCTGCCCTTCGACACCGGTGGCGATCAGGCGACCGCGGCGCAGGCCGCCAAGCAGATCGCCGCGGACAAATCCATCGTGGCGGTGATCGGCCCGGCGCTGTCCCCGGAGGTGATCGGCGCGGGCAACACCCTCGACGAGGCCGGGCTGCCGTTCCTGACCCCGCTGGCCTCCAATCCGGTTCTGACGCAACAGGGCTGGTCCGGCTTCTTCCGCGGCCTGGCCAATGACAAGGTGCAGGGCCCGGCGCTGGGCCGCTATCTGGCGACCACCGCGGGCTTCTCCCGGGTCTGCGTGGTGCGCGACAACGGTGACGGCTACGAAGCCGAGCTGACCCCGGCGATCATCGCGGGGCTGGGCCGGGCGGCGCTGCCGGAATGCCAGGTCAGCTTCGATCGGGGCGGCGATCCCGGTACGGCTGTTCAGACGGTGGCGGCGGCGAACCCGGACGCGGTGTTCTTCGCGGGCTACTCACAGGATGCCGCCAACCTGCTGAAGAAGCTCCGAAGCGCCGGTGTCGCAGCGACTTTCGTACTGGGTGACGGCGCGTACGACCAGGCCTTCCGCACCGCCGCCGGGGCCGCCGCGACGGGCACGATCGTGGATTGTTCGTGCGGTCCGGCGACGGACGCCTTCCTCGCCGATTACAAGTCGGGTTCCGGGCAGGACGCGTCCACGTACGCCGTCGAGGCCTACGACCTGACCGCAATCGTCCTGCGCGGCATCGTCTCCGGACACACCCAGCGCACCGACCTACGCGACTACCTGCACAAATATCACGCCGACGGCATCGCCCACTCCTATGGCTGGACCGCCGCCGGCGAACCCGCCGATCCGCGCCTCTGGCTGTATCGACTCTCCTAGGAAGCCGTCGCCTGTCCTCGTGTAGCCGGATCGGGCCGCAGCCGCCGCAGTCCGAGAATCGCGAGCAGACAGCCGACGGCCAGGGCCAGGCCGGTCCAGCCGGGACGGTTCTCGGTGATGTCCGTAGCACTGCTGTGCGCCGTTGTGGTTGCGCAGGTGTGGTTTTCGAGGGTGAGCACGGCCGACGGCAACAGCAGGATCCCCAGCGGCAGCACGGTGCTCGCGGCGATGCGGGTCCGGACCGCGCCGAAGCTGTACCCGGCCAGCGCGGCGACGGCACAGCTGCCGATGAGCGTCGGCCACGAATCATCCTGCGGCGCAGCGGGACCGAGCACCGCGAACACTCCCGCCGCGAGCACTCCCGCAGCCGCGGCGAGCGGGGCCGGGCGCAGCAGGCCCGCCGCCAGGCCGATGCTCATCGCGAGCAGCATCGGGGCGAGTTTCCAATGCGCCTGGGCGCCAACGGCGATGGCGCTGCCGGTGCCCGCCAGCCCCACCGTCAGCAGGGTGAGGGTGCCGTCGCGCCCCGGCAGCAGTAGCGCCGCGAAGACGGCGACCGCGAGGGTGGCGAGCACGGCGGCCGCGATGGCGAGTGGTCCGGCGCCGGGATGGCCGAGCCGTTCGGGCACCACGGTGATGGTGGTGATCACCAGGGCCGCGGCCAGCACCGGCCCGAACGGGAGATTCAGGGTGGTCGGATAGGCGTCGATCGGCCGCCGCCGACTCAGCCAGCAGATGGCCAGCAATGCCACCGTGGGTATGGTCAGCCAGGTCGGCGGCAGATCGTTGAAGGCTCGTTCGACCAAGGATCTCCCGCCGTGCTCGCCTCCGGAGAACTCGAGATGATCGCCGATCGCCAGCCCGGTCAACGCCCCGAACAGGTATCCGATTGCCGGAGGCCGATATTCGAGCGCCCCGGCCCCGGCCGCCCCGAGCAGCACGCCCGCCGACAGCGAGTCGACGAAGTTGGCGGTGGACAGGCTCGCGGGCGTCGCCGTCAGCAGCAGGTGGTCCACGGCCAGGAGCAGCGCGGTGACGGTGGCGGTGGCCCATGCCACGCGGGTGCCGAACATGCTCACGCAGACCGCGGCGAGCACGGCGACGACCGCGCCCGCGGCGGTCGCGCGCGGCACCGTGATGGTCAGCAGCGTCATCTGCAGCGCCGAGGATTCCGCGGGTCCGCAGCCGGTGTCGACGGGCACGATGAGCGCCAGGCACGCGACCGCTGCGGCGGCGCTCGCGGCGAACGTGTCGATGACCTGACGATATTGCTGCACGGGCTCCCCGGGTCGAAGCTACAAGTCAGTTACCGTTCAGCCACCGTAACAGCGGGCGCGAAACCCTCTCACCAGGCATGACGGCGGGTTGCCCATTCGGTCGCGAAATCCCGGAAGCGCCGCACGGCCTCGGACGGTGTGGCGGCCGCCGACCAGATCAGGCCGACATCGCGGGACGCGCCCGCGTCGGCCAGCGGCACCACCGCGATGCCCGGCGGCATGGATTCCTCCACCGGCACCAGCCCGACCCCGAGCCCGGCCGCCACCAGTCCGCAGACCGTCACCAGGTCACTGGATTCGAACGCGATGCGCGGCCGGATCCCCGCCGCCGCACAGAGTTCGTCGAAGATGCGGCGCATGCCGAAACCCGGGTGCATGGCAATGAATTCGGTCTCGGCGAGCTCGGCCAGGCGGATCTGCCGCTGCCCGGCCAGCCGGTGATCGGCCGGAACCGCCAGCGCCAGACGCTGATTCAACAGCGTGTGCCAGCCGATGCCGGGCTCGCTGGGCCGCGGTGAGACCAGCGCCAGATCGGCCTCGCCGTCGAGCACCTGCCGGGTGATCACCTCGGCCGCGCCCTGGTACAGCGTGAAATCGATACGGCCGGAACCGCGCCGGAATTCGCCGATCAGCTGCGGCGCGAGCCCGCTGCCGAAGGAGTGCAGGAACGACAGCCGCACCACACCCTTGGCCGGATTGACCCGATCGGCGACGGCCTGCTCACCGGCGTGCAGTTCGGCGCGGGCGCGGCGGGCGTGCTCGTAGTAGAGGCGCCCGTAGTCGTTGAGCCGGATGCGCTTGCCGTGCCGATCGAACAGCGGCACCCCGAGCCGGCGCTCCAACCGGGCGAGCATGCGCGAGAGCGTGGGCTGCGCCAGGTGCAGCCGGTCGGCGGCGACGCTGACATTCTCCGTTTCGGCGAGTGTCGTGAACCACTCCAGATCCGCGCCGAGCACACCGCCTCCTCACTTTATGCCCCAAGAGTATGAGCATCCAGATCATCATGCATTTCCGTTCTAAACGCCAGCATCGCACTCTGGAATGCGCACAACAGCATGAGACCGCCTCGGGAGGATCGGATGACCAGCGTTCAGGGGCTCGCCGCGCTCGATCGGCCGCGGGCCGCCCACGAGAAGCGAGTCACCACCGCCCTTTTCGCGGCCGGACTGACCACCTTCGCCGCCATGTACAGCACCCAGTCGCTACTGCCGAGCCTGTCGGCCGCCTTCGATGTGCCGCCCGCGCATGCCGCCCTGGCGGTCTCGCTGACCACGGGTTTCCTTGCGCTGGCGATCATTCCGGCGGGTGTGCTGTCCGCGCGGATCGGGCGGACCAGGGTCATGATCGGATCGGCGGTGCTGGCCTCGGCCCTGGGGTTGCTGCTACCGCTGGTCCCCAGCCTGAACGTGTTGCTGGCGCTGCGGGCGGTGCAGGGGATCGCGCTGGCCGGAGTGCCCGCGGTGGCCATGGCGTACCTGGCCGAGGAGATCGGCGCGGCCGGACTGGGCGCGGCCATGGGCGTGTACATCGCGGGGACGACCATCGGCGGATTGGCGGGTCGGTTGATTCCGTCGATCGCCCTGGGCGTCAGCTCGTGGCGGTGGGCGGAGGTGGCGGTGTCGGTCGCCGCGGCGGCGTGCACGGTGTGGTTCGCCCGGACGCTGCCGCCGTCGCGCGGATTCACCGCGCGTCCAGGAGGATTCGGCACACTGCTCGGTGATCTCGGGCGGCAGTTGCGGCATCGCGGGCTGCTGGCACTGTTCGGCCTGGCATTCCTGCTGATGGGTAGCTTCGTCTCGGTCTACAACTACCTGGGCTACCGGCTCACGCATCGCCCGTTCGAATTGCCCGCGGCCCTGGCCGGTTCGGTGTTCGTGCTCTATCTCGCGGGCACCGTCGCCTCCGCCTACGCGGGCCGGCTCGCCGATCGCCGCGGCCACCATCGCATCCTGGTCGCGTCGCTGTCGCTGATGGTGCTCGGCGCGCTCGTCACCATCCCGGACCACCTGAGCACGGTGCTGATCGGCATCCTGCTGTTCACCACCGGGTTCTTCGGTGCGCACACCGTGGCCAGCGCCTGGGTGGGCACGCTCGCCGAAAACCGCGGGGCCGCATCGTCTCTCTACATGTTCGCGTACTACCTGGGCAGCGCCGTGATCGGCAGCGGCGCGGGGATCGCGTACGCGGCGGGCGGCTGGATCGGGTTGGTGGGCTGCGTCTGCGCGCTGTTCGCAGTGGCCGCGATCCTGGTGAGCGCCTTGGCCGTCGCCGGTCGCTCGGCCCCGACGGTGGCGGGGATCGGCCGGGCCGAGCCGGGATCCGCGGGCACCGCGCCGTAGACGAAGGCCACGGTCGCCGCGCCGAGAATGAGGACCATCGCACCGGCCGCAAGAGTGGAACGCAATATTTCGGCCATGGCAACTCCTCGGTGAAAAACACACCACCGCACGATCTTTCGTACGCCACGAGGTTGCGAGAAGGAGGTCCCCGACCATTGTCGCGTCCGTTCCGGTGGCTGCCCCTCCAGGGTGTCCCGACACGATCTCGCAGGTCAAGGCGACATGCGTCGTTTATCGCAGTGTTAACGCAGGTTTGATCAGCGCCCGCCGAGCGAATCGATGAAAACCTGGTAACCATCCAGCAGCCGCGCCAAGGCGAAGCTGAAATCGGCTTCCTCCCAGTGCATGTCGTCATCGTCGAAGGCGCGATTGGACAGGGCGCTGGTGACCGCGGGGAACTTCTCGGGGTCCAGGATCTCGGCGAGGATGCCGGTGTAGTCGATGTCCTCCTTGGCCTGCTGGATGGTGTCGCGCAGGAACCGGGTGCGGCCCATGACGTAGATCGAAAGATTCAGCAGCAGTTGGAGTCTGAGCGGCTCCGGAATCTCCAGGCTGGACAGAGCATTCATGCCCGCCTCGAGCCAGGCCATATTGTTGGGGCCTAGTGGGGGAGAGGTGGTGGGGATGTCGAGCCACCAGTCGTGGGCGCGGATGGCGCGGAATTCGGCCCAGGCCCAGGCTTCCAGCGCCGCCCGCCAATCGCCCTCGGGTAGCTCCGGGCGCATGTCGAAGATGCGGTCGTACAGCAGCTCGACCAGCGTGTCCTTGCTGTCGACATACCGGTAGAGCGACATGGTGGTGAAGCCGAGCTCCTTGGCGACCCGTGCCATCGAGAGCGCGCCGTAGCCGTCCGCGTCGGCGATCGCAATCGCGGTGTCGAGGATCTGGTCCAGGCTCAACCCGCGTTTGGGTCCGCGACTGCCCGCGTTGTCCAGATCCCACAGCAGCTTCACCGACTTGGGTAGGACACGCACGTCCGGCCGCTTCATCTGACCTCCTGTCGTCGTTCGGTTTCTATCTTGCGCCATCCTCGAAACTGTGTAGCCTATAAACAGAGTGTATGGCATAAACAGTTTAGAACCAGCCAGTTCGATCCAGGGGAATCCATGACCACATCCACACCCGGCCTCGCCATCGAGGTCGGCGGGCTCACCAAATCCTTCGGCGACCAGGCCGTGCTGCGCGGCATCGATGTCGCCGTCCCCGCCGGCACGGTGTTCTCCCTGCTCGGGCCGAACGGCGCGGGCAAGACCACCATGGTCCGCATCCTCACCACCCTGAACCGGCCCGATGGGGGAGCGGTCCGGGTCGGCGGCCGCGATCCGGTGCGGGAGCCGGACGCGGTGCGCGCCCTGATCGGCGTCACCGGCCAGTTCGCCGCGGTCGACGAGGTGCTGACCGGGGCCGAGAACCTCCGGTTGATGGGGCGGCTACTACATCTCGGTGCGCGGGAGACCGGCAGGCGCACAGCGCGATTGCTGGAGCAGTTCGAGCTCACCGACGCCGCGGGCAAGCGGGCGGGCGCCTACTCCGGCGGCATGCGCCGTCGCCTGGACATCGCCATGAGCCTGATGGGGCAACCGCGCATCGTGTTCCTGGACGAGCCCACCACCGGCCTGGATCCGCGCAGCCGTCGCGAGCTCTGGCGGGTGATCCGGGGGCTGGTCGCCGACGGCGTCACCATCTTCCTGACCACCCAGTATCTGGAGGAGGCCGATCAATTGGCCGACCGCATCGCGGTTCTCGACGGCGGCCGCATCGTCGCCGAGGGCAGCGCCGAGGAGCTGAAGCGGCTGGTGCCCGGCGGTCACATCCGGATCGGCTTCGCCGGGGAGGACGGCCTGGCCGCCGCCGCCCGCGCGGTGCCGATGGGCGAGGTGGACCCGGAACAGCTGGCCCTGCGGGTGCCCTCGGACGGCAGCGTCGGAGATCTCCGCAAACTGCTCGACCATTTCGACGACCACGCCGTGGCCATCGACCAACTCTCCATTCACACCCCGGATCTCGACGACGTCTTCTTCGCCCTCACCGGCGCCACCGCGAAAGAGGTTGTGCGATGAGCACTCTCACCCATGCCGCCCAGGACTCGGTCTCCATGGTCGGCCGCAATCTGCGCCACACCCTGCGCAGCCCGGACACCATGATCATGACCTTCGCGATCCCGGTGACCATCCTGCTCATGTTCGTCTACGTCTTCGGCGGCGCGATGAATGTGGGCGGCTCCTACATCGACTACGTGGTGCCCGGAATCCTGTTGCTGTGCGCGGGTTTCGGCTCCGGGAGCACCGCGGTCGCGGTGGCCACCGATATGCACACCGGCATCATCGACCGCTTCCGGGCCATGGCCGTCTCGCGGACCGCGGTGCTCACCGGGCATGTGGTGGAGAGCGTGCTGCGCAATCTGCTCACCACCGGCCTGGTTATCCTGGTCGCGGTCGCCATCGGCTTCCGTCCCACCTCGGATCCGCTGCGCTGGCTCGCGCTGGCGGGCATGATCTCCTGCTTCGTGCTCGCCCTGTCCTGGCTGGCCGCGGCGCTCGGCCTGCTGGTCGGAAATCCCGAGGCGGCCAACGGTTTCATGTTCATCTTCATGTTCCTGCCGTACGTGAGCAGCGCCTTCGTCCCGGTGCACACGCTGCCGAGCTGGCTACGCGGATTCGCCGAGCATCAGCCGGTCACCTCGATCACCGAGACGGTGCGGGGGCTGCTCATGGACATGCCGGTGGGGGATTCCGCGCCGACCGCCCTGGCCTGGTGTGCCGGAATCGCCCTGGCGGGCTACCTGTTCGCCGCCCTGCTGCTCCGCCGCACAAACTCCTGACATACCAATACGCCGATATGCGCATTAAGGCATGAAAGTCCCTGATGTCGGATTCCAGCGCACCGCACGGTCTTTCAACCCGCCGGGACGGCGGTGAGTCCCGGCGGCTGCCACTTGCCGTCGAGGGCCTCCGGGGCGGGGGCGTACAGGCGCAGGGTCAGGGAGAACCTGCCCGCGGCCGGGATCGGCAGCCAATTGCCCTTCGGCACAGCCGGTCCCGGATCGGCGTGCTGGATGGCGAGCTCGACCGAGCCGTCCGGGCCGGGCACCACCGGCACGGCATGGCCGACCGAATAGATGTCGGCGTCGTTCTCGACCAGGTAGCTGTCGGCGGTGTAGGCGGTCAGCGACCAGAACGCCTCGGCGGGCGGCAGCTGACCGGCGGGGAACCTCAGGCGGAAGCGGCGCGGGACGCCGTGGTCGTCGGCGTCCTCGGCAATGGTGGGGTACAGCGCGTCTCGCGCACGGGTCGCGCCCAGCGCGGTGTAGGCGACATTGGCCCGCAGCGGATAGTCGATGCCGTAGGCGCCGAGATTGGTGGCGAACTTCCAGCCGTTGAGGTCCTTGGCCTCGGGATCCTTGTAGGTGACGATCCGATGCTGCGCGTCCTTGACGGCCGCGGTCAGGATGTCGGCGGGCTGGGCATCGACGGTGCCGCCGGGTGTGACGCCGATGGCGGCGATCCGCGCCATCATCGGATCGTCCGCGGGCGCGGCCGGATTCACCGCCAGCACCGCGCACATGCGGTCGAAGAAGGTCTTGGCGTCCATGGCCACCACCTGATCCGGCGGCGCGTCGCCCCGCGGGCGGGGGAGGCTGTCGGTGGGCGCGGGCTTGCCCGCGAGCCAATCACCGAGCGGCATCAGCTTCAGTTGCTGCTGCAGCGTGTGCACCGCGGGCAGATCGTCCTCGCCATTGACCTGGATGCGGCCGATGAGCCACGCGGTCGGGGTCGGCACGGGCAGCGGGGTGAGGCCCTCGGGCAGCGTGCCCGACCAGTTCGGTCCGGTGATGGCATAGGTGAACGGCGGGCCCGAGCGGTGTTCGGCCAGTTGCGGATCGGCGCTGCTGGGATCCTGCACGGTATTCGACCAGGCGTCCATGATCTGCATGAGCCAGTACCGGCCGCCGGGCATGGCGGGCACCTGCAACACCATCGGTTCGGGCCCGAGGTCGAGCCAGGCGCTGGAGTAGAGGGTGTCCAGGTTCATCCGCACCACCGAGCGGGCGCTGCTGGTGGGCAGATCCTGGGCGTGCAGAAAGCGATTCGACCCGCCGGCGGCCACCCGGGTCACGTCCATCAGGACCAGCGGGTAGCCGAAGATGTAGGCGTCGGTGGCAATCGCCTTGGGGTCGTCCGGATTTGCCGTCGTGGTGGCCTGGCCGCCCGAGGCGGTCGATCGCGAGCAGCCGGGCAGGCCCAGCGCCGCCAGCGCCGTCACCCCCAGGCCGAGCAGCGTCCTGCGGTCGAGCACATGGTCGAACCCGTTGTCGCGCACACGCATTCCCTTCGCCGCGGTGACCGTGGAGGAGCGGGAGGATCGTGCTGTTCGAGGTGAGCTGAGCAGTCATTTTATGCGGCAGAGGAAATCGGCCATCCTAGGTCGAAGCCCGCGAGTCGCGCCGGAGAAAGCGGAATGAATGTTGGGTTTCGCACACTCTCTACCAAGCAAACGCTTGGGTTGATAACGTCGGATGCGCAGGAGGACGGTGACGGGCATCTGTCGCAACGCAGCGACGTCCGTACGCTGATCAGGACCGCGTATGCGCGGCCGTCGGAGCTAATCAATGGGGATGTGACCCGGGGGCAATTCAATTCGGCTCGACGTTGATTCGGGAATTCCGGGTATCCGGAACGGGAAGCGTCGGAGTGTCGTTGCGTGCCGCCCGTCCCCGGCAAAGCAATCGACAGGAATGGCTCATGACCGAAACCAAGGTAATCCCCGACCCGAACCACCCGCTGCTGCCGCTGGCCCGGGCCTACACCGACTACTTCACCCCGACCGTCACCGGCGTGGAGAATCTGCCGGTGTCCGGACCGGCGCTGGTCATCGGCAATCACTCGTCCATCTACTGGGCGCCCGAGGTGTGGATCACCTTCATGGCGATGCTCGAGCACCGCCCCGACGAGCCCAGTTACGGCGTCGCGCACGACATCCTTTTGCGCGCACCGATTCTCGGCGACAGCCTGCGCCAGTTCGGCGTGATTCCGGCCTCGCGCGAGTCCGCGGCCAAGGGTCTCAAGGACGGCGGCGCGGTCATGGTGTACCCGGGGGGCGACTGGGAGGCGTGCCGCCCGTGGACCGATCGCGGCAAGATCGACTTCGCCGAGCGCAAGGGCTTCATCCGCCTGGCCCTGGAACTGGGCGTGCCGGTGATCCCGGCGGTCGCCAACGGCGGCCACGACTCCATCTTCGTGCTCAGCCGCGGCGAGCGGACCGCGCGCCTGCTCCAGCTGGACAAGCTGGTGCGCGCCAAGGTGTTTCCCTACACCCTCGGCCTGCCCTTCGGCGTGGCCCCGATCCTGCCGCAGCTCCCGCTGCCGGCCTCGGTGACGGTCAGCTTCCTGCCGGCCCTGGACTGGTCCACCCAGCCGGGCGATCCGGAGGACGCCGGACTCGTCGACGAGTTCTACACCCGCACCGTCGACACCATGCAGGCCGAACTGGACCGGTTGCGCGCCGAGACCCCGAATCCGGTGGCGGCGGGCATCAAGAAGCATGTGGCCGGGCTGCCTGGGCCGCTGAAGGGGCTGGCCGATCTGTTGTAGCCGCCGTTCCGCTCTAGGGGGACAGCGGTTTTCGTCGGAGAAGCCATAGAGGATGCCACGCGCGGAGGGCGCCGCGCGTGGCATCCTTGTCTTTGCTCACCGGCTCGCCCTCGGCGATGCTGGCGGGTAACGCTTTACGGTCAGCCGCCGACCGTTATACACTTTGTTCAGGTCAAGCCCTACTCGTCGCATTCGCTGGAAACTAACGAATTTCGGGATATTCCCTATTCGCGCCGAGCGGATCCCCTTGGCGCGCAAGATCATCGATCGCACGCCTTGCGGAGGTACCGATGAGCACCGCCACGATCACCGTGTCCCCTCTGGATCGCAGCGCCATGCGGGCGCGCGTCGAGGAGGCCCTCTACGAATTCCTCAGGGGCAAAGCGGAATCCGCGGCCGCCGCCGGACTGCCCGCCGATGTGGTGGACGCCGTGCGTTCGTTCCTGTTCGCCGGGGGCAAGCGCATCCGCCCGCTGTTCTGTGTGCTCGGCTGGTACGCGGGCGGTGGTCTCGGGCTACCCGAGGAGGTGGTGCGCGTGGCCGCCGCGGTCGAGTTGTTCCACGCCGCCGTCCTCATTCACGACGACATCATCGACGACAGCGACACCCGTCGCGACCAGCCCACCGTGCACCGCGCCGTCGCCGACCGTCACCGCAGCGCCCGGGACCGGGGTGCGGCCAGCCGCTTCGGCACCCACGCCGCCCTGCTCATCGGTGATTTCGGGCTGGTGTGGTCACAGGAACTGCTACACAGCGCGGGCTTATCGGAGGCCCAGACCGCCGCTGCCGCACCGATTCTCGACGCCATGCGCACCGAGGTCCACTACGGCCAGTACCTGGATCTGCTCACCACCGGGCGCCCCACCCGCGACCTCGACCAGGCGCTCGAGATCATCCGCTACAAGACCGCCGCCTACACCGTGGTGCGCCCGCTGCAGCTGGGCGCCGCACTGGCCGGGGCCGGACCCGAAGTGGCACAGGCACTCTCGGATTTCGGCGGCCCGCTCGGCGAGGCCTTCCAACTCCAGGACGATCTGCTCGGCATCTTCGGCGACCCGGCCCGCACCGGCAAGTCCACCATCGACGACCTGCGCGAGGGCAAACACACCGTCCTGCTCGCCCTCGCCCTGCGCTACGCCGACCCGCAACAGCACGCCCAGCTCGAGAGCCTGATCGGCAACCCGCGCCTGGACGCCCGCGGCGCCGCCATCTGCCGCCAGATCCTCACCGCCACGGCCCGACCCAAGGTCGAACGCATGATCCGCGACCGCTGGCTGCTGTCCCAGCGCACCCTCTCCCGCGCCCCCTTCCCGCCCGCCGCCCTCCCCGGCCTGCGCAGCATCGCCGACGCCGTCATCGCCCGGACCTCGTAACTCCGGTCACGCCCTGATTCCCGCCCGGCGCTGCGGACCGAAACCCGACCGGTCGTGTGGTTAACTCGCGGCAAGCGTTGGGTGGGTGGTTGCGGACCCTGATCCGGACGTCCGGAACGCCCCCGTGTCCCCGGACGTTGCGTCAGGGAGCCGAGAGGGTGGAAAAGCATGGTGCGCCTTGTGTATTCGGTAGGGCCCGCGATCGCGGCGGTGGGGGCGCTGGCGGTCGCGGCGGTGGTGCCGCCGGTGCTGTCGGCGCTGGTGCCGACCCGGGAGACCGAGATGTCGGCGGGGGAGACCATCACGCTGACCGCCAGCGGAATCGGCGCGGTGCACGGCGGGACCGATCCGGCCAATGCCGTCGTGTTCCGGGTGCCCGAGCAGATGCGGCGCATCGCGACCGGCGACGACTCGGTCGCGGTGCTGAAATCCGATATCGGCGAACAGCGGCTGTCGGTGTCGGTGGTGGACGGCATCACCGATTTCCCCACGGCCGCACCGCGATTGCTGCTGCCGCTGCGCGCCGCCGGGGTGACCGTGCGATTCGACGGCGGCGTGGTGGACGCGGGCGACTTCCACGGACTCACCTGCGTCCTGCCCGACACCGCGGGCGGGGTGTGTGCGGTCGCCAACAGCGGCGATGTGGCGGTCACCGTCACGGTCACCGGGCCGACCCGGGAGGCCGGGTACAAGATGATCGCGGACGTGCTCACCTCCAGCAAGGCGGTCGAGGCATGAGCGGTCAAGCCCGGAGGAGGAAGCGGAGCGTAACCACGCAGGGCTCCGCTCATGCCGGAAAGGATGCAGCATGAGTTGGTTCCAGCCGCGGTCGCTGTTGTTCTGGGTCTACTGCCTCGCCGTGATGGCCGGGCCACTGCTGTTCTTGATTCAGGCCGCCGGGCAGGTGTGGTTCGCGGGCGTGCCCGCGCTGGCCGCGCTGCCGATCACCGCGCTGACCCTGCTGATCATCGGGCGAATCCTGTTCGCGCTGGACCCCTTCCGGGCCCGCCGTCACCTGGTCGCACCCATGGCCATGGGCGCGATCTGGGGCGCCACCGTGTGGACCGGTCTGGCCATGTGGGCCAATGACCACGTGAGCCGGGTCATCACCAATGCCTTCGGCGACCGTTTCGCGGTGAGCTGGAGCGCGGCCATCAGCGCGCCCATCGACGAGGAGTACATCAAGGCCATCGGAATCGCCGTGGTGGCGGTCATGTTCCGCTCCCGGCTGACCCGTCCGATGCACGGCCTGCTGCTCGGCGCGTCGGTCGGGTTGGGCGCGCAGATCGCCGAGGACTGCCTCTACTCCACCCAGACCGCGCTGTCCTCGCCGCAGGATCCGGTGGTCGACGTGATCCTGGTGGCGGTGCTGCGGCTGGTCACCGCACTCACCTCGCACTGGGCCATGTCGGGTCTGGCCGGTGTCGGCATCGTGCTGCTGCTCATCCGCACCGACCGCCCCTGGCCCTGGCGGCTGGGCGTGTTCGGGCTCTTCTACGGGCTGGCGTTCACCATGCACTTCCTCTTCGACGCCCCGCGCCCGCCCGGCCCGGCCCTGCTGTCGACCTACCTGCCGATCCTCATCGACCTGCTCATCTTCGCCATCGCCTACTCCTGGGTGCTGCGCACCGAGCGAGCCTGGTTCCGTGAGCTCATCGCCCGCCCGGCCGCCCGCGCCATCGGCACCGAGGCCGGGCTGGCGCCGCTGCTCACCTATCACCGCCGCCGCAAAGCCCGTGCCGCCCTGCGCCATTCGACCGGTTGGACGCGCAAACAGGCCGCCCTCTACGAGCGCGGACTGCTGGACCGGGTCACCGATCTGGATCTGGTTCCGATCCAGCAAACATCGGTTCCGGGCGAATTCGGTCCCGGGCCGGGCGGTGTTCCCCACGGCGCGGGTGCCCGCTACGGCTGGTAATGCGATTCTTGCGTGCCGATGACCAGTGCCGAGTGAACTGGACGCTAGCGTAAGTCCTCATGAGTGAGGGTCAGACGCCGTCCGCCGAGGCTGATTCCACGCCGGGTCCCGCGGTGGCCGAGCGTGCCGGTGAGCTGCTGCAGCGTCGTCAGCAAGCCCTGTGCAACTATCTCGACGCGAGCGCCGATATCGCCGGCGCCCGCATTCGCACGAACCTGACCGGCTGGCAACGCTGGGCCCGGCACCTGCCCGGCTCACCGCTGGCCCGCGCGACCGCCCGCCGCGACGCGCTCGTGCGGGACCTGGCCGTGCACGGCGTCGGTGCCGACGACCACCGCTGGGGTGCGCTCTCGGGCGGATTCGTGCGCAGCCTCGGGACCGCGCTGTGCCTCGAGGACACGCTCTCGGATCTGACCCTGCGCTACTCGGCCGCCGCGTCGTCGTGGACCCGCCGCCTGCGGGCCCTGTCCCGAAGCGTCGAGGCGGCCCGCCCGCTGGCCGCGGTGGGCGATCGCGCCGTGGTCGCGGACCTCACCGAGGAACTGCTCGAGCTCACCCGCGCCGCCCCCGACGAGGCCGCGCGCCGGCAGCTCTCCGATCATCTGCCCGGCGTGCTGCGCCCGGTCCCCTTCGACATCGAATCCCTGCGCCGCTCCGATTCGCTGGTCGAGGTGGTCTTCGACATCTACGCCGACACCGTCAAGCTCGACAACATCACGGTGAATCCGGAACTGCGCGGCACCGGCCTGGGCACGGCCGTCCTGCAGCATCTGTGCCGCGCCGCCGACGCCCATCACCTCTATATAGTGGGCCAGCTCGTCCCGACCTTCCGTGACGACGACTCCGCGGTTCCGATCCTGGCCCGCTGGTGCCGTTCCCACGGATTTGCCGTGAACGAACGCCTCGGTGGCCGCATCGCGCGTACCCCGGCCAGCATCCCGGACACCGCGACCCGCTGAAAATTCGAAATATCTGGCGTGTCGCATCCAACTCCGCTGTGCGGCAAGGGATCAGCGGATTCCTTGCTAGTCTCGCAGCGATGGTGTCTGGTAACAGACCGTATGCCCGTTACGACGTGCTCACTGCGTAGAGAACGTCCCGACTATTTTTTGGCTGGCAGTTTGCCAGTGGAACTGGATCAACTTTCATATGAAGCTCTCTGTACTGCACGGCCGCCGCAATGGATTCGCGCTGCGCGCCGCCGCGACCGCGCTCACCGCGCTGGTGTCGGTGGCGACGTTCGCCGGTACCGCCGCCGCCGAGCCCGAGAAGTCCCCGTCGGTCACCTCGCTCGAGAAGGATGGGCGTACCTGGCATCTGAAGGTGTACTCGGCGGCCATGGGCGGCGATATCACCGTCGATGTGCAGCGTCCGGTCGACGAGTCGAAGCCGGCTCCGAACCTGTGGCTGCTCAACGGCCTCGACGGCGGCTACGGCACCGCGAGCTGGAAGGCCCGGACCAACGTCCTGGACTGGCTGTCCGACAAGCAGGTCAATGTCATCCAGCCGATCGGCGGCTTCGCCACCTACTACGCCGACTGGATCAAGGACGACCCGAAGCTCGGGCGCAACAAGTGGAAGACCTTCTTCACCGAGGAACTGCCCCCGGTGCTCGACGCGACGCTGGGCTCGACCGGTCTCAACTCGCTCGCGGGCCTGTCCACCTCCGGCACGTCGGTGCTGCAGCTGGCCGAGGCGAAGCCGGGCCTGTGGAAGTCGGTGGCCGCCTACAGCGGGTGCGCGCAGATCGCCGATCCGGCGGGTCAGACCTTCGTGAAGCTGTCGGTCAACCGCGGTGGCGGCAATACCGAGAACATGTACGGCCCGGACAACGGCCCCGACTGGGCGGCCAATGATCCGGTCATCAACGCCGAGAAGCTGCGGGGCACCAACCTCTACATCTCGAGCGGCAGCGGCATCCCGGTGATGGAGGACGTCAGCTGGTACCTGAACAACGGCGGACCGGAGACCCTCGCCCTCGGCATGATCATCGAGGGGGCCACCAACGCGTGCTCGCACAACCTGAAGACCAAGCTGGACTCGCTGAACATCCCAGCGACCTACCAGTTCACGCCGGTCGGCACGCACTACTGGCCGTACTGGGAGCAGGCGCTGCACGACTCCTGGCCGCTGCTCGCGCAGGGTATGGGCATGCAGCCCTGATGATCTGACGATCGGACCACCGAAAACAACAGCGCCGCAATGCCGGGAAGGCATTGCGGCGCTTGTTTGTCTATCCGATCAGGCCGGGAGACCCATGCCCGCGGCCAGCATCGGCCACGAATTGTGCAGGGCGTTCTCCCAGTACGGCCAGTAGTGGGTGCCCACCGGATCGAACTGGTAGGTGGCCGGGATATTGATCGAATCCAGCTTGTTCTTCAGATTGTGGGTGCAGGCGTCGACGCCGCCCTCGATCAGCATGCCCAGGGCCAGGTTGATGTCACCCTGCGGGCCGGGCGCGGCCTTGGTGTAGTACTCGACATCCTTCAGCAGCGGGATACCACTGCCGCTGGAGATGTAGAGATTGGTGCCGCGCAGCTTCTCGGCATTGATGACCGGATCGTTCGCGGCCCACAGCGGGCTGTCATCGGGGCCGTACATGTTCTGGGTGTTGCCACCCGCCCAGGTCTCCACCGCGAACTTCAGGAACTGCTTGCCCATCGGATCGGCGATCTGCGCGCAGCCACTGTAAGCGGCCACCGACTTGAACAGACCCGGCTTGGCCTCGGCCAGCTGCAGCACCGAGGTACCGGAGGTGGACAGGCCGGTCAGCGCGTTCAGACCGGTCGAGCCCAGCGCGGTGTCGAGCAGCGGCGGCAGTTCCTCGGTGAAGAACGTCGTCCACTTGTTGCGCCCGAGCTGCGGGTCGTCCTTGATCCAGTCGGCGTAGTAGCTGCCGCGGCCGCCGATCGGCTGGATGACATTGACCTGCTTTTCGGCGAGGAAGCCGAGGGCGTTGGTCTGGGCGCTCCAGCTCGCGGTGCCGATGCCGCCGTCGAGGCCGTTGAGCATCCAGATGTTCGGGGCGGGCTGGGACTCGTCGACGGGACGTTGCACATCCACCGAGATGTCCTGGCCCATGGCCGCGGAGTACACCTTCAGATGCCAGGTGCGCCCGTCCTTCTGGATGGAGCTGATGGCCGAGGGCTTGGTGGCGTCCGGGTCGGCCGCGCCGGTGCCCGCGGCGACCGCGACGGACAGCGCGGCGGAGAGGGCGAGGGCGGCGGTCCGCAGGGCGGTCCTATTACGTAGTGCGGAGAGCTTCATCGAAACAGTGGTTCCAGTCCTCGGGCCACACGCGGCCACAATGTCTAGTGGTTGGTGGTCGGATACCGGACGAACCGGCCTCCCCGACACCGTATGTCTGGTGTCAGAACAAAACTGTTACCCGACTGAAGGTTTGAACGGTAGCCCGAATCTGGCGGGCACGCCGTCGCGAAGGTGTCGGCCCAGCGTGCGACCATCGAGGGGTGTCCAACAAATCCGCCGAGGAGCAGCGCCTGAGCGATCTGGCGCGGCTGCGGCGCGTGCGCGACCGGATCGACCGGGAGTACGCGCAGCCGCTGGACGTGGAACGGCTCGCGCGCGACGCGCACATGTCGGCCGGGCATTTGAGCAGGCAGTTCAAGGCGGCCTACGGGGAATCGGTGTACGCGTATCTGATGACCCGGCGCATCGAGCGGGCCATGGCGCTGTTCCGCATCGGGGAGCTGAGTGTCACCGAGGTGTGTTTCGCGGTGGGCTGTTCGTCGCTGGGGACCTTCAGCACCCGATTCACCGAACTGGTCGGCATGTCGCCGAGCGCTTACCGGCAGGAGGTGGCCGAGGTGTCCGAGGGCATGCCGTCGTTCATCGAGAAACAGGTGACCAGACCGATCAGGAATCGAGAAGCCCCGGCAAGCGCCTCGCAACTAGCCTGATCAGCATGGACATCACCATCAACGCCAGCTTCCTGCCGCACACCGATGCCGATGCCGCCCTGGCCTTCTACCGTGACGCGCTCGGGTTCGAGCTGCGCAAGGACGTCGGCTACAACGGGTTGCGCTGGCTGACCCTCGGCCCGGCCGATCAGCCGGGGACGTCGATCGTGCTGACCCCGCCCGCCGCGGATCCGGGCATCACCGAGGAGGAGCGCAAGCTCATCCTCGAGATGATGGCCAAGGGCACCTACGGCGCGATGCTGCTGGCCAGCAAGGACGTCGACGCCACCTTCGAGCAGCTGCAGGCCTTCGACATCGTCGAGATCGTGCAGGAACCGACCGACCAGCCCTATGGGGTGCGCGACTTCGCCGTCCGTGACCCCGCGGGCAACCTGCTCCGCATCCAGCAGGTCGCCTGAGCCGTATCAACCGAGCCTGATCCCCTTCGACCGAGCCGCCCGACCGGACCGCCCGCACACCTGGAGACCCGCATGGCCAAGACCGAATCTGCCCCGACCGTCCCGCCCGCCGACTCCCACGATCTGATCCGCGTGGTCGGCGCGCGGGTAAACAACCTCAAGGACGTCTCGGTCGAGCTGCCCAAGCGGCGGCTCACGGTGTTCACGGGCGTGTCCGGGTCGGGCAAGAGCTCGCTGGTGTTCGACACCATCGCCGCGGAATCGCAGCGGTTGATCAACGAGACCTACAGCGCGTTCGTGCAGGGCTTCATGCCGAATCTGGCGCGGCCCGAGGTGGATGTGCTCGAGGGTCTGACCACCGCGATCAGCGTGGATCAGCAACGCATGGGCGGGGATCCGCGCTCGACGGTCGGCACCGCCACCGACGCCAATGCCATGCTGCGCATCCTGTTCAGCCGGCTGGGCAAGCCGCATATCGGTTCGCCGCAGGCGTTCTCGTTCAATGTCGCCTCGATCAGCGGTGCGGGCGCGGTCACCGTGGAGAAGGGCGGGCAGCAGGTCAAGGAGCGGCGCAGCTTCAGCGTCACCGGCGGCATGTGCCTGCGGTGCGAGGGGCGCGGGGCGGTCAACGATATCGATCTGACCCAGCTCTACGACGACAGCAAATCGCTGCGCGAGGGCCCGTTCACCATTCCCGGCTACAGCATGGACGGCTGGTACGGGCGGATCTTCATCGGCTCCGGCTTCTTCGATCCGGACAAGCCGATCAAGAAGTACAACAAGCGTGAGCTGGCGGATCTGCTCTACAAGGAGCCGACCAAGATCAAGGTCGAGGGCATCAACCTGACCTATGAGGGGCTGATCCCCAAGATCCGGAAGTCCATGCTGTCCAAGGACGTCGACTCGCTGCAGCCGCATGTGCGCGCGTTCGTGGAGCGGGCGGTCACCTTCCAGGTGTGCCCGGAATGCCACGGCACCCGGCTCAGCGAGCTGACCCGGTCCTCGAAGATCAAGAAGATCAATATCGCCGACGCCTGCGCCATGCAGATCAGCGATCTGGCCGAGTGGGTGCGCGGGTTGAAGGAGCCGTCGGTCGCGCCGCTGCTGGAATCGCTACAGGCCGTGCTGGATTCGTTCGTGGAGATCGGGCTCGGCTACCTGAGCCTGGATCGCGCGTCGGGCACGCTGTCGGGCGGAGAGGCCCAGCGCGTCAAGATGATCCGGCATCTGGGCTCCGCGCTCACCGATGTCACCTACGTCTTCGACGAGCCGACCGTGGGCCTGCACCCGCACGACATCCAGCGCATGAACGATCTGCTGCTGCAGTTGCGGGACAAGGGCAACACGGTGCTGGTGGTCGAGCACAAGCCCGAGACCATCGCCATCGCCGACCACATCGTCGACATCGGGCCCGGGGCGGGCGCGGGCGGCGGCACCGTGTGCTTCGAGGGCACGGTGGACGGACTGCGCAGCAGCGGGACCATCACCGGACGCCATTTCGACGACCGGGCGAAGCTGAAGGATTCGGTGCGCAAGCCCAAGGGCGCGTTGGAGATTCGCGGCGCGGACGCCAACAATCTGCAGAAGGTGGACGTCGACATCCCGCTCGGGGTGCTGACGGTCATCACCGGCGTCGCGGGATCGGGCAAGAGTTCCCTTGTGCACGGGTCGATTCCGGCGTCGGAGGGCGTGATCTCCGTCGATCAGGGCTCGATTCGCGGTTCGCGGCGCAGCAATCCGGCCACTTACACCGGGCTGCTCGACCCCATTCGCAAGGCCTTCGCCAAGGCCAATGGCGTGAAACCCGCACTGTTCAGCGCGAATTCGGAGGGTGCGTGCCCGACCTGCAATGGCGCGGGCGTGATCTACACCGATCTGGCCATGATGGCCGGGGTCGCCACCGTGTGTGAGGAGTGCGAGGGCAAGCGGTTCCAGGCGGCGGTGCTGGAATACAAGCTCGGCGGGCGCGATATCAGCGAGGTGCTGGCCATGCCGGTCAGCGAGGCGCTGGGGTACTTCGAGACGGGGGAGTCGAAAATCCCTGCCGCGCACAAGATCGTGCAGCATCTCTCCGAGGTGGGGCTGGGCTACCTGAGCCTGGGGCAGCCGCTGACCACGCTGTCCGGCGGTGAGCGTCAGCGGCTGAAGCTGGCCACGCACATGGGGGAGAAGGGCGGGATCTACGTCCTCGACGAGCCCACCACGGGTCTGCACCTCGCGGATGTCGAGAATCTGCTCGGATTGCTGGACCGCCTGGTTGATTCCGGCAAATCTGTCATCGTCATCGAGCATCACCAGGCCGTGATGGCGCATGCCGACTGGATCATCGACCTCGGTCCGGGTGCGGGTCACGACGGTGGCCGCATCGTCTTCGAGGGCACCCCCGCCGACCTGGTGGCCGCGCGCTCGACCCTGACCGGTGAGCATCTTGCCGCGTATGTCGGTTCCTGAGAACGGAATACATCGGACAAACCGGTAAAAATCACCAATAATCTGCTCAAATAGCCTATAGCTATTAATTCGTGCGGGGCGTACTCTGGCTCGCTGTGTGTCCGTGACAGCGAGCTCAGAGAAGGGATCTGCCCGTGCCTGCCCTCTTCGGATCCGGTTGTGGTGGTGCGTTTCTCGGACAGCTATCGGGTCCGCCGCTCGGCACCGTCGTCATGGGCGACGACGGCACGATCCTGGTCACCGTGCGCCGCCAGAACTGGGCGGTGGCCTGGATCAGCGCCGCCCTGATCCTCGTGATCGCCGTCGGATTGGCGGTACTGCTCACGCACGCGAAATTCCATGAGCAGCAACCGATTGCGCCGACTCCGGTATCGAGTTGCCAGCCCTTCTGCTCCGCGGTGCAGTAGCCTGCGGGAATATCGTCGGCCTCCCGCTGTTGACGGTGCACAGCGAAGGGAGCGATTGTGGCGAACGGGTTTTCGGCCGACGGGCTGGCAAAAGTAAGTGAAGTCCTCGACGGATACGTCGAGCGCGGTGAGGTGGCCGGTGCGGTGGCCCTGATCTACCGGCACGGAGAACTGGCACAGGTCGACACCGTCGGCTGGCGCGACCGGGCCGCGCGGCTCCCGATGCGGCGCGACACCCTCTTCCGCATCGCCTCGATGACCAAGCCGATCACCGCGGTGGCCGTGCTGACGCTGGTCCAGGAGGGCCGCATCGGTCTCCAGGACCCGATCGACACCTGGCTCCCGGAACTGGCCGACCGCAAGGTCATGCGCGACATCGACGGTTCCCCCGACGACGTCGTCCCCGCCGAGCGCCCCATCACCCTCGATGACCTGCTCACCTACCGCTTCGGCCTGGGTTGGGGCCGCTCCAGCCTCGCACCCCAATTGTTCGCTCTCACAGCCGATCCCATCGCCAGCGCCATCGGCGTGGCCGATGCCGAAACCCTCGACCCGGACGCCTGGCTGCGCAAGCTCGCCGAACTCCCGCTCATCGCCCAGCCCGGCACCCTGTGGCGCTACCACACCGCCTCCGACGTCCTCGGCATCCTGCTCACCCGCATCACCGGCCAGCCCCTGGAAACCGTTCTGCGCGAACGTGTCCTGGACCCGCTGGGCATGTCCGACACCGGATTCGTCGTCCCCGAATCCAAGCGCGACCGCCTGAGCGTCCTCTACGGCCCCGACGACACCGAATTGGACCGCCCCGCCACCACCGCCTGGGGCGAGCAACCCCTGTTCCCCTCCGCCGGTGCGGGCCTGGTCTCCACCGCCGACGACTATGCCCGTTTCGCCCATATGCTCCTCAACGGCGGCGAACTCGACGGCGTCCGAGTCCTCTCCACCGACCTGGTAGCCGCCCTGAGCACCGACTATCTAACCCCCGAACAACACGCCACTCCACCCTTCAACCCGCCCCTGGGCCAAACCATCTGGGCCGACCAGGGTTTCGGCTACGGCGTCAAGATCCAGACCGAACCCAACGGCGGCGTCCCCAGCGTAGGCACCCTCTCCTGGCCCGGTGGCCTCGGCACCGACTGGCACGCCGACCCCGAGAAGGACCTGGTCACCCTCCTCCTGGTCCAATCCGCCAACATCATCATCGCCGCCGAATGGCGCAGCCCCCTCGGCGACGACTTCCTCTCCACCGTCTACGCGGCCCTCGAGGATCAGCCGTAGAAGGTAGGGAGCATGCCCTTGACCAGGACCAGGGCCGATCCTTCGCCGGAGGGGACGGTGGCCAGGTTGGTGGCCACCACGATGGTGAGGCCGGAGTCAGGGTCGGAGGCCATGAAGGTCATGAAGCCTGGGAGTTGGCCGTCGTGGCCGAGCAGGTGGGCGCCGAAACGGACGATGCCCAGGCCGTAGCCCGCCGTTTCGGGGTGGGCCGGGTCGATCGGCTGGATGCTGTCGATTCGAGTCCGCTGCATCTGTTTGTCGAGCAGATCGCCGTCGGCCAGGGCTTTCGCGTAGGTGGTCATGTCGTCGACGACGGAGATCGCGGCGCCCGCGGTCCAGGCCCAGGACGGGCTGGCGGTGGTCTGGTCGGTCGGCTTCAGGGTTCCGGCCAGGGCCGCGGCTTGTTGATCCGGTGGCAGGGCGGCGGTTTCGAGGGTGGAGACATTGGTGCCGAACGCGTAGCCCCGGGGGTGCGGGTCGGGGAGGGCGGAGTCCGTGGCGGCGGGGAACGAGGTGTGTTTCAGGCCCAGCGGGGTGAAGATGCGCTGCTGGAAGCTGTCGGCCACCGGCCGGCCGGTGACTTTTTCGATGACCAGGCCGAGCAGGATGGTGTTGGTGTTGCAGTATTCGAACCTCTCGCCGGGCGCGAAATTGACCGGATGGGCGAAGGCGATAGCGAGCAGTTCGGTTGGGGTCCAGACCTTCTGCGGTTGGTTGTCGAGGTCGGCGTTGAACTGTTCGTCGAAGGTGTAGCTGTAGAGGCCGCTGCGCATTTCGGCCAGCTGGGCCAGGGTGATGCGGTCGCCGTTGGGGACGCCGGGCCAATATTTCGCGATCGGATCGGAGAGGGCGAGTTTGCCTTCCTGCGCCAGTTGCAGCAGCACCGTGACGGTCATGGTCTTGGTGTTGCTGCCGATTCGGAAGTGGTCGTCCACCGTCATCGGGTCGTTCTCGCCGAGGGTTCCGGTCCCGAATGTGGCCGTCCAATCCCCGTCCTTCGGTGATCTGACGACGACCACTGCACCCGGAATGACGTTGTCCTTCATCAATTTGTCGATGATGGGCCGCAGTGTCGCGGCATACGCGGGTTCCTTCGATCCGCCCGAATCGGGGGACGACCCGCACCCCACCGCGACCGTCAACCCCACGGCCGCGACAACCACACCTAAACCCCGTCGGTATCCCATGGCTTCGACTCCGGGTCCGCTGGATCGTGGTTAACGAATGGATTGCCCAGCCTAGACCCGTACCGCATGGTCTGTACGGAGAACGGCCGCTCAGCTGGAGCGCGAGAAGACCGCCACCAGGAAGTCGGAGTCGGGGGTGAAGGGGCGGAGGTCCCAGGTCGCGAGCCGCAAATCGGTTGTGAGGCCGGAGGTTTCGGCGTCGGACAGGAATTCGCCGAACTCGTAGCCGCGGTCCGCGCCGAATCCGGTGATCAGGCGACCGGTCGGGGCGAGGTGCCGGGCGAAGGCGGTCAGGACGGCGATCCGGGTGGAGGGGGCCAGGAAGGTCATCACATTGCCCGCGCAGACGATGGCGTCGAAGTCGGCGGGGATGCCGCGGCCCGGGAGGTCCAGTTCGGCGAGGTCGCCGACCAGCCAGGTGGGGCCGGGGTAGTCCTGCTCGGCGGCGGCGATCAGGACCGGATCGACATCGACGCCGACCACGGCGTGACCGACATCGTGCAGGTAGCCGCCGACCCGTCCCGGACCACACCCCGCGTCCAGCACCCGGCTGCCGCGTGCGAGCATCGCGTCGACCAGGCGCGCCTCCCCGGCAATGTCCTTGCCCTGGGCCGCCATTGCCCGGAAACGCTCGACGTACCACGTGGAATGCTCGGGATTCGCCGCGGCGAGTTCCTCCCACTGGCTGGGGGTGCGTCCGGTCATGGCTTGTTTCCTCCTGGGTGAGTCGAGCGGCCTGGGGCGGTCGGGCAATGGGTCAGTAAACGGTCCCCATTGCCGCGCGGACCTCGTCGAGGGTGCGTTCGGCGATCTCGTTGGCGCGTCGATTGCCTTCGCGGACAAGGCTGCTCGCGAAGTCGGGGTCGGCGGCGAGTTCGGCGCGGCGGGCGCGGTGGCCGGCGAAGAATTCGTTGACCGCGTCGGTGGCGAGCTTCTTCAGGGCGGCCCCGCCGCCGTCGCCGAGCTTGTCGGCGAGGGTGTGCTCATCGCTGCCCAGGCACAGGGCGGCGGTGGTGAGCAGGGCCGAAACACCCGGGCGCGCATCGGGATCGAAGGTGATGCGGCGATCGGAGTCGGTGGGGGTGCGCTTGATCAAGGCCGCGGTCTCGTCGGCGGTCATGGACAGCGAGATGGCATTGCCGTAGCTCTTGGACATCTTGCGGCCGTCCAGGCCCGGAATCTCGGGGGTGGAGGTGAGCAGCGCCTGCGGTTCGGGGAAGACCTTGCCCCAGCGCTCGTTGAACCGGCGCGCGATGACCCGGGTGACCTCGAGGTGCGGCAGCTGATCCTTGCCCACCGGCACCAGGTTGCCCTTGCAGAACAGGATGTCGGCGGCCTGATGCACCGGATAGGTGAGCATGAGCCCGCTCAGCGCCCGCTCCGAGGCGGCCAGCTCGGCCTTGACCGTCGGATTGCGGTGCAGCTCGGCCTCGGTGACCAGGCTCAGGAACGGCAGCATGAGCTGGTTGAGGGCGGGCACCGCGGAGTGGGTGAAGACGGTCGCCTTGCTCATGTCGATGCCGGCGGCGGCGTAGTCGAGCACGGCGCTGTAGACGTTGTCGCGCACCTGACCGAGGGTGTCGCGGTCGGTGATGACCTGATAGTCGGCCAGGATCACGAACAGGTCCACGCCGAGGCCCTGCAGCCGTACGCGCTCCCGGATGGTGCCGAAGTAGTGGCCCAGATGCAGTCTGCCCGTGGGCCGTTCGCCGGTGAGGACACGGAAGCGGTCGGGGTGGGCGGTCACCTCGGCGGCGAGTTCGTCACTGCGCTCGCGGGTGGCGGCAAAGGAATCCGAGGGGGAAGACACCGTTCAACTTAACAAAACGGGTCCGCCCCTCGGCATGGGCATATGTCACACGCTCACGGATGCGCCGACACCACACGCGGCATGGGTGCGACCGAGCCCGGGCACGGCGCGGGGCACAGGTGCCCGGCCAGCGCGGTGTGCGGGCTGCGGTGGCGCAGCGAGCCGAGCATGGCGGCGGCCTCGAGGGCGATCACGATGAATCCGTAGCCGTAGGTGGTGGCGGCGAGCCCGAAGCGCAGCACGCACAGGCCCGCGATCACCGCCGGGACGCTGAGCGACAGGTAGGACACCACGTAGATGGCGGTCACCACCTCGGCGCGGTTCTCGGCGGGCGCGAGTCCGGTCAGCATGCGCAGTGCCCCGGAGAACGACGGCCCGAATCCGATCCCGGCCACGATGCTGGCCGCGAAGAACAGCCATACGCTGTGCGTCGCCGCCCCGAGCAGCGCCACCGATACGCCGGTGATGAGCAGCACCGGACCGCGCAGCAGCGCCTGATCGATGGTCCAGTCCCGGGCCAGCAGCGCGGTCACCGCCGAGGTGCCCTGCAACGCGACCACCACCAGACCTCCGGCCAGCGGCGTCGAGACGTGGAACTGCACCTTCATCAGCGCACCGCCGAGGGCCAGGTAGAGCCCGCCCAGCGCCCAGGTCGCCGCGATCGACGGCACCAGGGTCAGGAATGCGACCCGAACCGGTTGCGGCACCGAGACTTTGGGACGCAGCGAGGCCAGGCCCTGCCCGTCGGGCCGCACGGTTTCCGGAATCAGCAGCACGCCGAGCACGATGATGGTGAACGCCGCCGCCAGCAGCCAGTACACCAGCCGGGTCGGCGCGGGCGCGTAGGCGACCAGCAGCCCGGAACTGATGGCCCCCACCGCGAGTCCGCCACCGGCGGCCACATTGGTCATGAGCGCCCCGAGCCGGGATTCGGCGGGTTGCAGATCGATCAGGGCCGCGGTGATCGCGCCGGTGGCCAGACCGGTGGCGATGCCCTGCACGATCCGCGCGGTGAAAAGCCAAGCCACCGACTGCGCTTCGGCGAAGGCCAGCGTGCCGAGCAACTCCACCAGCACCGCCGCGACCAGCACCGGCCGCCGCCCGATGTGATCGGACAGCGACCCCGCGAACAACAAGGTCACCAGGAGCGCAATGGCATTGGCCGCGTACACCCCGGTCGACACCAGCGACGAGTAATGCCACATCTGCTGATACACCGGATACATCGGCGACGGCGCGGCCGACGCGAACAACAACAGCCCCAGCGCCACGGCCAGCAGCCAGAACGCCGCGGTATTCGACATCCGGTAGCGCACAGGAGATTCGACGCCTAGCGCCCCATCTGGAAGGTTCTGCATAATTCCTCGGACAAATCGTCGGACGAGTGCGCTACGAGTCTGACCCATCCGGCCGCCGCCCGCTCGCCACTTCGCTGCGAGCGGACTCCGACCGTCCGCCAATCGGATTCGCGAGGCCGGGTTAATTCAGGCGGCCGTCGCCCTTGCGGTAGCGCAGCGGCGGGACGTCGTATCTGCGGCGGAAGGCGCGGCTGAAGGCGGCCTCGGAGTCGTATCCGACCTGGTGGGCCAGTGCCGCGATGGGAATCGGGGTGGTGCGCAACAGGGTTGCGGCGCGGGCCAGGCGGCGGTCGGCGAGGTAGGCGGCGGGCGGCTGGCCCAAGCGGCGGGTGAAACGATCGGTGAAGGTGGTACGCGACATGGATGCCAGGGCGGCCAGGTCCGAAACCGACCAGGGGGCGGCGGGGGAGCGGTGGATGGCGGTCAGGACCGGGGCCAGCGCCGGGTCCAGAGCGGCGGTGAGCCAGCCGGGGGCGGCGGTATCGGTGGACCAGGCGCGTAGCGCGTGAATGAACAGCAGATCCAGTATGCGCGAGATCATCGCCGCCGCACCGGGCCGCGGCTGGATCACTTCCACCAGCAACAGATCCAGGCTCAGCGGCAACCACTCCCGGCCGGGGCCCTCGCCGGAAATGACGATGGCGGGGGCGAGCACGGAAAGCAAAGGGGCGGCTTGCGGTTCGTCGACTTGAAAAGAGCCGCTCACCCACTGTGCCGGTCCGTCGAGGGCCTCCACCGTATGGGCGTCACCACGGGCCAGAACCACCATGTCTCCGGAACCCACCGTGATGTCTCCGCAGGACCCGGATTCGCTCGCGACCCGAACCCGGACCGACCCCTGCTCGACGATGTGGAGCACGCGTTTGCCGCGCGGAACTTCCACCGGCGCACCGGGTTCGGCGGTGTGGCGAGTGATCGCCCGCCCGCGTAGCCGCACGGTCTCGAGAATCTCCGAGAGCGCGTCCAGTTCGGGGTCGTCCACGAAGGCATCCGGCAAATCCGGTGAATCGGCAAAATTTTGCGGCGAATCCGTCATGGTCTTTGCTCCATCATCCGAATAGCGTAAATCTCGCCACCCGGGAGGCGCACAAGGATCGGCACGATGAGAAGGAGACACGCAATGGCGGACAAGCCCGCGATCGTTCTGGTGCACGGATTTTGGGGTGGTGCGGCCCACTGGGCGAAACTGATCGTGGAATTGCGGCGGCGCGGATATGAGTCGCTGCACGCGGTGGAGAATCCGCTCACCTCGCTGGCCGAGGATGCCGAGCGGACCCGGAAGATGGTGCGGCAGATCGCCGGACCGGTGCTGCTGGTCGGGCATTCCTACGGCGGAGCGGTCATCACCGAGGCCGGTGACCTGCCGAATGTCGAGGGCCTGGTCTACATCGCCGCCTTCGCGCCGGACGCGGGGGAGAGCCTGGCGCAGATCACCGAGCAGCTGCCGCCGGCGGACGCGGATGTCATCGCCCCCGATTCGGACGGCTATCTGTGGATCGACCAGGCCAAGTTCCACGGCAGCTTCTGCCAGGACCTGACCGAGGACGAGGCCCTGGTCATGGCCGTCACCCAGAAGGCCCCGCTCGGCTCGACCTTCGGTGACACGGTCACCAAACCGGCCTGGCGGTCCAAGCCGTCCTGGTGCCAGGTCTCGACCGAGGACCGAATGATCAACCCCGACAATGAACGCCGCATGGCCGAGCGCATCGGCGCGCGCCGCACGGTCGAGCTGCCCGCGAGCCACGCCTCCCTGGCGTCACAGCCGGTCGCGATCGCCGATGTGATCGATGCCGCTGTCGCGGACCTCGGATACAACTAGCACCCGCCGAACCCGCGGCGCATCCTGGAATCGATGCGCCGCGGGATCCTTGACTTTCCTTCCGGACCCGCGCATCGTGGAATAGTTAGCAAAGCTAATCGATGGGGACGAGTCCTGCCGCCCGAACGCTATTCGACGCAGCGATACCGGGTCAGCGGTACAGGGGTGCGGCGACTCGTGCGGGCGAGGATCCAGGGAGGCTCTTGATGGTCGAGGACGTGCGGGGCGAACTCCAGCGCATTGCCGATCGGCTGGCGCAATCGGAGGTCATGAAGCGTTTCGAGGCGCTGCTCGCCGACGAGCAGATCCGCGCCGCCATGCCCGTCCCCGAGGTCGCCGAGGCGGCCCGGCGGCCCGGACTCGGGCTCGCGGGAATAGCGGCCGTGCTCATGGAGGGCTACGCGGACCGTCCGGCCATCGGTGAACGCGCCGCGGAGATCGTGGTCGACGCCGACGGCCGGCGCACGCGCCGCCTGCTGCCCGCCTACGTGACCACCACCTACCGCGACCTGTGGACCCGTGCCGGGCACATCGCCGCGAGCTGGCAGCACGACGGGCGGAACCCGTTGCGCGCAGGCGATTTCCTCTGCATTCTCGGATTCGCCAGCGGCGATTTCGCGGCGCTGGAACTCGCAGCCATCCGGCAGGGTCTGGTGACCGTCCCGTTGCAGTCCAGTGCCGCTGCCGCGCAATGGCATTCGATCATCACCGAAACCGAATCACGCACCCTCGCGGTCAGCCTGGAACTGCTCGCACCCGCGCTCGAGTGCGTGCTGGACGGCACGGCGGTCACCTCGATCGTGGTCTTCGACTTCGAACCCGAGGACGACCGACAGGCCGAGGCCTTCGCCGCCGCGCAGCGCCGCCTCGAGGGCACGGGCATCACGCTGGAATCGCTTGCCACCGTGGTCGATCGGGGCGCGAGGCTCCCGGAGGCCCCGCTGCACGTCCCCGCCGATGAGAACGAGCTCGCCGTACTCATCTACACCTCGGGCAGCACCGGCACCCCCAAGGGTGCGATGTACCCGCATCGCCTGGCGGCCGGAATGTGGCTGGGCCCCACCGTGATTCCGGCCCCGGTCATGAACTTCTGCTACATGCCGCTGAGCCATGTGGCCGGTCGCATGGTGCTCAACGGCACCTTTTCGCGCGGCGGCACCGCGTACTTCGCGGCGTCCAGCGATATGTCCACCCTGTTCGAGGACATCGCCCTGGTGCGCCCCACCGAGGTGTTCTTCGTGCCCCGTGTGTGCGACATGGTGTACCAGCGCTACCAGAGCGAAACCCAGCGCCGCATCGCCGCCGGGGAGTCCGCGGAGGACGCCGACCGCATCGTGAAAACCGCACTGCGGGAAGAGTTCCTGGGCGGTCGGATGGCCCGCGTGATGGTGGGCAGCGCACCCATCTCCGCGGAGATGAAGGAGTTCATGCGCTCGGTGCTGGGCCAGCCGATCATCGACGGCTACGGCTCCACCGAGGCGGGCGGCGGCCTGCTCATCGACAACGAGATCCGCCGTCCCCCGGTCATCGACTACAAGCTCGCCGACGTCCCCGAACTCGGCTACTTCTCCACCGACAAGCCGTATCCGCGGGGCGAGTTGGTGGTGAAGTCGATGCAGCAGATCCCCGGCTACTTCAAGCGTCCCGAGGTGACCGCCGAGATCTTCGACGAGGACGGCTACTACCGCACCGGCGATATCGTCGCCGAGATCCGGCCCGACTACCTGGTCTACGTGGACCGCCGCAACAACGTCCTGAAGCTGTCGCAGGGCGAATTCGTGACCGTGGCCAAGCTGGAGGCCGTCTACGCCACCAGCCCGCTCATCGCCCAGATCTTCGTGCACGGCTCCAGCGAGCGTTCGCATCTGGTGGCCGTGATCGTGCCCACCGATGCCGCCCGCGCGCTCGAGCCCGCCGAGCGGATCGCGGCCATCACCGAGTCGATGCAGCGGATCGCCAAGGAGAACGGGCTGGAATCCTACGAGATCCCGCGCGCGTTCCTGCTCGAGGACGAGCCGTTCACCCAGGACAACGGCCTGCTGTCGGGTATCGGAAAACTGTTGCGGCCCAAGTTCAAAGAGCGCTTCGGTGAGCGGCTGGAGCAGCTCTACACCGAGCAGGCGCAGCGTCAGCGCGACGAGCTGGCCGTGCTGCGCCGCGAGGCCGCCGACCGCCCCGTCATCGAGACGGTGTGCCGGGCCGCCCGCGCGGTGCTCGGCGGCGGCGAGCCGCAGCCCGACGCGCATTTCACCGACCTGGGCGGCGATTCGCTGTCGGCGCTGTCGTTCTCGACCCTGCTGGCCGAGATCTTCGGCGTCGAGGTGCCCGTCGGCGTCATCGTCAGCCCGGCCAACAACCTGGACCGGCTGGCCGCGCACATCGAGGCCGAACGGGATTCGGGCGGCACCCGGCCGACGGTGGCAACCATCCACGGCGGCAAAGAGATTCGCGCCACCGACCTCACTCTCGACAAGTTCCTCGACGCCGCGACACTGGCGGCCGCCCCGGCCCTCCCGCGCGCATCGCAGCCGCCGCGCACCGTCCTGCTGACCGGAGCGAACGGCTATCTCGGCCGCTTCCTGTGCCTGGAATGGCTGCAGCGCCTGGACGGTACGGACGGCACGCTGATCTGCGTCATTCGCGGCCGCGATGCCGAGACCGCGCGCCGCCGCCTGGACGAGGTCTTCGACAGCGGTGACCCGGAGCTGCTGCGCCGCTACCGGGAACTGGCCCAGCGTCGCCTACGCGTACTTCCCGGCGACATCGGCGAGCCGAACTTCGGTCTGAGCCAGCAGGATTGGCAGGAACTCGCCGACACCGTCGACCTCATCGTGCACCCGGCCGCCTTGGTCAACCACGTGCTGCCCTACGGCCAGCTGTTCGGTCCCAATGTCGTCGGCACCGCCGAGGTGATCCGCCTCGCGCTGACCTCCACCCTCAAGCCCGTCACCTACCTGTCCACGGTCGCCGTTGCCGCGCAGATCGATCCGGCCGTCTTCACCGAAGACGGCGACATCCGCGAGATCAGCGCCGTGCGCTCGGTCGACGACGGGTACGCCAACGGCTACGGCAACAGCAAGTGGGCCGGTGAGGTCCTGCTGCGCGAGGCGCACGACCTGTGCGGGCTGCCCGTCGCGGTGTTCCGTTCGGACATGATCCTGGCGCACAGCGATTTCGCCGGTCAGCTCAACCTGCCCGATATGTTCACCCGCCTGCTGCTCAGCGTGCTCGCCACCGGTCTGGCCCCGAAGTCCTTCTACGCCTTGGATTCCCACGGCAACCGCCGTCGCGCCCACTACGACGGCCTGCCCGCCGACTTCACCGCCGCCGCCATCACCGCCCTGGGCGCCCGCGTGACCGAGGGCTTCGAAACCTACGACGTGCTCAACCCGCACGACGACGGCATCTCCCTGGACGAATTCGTGGACTGGCTCATCGAATCCGGCCACGCCATCGACCGCATCGACGACTACCGGGACTGGTTCACACGCTTCGAGACCGCGCTGCGCACCCTGCCCGAACACCAGCGCGGCGCGTCGGTCCAGCCGCTGCTACACGCCTACCGCCGCCCGGGTCTGCCGATCGCGGGCTCGGTGCTCCCGGCCAAGCGGTTCCAGGCCGCCGTCCAGCAGGCGAAACTGGGCCCGGGCGGCGACATCCCGCACCTGACAAGGGAACTCATCGACAAGTACGTGGCGGACCTGAAGCTGCGCGGGCTGCTCTAAGCTTCGCGCAACCGCAGGTAGTGGCCGAGCCGTCCGGCCGCGTCGAGCATGGCCAGGCTCCGCGCGGTCAGCCGGGCGCTCCACTCCTCCAGGGCGCGGGCGAGGGATTCGGTGCCACCGGCGGCACGCACCTGGTCGATCACGGTGGCGATGCGGTCCAGCGGATAGCCACCGCGCCGCAGCAGGTGGGCGAGTTCGGCATCGCGGACGTCGGGCGCGGTGTAGCGGCGGTATCCGGTGCCGGATTCCCTTGCCGGAACCAGGATTCCGACCCGCTCCCACTTGCGCAGCGTCGCCGCGGTGACGCCGAGGCGGTGGGCCAGTTCGCCGATGGTGCGGTCCTGCGTATCGGCAGCCGGTTCCGTGGTGTCCCCGGCCTCGGCGGTCAGATGCCGTACCGCCCGCCGCACACTGTCGAGGGTGTCGCGATCCTGCAATGACTGCTGGTGACCCCGGTCGATGATCACCAGTGCGGTGTCGAGTTCGTCCTCGTGGATCGCGGTCATGATGCGGCCGCCCACCGCGTGCCCGTAGGCGCGGACCAGCGCGAGATACGCGTCGAGGGCCGCCGCGTGCAACTCGGTGTAGATCCGGTAGCCGCTGGCCGTGCGTTCGGCGGGCGGCAGGAACCCGTCCTGCTCGTAATTCCGCACAGCCTGGGTCGACAGGCCATGCTCGCGCGCCAGATCGGAGGGTCGCAGGTTGTCCATCGGTTTGAGACTTTACCCGGCCTACAACACCTGTTTAATGGACGGATCTTTGACCAAGTATCAACCGACGTTTCAACGATACGATTCATATACATGACTCAGGACATTCGAGACTTCGTACCCGCCTCATGTGAACTGCTCGGACTCGGTGAGCCCACCCACCGCGAACCCGCCTTCGGTTGGATCCGCAACGAACTCCTGCCCCCACTGGTCGAGCACGGCTTCCGCTCCATCGCCCTGGAGATCGACCGCGTGGCCGCCATGACCGTGAACGACTACGTCCTGGGCGACCCAGGCGTGCTGGAAGACGTGGTGCGAGAAGGCTTCTCACACGAATGGGGCGAACTCGAATTCAATCGCCGCCTGGTGCAATGGCTCCGCGACCACAACAACACCCACCTGCCCGCGGACCGCGTCACCTTCCACGGCTTCGACGCCCCGACCGAGAACTACAGCGCCCCAAGCCCACGCACCTACCTCGAATACGCCCGCGACTACCTGGGTCTCGACCTCGATGTGGCGGGCCTCGCCGGCGACGATCACCGCTGGAGCCGCCAGGAATCGGTCCTGGATCCGGCCATGTCCCCGGGCGCGACCCCCGAGGCGAAGCAACTGCGCGCCCTCGGCGAGGACATGCTGTTCGCGCTCTACCGCCGCGCCCCCGAACTGGTCGCCGCCACCTCCCGCGCCGAATGGTTCCGCGCCGAAACACATCTCACCGGCGGTCTCGCACTGCTGCGCTACCACGCCCAATGCGCCGAACCGCTCCCGCAGCACGAGCGCCTGACCCCGCTCATCCTCGCCCGCGACACCATCATGGCCCAGAACCTGCTGGCCATCCGCCGCCTCGAGGCCGATCGCGGACCGACCCTGGTCTTCTCCCACAACCTGCACCTGCAGCCGGGCCGGACCAGCATGCCCGTGGCGGATCAGGACCACAGCTGGTCCAACGCGGGCGCGATCATCGACGCGCTGGGCGTCATCGACTACACCTTCATCGCCGGAAGTCTCGGCCGCAGTGCGTCTTTCGAGCTCGAGGCGCCTGAGTCGGACACCTACGAAGGTCTGTTGGACGCCCACACCGCCACCTGGGGCTTCAGTCCCGCCGCCCCCATCACCGCCGGACGCCAGCGCGCGGATGTCATGCCGCACGGCCATTTCCCGCTGACCCTCGACCTGCTCGCCCGCGCGGACGCGGTGCTGCACATCGGCGACGGATCAGCGTGCCGCCGGGATTTCGAGCCCGTGCTGTAGCGCCGCGACAGTACTGTCCAGAATCTCGTAGAGGTGGCGCACCGACGGATCCGGTTGTGCCACCCAATGATCGAGCCCCACCCCGAATGCCGAAAAGCAGGTGGTGGCCGCGAGTTTCGCCCGCAGGTCGTCCTCGGGCAGTCCGGCCCGCAGCGCGAAGTTGCGGGCCAGGGCGTCGCGGCGGCCGAAGGTGCCGGTGAAATTCTCCTGGCGCAGTTGCGGATTGGTGATCAGCACCAGGCGGGCGCGCCGCGCCGTGTCCGCCTGGCGGCGGCGCAGCTCGGCCTGGCTGTCGTCGAGCAGGAAATCACGCAGCGCCGCGCGCAGCGCGACGAAGACCGCCTCCTGCGGCGGGCGGCGGTCCAGCGCGGCCAGCAGATGCGCCATGACGTCCTCCTCATGGCTGAAGACCACGGCCGTCTTGGAGGGGAAATGCCGGTGGAAGGTGCGGCGGGAGACGTGGGCGGCGTCGGCGATCTCCTGCACGGTGGTCTGCTCGAAGCCGCGGCGCTCGAACAGCACCAGCGCGGCGTCGATCAATTCGCGCCGCACCCTGGCCTTCTCGCGTTCGCGCAACCCGGTCGGTGCCGTCATTCCGCCCTTTCCTCGTCGTGTCGCCCACCCCTGGTGTCTCAATGTGACACTTCACAGGATAGTCTGGCCAAAGTGTCTCACTGTGACACCAAGACAGTGGCATCGAACTGGCATGGATACGAGAGGACTCTCCGATGACGCGACGCACCGTGATCACCATGATCTCGGCGGCACTGCTGGCCACCGGTCCGCTGGCCGCCACCGCCGTGGCCGACCCGCCCGCCAGCTCCGAGGGCGCGACCCCGGGCACCGTCATCGGCAACGAGGCCCTGCCGCAGAACTTCTGGCTCGACGGCGCGGGCTCGGCCCGCAAGCTCACCTACTGGACCCGCGACTCCGCCGATCAGCCCGCACTGTCCACCGGCGTCGTGTTCATCCCGGCCGGGACCCCGCCGCCCGGCGGCTGGCCGGTGCTGTCGTGGGAGCACGGCACCGTCGGCATCGGCGACGACTGCGCGCCCTCGGTCGCGGGCCGCTCCGACCGCGACATGGGCTTCCTCGCCACCTGGCTGAAGCAGGGCTACGCCATCGTCGCCACCGACTACATCGGCCTGGGCACCCCCGGAACGCACGCCTACCTCGACGGCCGCGCCGAGGCCCACGCCGCCATCGACATGGTTCGCGCGGCGCACGCCGTCGACGACTCGCTTGCCCAGAAGTGGGTGGCCATCGGCCAGTCCCAGGGCGGCGGTGCAACGGTTTTCACCGCCTCGCTCGCGACTCGCTATGCGCCCGAACTGGATTACCGCGGCGCGGTGGCCACCGGCCCGGCCTCCAATATCGTCGAGGCCGCGACCCTGATCGGCCCGAACACCCCGGCCGTCGGCTCTTCGCACATCACCGCCTACGCCACCTATGTGTTCAACGGGCTGAAAGCGGCGCGCCCCGACTTCGATCTGGACAGCTACCTCACCCCGCTCGGCAAACAGCTGGTGACCGCCGGGCAGACCCTCTGCTTCAGCCCGATGGCCGAACGCGCCGAGGGCATTTCGCTCAACCAGCTGGTGTCCCGACCGCTGTCGGAGGGCGATTTCGTGCCCGTCGCGCACTCGGTCATGGATGTGCCGCTCACCGGCTACGACCGGCCGCTGTTCATCGGCCAGGGCACCAACGACACCGATGTCCCCGCGCCGCTGACCGCCAAGCTGGTGGCCGATATGGCCGCCGCCGGAACCCATCCCGAGGTGCACGTGTACCCGGGGAAGGATCACAGCGGCGCCATGCTCGCCTCGCTGGCGGACAGCGTGCCGTTCGTGGCCCGACTATTCGCCTGACACTCAGCCGATGGTGACCGTGGTGTCGATCAATCCGAAGATCTCGCCCTGCGGTCCCGACACGATGCCCATGCGGCCGAAGGGGCTGTCGTCCGGACCCATGAGGACGGTCGCGCCGAGCTCCTTCGCCTGCTCCAGCGCGGCGTCGGTGCCCGCGACCTGGAACCAGGTCAGCCAGTAGTTGGCATCGCCGCCGGGCCGGCCCGTGGTGTCGGCCATGCCGCCCATGGGCCGGCCCTGCGGGTCGTTGAAGGTGGAGTAGATCATCTGCTCGTTGCCGATCTCGTCGTACGACCAGCCGAAGACCTGCTTGTAGAACTCCTGCGACGGCACGTATCCGTTGGTGTGCAGGTCGTTCCAGCAGTACGCGCCCGGCTCGTTGTAGATGCCCGCGCCGGTGTGCGCCTTGGCTTCCCACACGCCGAACACCGCGCCCGCCGGATCCGCGGCGATGAACATGCGGCCGACATCCATGACGTCGAAGGGCGGCATGAACACCGCGCCGCCCGCCGCCTGCACCGCGCCCGCGACGGCGTCGGCATTGTCGGCGGCGAAGTAGGTGGTCCACACCGAGGGCATGGCCACCTCACCCATCTTGGGTCCGATGCCCGCGGCGGGTCGGCCGTCGAGCATGGCGATCATGTAGCCGCCCGCTTCGGGCGGGCTGTCGAGGACGTCCCAGCCCAGCAGCCGGGAGTAGAAGCCCCGCGCGGCGGCGGGATCGTCGACCGAGCAGTCGACCCAACACGGAGTTCCTTGCGGCCAGGGCTTGTCGGTTGTCGGCATGAATCCTCCCGGGAACGGTCGGTGCGGCCTGTCGGACGGGCAGGCACATGGTCAGCTAACCACTCTTCCGGGCAATCCGGACTTGTAATACCGACTGGTCGTAAATTGATATCGAACTTTCTGTAGGGTGCCCGAAGCTCCGTTCGAACTGCTGTCTTTGCCCGAATCGTCTTTCCGTCGATCGATGTCCAGCCGGCACGAGGGAGTCGAAATGTCCACGGTGCGGGAAGCCGCCTACGCGGTCCTACGGTCTTTCGGGGCGACCACCGTCGTCGCCAATCCGGGATCCAACGAACTGCCGTTCCTGGATCGCATGCCCGAGGATTTCCGGTTCATCCTCGCGTTGCAGGAGGGCTCGGTCATCTCCATTGCCGACGGGTACGCGCAGGCCTCGGGGAAACCGGTCGTGGTCTCGGTGCATTCGGCCGCGGGGTTGGCCACCGGCATGGGTGCGCTCACCAATGCCTATGACAATGGCGCGCCGCTGATCATCCTGGCGGGACAGCAGTTTCGGGCCTTGATCACCGAGGAGGCCATCGTCACCAATCGCGATGCAACCGTGCTGCCGCGGCCGCTGGTGAAGTGGAGTTTCGAGGCGCCCAGCGCGCAATCGGTTCCGGCGGTGCTGGCCCGCGCCGCGGCCTGCGCGTTGACCGCGCCGACCGGGCCGGTGTGCGTGTCGATTCCTCTCGATGACTGGCGGCGCGAATCGGATTCCGACACCGACGGTTACGCGGCGACCCGGCGCATTTCCGGGAATCCGCAAGTGCCGCAGGCGGATATCGATAGGGTCGCTCAGCGTTTGGAGAACGCGGCGAACCCGGTGCTGGTGCTCGGGCCCGATGTCGACAAGTACGGTGGCTGGGAGGCGGCCGTCGCGTTGGCCGGAAAGCTGCGCATGGAAGTGTATTTGGGCAGCGGCGAGTATTCGCGCATGCCGTTTCCCACCGATCACCGCTGCTTCCGGGGTGCGCTCGGGGCGACGGTCGCGCAGGTGCGTGACCAGCTCGCTCCCTATGACGTGGTGGCCTGGATCGGTGGTGCGCTGCTGCCGTATCACGGCTGGTCTCCCGGTCCGTATCTATCGGGTGATCCCGAGGTCATCCACATCACCGCCGATCCGGCCCAGGCCGCGCGGGCGCCGCTGGGCTGGTCGATCGTCGGGGATCCGGCGGCCGCGTTGTGGCAGCTCGCCGAGGCGGTGGCCACCTCGGCCCGGCCCATGCCCGCGGCCCGTCCGGCCCCTGAACCCGCGCCTGCCGGTGGCCACTTCACCGAGCATCAGCTCTGGGATGTCCTCGCCGAAACCCGGCCCGCCGGAGCGCAATTCGTGTGGGATGCGCCGTCGATGATCGGCTGGTGGAATCGCGTGCCGATCACCGAGCCGCGCACCTACTACGCGCCGGGCGCGGCCACCGTGGGCTTCGGTCTGCCCGCCGCCGTCGGGGTGAGCCTGGCTCGTCCGGCTGGTCCGACCGTCGCGATCCTCGGCGACGGTGCCAGCAACTACACCATCGCCGGGCTGTGGACCGCGGCCCGCCACGGTTGCGACGTCACCTTCGTCATCCTGCGCAACGGCACCTATCAGGTGCTCGAGGACTATGCCGTCATGCTCGACGCGCAGCTTCCCGACATCACCTTGCAGGGCATCGACTTCGTCTCCCTCGCAACGGGTTACGGCGTTGCGGCCGAGCGCGTCTCCACGCCCGACGAGGCCGCGACGGCCTTGCGCCGGGCCTTCGCGACGCCGGGACCGCATCTGATCGAGGTCAATGTCAGCGCCCAGTCCAGCGGGATGTACTGATCAGGCGCGGTGCGGGTACGCGCCGCCGTCGACGACGATGCGCTGGCCGGTGAGGTATCCGGCGGCGGGGGAGGCCAGGAAGGCCACCACGTCGGCGATCTCCTCCGGGCGGCAGACGTGGCCGAAGGGGGAGCTGTCGTCGAGATCGGCCGCGTGCTTCAGGGTGCCGCCACTGAGCGCGGCGGTCAGGCGATCGCCCATATCGGAGCTGACCAGGCCGGGGGCCACGATATTGACGTGAATCCCGTTGGCGGACTCCTCCTTCGCCAGCGTGTGCGCCAGGGCTTCGAGTGCGGCCTTGGCCATGTTGTAGGGAGCGCCGTTCGCGCCCAGGGCGTGCGCCGCGACACTGCTGATCATGATGATGTCCCCGCGCGGGCACTTGCGCATCTCCGGCAGCACGAGCCCGGTCAGATAGTGCGGCCCGATGGCCTGAATTCGCAGCAGCCGTTCGACTTCCGCGGAATCGGTGTCGGCGACCGCGCGCCCTCGGCTGGCGATGCCGCCATTGTGCACCAGGATGCTGATCGGCCCGAGCTCGGCCGTGACTCGCTCGACCATGGCCGCCACCGCCGCGGCGTCATCGACCGGCCCATGCACGGCCAATGCCGTGGCCCCGGCCGAATTCAATTCCGCCACGGTCTCGTTCGCCGGTTCCTCGTGCCGCGCCCAGTTCACCGCCACCGCCGCCCCGCGCGCGGCCAACTCCCGGCTGATGGCCCGCCCGATCCCGCGCCCACCACCCGTCACCAGTGCGACCCGCCCCGCCAAATCACCTGCTGCTGCATTCATCCGGTCAACATATGACACCCGGACATCATTGCGATCGGGAGTGGCGGCCATTACAGTCCGACCGTTGGGTACGCAGCGGTTCCTTGCATCGGGGTCGTGCCGATCGCAAGCTGATCCAGTCCGGCTACCACGGGTAGTGGCCAATGTGCGTGCGGCACCCGTTCTCCGAGGGCGTGTGGCAAGTCTTTGTGAATAGTCGTGGTTCTTCTGGAAACGGATAGTTTTCTTTCCATAGGGTTGGTGATCGTTGTTTGTCGGTGGGTTGCTGTATGAACAGCGGTTGTGAGTCGCGCATCTGCCCCTGGGATGGTGTGCCGGTCCTACCGGCTGCCCTCGCTGGCGAACGCGGACAAGCTCGTGCAGGTCGCTGCGATGCTGCCGGTGTGGCAGGCCGGGCTCGGGCGCGCGCAATCCGCGGTACGGCGGCAACTGTTCACCACCGGCGTGCTGCCACGCTGGATCGACACCAAGGGCTGGAACGACGGCCTGTCGCAACGACAGTGGGACTCGATCTCCCAGCAGGCCCTGGCCGCGCACCGGTCATGGCTGGGAAACTGCGAACGCGTATTCCGCGAGTTCGTCACCGGATCGTCGCTGCCCGAAGCGCTCAAGCGAGACCTGTTGTCTGTGAACAAGGCCCACGCTTGGTACCTGCCCGGCGGATCAGCAGGTGAGCCGGTGCAGATTTCGCGCACGCGTGTGGTCGATTCGGAGGTGCTCGTGTTGGCGCGGGCGCTGATGCGTCGTGTCCGGTCCCGGGTCGGGGCACCGGATCTGCGGCGAGTGCGCACGATGGTGATGGACGGCAAGATCGCCGTCGTCGAAACCCCGAAACACGCTGGCACAGCCGACTATTGGGTCAGGATCTCCACCCTGACCAAGAACAAGCCCGTGTGGATACCGCTGCGCACCCAAGCCGCGTTCCTGACGCGTCTGGCCCGCCCGGGTGCGGTGGTGGCCAACCACTGCCAGGTCGTGGTCACTCCGCGCGGTGAGGTCGAGTTCCGGCTCGTCGTAAAGACCGCGAGGGCTACACCAGCCCGCGAACGCACGCGTGATCTCGGCCTGGATTGGGGCATGAGCAACTTGTTCGCGACCAGCGACGGCATCCTGCACGGTCGCGGGTTCCTGGATCTGTTGCGCGCCTACGACACTCGCCTGCAACCGTTGGTGGCTGCGCTGAACCGCCAGCACATCCGGTTGCGTGCCTCCCGCCGCTACCGCGCCCTGGTCCAGGATATTCGCGGGTTCGTCACCAACGAGGTCAATCGTTGCCTCAACCGAATCCTGCACCCGGACAAGGGCGCTGCCGCCGACATCGCCCGCGTCATCGTGGAACGCCTGGACTTCCGGGGCCTGGCACAGGCGGGAAAACTGTCCAAACGCCTGCGGCGCCTGCTCTCGGTCGCCGGCCGCGCCGCGGTCACCGCCAAGCTCGCGGCCTTGCGCGACGATTTCGGTATCGAGGTCGTCGATGTTCCTGCCGCGTATTCCAGTCAGGAGTGCGGCAGCTGCGGTTACACCGCCAGAAACAACCGCCGAACCCAAGCCTCGTTCCGGTGCCGGTTCTGCGGGCGGACCGTCCACGCCGATATCGGCGGAGCCCGAACACTGCTGAGACGTTCTCACGCGGCTGACTCCATCCGGTATCGGAACCGTGGGCAAATCCTGAACGCCCTCGACGAACGGTTCCGGTCCCGCTGGGGCCTGTCCTTCGCCGAGGTCGCTCAGCGACAGCGTCACCGGGCGGCACGAGTCACGCCCACCGCCGATCCTCCAGACACCACCGGAGGACGGCACAAAGGCAACGAATTACCATCCGTTGCCTGACTCTACGGCGGCTGGCACGACACTGGTCGGCCACGCTCAACGATGTCGGCCCCGACGGGAAATCGACGGTGCTGACCTCCGGCCAGCTGACCGCCTCGCTGCGAAAGGTGGACGAGGACAAGGCGACTCGGTCACCGAACGGCGACTACACCGACCCGTACCCGGTCCTGACCTTGGCCGACCGCCAGCCGCTCGTGCCCGGGCAGCCCACCACGATCGATCTGGGCCTGACCGCTACCGACGCCGTACTGCAGCCGGGCCACCGCCTGCGCATCGGCGTCTTCGCCTTCAACTTCCCGCGTGGCCTGCCGCTGCGACCGCTGTTGAACGAAAGTCAGCGTTGTCGCGGTTCAGGATTCGAGCACGACATCCGCCGCGCCCACCACATCCTCCGGACCGACGACCTCGTCGAAGGCGTCGCGGGCCAGCAGGTCGGCGTAGAAGCCGTTGCGCTCCACCAGTTCCCGGTGGGTGCCGCGTTCCATGACCCGGCCGTGGTCGAGCACCACGATCTGGTCGGCGTCGCGAATCGTGGACAGCCGGTGGGCGATCGTGATGGTGGTGCGATTCGCCGACAGCGTGTCGATGGCCGCCTGCACCTCCCGCTCGGTCTTGGTGTCCAGCGCGCTGGTCGCCTCATCGAGGACCATGATCGGCGGATTGCGCAGGATGGCCCGCGCCACCGCCAGGCGCTGCTTCTCGCCGCCGGAGAACCGGTAGCCGCGCTCGCCGACCAGGGTGTCGTAGCCGTCGGGCAGGCTCATGATGTGATCGTGGATCTGCGCGGCGCGGGCCGCGGCCTGCAATTCCTCCTCTGTCGCATCGGGTTTCGCGAAACGCAGATTGTCGGCGATGGACGAGTGGAACAGATAGGTCTCCTGCGAGACGACACCCACGGCCGAGGACAGGTCCGCGAAGGACAGGTCCCGCACATCGACGCCGTCGACCGTCACGCGACCCGACGTCACGTCGTACAGCCGTGCCACCAGATAGCCGAGAGTCGTCTTCCCCGAACCGGTTTCGCCGACGATCGCCAGGCTGGTCCCGGCGGGAACCTCGATGTCGATATTGCTCAACACCTCTCGATCGGCGTCATAGGCGAACCCGACCTTCTCGAACCGCACCGCTCCCGACACCTTCTCGGGTAGGGGAGTGGGTCGCTTCGGCTCCTCGATATCCGGTCGCAGATCCAGGTATTCGAAGATCCGCCCGAACAACGCGAGTGAACTCTGGATGTCCACGCCGGTGGAAAGCAGCATGACCGCGGGCCGCAGCAGTCCGGCCTGCAAGGTCGTGAACGCGACCAGTGTGCCGATCGACACCATCGGATGCCCCTGCGCCACAGTCATTCCCGCCGCCCAGTAGATCACCGCAGGCATGGCCGCCATGACGATGGAGATCGTCGACTGCCGCCACCTCCCCGCCATGCTGGACCTGATCTCCAGATCCACCAGCCCCCGCGATTCCCGCGTGAAATCGTCCACCAACGCCGGCGACCGCCCCATGGTGCGCGACAACAGGATTCCGCTGACCGACAGTGACTCCTCCACGATCGCCGACATCCCCGCCAGCTTCCGCTGCCGCTCCCCGGTGATCTTGCGCCGCTCGGACCCGACCTTCCGGCTGATCCACACGAACAACGGCAACATCACCAGCGACACCAACGTCAGCCGCCAATCCAGCGCGGCCATGGCGATCACCGCCGCCACCACGGATGTGAAGTTCGAAACCAGCGAGGTGAGCGTCGACGTCACCGTCGACTGCATCCCCCCGATGTCATTCGCGATCCGCGACTGCACCTCCCCGGTACGAGTCGTAGTGAAAAAACTCAACGGCATCGACTGCAGCCGCGCATACACAGCCGACCGCAGATCGTGCATCACGTTCTGCCCGACCGCCGTCGAAATATAGGTCTGCAACACGCCGAACACACTGTTCAACGCGGCCACCGCGATCATGCCCGCGGCCAGCAGGGTCAGCAGCCCGGTCCGCCCGTGCGGCAGAGCGTCATCAATGACACCGCGCAACAGAAACGGCGAAGCCAACCCCGCCAGCGAGGACAACCCCACCAGTGCCCCCACCAGGGCCAACCGCCCCCGATAGGGCTGAAAGAGCCGGACGATCCGGCCAAGTTCCGTCTGTGAAGCCACAAGCGCCTCCTTCCAAAGGGAGTCAAGCGCTATAACTGAGTCTGGCTCATAATTGTTCCGAGGACAATGAGCTATGCTCCAAATCATGCCGAACAGCCCGACGGACAACCCTCGTTCGATCCCCGACGACGACCTCGCCGACCTGTTCCTACGCACAACCAAGCGCATGCGCCGCACCCAATCCGCGCGACTATCGCCACTGGGTCTCACCCCCGCCCAGGCCCGCGCGCTGCGCATCATCGGCCGCGCCGCCGAACACGCCGACGAACCACTACGCATGTCCGCCCTCGCGGAACACCTCGGCATCGTCCCCCGCTCGGCCACCACCGTGGTCGACGCCCTCGTCTCGGCGGGTCTGGTTGCCCGCGAACAAGACCCAACCAACCGCCGCGCCACCCTCGTCACCCCCACCGAGGCCGGACGGGCGGCACTCACCCGCATGTTCGACGCCCGCCGCGAAGCAGCCGAAGAAATCTTCGCAGCCCTAACCCCCGCCCAACGCCACACCCTCCGCGACCTACTCGCCACCCTCGCCGCCGATTCCCCGCACTGACGCCATCAGCCGCCGGTCGCGCTGACCGAACGGGCCACTGAGGACGCTACTGCCGCCACGGGGGTGGTCCGGCCGGTACGGCATCCACCGTGGAAGACGCCATCATGTCGATGACAATCGCGACGCATTCGTGGCTACGACATGTGAGCAACCGTCAGGTCCATGAGTTCGTACAGCAGGTGTATCTGAGCGGCCGCACGCCAACCTCCTACGCCTCGCTAACATTCATGACGTTTGTGCCATGTCGGGTTGGCTGGGTTGCGCGGCTCAGTAGCGGATCGGGGGGGCGGATGAGACAGATCCTGTTTGCGGTGGCGATTGCGTTGACGGTATCGATCACCTTGACGCCGTTGCTGATTCGCTTGTTCAGCCGCGCGAAGATGGGCCAGGAGATCCGCGCGGAAGGTCCCGCGAGTCACCAGGCGAAACGTGGCACACCCACCATGGGCGGTATCGCCATCGTTGCCGGTATGTGGGCCGGATATCTGGGTTCGCATCTGATCGGGCTGCGCTACGACGCACCGGGTGTGACGGCATCGGGATTGCTGGTGCTCGGATTGGCCACGGCGATGGGACTGGTCGGGTTCCTCGACGACTTCATCAAGCTCTACAAGCGGCGAAACCTCGGTCTCACCGCGAAGGGCAAATATGTCGGCCAGTTCGGTGCCGCAATCGTTTTCGGCATTCTCGCCCTGCGGTTCCCCGACAGCACCGGGCTGACCCCGGCCAGCCGGCACATCTCGATCATGCGTGACCTGAACTGGCTGTCGCTCGTGCCAGTGCTGTTCGTGCTGTGGGCGTGTTTCCTGGTGGTCGCTTGGTCGAACGCCGTGAACATCACCGACGGACTCGACGGCTTGGCCGCAGGATCCATGGCCCTGACCCTGGGCGCCTACGTACTGATCACGTTCTGGCAATACCTCAACGCCTGCACCACTCGCCCAGGCGCAGGCTGCTACACCGTGCGCGACCCGCTGGACCTGGCACTCATCTGCGCCGCGACCGCAGCGGCATGCGTGGGCTTCCTATGGTGGAATGCCGCACCAGCGAAAATCTTCATGGGCGACACCGGATCTCTCGCCCTGGGCGGACTACTCGCCGGCCTGTCGATCACCACCCGCACCGAACTACTGATGGTGGTCATCGGCGCCTTGTTCTGCGCCGAGATCCTCTCGGTGCTGTTGCAGATAGTGGTATTCCGCAGAACCGGTCGACGACTGTTCCGAATCGCCCCGCTACACCACCACTTCGAACTCAGCAGCTGGCCCGAAACCACCGTCTCCATCCGCTTCTGGCTCCTCGCCGGACTGTCCGCCGCCGCCGGACTGATGCTGTTCTACGGCGAACACCTCTCCGCCACCGGCTAATCCTGAAACGCACTCATCTGCCGCGGAGCGCGCCAACTGGACCGGTCAGCGCGGGTTGGCCGAAAATTCGCACAAACACCTCGGAATCGGCGATTTTCGACCAATTCCCCTGGAAAGTGCGAGATCTGGCCAACTCTGAGCGCCTCCTTATCCGGCGTCGCCCAACCAGTCTGCGGGCACGCGCTCGTACAGTTCCACTGGAATTCCCATGACGCGCTCGCGGCCGAAAGCTGCGTACACATCGCCGTATCGAGTAGGGATGATCAGATTGGCGAACTGGTCGAGTTCGGTGTCGCACCAACGTTGAAGCAACGCGAAGAACTGCCTGATTTCAGTGTCGGTCATCTGCGCGCCGAAAGTGTCTGCCATGCACCGAGGCTAGATGCAGCGCGCAACAGTTCAGCGCTATTTGTAGAGACCCGGCGGCGTCGCGATCAGCTGAAGCGGCGGCATTTCGTCGGAGTGTCCGGATGCGGTGGAGCAGAACTGGAAGGGGCCGTCGGGGTCGAACAGGATGCTCATATGCGGATCGGCGTGGTCGAGAAACCACACGCTCAAACCCGTTCTGCTGTCGATCCGATAATGCTCCCACGTCCGCCACATAGCATCCAGTCGCGCGACCGCCTCAGCGTGCTTCCACCACTGTGGACACCACACTCGACGGCCCTTCCCGACTTCTCGCCGGTACAGAAGACTGAGATAGTTCTCCACGAATTCGACGACAGATCCGTACACCGACGGCGAGTTGCTTGGGTCCACAGAACACTGAACATACTCGGCCGCAAGAGGTTCGGCGCGCTTGGACCAGACCGACTGCCGATACCAGCCCGAACGGCTACCCTCAACGTCCCGTGCCAGCGCGACCCGGGCGGTCGGAAGGGGCTGTCCTGGACAAGAAATCGCAGTTCATCCGGTGAGCGGTGGACTCCGGCAAGCACTACATCAATCCCGGGACGCGATCAGCGATGCTGGCGTGCATGGCCGTTGGAGGATCCCGAGGGTGAGGGAACGTGGCGGCCGGGCGATCTGGCTGTGGCCGTCAGGGCGATACAGGCGCATCCTGTGAAGTGCGCGGCGTTGGTGGGTGTTGTCGGCATGCTGGACTCTGACTGGCGAGGAGGGGCGTATGGAGAGTGCGGCTAGTAGGACGGCGATGTTTGCGGCGGTGTCGCGGGGGTTGTATCGGTTGGAGACGGCGGGGCCGTGGGTGTTGGATGATGTGCTGGCGTTGGTGTTTGTTGGGCCGGTTTGGCAGGAGTTGCGGGAGCGGTTTGATCCGTTGTTTCCTGATCCGATTCGTCGTGAGGCTCGGGCGGCTGTTTGTACCCGCAGTCGGTACGCCGAGGATCGGCTGGTTGCTGGTGGGTTCACGCAGTATGTGATTCTTGGGGCGGGGCTTGACTCGTTCGCGTGGCGGCGGCCGGATCTGCTCGGGGCGTTGACGGTGTTCGAGGTGGATCACCCTGCTTCTCAGGCATGGAAGCTGGAGCGGGTCGGGGAGCTCGGGTTGCCGCTGAGTGGCTCGCAGGTGTTCGTGCCGGTGGATTTCGAGGTGGGATCGGTTCGGGATGCGTTGGGACCGGCCGGGTTCGACTGGGCGCGGCCGACGTTGTTCTGCTGGACGGGGGTCGCCCCGTATCTGACGGCACCGGCGATCGAGTCGACGTTGCGCACGATCGCGGGGGCTGCTCCCGGGTCCGAGGTGGTGTTCTCCTACCTGGCCGAGGACGCCGCGCTCGATGACGCGGGGATCGAATACGCCCGCATCTATACACCGATCGCGGCTGCTGTCGGCGAGCCCCTTCAGCCCGGCTGGTCGGTGTCGGAGATCGAGAGGCTGATCAGCCGTTGCGGGCTGAAGGTCGTGGACCATCCCACACGTGCGGACCTCGAGCAGCGGTACTTCGCGGGCCGTACCGATGGTTTGCGGCCCTATACCTTCGAGACCCTGGTTACCGCGCGGGTCATCTGAGCGGGCACGGCGATTCCGGTCCGCTACGCCGCGCTGACCTGCGGGCTATACCATTTCGCCGCGGCGGCAGGAGCGGGTCGGGGCGGGGTTGGGTGTCGTGGGGGAGGCGTACGGTCGGGGGCGGTTCGCTGAGTTGATCTTTTCCTCGAAACGGATGGGAAGCGGTATGCCTCGGGAGTTGGCCGATCTGTCGTTCGCGCGTTTTCTGGAGGTGCGCGACACGCTGGGGGATGAGGGCACGTACGACTGCGCCCATTTCGATGGCCTCGCCCTCGAGGATCCGCAGGTGCGCGGGGTGACGTTCAGCGAATGCGCGGTGACCGACGGTACGGTGACCGGCGGCATGTTCCGGTATTCGCGATTCACCGACGTCTGGCTGCGGGGCACGCGGTGGATTCGCACCGATCTGTCCGAAACCAATTGGATGGACACGGAATTCGTGATGGCGGCGCTGTCCGGGGTGGAGGCGTTCGGGTCGACGCTGCGCCGGGTGAGCTTCCACAACTGCAAGTTCGATTCGGTGAACCTGCGGGGCGCGACGCTGATCGATGTGTCGTTCGTGGACTGTGTGCTGCGCGATGTCGACATCATGGACGCCAAGCTCACCGGGGTGACGTTTCCGGGCTCGGAGATCAACGGCCTCATGCTGCGCAATGCCAAGTTGAAGAACGTCGATCTGCGCGAGGCCCGCTCGATCGGGATCGCGAGCGGCGTCGAGTCGCTGTCCGGCGCGACGGTCACCAATATGCAGCTGCTCGAACTCGCCCCCGTCTTCGCCCAGGCCTTCGGAATCGTGGTCAAAGACCGCTAGTGGGTAGCGCAAGTGAACTGACAGGGGTTACGCTCCTCACATGACGGAGTGGAAGCCCACGGCCTGCATCCTGTGCGAGTGCAATTGCGGCATTCAGGTGCTGCTCGGGCCGGACGGCCGGTCCTTCGAGAAGATCCGCGGCGACAAGCTGCACCCGGCCTCGGAGGGCTACACCTGCAACAAGGCCCTGCAGCTGGACCGCTACCAGAACGGCCACACCGGTCGGCTGACCTCCCCGCTGCGGCGGCGCGCGGACGGCAGCTTCGAGGAAATCGATTGGGACACCGCGATTTCCGAGGTCTCGGCCCGCCTGCTGGAGGTCAAGCACCACTTCGGCGGCGAGTCGATCTTCTACTACGGCGGTGGCGGCCAGGGCAATCATCTGGGCGGCGCGTACGCCCCCGCGACCATGGCCGCCTACGGCATCAAATACCGCTCCAGCGCCCTGGCGCAGGAGAAGACCGGCGACTTCTGGGTCGGCGCCCGCATGGCCGGCCACCCCATGCGCGCCGATGTCGAGCACGCCGAGGTGGCGTTCTTCATCGGCAAGAATCCGTATCAGTCCCACGGCTTTCCGCGCGCCCGCACGGTCCTGAAGGAGATTGCCAAGGACCCGGCCCGCTCGATGATCGTGCTCGACCCGGTCCGCACCGAGACCGCCGAACTGGCCGACTTCCACCTGCAGCTGCGCCCCGGCACGGACGTCTACCTGCTCTCGGCCATGGCTGCGATCCTGGTGCGCGACAACCTGATCGACCACGAGTGGCTGGCCGAACACACCACCGGCCTCGACGAGGTGCTCCCGGTCCTGCGCGCGGTCCCCATCGAAAAGTACTGCGCCATCGCCGATGTCGACCTCGACCTGGTCACCGCCGCCACCCACCGCCTGGCCGCCGCCAATTCCGTCGCCGCCCTCGAGGACCTTGGCGTCCAGATGAACCGCTATTCGACGGTCGTCAGTTACGTCGAGAAGCTGGTCTGGATCCTCACCGGCAATGTCGGAAAGCCCGGCACTCAGTACGCTTTCACCGGCCTGAGCAATCTCGGCCACGACCGCGGCCACCCGGCTGGCGAGGGCCCCAAGAGCCCGGTGGTCGGCGCGCACATCGTGAGCGGACTGGTCCCCTGCAATGTGATCAGCGAGGAAATCCTCACCGACCACCCCGCCCGCTACCGCGCCATGTTCATCGAGAGCGCGAATCCCGCCCACTCCCTGGCGGATTCGGCCCGCATGCGCGAGGCGCTGGAAGCCTTGGAACTGGTGGTCGTCATCGACGTGGCCATGACCGAGACCGCGCGCCTGGCCGATTACGTCCTGCCCGCGCCCACCCAGTTCGAGAAGTACGAAGCCACCTTCTTCAACTTCGACTTCCCCCGCAACATCTTCCACCTCCGCCACCCCGTGCTCCCCGCCCCCGACGGTGTGCTGCCCGAGCCGGAAATCCACGCCCGCCTGGCCGAGGCCGCCGGTGTCGTCGGCGAATCCGACTACGCGCCCCTGCGCGCCGCCCTGGCTCAGGGCCGCGAGGCCTTCGCCATGGCCTTCCTCGGCATTCTCGGCGACCCGGCCCGCTCGAAACTGGCACCCGTGCTGCTCTACCGCACCCTCGGTGAGACCCTGCCCGACGGCGCCGCCTCGGCCGCCCTGCTGTGGGCCGCGGCCTACAACATGGTCCGCAGGTTCCCCGCCAGTGTCGAACGCGCCGGGTACGGAACAGGTTTGGAAGCGGGGGAGCGCCTGTTCGAAGCGATCCTCGCGGGCAAGCACGGCATCGTCATCTCCGAGGACGACTACGCTGAAACCTGGAATCGCGTGCGCGGCAACGTACTCCGCCTGGAGATACCGGAACTCCTCGAGGTGGTCGCCACCCTGCCGGACGCCCCCGAGGACACCGCCGACTGGCCCTTCATCCTCTCCGCGGGCGAGCGCCGCGCCTTCACCGCCAACACCATCTTCCGAGATCCGGCCTGGCGCAAGCGCGGTGGCGCCGGCACCCTCCGCCTCAGCACCGCCGACGCCGACCGCCTGGGCCTGACCGAGGGTGACCTGGTCCGGATCACCACCCGCCGCGGCACCGCCCAGGTCCCCGTCGAACCGACCGACCGCATGCGCCCCGGCCACCTGTCCCTCCCCAACGGCTTCGGCCTGACGGTCGCGGACCCCGACGGCACCCCCGTCACCACCGGCGCGGCCCCGAACGAGCTGACCTCCTTCGACGACCGCGACGAATGGGTCGGCACCCCCTGGCACAAGTACGTCCCCGCCCGCCTCGATACCGTGACCGCATGAAACGAACGAGTTTCGCGAACTGGCCGTGCACGGTCGCCCGCACGGTGGACCTGCTGGGCGACTGGTGGACTCCGCTGATCCTGCGCGAAGCTTTCTACGGCGCAAAGCGTTTCGACGATTTCGAGTCCACGTTGGGCCTGAGCCGCAATATCCTCACCCAGCGACTGACCCGGCTGGTCGAGACCGGCCTGCTGACCAAGGTGCCCTACCAGGAGCGCCCGGTCCGCTACGAATACCTGCTCACCGATCAGGGCCGCGATTTCTTCCCGGTCATCGCGGCCATGATGGCGTGGGGCGACCGCTATCTGGCCCCCGAGTCGGGCGAGCCGGTCGTGTTGCACCACACCACCTGCGACCACGACACCCACGCCGAGGTCGTCTGCTCCCACTGCCGGGAACCGTTGCACCACAAGGACATCTCGGCGCGACTCGGCCCCGGCTTCCCGCCGAAGCTCCGCGACAAGGCCCTGGCCACCGGCCGTTTCGGCGATCAGTAAAGCTAGCCGTCGAGCCGGTGTTCCTCGACCGGCGTCGACAACGACGTGCCATTGAGCTCGAGATACAGATGCCGATCGGTGACCGAGATCGTGAGACTGTTCCGCCGATCGAACAGCGCCGCGGCCTCATCGATGAACGCCCGATCGAAGGCATACACCGGGATGTCCTCGGCCCGATGGATCTTCTTGGCGGGCAGCGCCGCCAGCACCTTCGCCACATCACGATGGGTGTAAACGGCGACCCGATCGGCCAGTTTGCTGGCCCGGTGGATGCGGTCCGCATCGGGCGCGCCCACATCGATCCAGGTGGTGAGCCGACCGGTCAGGTCGCGCACCAGCACCGGCGGTTCGTCCGTAGACGAGACGCCACCGTCGCTGAAGGTGATCCCCTCCTCATACTCCAGGCAGTACGCCAGCAGCCGCGTGAGCATGTATTCCGCGGTCTCGGAGGGATGCCGAGCGACCCGTAGCTCGAGTTCTTCGTAGACATTGCGATCCACATCCGCCAGATGGACGCTGACGGTGTAGACGGTCGAGTTGAGGGCCATAAGACAGAAACCCTATCGGTGTGCGGCAGACTGGCAGCCATCATGTCTGCCCGCCGCCCGGTAGCCACCGTCCTGGCCAGCATCGTCCTGGTCGTCGCGGTCGGCTGCGCCCGCGACCGCTCACAACCCGACGCTCAGCCGACCTACGACGGCCCGGCCCAGCAGCTCATCACGGTGGTCTCGGATTCCCCGACCGCGACAACCGCGACCTTGACCGCGTGGGACCGCTCCGGCACACGCTGGATCCGGGCCATCGGCCCGCTCCGCGCCGACGTCGGAGCCCAGGGCATCGGCCACACCAGCGAGACCCAAACCCGTTCCCCGGCCGGAACCTGGTCGCTCACAGAGGCGTTCGGCATCGCCGCCACCAACAGCACCAGGCTCCCGTACCGCCGCGTGACGGACTCGGATTGGTGGGTCTCCGACCCGAAGTCCAAGGACTACAACACCTTCCAGACCTGCACCCCCGGCACCTGCCCCTTCGACGAATCCGCCGGCGAGGACCTGGGCCTGGCGGGCGCGGCCTACGACCACGCCGTGGTCATCGACTACAACCGCACCCCGGTCGTCCCCGGCGCGGGCTCCGCCTACTTCCTCCATGTGGGCGACGGCAACCCCACAGCAGGCTGCGTCGCAGTCCCGGCAAAGGATTTGGACCGCATAATGCGCTGGCTCGATCCCGCACGCGGTCCGGTTATCGATATCGCCGTCGAAAATCGCCCCGCGACCAGCTGATTCCCATCGAAACCCATTGTGCCACTTCTCACAATGTCGCAATTGCGCCCACCCACCCGTAATTAGCCGATGTTTCGCTGAACTAAGGTTCGGGTATTCGACCTAGTCGAATGCGATCACCGCACCGCCGGTGATTGTCCGCTGAACGCGTCGGGGCGTTCTCCGGACGAAAGGATGAAGGACATATGGGCGCAAGCCTGATGATCGTGGGGGACGACACCGGCGTCACCGGCTCCTTGCGGACGGCAATGGAGCAGGAGGGCTACGACGTCGACGAGGCAGGCACCGCCGAGGTGGCATTGGAGCGTCTGCGCGGCTATGGCGCGCCCGATGTGATGATCGTGGACCTGCTGGTGGGTGAGATGGACGCCTTCACCTGTATTCGTGAGGTCCGTCGCGCCCATGAGGTGCCGATCATGGTGGTCAGCGTCAGTCAGGACACCCACGACGTGGTCGCGGCCCTGGAAGCCGGGGCCGACGAGTTCGTCACCAAGCCCTTCGAGGTCAAGGAGATCAGCGCCCGCATCCGCGCGCTGCGCCGCCGTCCCCGCCTGGGCGCGCTGCCCGAGGACCCGGTGGCCGAACCCCCGGCCGAGATCGTGCTGGAGTCCGACGACGAAGCGCCGCTGGTGCTTTCGCCCGACGGCGGCGTGGTCCGCCGCGGCGATGATCCGCTGCCGCTGACCATTACCGAATTCCGGCTGCTGTGCGAATTGGCGGCCAATCCCGGCCGCGTGCTCAGCCGCACCCTGCTGCTCGAACGGGCCTGGGACGAAGGCTTCTTCGGCGATGAACGCCTCGTCGACGTCCACGTCCGAAGATTGCGCACGAAGATCGAGTCCGATCCCTCCGACCCGCGCATCGTGGTGACGGTCCGCGGCCTCGGATATCGCCTCGACATGCCGAAATAACGGTATTCCCACGCGGCGTCCAGGAATCGCGGTCATCGGATCGTCATGAGATCGCAATGAGTTCGCATGGAAGACCTCAAAGATTGAACGTCAGGCTGAGGTGGTCATGCAGATCCCAATCAGCAAATTTGACGCGATATCCCAGCAAACCATCGAGATCCGGGAGCCCGTGCTCGCCGACGGCGCGCAGCTGTGGCGCATTGCCGAGGACTCCCGGGTGCTCGACACCAACTCCAGCTACGCCTACCTGCTGTGGTGTCGGGACTTCTCGGAAACCTCCATGGTCGCCGAAATCGACGGTGAGGTAGCCGGTTTCGTCATCGGCTACGCCCGCCCCGCCCGGCCGAACACCCTGTTCGTCTGGCAGGTGGCCGTCGATCATCCCCATCGCGGGCACGGCCTGGGCGTGGACATGCTCGATGTCCTGGTGGAAGCCTGTGCGGCCCAGGGCATCACGCAACTCGAGACCACGATCTCACCCGACAATCCGGCCTCGGTCGCCATGTTCGCGTCGCTGGCGCGCCGCCGCGGCGCGGCCCTGACCCGCACCCCGCTGTTCTCGGCCGACCAGTTTCCCACCGGGCATCAGCCCGAGGATCTCTACCGCATCGCACCGCTCACCCCTCAGGAGGAATGGCGATGACAACCCCCGATATGACGGTTTTCGCAGAACTCGAGTCGAATGTGCGCGGCTACTGCCGCTCATGGCCGACCGTGTTCGATACCGCCTCCGGCGCATGGTTGCGCGATGAGACCGGCCGGGACTATCTGGATTTCTTCGCCGGTGCGGGCGCGCTCAACTACGGGCACAACAATCCCGTGCTCAAGCAGGCGCTGCTGGACTACATCGCCGGCGACGGCATCACCCACGGCCTGGACATGTCCACCGTCGCCAAGCGCGAACTGCTGGAGTCGTTGCGCGAGCGCATCTTCCGGCCGCGCGGCCTGGACTACAAGGTGCAGTTCCCCGGACCCACCGGCGCGAATGCCGTCGAGGCGGCGCTGAAGCTGGCCCGCAAGGCCACCGGCCGCACCGAAATCCTCAACTTCACCAACGCTTTCCACGGCATGACGCTGGGCGCGCTGTCGGTCACCGGCAATGCCGCCAAGCGGGCGGGCGCGGGTGTGCCGCTGCAGCACGCCACCTCGATGCCCTACGACGGCTATCTGTCCGGCCCCGACGATGATTCGTTCGAATGGATGGAGCGCGTCCTCGACGATGCCTCCTCGGGCCTGGACCAGCCCGCCGCCGTGATCGTGGAAACCGTGCAGGGCGAGGGCGGCGTCAACCTCGCCAGCGTGCAATGGCTGCGCAAGCTGGCCGGATTGTGCTCGGCGCGGGAGATTCTGCTCATCGTCGACGACGTGCAGATGGGCTGCGGCCGCACCGGCCCGTTCTTCTCCTTCGAAATGGCCGGCATCACACCGGATATCGTGACCCTGTCCAAGTCCATCGGCGGCTACGGCCTGCCCATGGCGCTGGTGCTGTTCAAGCCGGAACTGGACCTGTGGAAGCCGGGCGAGCACAACGGCACCTTCCGCGGCAACAACCCGGCCTTCGTGACCGCCACCGCGGCGCTGGAAAACTATTGGGCCGACGCCGGTCTGGAGAGCGCCACCCGGGCCAAGGGCGAGCGCATCGAGACCGCCCTGGCGGGCCTGGTCGCCTCCTTCGGCGGGCTCAGCACCCGTGGGCGCGGTCTCGTGCACGGTGTGGTGTTCGACGACGCCTCGCAGGCGGAGAAGGTGTGCGCGGCCGCCTTCCAGCGCGGGCTGCTGGTGGAGACCTCCGGTCCGGAGGACGAGGTGGTGAAACTGCTTCCGCCGCTGACGATCACCGACAGCGAGCTCGACCACGGCCTGGAACTGCTTGCCGCCTCGGTGGATTCGGTGATCGGCGGTGGGCGCTGACATGATCGTGCGCACCACCGACGAGATCACCGGCACCGAACGCGATGTCGCGGGCCCGGGCTGGCGCAGCAAGCGCATCGTGCTGGGCGGCGACGGGGTCGGATTCTCCTTCCACGAGACCACCATCGACGCCGAGACCGTCCATGAATTCCACTACCAGAACCACATCGAGGCCGTCTGGCTCGTCGAGGGCGACGGCACCCTGGTCGATCTCGATCAGGGCGTCACCTACGAGCTCGGCCCCGGCTCGATGTATCTGCTCAACGGCCACGAACGGCACCGGCTGTTCGCTCGCACCCGGATGCGCATGCTGTGCGTGTTCAATCCGCCGGTGACCGGGCGCGAGGTGCACGACGAGCACGGGGTCTATCCGCTCGTCGCCGTCGACTAGGAGGATTTGCCAATGACGCTGTCCGACAATGCGCGGGCCCTGTCCGACACCGCGCGGGCGCTGTCCGACAATGCGCGCATCGATCGCTACCGGACCCGGACGGTGGCCGGAACACCGCCGCTCGACCGCGACGACCCGACGGTCTGGGGCGAGATCGGCACCCCGGCGCTCGCCGACTTCGACGACAACGGGTACGCCATCATCGACGGGCTGCTCGACCCGTACGAGGTCGGCGATGTCGCCACCGAGATCCAAAGGCTGACAAGCGATCCCGAACTGCTGCTGGACGAGCGCGTGATCATCGAGCGCGCGTCCAACCGGGTGCGCTCGATATTCGACGTGCACCGGTTCAGCACGCTGATCGGAGAACTGGTGCGCGAGAGCCGAATCGCGGGCTTGGCGCGTCAGGTGCTGGGTTCGGAGGTGTACCTGCATCAGACCCGCGTCAACTACATGCCGGGCTTCACCGGCACCGGCTTCTACTGGCACTCCGACTTCGAGACGTGGCACGCCGAGGACGGCATGCCCGCCCCGCGCGCGGTGAGCCTGTCGATCGCGCTGACCGACAACTTCCCGTTCAACGGCAGCCTCATGGTGATGCCGGGCTCGCATCGCACCTTCGTGCCGTGTCAGGGCGAGACGCCGCCGGACCATTACCGCGATTCGCTGCGTGAGCAGGAGGTCGGCGTGCCGTCACAGCAGGCCATCACGGATCTGGCGGGCAAGCACGGCATCACCCAGTTCACCGGCCGGGCCGGGTCGGCGCTGCTGTTCGATTCCAACCTCATGCACGGCTCGTCCGGGAACATCACCCCGTTCCCGCGTTCGAATCTGTTCCTGGTGTTCAACAGCGTCGAGAACACGCTGCTGGACCCCTACGCCGCGCCGCATCCGCGGCCGGAGTACCTGGCCAACCGGGACTTCACGCCGCTGGTGTGATCGCGGGCTTGTTTCGTATGCCGATGTCGTTCCACGTGGGTGCGATCACAGAATTCGCCGGATGATGGCTCTGAGCTGGTCATCATCCGGTCGGTGATCGACCCCGTGGAACGTAATCGGTGCATTGTGATTGCGGAACGTTACATTTCCGCTCTACGTTCGGAAGCGTGACGAACGCCCGGCGTCCGGCCGGCGACATCCGCGATCACTGAGGAAGCATTTGCAGTTCACCGAGGTTCAGCAGTCCAAGAGGTTTCAGCCGTCCACCGCGATGCGCTGGACCACCGTCGTACCCCTGCTCGCCGTCGCGGTGCTCGCCGCCGTGTGGGGCCGGGAGTTATCGCTGCTGGCCGACGTCCCGCTGTTCGCGCTGCTGCTCGGGGCCGTGCTCGCCGCCGTGCATCACGCCGAGGTGGTCGCGCATCGGGTCGGCGAGCCGTTCGGCGCGCTGGTGCTGGCCATCGCGGTGACGGTGATCGAGGTGGGACTCATTCTGACGCTGATGGTTTCGGCGGGTGACAAGGCCGCGCCGCTGGCCCGCGACACCGTCTTCGCGGCCGTGATGATCACCTGCAACGGCATCTTCGGTCTGGTCCTGCTGGTGGGTGCGCTGCGGCGGCGGGTCGCGGTCTTCAATGCCGAGGGCACCGGCGGCGCGCTGGCCACCATCGCGACCCTGGCGACGCTGAGCCTGGTGCTGCCGACCTTCACGACAAGCGAACCGGGACCGCAGTTCTCACCCGCGCAGCTGGCTTTCGCGGGCGTCGCCTCACTGGTGCTCTACGGCTGCTTCGTGGCCATGCAGACCGTGCGGCACAAGGAGGATTTCCTCCCGGTCGAGCCGGGTACGAGCGAGCCGGACGAGCATGCCGAGCGACCGAGCGCGCGCGAGGCTCGCACCAGTGCCGGGTTGCTGTTCGCCGCGCTGATCGCGGTGGTCGGACTGGCCAAGGCGGTCTCGCCCGCCATCGAATCCGGTGTCGACGCGGCCGGTTTGCCGCGCTCGGCGGTCGGCGTGGTGATCGCCCTGCTGGTCCTGCTGCCCGAGGCGCTGGCCGCGTATCGCGCCGCGCGCGGCGGGCGCGTGCAGGTCGGCCTCAACCTGGCGCTCGGATCGGCCATGGCCAGCATCGGTCTCACGATCCCAGCCATCGCGGTGGCCTCGATCTGGATCGACACGCCGCTGCTGCTCGGGCTGGGCGCGACCGAGATGGTGTTGCTCGGCATCACCGTGGTGGTCGGCATGCTCACCGTGGTGCCCGGCCGCGCCACCCTGTTGCAGGGCACCGTGCACCTCTCGCTCTTCGCCGCGTTCGTCTTTCTCGCGGTGGCACCGTAGGACGGAAGTCAGGATCACACATGGACTGGGTAGTCGAACCCGATGAGCTGGCCTACCGCTGGCAGGCCGCCGCGGCCGATATCGATCTGCACCCGCTGCGGCTCGGTACCACCGTGCCCGTGGACGGCCATCGCCGAACCTGGCCGGAGACACCGGATTTCGACGCGGCGCTGGCCGTGCTCCTGGCGCCCGAACTGCGAATCACGGCCGAGGGCGACCACCCCGACGCCCTGCACACCATCCGCCTGCTCGGCTGCGCGGTCGGCGACGAGGCCGCCCTCGCGGTCCAGAACTCCAGTCTGATGCCCAATCACGTCGGTCCCGTCCGCATCTGGTTCGGTCCGCGTACCGGCCTCGAAGCCCGCATCGCCGACGCCCTGCCCGCCGGCGCCCGCTGGCGCGCGGAGAACCTGCTGCAGTAGCGCCGTCACCGCATATCGTCGGCGATCCTGCGCCGGAACCGGCGGTTGCGTCGTTCTTCGCTCTCCGTCACGGGCTCCTCGGAGGTGCGGCGGCGCTTGACCGCGCGCCGCTCGCGCTCCACGGCCTCCTCCAGCAGCTGCAACATCGGCACCTCGGCGAGTGCGTCCTTCGTTGCGGCATGATCCACATCGCTGCGCGTGACCAGCCCCGCCGCGATCAACCCCTCCACCGGATTGGCCCCGTACGCGCGCGCCAACTCGATCACGGTATCCGCGACCGGCGGATCCGCCTCCTCCAAATGCCGCTTGACCCGCGGCCCATTGGTATCCAGCCGCTCGGCGATGGCCCGCGTACTCGCCCCCCGCGTCACGGCCCGCTTCCAAGCGTCGAACGCTTCCCTCATCGCATCATCCTCGGCTCGATCGGTGCGTCCGTCCCCTCCGAGCCTAACCGAGCGGGCGTCGTTTTCGTTCAATCACGCAACGCTGGCGTTTCACCCCGGTCGGCGGCGACAATGGTCGCATGGTCGAACTCGTGCTGGTGCGCGGTGACATCACCGAGCAGGAGGTGGATGCCGTGGTGAACGCGGCGAATTCGTCGCTGCTGGGCGGTGGGGGTGTGGACGGGGCCATTCATCGGAAGGGCGGTCCGGCGATTCTGGCCGCCTGCCGGGAGTTGCGGGCGTCGCACTACGGGAAGGGGTTGCCGACCGGGCAGGCCGTTGCGACGACGGGAGGGAATCTCCCGGCACGATGGGTGATTCACACGGTCGGGCCGGTGTGGTCGGCGCAGCAGGACCGATCGGCACTGCTGGCCTCCTGCTATCGCGAATCACTGCGCGTGGCAGACGAATTGGGCGCCGAGACCGTGGCCTTTCCGGCCATCTCCACCGGGATCTACGGCTGGCCCATCGACGACGGTGCCCGCATCGCGATCGAGACCGTGCGGGCGGCCGACACCGAGGTCCGCGAAGCGCGTTTCGTGCTGTTCGGCCCGGACGCCTACGCCGCCTTCTCCGCGGCGCTGTAGTTCCGTAGGGGGAGTCGGGACCGGCACCGCAGGGTGACGCCCTCGGGCGCTTCGGATTTCTAGCGTCAGCGGTATGAGGAGAACAGTTCGTATCGGAGTGACGCTGGGGCTGGCCGGGCTGCTGATGTCGGCGGTGACGGCGTGCGAGCGCGCCTCGGGTGCGGCGCCGACGTGGACCACCTGTCAGGGCTCGGGATTGGATTCGCGGCAGGAGTGCGCGGTGGTCTCGGTGCCCCTCGACTACGACAAGCCCGACGGAGAACAGATCTCGCTCGCGGTCTCGCGGATTCGCAGCGCGCATCCCGAACAGCGGCGGGGCGTGCTGTTCCTGGTGCCGGGCGGTCCGGGGGAGTTGGGGCTGGATCTGCCGTCCACCCAGGGCAAGGATCTACCCGAGTCGGTGCGGGACGAGTACGACCTGATCGGGTTCGATCCGCGGGGATTGGGGGCCAGTACGGAGGCGAATTGCCATATTGCGCAGGCGGATCTGGCGCTGGAGCGAATTCGGCCCTGGCCGGACGCCGATGGCGGGATCGCCGGGAATGTCGAGGTGGAGAAGCGGATCGCGGCGGCCTGCGTGAGCAATGGGGGCGCGATGGTGCGGTCGATCGGGACGCGCACCGCCGCACGGGATATCGATCGAATTCGGGAAGCGCTGGGGGAGAACAAGATAGCGGCGTGGGGGACGTCGTACGGGACGTATGTGACGTCGGTGTACGCCACCATGTTCGGCGAGCACACCGATCGGGTGCTGCTGGACAGCAATGACGATCCGGACCCGGACCGGGTCGAGCGCACCTGGCTGGGGAATTACGCGGTGGGAGCGGAGGATCGGTTCCCGGACTTCGCGCGCTGGGCCTCGGCGGAGAGGAATTCGGATCGGGTGGCGGAGACGCCCGAAGCGGTGCGCAGTGAGTATCTGGCGCTCGCCGCACGGCTGGATCGTGCGCCCTTGCCGTGGCCGGGATCGGAGTCATCGGTTTTGAGCGGCAATGGATTACGGCAGATCCTGCTCAACGGCCTGTACGACGACAAGCAGTTTCCCTATGTGGCCCAGGTGATCAATGCCGCCGGAAAATCGGCGACACTGCCCGCCGCCCATCCCGCGCCTCCCGCGGAGCCGATGCAGCGCTCGACCGCGGTCCTGATCGCGACCCTGTGCAATGACGTCGCTTGGCCGACCGCAGCCGAGGACTACGCGACCGCCGTCGCCGAGGACCGGGCCCGATACCCGCTCACCGCGGGCATGCCGCGGGGCTATGCGCCCTGCGCGACCTGGCCGTATCCGGTCGCGCCGCGCACGGTCGTGAACTCGTCCGGTCCTTCGAATGTGCTTCTGGTGCAAAACCTTCGCGACGTCGCCACCCCGTACAGCGGTGCGCTGAACCTACGGCGGGCATTCGGCGATCGTGCCCGCATGGTCGCGGTCGACGCGGGCGGGCACGGGGCGTACCCCTCACGCGTCGCCTGCGCGAACGAGGCCGTCGAGCGATTCCTGCGCGACGGCACCCGTCCCGATCAGGACCTCATCTGCCGCTGAGGTCCCGACCGCGGGATCAGCTTGCGGCGGAGGCGCTTCGATGACCCTGGCTGCCGTAGAGTTCACGCGCTTCGGCCGGGGTCACCGTCTCCGCGCGGGCGGGCACACCGGCCTTCAGGTGCTGCTCCAGGATCTGCCCGGCCATCGGCGCGATGATCGGCGCGGCCAGGATCAGGCCCAGCTTGTTGAACAGCGTGAACATCCAAACCAGAATGCGGCCAATGGGTTTCACCAGGAAGTCCACGATGGCGGGCCGGTCGTAGCCGCCCAGCTTGCGCATCCACTTGGGCAGGGTCGCGATCGAGGCGAACGAGAGCAATCGCGCTCCCAGGGCGTAGGTCCAGCCCGCGCCGTTCTTCGGCGAGGTGAACAGCATCTGGCGCATGCCCTCCTGGGCGCGCTCCGAACTACACAGGCTCGCACGGACATTCGCGTAGTACTCGCGCACGCCCCCGCGGGTCAGCGGCACGTCCTCGGGCTTGCAGGTCTGCAGCTCGGCCGCGATGCGGCACTCCTGCCAGTAGCGGGCCTCCTCCTCGGGAGTCAGTCCGGGACCGAACATCTCGTAGGCCTTGAGCACCGACTGCCAGCCGGTGATGTGGATCCACAGCTGGGTGTCGGGCGAATTGGGGCTGTAGCGCCGCCCGGTGATCGGCTCGATGCCGGTGCTCTTGGCGTGCACCTGCATCAGGTGCTCGGAGGCCTGGATGGCGGTGCGCGAATCGCCGATGGCCACGATCAGGAAGTAGGCGAAGGTGGCGTCCAGGCGCCCGCGCGGATCGGCGTAGATCTTGCCGGTGTCGGCGACCGACGCGGTCAGGAACGGGTCGAAGAACTCCAGGGTGACCGCGCGCTGGAAGCCGATCACCGCGGTCGGCGAGGTCCAGACTTTCCAGCTCGGCGAATCCGGGCCGAAGAAGCCGTAGTCGTCGCGGCGGAGTGTGGTCGGATCGAAGGTCACTGGGGCTCCTCGCTGGGCTCGATCCCGTGCAATATGACGCAACCGTAGCAATTGCTCGCGACGAATACAACGATCCCGTAGCTTTAGCCGGGTCGGGCGCATGACCTCGGGAACCGGGATGACAGAATGGGGCCGGTGAAGGTGGAGCGGCAGTGAGCAAACCCCCTGCGACGGCAGATCGCCCGCGTCGGCGCTACGCGCCCCGGCTGCCCCCGGAAGAGCGGCGAGCCCAGCTGCTCGACGCCGCCTTCGTAGTCTTGGAGAAGGCCGAACTGCACGAGCTCAGCATGGAGGCCGTCGCCGCCGAGGCGGGCGTCGGCAAGCCGGTGCTCTACACGGTCTTCAAGACCCGCGCCGATCTGGTCGCCGCGCTATTGGAACGCGAACGCGAGCGTGCCCTCGAACAGGTCGCCGATACCCTCCCGACCGACCTGCTCGGCGCGGATCCGGTCGTGGTCGCCTCCGCCACCGTCGAGGCGTTCGTCGATGTGGCACTGAGCAATCCGACCCGCTGGCGGCTGCTGCTGGCCGGTCCCGGCAATGCCCCCGACGAATACCGCGAGGCCATTCGCAGCTCCCGCGCGGGCATCTTCGATCAGGCTGAAGCGCTCGTCCGGATCGGCCTGATCGCCGATCCGCGCTGGGCCGGAATGGATTCCGGCCTGCTGACCAATTCCCTGCTGACCATCGCCGAAATGCTGGGCCGCCTGGCCGTCAGCGACCCGGACGCGTATCCGCGCGAGCGCATCGAGGGCTTCGTCCAGGCCATCGTCCAACTCCTCGTCGGCGGCGCGGTCCCGGACTAGCGCCCGTTCTCGTTCAGCTGCCGGGCGACCCGGGCGCTCATGAGCGTCGAGATTCCCGCCGGGGTCTGCGGGTCGTATCCGGTCAGCTCGGCAATGCGGGTGAGCCGGTAGGTCACCGTGTTCCGGTGCACGGAAAGCTCACGGGCCGTGCCGTTCTGGTTGAAGTCCTGCAGGATGAACACCTCGAGGGTCTCGCCGAGCACCGGCTGCCCGTCGAGCGGATCGAGCACCCGCACCAGATTCCCGGCCGCCCCCGAGGTGGCGATGGCGTATTCGAAGACCATGTCCTCGCGCCGGCAGATCATGCCGGGCCGCCGCAGCGCCCGCCCGGTCTCGGCCAGCACCCGGGCCTCGGCGAAGGCCGCGGGCAGTCCGTCTCGGGTCGGGGCGGCCGAAACGCCCACCCAGATGGCGGGTTTCGCGGCCCGGGTCTTGGGCCGCAGGATCTCGGCCAGGCTGTCGATGGCGGCGCGTTCGTCGGCCGCCGAGCGCAGCGGCAGCAGTGTCGTCCAGCCGCCGCTGTCGCGGTAGAGGAAGCTGCCCGCGATCCCGGCCAGTCGTCGCCGCAGCTCGGTCAGGATGCCGGGCGGCGCGTCGCCGAGCCGGATCACCGCCACCACATAGGCATCCACCAGGGTGACCGCCGCGTCCTCGGCCCATTCGTACGGATCCCCGCCGGTGAGCAGCGCTTCCGCGATGGCCCGATGCTGTTCGATCCGGTCGTAGCGGGACTGTCGCACATCGTCGACGCAGGCGTCCGCAATCCGGCTCGTCATCAGCGCCACGTACTGCGCCAGCCGGAACGCGCTCGTCGCCGCGGTGACGGCCTCCTCCGCCGTGGGCGTCCCGACCACCTGATTCCATACGAACGTGAGCCCCACCCGGTAGTTGGTGAGCGCCTCCACCATGGGCATCCCGTCGCGGGTGAGCGAAACCGCCCGTGCCACCAGCGGTTCGGTGTCGGCTTCGCTCGGTTCCTCCCCGGTGCGCAGGAACCGGAAGAACAGCTCGATATTGAGCTCGGCGGCGGGCAGGAAGTCGGCGTCCATCATGGACGCGGGCAGCACGTCATAGGGCGGTGCGCCGATCGCGAAGTTCGCGATCAGCGCGACCGCCCGCTCGTGCCAGGCATCGATGAACTTCTGGGCCTCGGCCATGAGACCTCCCTGCGTCGGTGTCAGGGTGTGACGATAGCGAAGTGCTGCTGTGAAATGCCGATCGCCGGGACTACCATGCCCGCATGACGGTTGGCACCGACCTGCCCAAACCCGAAGTCCTCTTCGACCTGGATGTCTGGTTGCATCGCTGGCCGGCCAGTGTGTACGCCACCGAATTGCATTACGGCGTACTGGTTTTCACCGGCTGCGACCAGTTCGACGAGCGGGATGCCGAGATCGCCCGGCGCACCTATCCGGGGCGGCGCATCCTCATCGACGACACCGGCAAGCTCGAAGTGCATCCGGCGGGGGACGGCCCGCCGATCTCGATCTTCGATCCCGCGCACCCGTCCCGCGCGGCGCTGACGTAGTCGCACTCCCCGAATCCGACGCGGTGTCCTGCGGCACTTCGGCGTGCCGGAAGTGACCCTTGCCACACCGTGGTACACGCGCGTACCGTTCTGACGGTACGCAGAAGTACCAGGCTGGGAGATGGCGCATGACCACAGTGACACTGCCCGACGGACCAACCACACCGGCCTTCGTGCAGGCCGTCGAGATCCTGGCCGGACGCACCCGGACCTGGCGGCGGCTGCACGCGAAATACGGGTCGGCATTCATGGTCAAGATGCCGCGCTTCGGACCGACGCTGGTGCTCTCGGACCCGGCCGAGGTGAAGGCGCTGTTCACCACGCACACCGATCTGGTCGACAATATCGACGCCAATCTCGGCCAATTCCTCGGTCCCGGTTCGCTTTTCTCGCTGCGGGGCGAGGAGCATCGTAAGGAGCGCAAGCTGCTCACCCCGCCCTTCCACGGGCGGCGGCTGGCGGTCTACGAATCGCTCATCGAGGAGGAGGCCGTCCGCGAGATGGCGTCCTGGCCGTCGGGTCGCGAGTTCGCGACCATGGACTCGATGATGCGGATCACGCTGAATGTCATCCTGCGCGCGGTCTTCGGGGCCGAGGGCGCGGAATTCGACCAATTGCGGGCGCTGCTACCGAAACTCGTGCTGGTCGGGTCCGCGCTGGCGGCGCTTCCGGTGCCGCGCAGGCTGTTCGGGCGCTTCGGGCCGTGGGCGAAGTTCGCGGCGTACCGGGCCGAGTACGACCGGATCGTGCGGCGGCTCATCGAGCGCGCCGCCGCCGACCCGGACCTGAGCGCACGCGACGACGTGCTGGCCATGCTGCTGCAGGCCCGCTACGACGACGGTTCGGCCATGACGCACAGCGAGATCGCCGACGAACTGCTCACCCTGCTCACCGCCGGGCACGAGACCACGGCCACCTCGCTGTCGTGGACCGTCGAACGGCTGCGGCGGCATCCGCACATTCTGGAGCGACTGGTCGCCGAGGTCGACGCGGGCGGTTCCGAGCTGCGCGAGGCGGCGCTGCTCGAGACGCAGCGGGTGCGGCCGGTCATCGACGCCACCGCGCGCATGGTGCGGGCGGAATCGCTGCAACTGGGGCGGTGGACGCTGCCGCGTGGACAGGGCGTGATGGTCAGCATCCGGCTGATGCACGACAATCCCGAATTGTTCAGTAATCCACGGGATTTCGATCCGGATCGATTCGTCGGGAAGCGGCCGGGGACGTTCAGCTGGATTCCGTTCGGCGGTGGTGCACGGCGCTGCATCGGGGCGGCGTTCGCGACCCTGGAGATGAATGTGGTCTTGCGCGTGCTGCTGCGGGATTTCACCCTGGAGACCACCGACGCCCCGGATGAGCGCACCCACTTCCGTGGTGTCGCACTGGTTCCCGCGAAGAAGGGGAGGGCCGTCGTGTACCGGAGGCCACCGCGGCCCACGGTCGCCGAGACCGCGGCCGAGCGCACCGCGACGTCCGGGGACGGCGAGAACCAGGACGCGCGAGGCGAGCAGGTGACGGCATGAGCGAGCAGGTGGCGGAGGTCGGGCGGGGGATCGAGCTCAGCTATGAGCGGCAGGGACAAGGGGTTCCGCTGCTGCTGATCGCGGGGCTGGGGCAGCAGAAGCACGAATGGCACGACGGGCTGGTGACGCTGCTGGCCGAGCGCGGCTACGACGTGGTGCGCTTCGACAATCGCGATGTCGGCAAGTCCACCCACCTCCGGTTCCGGCCGCCGGGCCCGGCCCAGATGCTGCGGAAGCGCTGGGACCCACAGCAATACGATCTCGGCGACATGGCCCTGGACACCCTCGGGCTGCTGGACGCGCTGGGCTGGGAGCGGGCACATCTGGCCGGCATGTCCATGGGCGGCATGATCGCCCAGACCGTCGCGGCCCGGTATCCGGCGCGGGTGTCGTCGCTGACCTCGATCTTCTCGACCACCGGCGCGGCCCGGGTGGGGCGGCCCGCGCTGTCCACCTGGGCCCGCATGTTCAGCAAGCCCGCCAATACCCGCGATGAGCACACCGACGCCGCCGTCCGGATGTACCGGCACATCGGCTCGGCCGGATTCCCCTTGGACGAGGCCAGGATTCGCGCCACCGCCGGCACCACCTGGGACCGCGACCCGCGACCGGCCGCGGGCGTCGGACGCCAGCTCGCGGGCATCATGAAGTCCGGCGACCGGACCCGGGAGGTGCGCACCATCACCGCGCCCACCCTCGTACTGCACGGCGACCGCGACCGCATGGTCAACCCGAGCGGCGGCGCCGTCACCGCGGCCGCCGTGCCCGGCGCGCGCCTGCACGCCCTCCCCGGCATGGGCCACGATCTGCCCGAGGCCCTGTGGCCCACCCTCGCCGAACTCATCGACACCCATATCCGCACAACTGAATCCAGGAGTTCCGATGCCCCGAACGTCTAGGCCCCTGTCCGGCCACCCGGTCATGATCACCGGTGCGGCCTCCGGAATCGGGCGGGGACTGGCCCAATTGCTGTCCCGCCGGGGCTCGCCGGTGGCCATCGCCGATATCGACGCCGACGGGTTGAAGCAGACCGCCGCCGCACTGAGCGGTCCGGTGCTGACCCGGGTGCTGGATGTCAGCGATGCCGCCGAGCAGGTCGCCTTCGCCGACGAGGTCCGCGAATGGCTGACCGCGCCCCTGGCGGCCGTGTTCAACAATGCCGGGGTGGCGGTGGCCTCCTCGGTGCTGGAATCGGTGCCGCAGGACGATGAATGGTTGCGCCGCATCAACTTCGACGGGGTCGTGAACGGGACGCGGGCGTTCCTGCCGATCCTGGTCGAGCAGGACAGCGGCGTGATCGTCAATACCTCCAGCGTGTACGGGCTCGCCGGGATGCCCTACCAAAGTGCCTACTGTGCCGCGAAATTCGCGGTGCGCGGGTTCACCGACGCACTGCGGCAGGAGCTTCGGGGCACCGGGGTCTCGGCGGTGACCGTGCATCCGGGCGGCATCAAGACCAATATCGCCCGCAACGGCCGGGTCCGAAAGGATCCGGAAGGCAAGGGCCGCACCCACGAGCAGATGGCCGCCGAATTCGAGGCCATGGCCATGACGACGCCGGAGAAGGCGGCCGAAATCATCTGCCGCGGAGTCGAACGCGGGAAGGCGCGCATTCTCGTCGGGGCGGACGCGTATATGTTCGACATCCTCGCCCGGGTATCGCCGACGCACTACTTCGATGTGCTGGCGGTCGTGATGGGTGCGGCACGCGGCCGGGCGGCGAAGGGAGCGGGACGATGACCGAACACGTGAACGTGCTGATCGTCGGCGCGGGATTGTCGGGAATCGGTGCGGCGCACCACCTTCAGGACGCATTCCCCTCGCGCAGCTACGCCATCTTCGAGGCCCGCGACGCCATGGGCGGCACCTGGGATCTGTTCCGATACCCGGGCGTGCGGTCCGACTCGGACATGCACACCCTCGGCTACCGGTTCCGGCCGTGGGTGGCCGCCGAGGCCATCGCGGACGGGCCCGCCATCCTCGACTACATCCACGCGACCGCCGCCGACGCCGGGATCGACAAGCGAATTCGATACGGGCACAAGGTGACCGGTGCGTCCTGGTCGTCGGACGAGGCGCGCTGGACAGTGGGTTTCGAGCACGACGGCCAGCCCTCGACCATCACCTGCGATTTCCTCTACCTGTGCAGCGGCTACTACCGCTACGACGAGGGCTACATCCCGGAATTCGCCGGAATCGACGACTTCCGAGGGCAAGTCGTGCATCCGCAGCACTGGCCCGCCGAACTCGATTACGCCGGAAAGCGTGTCGTGGTGATCGGCAGCGGCGCGACCGCGGTCACCCTGGTTCCGGCCATGGCGCGAACGGCCGGGCACGTCACCATGCTGCAGCGGTCGCCGTCCTACATCCTGTCGGTGCCGACCGTGGACGGGATCGCCACCAAACTGCGGGAGAAGCTCGGCGACCGCCGCGCCTACACCATCACCCGCTGGAAGAACGTCGCGGTCAGCACCCTGATCTATCAGCTGAGCCAGCGGCGGCCGACCATGATGCGCAAGTTCTTCCGCAATCTGGCCATCAAGCAGCTGCCCGAGGGCTACGACGTCGACACGCATTTCAAGCCGACCTACAACCCGTGGGATCAGCGGCTGTGCCTGGTGCCGGACGGGGATCTGTTCCGGTCCATCCGCGACGGGCGGGCGTCGGTGGTCACCGATCGCATCGACCGGTTCACCGCGGACGGCCTCGAGCTCGAATCCGGTGCCGAACTGCCCGCCGACATCGTGGTGACCGCGACCGGGCTGGACCTGCTCGCCCTGGGCGGCATCGCGCTGACCGTCGACGGCAAGGAGATCGAACCGCCGGACACCATCGCCTACAAGGGGATGATGCTGAGCGGGGTGCCCAACTTCGCGTTCACCATCGGCTACACCAACGCCTCGTGGACGCTGAAGGCCGACCTGGTCGCCGAGTTCGTGTGTAGGTTGTTGCGGCACATGGATGTTCGCGGCTACGCGCAGGCGACGCCGTGGCCGGATCCGACCGTGACCACCGCGCCGCTGCTCGACTTCCAGGCCGGATACGTGCTGCGGGCCATCGACCGGTTCCCCAAGGCCGGGTCGCGGGCGCCCTGGCGGCTGGGCATGAACTACGCCCAGGACGTGATCACCTTGCGGCACGGCAAGATCGAGGACGGCACCATCCGCTTCGGCCGCCGCCCGTCGCGACCGGCGGCCGTGTCCACCACCGACCCGGAACAGGTCACCGCCTGACCCGCCGTGAGCGCCGCGGCGGCCGGGATTCCGGAAATGCACGACACGCCGTGGCGCTCACGGCGACCCGCCGCGGCGCCCGGGGAGATCGGAGAAACTACGCTGATGCCCGTGACCAGTGCTGACCCGACCACGACGGCCGAGGCCGCCGCCAGCGCCGAGGCGGCCGACAACTCCTCACCGACCACTGACTCCGCGTCGGCCAATGACTCCGTGTACCGGCGACGGCTGCTGGACGCCATGGCCGACGCCGTGCGCGAACGCGGGTACAAGGACGCCACCGTCGCCGATGTGGTGCGCATCGCCCGGACCTCGCGGCGCACGTTCTACGAGCACTTCGCCGATAAGCAGGACTGTTTCGTGGCGCTGCTGACCGAACGCAACAACGAGACCATCGAGCAGATCTACGCGGCCGTCGACCCGACCGCGCCGTGGGATCGGCAGGTGCGCCAGGCCATCGAATCCTGGATCGAGGCGTCGCGGGTGGACACCTCCATCACCCTGGCCTGGATCCGTGATACCCCGGCGCTGGGGGAGCGGGCGCGGCAGTTGCATCGTGATGCGGCGGAGGCGTTCATCGCGTTGATCCAGAACCTCACTGCCACACCGGTATTCCAATCCGCGGGCCTGCATCCGCCGAATCGGCGGATGGCGACGATCCTCTACGGCGGATTCCGGGAGCTCATCGCCTCCACCGTGGAGGAGGGCGGCGATATCACCGAAATCATCGGTGTGGCAGTGGAAACCGCGCTCGCGCTGGTCGGGCCGCGGTACGAGGCGTAGCCGTCGGTCGTTGCGCGGCTTATCGATCGGTCGTCGAGGGCAGGGCCGTCAGTCGTTGCGGGGCCGGGCGCGGAAATGGGCGCGCTCGCCCTGTTTACCGAAGAGGCTGAGGAATTCGACCGGCTGGTCATCGGCCGCGCCGAACCAGTGCGGTTCGCGGGTGTCGAATTCGGCGGCCTCGCCGGGTTCCAGGATCAGATCGTGTTTGCCGAGGATGAAGCGCAGCCTGCCGTTGAGGACGTAGAGCCACTCATAACCCTCGTGGGTCTGCGGATTCGGTTCGGTGCGACCGGATTTCGGCTGCATGATGATCTTGAACGCCTGGATGCCGCCGACCCTGCGGGTCAGGGGCAGCATCTGCATACCGTGGCGGGTGATCGGGCGCATGTGCACGCGCGGGTCGCCGGTCGGCGGGGCGTCCACCAGCTCGTCGAGGGTGACATTGTGGGCGCGGGCCAAGGGGAGCAGCTGTTCGAGGGTCGGGCGGCGCGCACCGGACTCCAGGCGGGACAGGGTACTGACGGAGATTCCGGTCTCGGTGGACAGCTCCGCGAGTGTCGTCTCCCGCTGTTTGCGCAGTTCACGTAGCCGCGGGCCGACACCGTCGAGCGCCCGGTCGGTGTCCTCGCTCATTGGTCCTGGTCCTCGCTCATGGCTCCAGTTTGCCATATCGGCAAAGAAGTTTGCCGATATGGCGGGCGTGGCCGCAGAGTCGTGAGCAGGAGGTGGTCATCAATGACCGATCAGCTGAACAGCAGCTATGACGTGGTAGTGGTCGGCGGCGGAGCCGCGGGACTGAACGGTGGACTGATGCTCGCCCGGGCCCGGCGCTCGGTAGCGGTGATCGATTCGGGCAAGCCGCGCAACGCGCCCGCCGACAAGGTGCACGGGCTCTTCGCGCGCGAGGGAGTCCCGCCGACGGAGCTTCTGGCGCGCGGTCGCGAGGAGGTGCGCCAGTACGGTGGCGCGGTGGTTTCGGGTGAGGTGAGCGGAATCGTCAGGGACGGCGATGAATTCGTCGTCACGCTGACCGACGGTGGCTCGACCCGGGCCCGGCGGCTGCTGGTGACTTCCGGTCTGGTGGACGAGCTTCCGCCGATTCCGGGACTGCGGGAGCGTTTCGGCCGCGATGTCGTGCATTGCCCGTACTGCCACGGCTGGGAGGTGCGCGATCGGGCCATCGGCGTGCTCGGCCTGGGGCCCATGGGAATTCACCTGGCATTGCTGTTCCGGCAGTGGAGTCCCGATGTCGTGTACTTCGCGCACACCACTGCGCCGCCGACCGAGGAGGAGTCGGAGCAGTTGGCGGCCAGGGGAATTCGCGTCGTGAGCGGTGAGATCGCGGCCGTCGAGGTGGCCGAGGACCGGATCACCGGCGTGCGCCTGGCCGACGGCGGCATTGTCGCCCGGGAGATCCTGGCCACCCCCACGCGCATGGTCGCCCGTGCCGGATTCCTCGCCGACCTCGGGCTGACCCCGACCGAACATCCCAGCGGCATGGGCGAATACATCCCCGCCGACGCCACCGGCCGCACCGAGATCCCGGGCGTCTGGGCGGCGGGCAATGTGGTCGACCTGGCCGCCCAGGTCGGCGCCGCGGCGGCCGCCGGTGCCATGGCCGGGGCCCAGATCAATGCCGATCTGGTGGCCGAGGACACCCGCCGCGCCGTCGAGGAGTACCGCGCGCTGCGAGTGAGTTAGCCCTGCGCGCGGGCTAGCCCTGCGGGGTGAAGATCGCCGGGAGCGCACCGAATCGCAGGGCCGCACCGAGATTGTCGGCGGTGTCCTTGGTGAAATTCCCGGTGATCTGGGTCTGGCCGCCGGTGACGGCGCTCTGGATCACCGGGGCCGACACCACCTGCGAGTCGACCACGAAGGCGAACTGCTTACCGATATTGGCCACCGAATACTGGGCGAACTGGCGGGATCCGGCATCGGTGAAGGTCACGTTCACGCCGTAGCGGGCCGTGCGGGTGTCCATCCCGCCCTTGGCGTCGGCGATCTCGCGGCCGTCGATGACCGAGGGGCCCAGCAGATAGGCGGCGTCGCCGGTGTTCGCGCATGTCACGAACGGCAGCGTGGCATCGTCGCCGCCCTGCAGCGGTTCGGGGAGACGGCAATCGAATCCGGCGAGCGTGGCCGCCTGGACCGCCGGATCGGTGCTCTGCCGGATCTCCTTGAGCGGCATGGGTTTCACGCCGGCGGGTTGAAAGATCCTGGTGGACAACACCGGCCGCACCAGGACCCGGCCGGTCTTGCCGAGCAGGCGGGCCGCCGTGCCGTCGTCCCCGGCCACGGTGATGGTCATCATGTCCGCGTCGACGGTGACGGTGGTCTTGCCCAGTCCCAAGCCCTGGGCCCGCTTCTCGACCAGCTGCCGGGCCTGATCCATCGTCCCCGCAGACGGAATAGCGCCCTCGGCGGTGCGGGCCATGAACGCGACCGGTGTGCCCGGCTTATCCTTGTCACCGCACGCACCCGCCACGGTCACGACCGCCAATCCGACGAGCGCAGCACCGATACCGCGACGGACCGACCTCGGCAATCTCATCCGGACCCCTTCGTGACGAGTGACCTCGCGATGATAAACACCCGTACGCCACAACGCCCGATCGAACCCCGCACCAGCGCACGCGGTTTCGGTGGACGATCTGTCTACCGAGTGGCGCGGAAAGCGGTCAGCAACATGCCGGTGAGCTCGTCGAAGTAGTCGGGCTCGGTCGGGACGCCGACGATGGTGAGCCGCCAATAGAGTGGGCCGAGCAGGAAGTCCAGCGCCAGTGGGAGGTTCAGGTCCGCGGGGAGTTCGCCGCGATCGATGGCGCGCTGCAGCAACTCGGCCGCGCGCTCGCGCCGTGCCCCGCCGACGCCCTCGGCCAGGCTCGCCGCCAGGGCCGGGTCGCGGGCCGCCTCGGCGAACAGGTCGGGAATGATCTTCGAGGCCAAGGGGTGTCGGAGCCCGTCGGCCGCCGCGCTCAGATAGGCGCGCAGATCGCCGCGCAGGGTTCCGGTGTCGGGGGTGTCGGCGGCCGCGACGGCGACCTTGGTGATCAGATTCTCGGCCATGGCCTGTTTGGAGGTCCAGCGGCGGTAGACCGCGGCCTTCCCCGCGCCGGCGCGCCGGGCCACTGCCTCGATGGACAGGCGGCCGTAACCGACCGCGGCGAGCTCCTCGAAGAAGGCCTTCGTGAGTGCGTCGGTCAGCTCGTCCTGCAGGACCGGGCCACCGGAAGTGCGGCGCGTGGGGCTGGGCATGGGACTCACGATAGCACGAGACGGAACGGTTGCGTCTCGACTGGATCGGGTCTATCGTTCCTGGCATAGCCGAGACGGAACCGTTCCGACTCGATGAGCGAGAGCGAAGAATCATGAAGTTCCTCTTCGATGACGAGTCCTTCTCCTTCGAGGCCCTGCGCACCGCCTGCTTCGCCGATTACGACGGCGCGGATCTGGGGGAGGTGCTCGTGACCGCCCGCGGCATCGCCGAGGGTGACGAGGCGTCGTGGCATCGGGAATGGAGGAACACGGCCGTGCGGGTCGAGGCGGCCGGGCGGAGCGCGCTGGCGGGCGGTCATCGGGTCAGTGCCCGCGAGGCGCTGCTGCGGGCGTCGAACTACTACCGGACCAGCGAGTTCTACCTGCGCGACGACCCGTTCAACGACCCCGATGCCAAGGAGGCGTCGCAGCGTGCCCGGGAGACCTTCGCCGATGCGGCGGAGTTGATGGACTCTCCGGTCGAGGCGGTTGCCATTCCGTATGAGGGCACCACGTTGCCGGGGTATCTGTTCCTGGTCGACGACTCCGGAATCCCGCGCCCCACGGTCATTTTCACCAGCGGGTTCGATTCCATTCTCGAGGAGGCGTACTTCGCGGTCGCCGCGGCGGCGCTGCGGCGGGGGTACAACTGCCTGGCCTATGACGGTCCCGGGCAGGGTGCGGCGCTGCGGGAACAGCGGCTGTTCTTCCGGCACGACTGGGAGCAGGTGATCACGCCGGTGGTCGATTACGCGCTCACCCGGCCCGAGATCGACGGTGCCCGAATCGCATTGCACGGCTACAGCCTCGGCGGATACCTGGTGTCGCGGGCCGCGGCCTTCGAGCACCGGGTCGCCGCGGTGGTGGCCGACGGTGGGCTCTACGACTACCACGGCTTCAATGTGCGCCACATCCCGCCGTTCCTCGCCGAATGGATGGCGGCCGGGCGCGATGACGAGGTCGAGTCGGTGATGCGGCTGATGATGGCCCACAACACCAGCTTTCGCTGGGCGCTGCGCAATGGGATGTGGACCTTCGGCGCGGACTCCGTCTCGGAGTACGTGCGCCGCACCGAGGGATTCAACCTGGCCGGTGTCGCGGAGCGGATCGTCGCTCCGACATTGATCTTCGACCCGGAGAACGATCTCTTCGAAGGTGAGCCGGAGCGGCTGTACCGGGCATTGACCTGCCCGGCCACACTGATCCGGATGCCGGGAAACGAGGGCGGCGGCGAGCACTGCTGCTACGGCGGGCGGGCGACGCTGCATCGGCACATGTTCGACTGGCTCGACGAAACCCTTTCGGCATAAACAACTTTGAGCATATTTCGGATCGGAAGACGCCCGCCATGGATACCGCCGCCCTCTCCCTTATCGACCGCATCGACACTGCCCTCGACACCGCGGGTGCCCTCGTCGCCGGGATAGGCGTTGAACAGCTGGCCCAGCCTTCGCTCTGCCCCGGTTGGGATATCGGCTTCGAGCTCAACCATCTTGTCGGCGGCCTCCGCATCTTCGCCGCGGAACTCACCGGCACCGATCCCGGCGGGGACCATCACGACGATTGGCTCGGCGCCGACCATCGCGCGGCCTTCGCCACCGCCGCCGAACTGGACCGCGCCGCCTGGTCGCGTCCCGGAGCCCTCGACACGACTATCCGCCTGGGCTTCGGCGAGGTTCCCGGACCGATGGCCGCCCTGATCCATCTCACCGAAATCGTCGTGCACGGAATCGATTTGGCCGTGCTCGCCGGACAGCAACATGTCATCGACGAGGAGCAGGCCGAACATCTGCTCACCGTCATGCGGTCCATGGATTTCGATGCCTTCCGTCGCCCCGGCATGTTCTGTCCGGAACGGCCGGTCCCCGCCGACGCCGCGCCCCACCGGCGGCTGCTGGGTTTCCTCGGCCGCGAATTCTCCTGACGCCACCGCGCCTGCCACGGTTTGCACCCACCTCCTGATGTGATTGCCAGCAGTTTTCCGTCATCAGGAGGTGCGTGTGCATTTTGTCGTCGGGATTCTCGGGCTGCTGGGGTTTCTGCTGCTGGCGTGGCTGCCGAGCACCGACAGGGGAGCGGTGCGGACCCGGCTGGGTCGGGTTGCTCTACTGTTGGCGGTGCAATTCGCGCTGGGGTTTCTCTTGCTGAAGACCGGTGTGGGAGCGGCCGCGGTTCGGGTGGTCAGGGATGGATTCGACCATCTGCTGGCCTATGCGATGCAGGGAACTTCGTTCGTCTTCGGTGACCTGGTGAAGGTGGGGGCGAATACCTCCACCGGAGCGCCGATTCTGTTCACCGTGCTCATGCCGATTGTCTTCGTCTCCATGGTGATCGGGATACTCCAAAGCTTCCGGGTGCTGCCGCTGGTCATTCGCTACCTGGGGCAGTTGCTGTCCTGGGTGTCTGGATACGGGCGGGTGGAATCGTTCAATGCGGTGGCGGCGGCGATTCTCGGTCAATCCGAGGTGTTCATCTCGCTGCGAAATCTATTGCCACGGTTGCCGGAACGGCGAATGGTCACCCTCGCGCTGTCGGCCATGTCGACGGTGTCGGCGTCCATTCTCGGGGCGTACATGATGCTCATCGACGCGAAATACGTGCTGCTCGGCATCGCGCTCAATATGTTCGGTGCGTTCGTGGTGGCGACCTTGATGAATCCGTACACCGTCACGGCCTTCGAGGACGCGGAGGTGCTCGCCGCGCAGCCGGAATTGGTGGATGGGCCGCAGTCGTTCTTCGGCATGCTGGCCGACTACATTCTCGTCGGGTTCCGGGTGGCGTTCACCGTCGCCGCCATGCTGATCGGTTTCATCGCGCTGCTGGCCATGTTGAACGGCATTTTCGCGGCGCTGTTCGACGGCACCACCTTTCAGGAGTTGATGGGTCATGTCTTCGCGCCGCTGGCCTTCATGACCGGAATTCCGTGGCACGAGGCCGATGCCGCGGGCGGGTTCATGGGTACCAAACTGGTGTCCAACGAGATCGTGGCCATGACCGAGTTGAGCCGGCATCGGGAGGGATTGTCGGACCGCACCGTCGCGATCGTCTCCACCTATCTGGTGTCGTTCGCGAACTTCTCCACCATCGGGATCGTGGTCGGTGCGGTCCGTACCTTGAATACCCATCAGGGCACGGTTATTGCCCGGTGGGGGCTGCGGCTGCTGTACAGCGCCACGCTGGTCAGCTTTCTGAGCGCGACCATCGTGGGGCTGATCGCGTGACACTGTCAGCCGGACAGGTCACCCGCACATGGCGAGCTGGATGAATCCCTGCAGGGCGTGGTCGATGGGATGCGGCTGCGGAATCCCGTTGGCGTCGAATCGGTTCCAGCGCTGCAGGTTCACCGCGACCGAGAGCTGGCGGCGGCCGTCGGCGCAGATCATGGACACGGCTCCGCCGCCCCAGACGGAACCGTCGTGGCCCCAGCAGATTCCGCGTCCGGGCAGTGTGAATTTGTGCAGGCCCAGACCGTAATCGACGATCTTGCCCTCGAAGGAGATGACCGGTCCCGTGCGCTGCATCTGGGCCAGCGACTCCGGGCTGACGATCTCGCCCGCCAGCAGCAGGCCGAAGAAGCGGTTCAGATCCGAGACGGTGGAGATCAGCGAGGCCGCCGGGCCGACGAACGACATGTCGAAGACGCTGAAGTCGCGGGGCGGCTCGAACATGCCGAACCAGGACTCGTAGTGCAGCGAGTGTGGGCCATCGATCTGGGTTCCGGTGGGGAGCTCGGTGTTTCGCAGCCCGGCGCGCTCGATCACATCGCGGGTGATGTATTGCTCGGCGGTCTCGCCGGTCACTTTCTCCAGCAGCTGGCACAGGAGAAAGTAATTGGTGTTCGAGTACACGCCCGGTGCTCCACCCGGGGCTCCGGTGGCGGGTGCGTCGACGCCCAGGGCAATGATCTTCACCGGGTCGAAATGCGTGAACCTGTTGGCCTCGAAGCTTTCCGGCGTCGTCTTCGCGACGGCGGGGAAGGCGGCGAGGGAGGGGTAAGCGTACGGAAGGTATTCGGCGAGGCCGCTGGTGTGGCTGATCAGCATTCGCACGGTGATCGCCCGGCCGCGTTCGCCCGGCACCAGATCCGGCAGATAGCGGCCGATCGGTGCATCGAGATCTATTGCACCGCTTTCGACTTGGCGTAGCACGGCGGCGGAGGTGAAGGACTTGGTGATGCTGCCGACCCGGTGACGCATATCGGCGGTGACGGGCCGCCCGGTCGCCGTATCGGCGACTCCCGCTGCGCCACACCAGATCTGATCGCCATCGCGAACCTCGGCGAACACGCCGGGCAGCCCCGCGCCGTGGATGGCTTCCAGCGCGATCTGAAGCTTGTCGGTATCGAGTGAGTCGGTCACGGTAGGTGTCCTTTCGCGGTCGATGAATGATGCGCTCACCACTATCGGCCGCCCGCCCCCGCGATTTATTGAACGAATTTTCCCCAGGCCCGATACCGCTGCCGCGCAATGCTCGGCAGATGATTGGCCGCCACCCCTCGCGGCGTACTTCCCGCGAAAGCCGCCACATCCCTGCACAAATGCGCCTGATCGCTGTACCCGCACTCCACCGCCACCTCGGCCGCCGCCCCACCCGCCAGCAACTCATCCACCGCATGCCGAAACCGCACCAACATCGCCACCCGCTTCGGCGTCAACCCGATCTGCCCCTCGAACCGCCCCCACAACCGCTTATGACTCCACCCGATCTCCTCGGCAACCTCCCCGATCCGCACCTGCCCATGCGAAGCCCGTATCCGCTCCCAAACCTCGATTACCTCCGGATCAGGCCCCCGCCACCCCGTATCCCCTTGCCCCAGAAAAACATTCGTCAACGCAAACCGCTCATCCCAACTCCCAGCCTCGGCCAGCTGCTCCCGCAACCGCCCCACCCGCTCCCCGAACAACTCCTCCACCCCAACAGCCCGTCGCCCCAATTCCCCCGGCGCGACCCCCAATACCGAGTAGGCCCGCACCGGCGACAACCGCACCTCCACACACGCGGCCCCCTCACTCCGAATCCGCATAGCCTCAATAGGCAGCCCCGCAACAAATCCCCCCACCCTCCGCTGCCCACCCGCATCATCGATCACCACCTCACCCCCACCGAACTCGACAACCACCGTCACCGCCGAAGTCCCCGCAACCCGCAAATCCAACCCCACCCCACCCACATCCCGATACCCGATCACCGCCCCACCCCCGGGCCCAACCACCCCCGCTCGCGCAAAATCCCAATCCCCACCCTCGAACTCGCCCACCGCAACGCTCATCCACCCAGGCTACGCAACCGTGAATCGGCCCCGGAATATCGGCTTTGGACACCCCAGGGCGACTCAGCGACGGTGTCGATTATCCGTTCACCGGAGGATCCAGTGTTTCCGCTGCCGCGTCCGGCGGAATGATCCATCGCGCGTATGTGTCGTGTGGTTCGACGGTGATCACATCGACCACCTGAACCAGTGCGGTTGGCACAGTGCCACCGAGATGAGCCAGGTTCGGCACAACCACCGCGTCGGCCTGCACCCGCCGGACAACGTTGACCAGCCGTTGGATGGGTTCCTCGACGTGCTGGCTGAACACGACGGTTTTGGCCACGGTGTAGCCGAGCCGTTTGGCCAGACTGCGGGTCTGCATCTCGTCCCACTGCTGGCGCGCACCGGACACGTCGCTACGCAAATAGTCGATGGCTGTTGGGATTTCGAGCATTATCACCACCGCCTGCTCGGGCGGTGGGAGCGCCTGCGCTCTGCCGCGAGGCGGGCTTGGATGCTGGCGACGCTCGCACCACCTCGATGCTGTGCCGGATGGGTTGTGCGGCTGGACGATAGAGCTGTCGCGAGCATCACCGTGACAGCCAGTGTGATGGCGAGAATCGCATCCATATCGAGCTCCCTCCGGGAATTCCTTCGTTGTCCTGACGGGCCGACGCGAATACGGGTCGGTTGGACCACGTGGTGTCGGACCTGACATGAACGTAAGGTCGCCGGCTGTCGTCGTTGTAGCACCGAGGGTGTTACCTCTGGGCCGACAACTCGGTACCCTCGAAATCGGGGCGACCAGCTAAGGAACCAGGCATGGAAGAATCGCTGGGCGAACGTATCAAGCGCCGTCGCGGCAGAGCCCTCACGCAGGGGCAGCTCGCCGAACTGGTCGGGATCAGTAAGTCGATGGTCTCCCAGATCGAACAAGACAAGAAGACGCCATCGATCCCGGTCCTCCAACGAATCGCGAGGGCGTTGGATGTCGATGTGCGAGATCTGCTCGGTACCAAGAGCAGCCTGCCGTCGGCAGACCCCGACGCCGGGATCGTGGCGATCCGTCGCGCGCTGACACCTGTCGACGATCTGATGCATGGTACGGACGATGAGCTTCACGTTTCCTTATCCGATGCTCGGCGCACGGTCGATAGAGCGTGGGGCGCTTACTCCTTCGGTCGATTCGAAGTACTGGCTGGGCTGTTGCCGACGGGCATAACTCAGGTACGCGCCACCGCCCACGCCGCCCAGGGCAACGAGATCGCCCCCGCGCATGAGCATCTCGCGCGAATCAACTGGGTCGCGGGATGCGCGCTGGTGCACTTCGGGCAACCGGACCTCGCATCAATAGCGATTCGCGATGCGTTGACCGCGGCGGAGAAGGGTAACGACGAGCTGCTGCTTGCGGCCCTGCGCGGCAGTGTTTCCTGGCAGCTTCTCGTATCCGGGCGTTACGAGGAGGCCCACGCGGTAGCGCTGAAGGCCGCTGAGTCGGTCGAACCCCGCGGTGAGGTGCCAGAACAGAAACTCGCCGTGCACGGCGCCCTGCTCCTTCAAGGCGCAACCGCGGCTGGACGCGGCCAGCGGGTGCACGAGGCATTGGGTTTGACGGAGGAAGCGAAGGCGGTTGCGACGCGCATCGGTCGCGACACCAAATGGTACGAGTCGGATTTCGGCCCCAGCCAGCAAGTCATGCAGACGGTGGACATCAACATCTCGAACGAGCGATACGCCGAGGCGTTGAAGGTCGCGAAGACGATGCCCAACCGTGGAATCGGCCTGACACCCGTAGCTCAGGGACGTCATCTGGTCGCAAGGCCGCCGCAGCAGTGCAATTGGGCCAATACCAGCTCGCTCTCGATATGCTGCTGACGGCCGAACGCGTTGTGGGCAAAGAATGGGTCCGCTATCAAACCCTGCTCCGGACGGTAGTCGGTGTGCTCCTGCAACATGACAGGCGGACAACACTTCGGGAGTTCGCGCAGCGTGTGGGCGTGTCCGTCTAATCGCTCTGTTCTTTCGAAAACATATGGCCCATCGATAGCTCGCATCGGCGTTATGGGGGGAGAAACTCGTCCAAACCCATTTCAACGTCGGCGCAGAACAGCCCACTGGTAGTGCCAGCGGTCCGTGCCCGGCCACGTCAGCCATTGCTCGAGGGTCCCGTGTCGCTCGAGTACCGCCTTCAATGCGGTGTCGGTGCGGATGCTGAAGAACCGGGCGGGCCCGTGCCCGCTGCCGTCGTCCCACTGCTCCTCGCTGCCATGCTGGTCGCCCCACAGTCCGATCGCCAGCGGCGCCCCTGGCCGCAGGACGCGCAAGATCTCCGCCAGCGCGGAGTCCAGATCGGTGTCGGCGATGTGCAACAGCGTGCTCATGGTCCAGCCGGCGCCGAAGCTCGCGTCCTCGAATGGAAGCTGCAGGACTGAGGCCTGGCAGGCCACCAGTCCCAGCGACCGGGCGGTGGCGACGCTTTGCGGGGCGAGATCGACGCCGGTGTATGCGAGACCCGCGTCCGCGAACGCGATGCCGTCATGGCCTGGGCCGCAACCGATCTCGAGCAGGTTCGTGATGCCTTCGCGCTGTAGCAGGTCGACATACTCGGCGCGGCGCTGCACGCGTGGTGGCGGCAGCTCGCGTGCAGCGCGTTGGTGAATCTCGTTGTCGTAGTAGGCGATCAGGTCAGCCTCGCGTCCGGCCCGCGGTAGTCGATGCATGCAGCCATCATGCGATACCGCGACTCCCCAGAGATCAGTCTGGATGCGGCGAAACGCGCGACCAGCAGCAAAGTGGTGCGTAGCATGGCTCGAAATGCGCGTTCGCTGGCGGCTGCCACGGCCCTCTCAAACCGAGCGATCAGCGGCAGATGAGTGCTTCGTTCGGTGATCGGCTTGGCGGGCACGGATGGGCCTATTCCTACATTTTGGCACCGCATTTCGCAGGAACCTGCTCGCTGGCGCCGGTTTGTGTAGGAATAGGCCCATCGACCTGGTCTCGGCAGATCAGTGCGTTCGCCAACGGGTGCGGTGGCCTGCATGGAACCGAGCGATCAGCAGCAGAATAGTGTGTTCGGCTGTGGTGTGAGGCGTCGGGGAAGGCTCCGACTCTGCGGTTGTCGTAGCCGTCCGAGCCGATCTCGATGAAGGCCACGGCCAGCCGCCGCGGCATCGAGGCCGCTGCTTAGACCAGACCGCGTTTCTCCCGTTCAGCCTCGACCAGTTCCTCCAGGACTTCCTCCGGGTCCACCGCGAACCCGCTGTCGTCCAGGGCGTCGAAGTCCTGAGTACTCAGTGGCAGGCCGAGCTCGGCGAGTTTGGTGGCCAGCCGCGTGAACGCGATTCGCTCGTCGGGCTCGTCCTGGTAACGCGCCTGCACGGCAGCAACTCCCTCGGCCAGGCTGAAGCCGGCCAATCCCCAGAAAGTGAATTCGGTGTCCAGCATTATGACGCGCCAGCCCTGGTTTACGGGCTCGTCGGGGTGGAGCCAGTAACCGACCCATCCCTTGCCCCCTTTCGCCACGAGCTTGAGGTACCGGGCCAACTCGGCGGCTCCGGCGTTCTCGGCCTCCGTCTCCGGATGTGCGAGATCCTCTTCGCGCATATAGCTGGTATCCAGGAGCGGGTTGGCTTCTCCCGCTTCGAAGAAGTCGAGGTCGAGAAGTTGGCCGAAATCGGTGCGACCTTCCCACTGAGCCACCAGAAGCATTCGCAGATCGTCGGGCACAGGTCGGCCATCCAACCGCTCGCGGGAAAACTCAGCGAGCCGTGCGTCGAACATGTGCCCCTCTTCAGAAGTTGAAACGAGATCCTCGCTTCAACCTGACAGCGGTCTCCTACAAGGCATGCTGAGTGCCGGAAACCACAGCGTGACAACTGATCTGCGCCCTTGGTGTCAAAGCATCGTGCATACATGTCAGTTCGGGTTGCGCTGAAAATCGGCAGGAGCGGATATGGGGCGGCACCGGGGGAGGCCTTTGGGCCGTTGATCTTCAGTTGGATCGCATCAACCGCCGCGGACCGAGTGGATGCGTATTCAGGCTGTCGTGTACAGGGTCTACTCGGCAGGTGCCGCAACGGGATTCGGCTTCTTGGTAGTGCAATCACCACTCGGCACCGTATCGATCAGCCTCCGCTGGCGTGGGCTCAGGTACTAACTCGACAGGCTGTTGGGGAGCCAGCCCGCGCTGCCGGTCGCCGAGGTGGAGGACGAGGTGCAACTAGCCCCAGCGGGAGCGTTCTGGACAACATCAACAGTCAGGAGTTCAGCGACACCGCCGTCGTGACCCGGGCCAGCGGAGGACGTTGCCTCGAGCCGAGTCTGTACCGCGATCGTGGGCGTCCATCGGATGGTTGCATCTTGGCCGGCAACATAGGGGGCTCGGGCGATTTCGGTCGCATTCCCACCTGCGGCCGGGACCCACTCGAACAGGAGCTGGTTGTAGCCCTGTGTTGCGGCGACCAGCTGCGCGGCGTCGGCGGCCGGCAGGGTGACCGTGTACGTGGTGCCAACGCAATAGGCTTGCGACGGTTGAATGGTCAGAGCTGCCGATCCGGTTGTGGCCGAGACGACGGTGGCCACCCCCATCGCTGCGACAGCAACGATCCCGGCGGTCGAACGAGCAAGGTTCAGCCTCTGCATATTTCACTCCCCAATGTTCGAGACTTCGTGTGGCACTCGACATGTGCCGCCCCTGTCACGAGGTATCTCGAAGGCTATCCGAATAGTGAAAGGTTGGCGCTTCACTGAATCGGTAGCCGAATGGGTCAGAGCCCGGGAGTTCGACTCTCGGTACCAACGCTCTCGGGGAGACGTGAGCCGATGTCTTGGCGGTGAGCCGGGCGTCCGGCGAGTTGCCATCGGAATATCCGCTCCTCGGTGCGGGTTCGGGCGGTCATCGCACCACTTCGTTGAGTGCTTCCGATGGTGCGCGCTGCTTACGATGGCTGGAGCGCCGCCCGGCGGCGGTCGGGTGCGGTGGCTGTTGTGGCGATCAGTGCGGCTGCGGCGGCGAGAACGGGGACGGCGTAGGACAGCATTTCGCTGATGCCGACCGAGGTGGCCATGGCGAGGGCGAAGGTGGTGAGCAACGCGGCGGTTGCTGTGGCGACGTATCGGACCGTGAGGCCGATGAGTAGGGTCAGGCCCAGGGTGAATTCGGCCGCGGTGGCTGTGGCGGCTGCGGCCGGCGCCAGGGGTGCGAGCCAGTGTGGCAACAGGTCTCGCGTGTAGGCGGTGAACGCGCCGTACTCGCCCCATGACACTCCACTGCTTCCCGGTCCGCCCAGTAGCCCGAACCGATCGGCCACCGAACCGAGCAGCAACAGACCCATCAGGATTCGCACCGCGATCACCACGGTCCGAGAGTGTGCGCGCGTTGCGACCATGATTCCGATGGCGGCGACGACGAGCGCGGTGATCCATCCGATCGACCCGTGCGCGAACAGCAGCCATGCCACCTCGATCCCCAACATCGTTGCGGCGGTTGTGATCGCGATGGTGCGGGGAGTCATGGTTTTCTCCAGCAAGATAGTAAGGTGCTTGATCAAAGCGTAAGGAGGACTCGGAAAATGGTCAAGCGCCTGACTAATCCGCTGTCGAATCGTCCACCGCTGCTCGGGAATCTGCTGACCGCGGCCGCCCGGACGCTGGCGGCCGAACTCGACGCGGGCCTCGCCGCGGCGGGGTTCGCCGATGTGCGGGCTGCTCATGCACCGGTGTTCCAGGTCGTCGACCCGGAGGGCACCCGGTCCAGTGTGCTGGCCGAACGCACGGGAATGACCAAACAGGCTATGGGAGAACTGGTCCGCCACCTCGAGAGCCGAGGTTACGTCGAGAGCGTCCCGGATCCCGCCGACGGTCGTGCCAGGCTGGTGCGACTGACCTCTCGCGGCTGGTCGGTCGTCGACGCGGGACTCGCGGTGGTGCAACAGTTCGACGAGCATCTCGACGCCATCATCGGCACCGCCGAGGTGGCGCGATTGCGAGCCACCTTGCTCGCTGTCATCGGCGGCGCCGGATCGTCCTACGCCACCGCGGCCCAATAGTCCACCACCGCAACGCATACCTGAAGTGGTGTGACACAGGCGCGGTCCGATATCGGTCGTGCGCGTTCCATGACAGGGTGGGTGGCGTGACCGACGAGTTTGGCGCCATGCCGAAGATCCGTATCCACGAGGACGATTGGGGCATGCGCTGTCTGCATCCGGTCGCGGCGGCTGCGGAGGTGGCGAGCGACTTGCGGGCGAGCGACGCCGCAAGTGCCGCCAACCGCGCACCGGACGGCATCGGCTGGACCGATGTGCACGTGATCGCAGAGCCCGAACACGACTATGCGGCGGCAGGGCTGACGTTCGCGCAGGTCGATGCCGCACTGACGCCGATCATGCCGCGGGTCCGGCGGTTCGTCGCGACAGCATCGGCAGGATTCGACGAGGCCATACGGGACCCGTTGGGTGTCTACGAGGATGACGCCTACTGCTACGGCGTGGACGCGTCCTGTTTCATCAAGTTGGACGGCGATGAGCCTCTGGTCGAGAGCATTTGGTTCCAGGCCGACACCGAGGACCCCGCTCGTCTGCAACTGCTCAGGCGCGCGATCATCGCCGTAGACCTACTCGCTCCGTCGATCATCGCCGACCACTGGCTCGACTGCACCGGCACGGTCGCGGACGGTGAATTCCTCGAACGGTACATGCGGATGCTCGCCCGGGAAGCCGAGGACTAGCGAGACCGGCCGCGCGTGTCGGCCGGTCGAGTCGGTCAGTGGTCGGCGACCGGGGTGTTCTGGCAGAAGGTGAGCAGCCAGCGGCCGTCCTCCTTGGTCATGCCGTACAGCGGTGAGCCCTGGGACTGAAGCTCATCGGCATGGTTGAAGTACCGCTGGCGGACCTTGACCGCGGCCACGTCCGGCCGGATGAAGCGAATGAAAAACGGCTCGTAGGTGGCGTAGCCGTCCTTGGTCGCGCCGGGCAGTACGGCGCGGGTGAGCTCGGAGATCTCGTTGAGCCCGTTGAGGAATTTGCCGCCACCGGTGGTCCAGATGGCATCGGGATGGAACAGGGCCAGGAAGGCGTCGGCATCCTCGGCGCGCTGCGCCTTGGCCACCGCGGCGACGACGGCATGAATGGCGGCGACGTCTTCGGTCTGATCGAGTTCTGCGGTTGTCATGTGGCTATCTTCGAACCTCAACCCCCCTCGAGGTCAAATGACCAAGATCGTCTGGTGCGGGATGGATGTCGGTGCGGGACAGGGGGTGTGATCGTGGGCACGCGGGTCTGGACCTCGAGTGTGGTCGAGGTTGCACGATCGTTGCGACAACGTATTCGAGAGGAAGAAGCGAAAAGTGCCGAAGCTCGACCGGATTATCGAGTCCGCGTTGTATGTCGAGGACCTCGATCGTGCCCGCAAGTTCTATGGTGAAGTGCTGCAGCTGGATCCGATTCTGGATGCGGACCCGTTGTGCGCGTTCGATATCGGGGGCGACAATGTGTTGCTGCTCTTCCGTCGCGGCGGATCGCTCGAACCGAAGGTGCTGCCCGGGCCGGGGCTGCCGAACGGGGAGATACCGTCTCACGACGGCAGCGGTCGGCTCCACGTGTGCTTTGCCGTGTCAGAGGAAGAGCTGGCCGCGTGGGTGGAACACCTGACCGCGCACGGGATTCCGATCGAAGGCCGGACCAGCTGGGCGCGTGGCGGTCGCAGCATCTACTTCCGGGATCCCGACGAGCATCTGCTCGAGCTCATGACGCCGGGCAACTGGCCGACTTACTGAACCTCGCGACTAAAGCGCATCTCGCGACGGGAATCGTCGTATCCCTCTGCACCCCTTGTCAATTCAGCGGCACGGCCTTTTCGTAGGGCGCTCGGCGGGTGCCCGTGCCATCGCCGATTGGCGCGGCGAAGGGCCCGCGCGTCGCGGTAGCCGATTCTGGCGGCCACCGTGTGGGTGGTCAGATCGGTGTCGTTGAGCAGATGTTGGGATATATCGCGGCGCGAACGGTCGACTTCGGCGCGCCAGGTGGTGCCGTGCTCGGCGAGGCGGCGTTGCAGGGTTCGCGGTGAGAGCGCAAGTGCGGCAGCGACCTTGGCGAGGCTGAGGTCGTTGTCGCGCATCGCGGATGTCAGGGCGGCGCGGAAGGTGTCGTGCCAGGTGGCGGGGCGGGTGGCGTTCGTGGCGGTCAGCTCGGCGTGCCGGCGGAGCAGATCGGCGAGGCCGGGGCGCACGCCCGGATTGGGTGCGAGCAGGTCGGAGGTCAGGAAGGTCATCGCGTTGGATTCGGCGCCGAAATCCAGATTGCGCGTGCCGATGAGGTCGATCAGGTCGGCGCGTGCGGGGCGGGGGCCGTGCTGGAACTGGGCGTGCACCGGGGTGATCGGACGGCCGGAGGCGCGTCGCAGATGTTCCAGGATCAGCGTCGGGGCGTACTCCTGCAGTGCTGCCTGGGCATGCGGGTCGTATCGCGCTGACGTGGTGTACCGCAGCGTGATGAGGCCGCCGTTCTCGACGATTTCCGCTGTCTCGGTGGCCGGATCGGCGAGGACCGCGAGGTAGCGGACGGCGTCACGCAGTCCGTCCAGCGCGGAAGCGGCGGCGGTGATGAGGTGGCTCCACAGGCCGAGGCCCTCGGCGGGCAACGAGGTGATCAGGTGCCGGGTGAGCCGGCTGCCCAGATCATGCGCGGGCAGCAGTGCCCACAGGTTGTCGGCGACCGCGGTGGGCGGCCGGACGAGGTCGTCGGCGAGTTCCGCGTCGGACAGGCTCACCAGCTTGACCAGGTGTGCGGGATCGCTGCCGCTGACGACGGCGGCATCCATGAGTGCCCGGGTTATCCGGGTGGAGACGGTCCCTTCCAGCATTTCACCGAGATTAAGTAAGCGCAGTGAGCCTTTCAAATCGTTGGCTCGCCTCGGCAGGCCCGGTTACGGGCAGACCAGCGCGGATAACGGGAATTTCGTCGAATGCGGGCGCGGCGGCCCGAACGCGCCGGAAAGTGTCCGAAGACGCCACGGTAGTGCGTATGACACACCGCCGATCTCGGCGTAATGCGGCCGACTATGTGCCGCGACTTAACACTGTGGTGCGGAAACAGGCATTTTTCCGCCCGGCCTCGGTGATCAAACTGACCTGGTGAACAATCTCGACCGCAATGAATCAGCCTGGACCGGAATGGTTTCCGTCGATGATACGGCCCTGGCGGTGCATGACAGCGGTGGCTCCGGTCGTCCCGTGGTCTACCTGAACGGCTCCTATGCCACCCAACGCAGCTGGCGCCCGGTCATTTCCGAGCTCGGCGCCGGCTGGCGTCACGTCACTTACGACGAACGTGCGCGCGGCAAGTCGAAGAAGTCGGCGGACTATTCGTTCGAGGCGTGTCTGCGCGATATCGACGCTGTCCTCGCCGCGCGCGGCCTGCAGCAGCCGATCCTGGTGGGCTGGTCCTACGGGGCCGCACTCGCATTACACTGGGCCACAAGGAATCCGGATCGGGTAACCGGAGTGGTGATGGTCGACGGCGGCTATCCCTGGGACTATCTGGCCACCGTCGACAACGGTGACCGCGAGGCCGGGAAGGCCGAGATCCGGCGGCTGTTCCGCAAGCTGCGGATACCGATGGGGATTGCGGGTCTACTGGGTTTCGCGTCCCGGATGAGTTCTGCCCAGGCCGCGGAGGTCAATATCGAGCTCAACGAGATCGTCGCCGACAGCGACCCCGTCTTCGACCTCGTCACCTTCCCGATGCGATTCGTCGTGGGATCCGGTGCCGCCCAGGGCGCCACCGAGGAAGGACACGCGGCAATGCGCGCCACCCTCGACCCGGTGCTCGCCCGCAACCCCAATGTCCAGATCAGCGCGAAGGTCGCCAGCAACCACACCGGCATCGTGCGCAAGGACTTCCGGGCCATCGCCACCGCCGTCCGCGAAGTCGCGGTGGCGCAACAGGGTGAAGGTCACTGACATGGGTAAGAAGGTGCTGATCACCGCATCGGTTTGATGGGTCAGGTTGTGGCGAGCCGGGATTTCTTGACCTTGTTGCCGCAGGTGTTCATGGAGCACCAGCGGCGGTTGGATCCGCGGCTGGTGTCGAGGAAGAGGCCCGCACAGCCGGGGCCTTCGCAGGTTTTGATGCGGGAGTGGTCGGGACCGCCGAGGGTGTGGATGGCGGTTGTGGCCAGGACTCCGAGGGCGTCTCGGATGGGGGCCGATTTCGTCAGGCGCCATGCTGAGTGTGCTTGTTGCAGCGCGGCTTTCGCGTGACCAGCCGCGGCGACCGCGTTGAGGGTGTGGACGTCGCCGGAGTTCGGTTTTCTACCGGCGGCGATCGCCGAACCGATTCGGTAGATGGCCTCGCGCAGTTCGATGGCGGATTTCAGATCGGTTGATGACACGGCTGGGACGCCGAGCTCTGTGGCCTGAAGCCAGAGCTTCAGTCGTTCGGGAGTTTCCAGGCGCTCTCGCGGGGCGGTGCTCGCGCGGTCGCTGATGGTCGCGGTGAAACGGAATGCCAGGACCTCGTTGTCCATTCGGAACACCTGACGTGCGTCCTCGGTCATTCTGGCCTCCGTAGTGAGCTGCATCTCGGTGAACCGTCTTAGACGGTTCGACTTGATGGTAGCGCTATGGCATCCTGTGAACCGTCTTAGATGGTTCACGGAAGGGAGAACGTCATGAGCGACATCGCGGTCATCGGTCTCGGAGCTATGGGAAAACCCATCGCACGCAACCTCTTGAAGGCCGGTCACGACGTCATGGTGTGGAATCGCTCCGACGGGCCCGCCGATGAACTCGTCGCCGCGGGCGCCCGCCGTGCCGCCACGGTCGCGGAGGCCATGGATGTGCCGGTGGTCTTCTCGGTTCTGTCCGACGACCACGCCGTCGCCGAGACTTTCCTCGACTCGGGTGTTCTCGCTCGAGCCGCGAGCGGCACCGTTCACGTCAACCTCGCAACGGTCAGTGCTGACCTGGCGCGCCGGGCGGCCGCGACGCATGCCGAGCACGGCGTGGGATACGTCGCGGCCCCGGTCTTCGGCCGTGCCCCGATCGCCGAGGCCGGAGCGCTCAACATCCTCGCCGCCGGTGGGCCCGAACTGATCGACCGTGTGCAGCCGTTCTTCGACGTGATCGGTTCGCGCACATGGCGACTCGGCGACCGCCCGGAGCAGGCCAACATCGTGAAAATCCTCGGCAACTACCTGATCGCCTGCGCGATCCAGTCATTGGGCGAGGCCGTCAGCGTCGTGGAAGGCGCGGGAATCGACTCCGGGCAGTTCGTCGAACTTCTGACGTCAACCCTTTTCCCGGGCCCCGTCTATACCGGCTACGGCTCGATGATCGCCGAACGGCGTTACCAGCCAGCAGGATTCACCACAACCCTGGGTCGCAAGGACCTCCACCTCGCCCTCCAAACGGCCGCCGACCAGAACATCCCCCTCCCCATCGGTCAGCTGTTGCGAACCGTCTTCGACCAGACCATCGCCGAAGGCCACGCGGCCGACGACTGGGCATCCATCGTGGAACAACAACCGCGCTGACCCGTCAGTCCCACAACCAGCCGATGAGCGAATCCGGTTTCAGCTCCCACCCCAGCCCCCGGTGTACGCACCCCCGAGAAGCCGCCGACGCCGCCGCCGACGCTTGGCCTCCTCGTCGGACCGAGTCGGCTCAGTCGCCTGCTCCTTGGCCGTGTCCTCGCGATCACGCTTGGTCTTTCGGAAGATTCCCATGTCGAGACCTCCTGTTCGGTGACACCTTCACTTTCCTCCCTGGAAAGTAAGACTCCACTTTCCCGGTAGGAAAGTCAAGAGTCTCCCTGCCTCCGACCCCGGGGCGATGGCGCGGTATGAATGTTTGTATCGAGACAAACCTGTCGTCTCGTCAGGGAAGGACTGAGATTTGACCCGGACATGGTTCATCACCGGCGCCAACCGCGGCATGGGCCGCGCGTTCACCAGCGCGGCACTCGAGCGCGGTGACCGCGTCGTCGCGACGGCCCGCGATCCACGCGGCCTGGCCGACCTCGCGCAGGAGCGACTCACCGTGCTGCCCTTGGACGTTCGCGAGCGTGAGAACGTGATCGCCGTCGTGAACCAGGCATTCGAGCGGTCGGGCACCATCGACGTGATCGTCAACAACGCCGGATTCGGACTCGTCGGCGCGCTCGAAGAACTGGACGAGGCCGCGATCCGCACCCAGATGGACACCAACTTCTATGGCGCGCTCTGGGTTTCGCAAGCCGCCGTGCCGCACCTGCGCAAGCAGGGATCCGGGCACATCGTGCAGATCTCGACCGTCGGCGCGGTGGGTTCGCTACCGCTGTTCGGCTTGTACAACGCCAGCAAGTGGGCCCTGGAAGGATTCAGCGCCTCCCTGGCCGACGAGCTGCGCCCCTTCGGAATTCACGTCAGCATCGCCCAACTGGGTGGCTTCGACACCGACTGGGCCGGGTCCAGCATGCGGTTCCCCTCGGCGGCCTTGCCCGCGTATGACGGCACGCGCGAAGCCATTCTGGGTATGCCGGGTTACCCGGACCCGGCCGCGCCGCCCACACCCACCGAGGGCGAGCAGCAATGGACCGACCCCGCCCCCGAAGTCGGCGCAGCCGAACTGCTCCAGCTGGTCGACCTACCGAACCCGCCCCTCCGCCGCATAATCGGCCCCGGCGCCCGCGAAATGGTCACCATGGCCCTCGATGCCCGCCGCCAGGACTACCTCACCGACCCCGACTTCACCTGGCCATCCTGATTCCCATTCGCCCCGGAGCAGCAGGGGTGACGGTGGTTATTGCGTTCGGCCAGATCAGGTTTCGATGGTTCGGCATTGGTGTTCGACCAGGGTGGCGAAGGATTGGGCCAAGGGGCTGAGGGATTGCCAGCGGCGGGCTGCCCAGCCTACGGGGAGGGGTGGGAGGAAAGGGAGCGGGTGGTAGTGCAGCGGGCGGGTGGTGGCGGAGTCGTAGGGGAGGGCGGGCACTATGGCGTGGCCCAGGCCCAGTTCGGCCAGGAGAACCGCGGTGGGCCAGTCGGCCGTGCCGGATTCGGAGGGTGGGTGGATGCCCAGGCGGTTGAGGGCCGTGTCGAGGTGGATTCGGGAGATGGCGTGGTCGGGGAGGCGGATGTGGCGGATTTCGGATAGATCGGCGGGGCTTATCGAAGGGCGATGGGCCAGGGGGTCATCGACGCGGGTAGCCAGGACCCATGGGAGTTCGAGAACCGGACGTTGTTCTATGCCGGGGACAGGGTCGCCGATGGTGACCCACGCCAGGTCCACCGCGCCCTCGGCGAGGGACTCGAAGCAACGGCGGGTTGAGGTGATGGTGCGGAAATCGAGGGTGGCGTGCGGGTGTTCGTGGCGGAACGTGGTGATGGCCTCGGACATGAAGTTGCGGATGGTGGTGGCGCCGGTGGTGATGCGGACGGAACCGGTTTGGCCGGTGGACATTTCGCGGATCCGGCGCAGCGCCTGGTCGACGCCGAGGATGCCGTCGCGGGCGGCGGCGTAGAGGACCTGACCCTCGGGCGTCGGGGTGACGCCGTCGGGTCCCCGGTCGAGAAGGCGAACGCCGGTGGTTTGTTCGAGCCGTTTGACGTGCTGGCTCACCGCGGGTTGCGTACACGCGAGATCGCGAGCGACAGCACTCAGGTTGCCGGCCTGGCAAACCGCCACGAATATCCGGAGATCGTCGAAGGTCATCCGCATGGAATGCACCGTATCCGGGACCGGGTCATAGTCGAATCTTGGGGATTCCCAAGGCAAACCGAGGATTGACCCACCGCCGGCGCGCGGCCGATGATCTTGCGGCATGCGAACCCTTGAATGTGATGTCGACCCGACGTGGATCGACATCAATGACCATATGAATGCCCAGTACTACGGGATCGTCGTCTATCGGGCGCATGCGGCGTTCACCGATGCGCTCGGGTTGGGCGATGACTACGTCCGGGTGAGACGGTTGGGGAAGGTCGTCGTGCAGAGTGCGATGACCTACGAACGAGAGGTGCGGCGCGGGGCGCGGCTGGCCGTGGATTCCTGGTTGCTGGGCGTGGATGCCAAGCGGCTGCACTTCTTTCACGAAGTACGCGACCTCGGCGAACACACGCGGGTCGCGGTGTCCGAGCAGTTGGACCTGCATGTCGATCTGGATACGCGAAGGACCACGCCGATGCCGGCGGACGTACGCGCCCGGCTCGCGCGCTTCGCAGCCGCACAAGGCGAGGCGGGCAGACCCGAAGGGATCGGTCGCACGATTCGAGGTCCGCGCGATTGATCGCGGTGAGGGTCGGCTTCGGGTGAGGATGGGTCAGGGGGTGGCGAGGAGGCGGTCTAGGCCGCCGATCAGGAAGATGACCTGGTCTTCATGGAGGGTGGTGAGGTATTCGGCTGGGGGTGGGGTGGGGCCCGGGTGCCATTCGTCGGCTCGGGCCAAGGCTTGGAGGAAGCCCATCAGGGCTATGGCCCAGCGGGCTTCGAGGCGGGTTGGGTCCGAGTGCGGGAACGCTCGGCGGAGTTGGGTGTGGAGGTAGGCGGGGAGGTCTGCCTCGGCGGCTGTCAGGGCGGGGTGGGTGTGGAGGGAGAGTTGGGTGACGATTTTGATCCAGCGCATGCCGCGGGTTCGGTGGCGTAGCAGGAGGTCTCGGTAGGGCTCGGTGACGGCGCGGACGAGAGCTTCCGTGGTGGGCGGGGTTTCGTCGGCGGCGAGGGCGTCGGTGTTGGCGCGGATGCGGTCGCGGACGGTGGCGCCGAGGTCGAGGAGGACGGCTGCGATCAGGTCGTCCTTGGTGCCGAAATGGTAGTTGACCGAGGCGGGACCGAGGCCGGCGGCGGCGTTGATCGCGCGTACCGAGACGGCGTCGACGCCATGGGCGGCGAACAGGCGCTCGGCGGTTTTCACCAGCCGGGCGCGGGTCGCGGTGCCCTGGCGGTTCTGCATTTGAACGGTCACGCCAAGAGCTTTTCACACCGCCGAACGCAGGAATCCGCTCAGTGGGACAGCTCGACTTCTGGATCACTTGATCCAGATTTACTCGGTGTACCGCACCGGGCGACGAAGCCCGGCGCACTGGGTAAGGAGATCCACCGTGTGGACCGCTGAATCGATGAAGTTCGGGGCCTTCCTCGCCCCGTACCACCCCCTCGACGCCGACCCGGCCCTGCAGTTGCGCCGCGATATCGACCTGATGGAACACCTCGACCACCTCGGGTTCGACGAGGCGTGGATGGGCGAGCACCACTCCACCGGCGCCGAAATCGTCCCCGCCCCGGACGTTTTCATCGCCGCGGCCGCGGAGCGCACCCAGCGGCTGCGGTTCGGCACCGGCGTCACCTCGCTGCCGTACCACCACCCGCTGGTCACCGTGGACCGAATCACCCAGCTGGATCTGCAGACCCGCGGACGCCTGATCTTCGGCACCGGCCCCGGCAAGATCCCGCTCGACGCGCACATGATGGGCATCGACCCCTCCGATCAGCGCCGCCGCCAAGGCGAAGCGCTGGAAGCGATCCTGCCGCTGCTGCGTGGCGAGGTCGTGAACATGACCACCGACTGGTTCACCCTGCGCGATGCCCGCGCCCAGCTGCCAACCTACGATCCGGCCGGTATCGAGGTCGCCACCGCGTCCACCATCTCCCCGAACGGCTCGGTGCTGGCGGGCACGCACGGACTCTCCCTGCTCTCGCTGGCCGCCAGCTCGCCCATGGGATTCGAAGTGCTGGACCGCAATTGGGGCGTCTACGAGAAGGTATGCGCCGAACACGGCCACACCGCCGACCGCGCACGCTGGCGTCTGGTCAACCCGATCTTCCTCGCCGAGACCCGCGCGGACGCTGAGCGCGCGGTGAGCCGCCGCATCGGATCGATGGCCGCCTATGTCAACCGCCAGACCGGCCAGACACCCGAATGGGCGGACACCCCCAAAGGCGTCATCGACCAGTGGCGCAATGACAATCTCGGCGAATTCGGCCAGGCCATCATCGGCACCCCCGACGAGGCGATCGCGCGCATCGAGCAGCTCATCGAGAAGACCGGCGGCTTCGGCACCATGCTCGTCCTGCACGTGGACATGGCGAGCTGGGAGGACACCAAGCGCAGCTACGAGCTGTTCGCCTCGGAGGTGATC